>OMWB01000034.1 GCA_900314645.1 uncultured Actinomycetes bacterium
GGCGCGCCTCCCAGGCGCTCGGCTGGCTCACGCCCGACGAGCACCGCAGGCGGCTGGGCTACGCGGTGTAGCATGTACAAGAAAACGTCCGCAGTCCCCCGTCCTGATTGTCCGGGGGCGGGCTCTCAGGCCTTAGCAGTAGATGTCCAGCAGACGTTCGACGTTTGCCATCTTGCGCGGACGTGGATTCTTGTACAGCCTGCCCTGGCATATCACCGCGCGTAGCTTGCGCAAGCGCGAGAGATCCTCGAGCGGATTGGCATCACACACGATCAGATCAGCTGACTTGCCCGCCTCGACCGTGCCGATCTCGTCCGCAAGTCCCAGAATCTCAGCGTTGATCTGCGTGGCGGTGTGCAGCGCGAAGTCAGCCGACACATCGCAGTACTTCTGGAAGTACACGAGCTCGCGCCACATGTCGTAGTGCGTGATGAAGGGACAACCAGAATCCGTGCCCAGCCCCACCGGGATGCCCTCCGCAAGGCAGCCCCTCGCACACGCGATGATGCCGTCCATGACCACCTTGCCGTTGGTCTTCGCAATCTCGGGCGCATGGCTGTCCTCGAGCGGGAAAAGCGAGTACGGAACAGCGGGGCTGATGGTGCAGATGTCGGCCGCTCCGCGCTCCTTGAAGAGCTCGAGAATCTCTTCGTTGGGCTGCGCGCCATGTTCGATGGTGTCCACGCCGTTCTCAAGCGCCACGCGCACGCCCTCGGGACTCTCCACATGCGCAGCAACGCGATATCCCAGTTCGTGGGCCTGGTCACACGCAGCCCGCACCAGCTCAGGCGGCATACGCAGCACGCCAGGCTCGCCTTCCTCGCTCGCGTCCATGACGCCGCCCGTGATCATGAGCTTGATCCAGTCGGGGTTGGTGGCGGCAATTTGACGCACATGCTCCGCAGCTTCCTCGGGCGTGCTGGCCTCCGTAGCAAGCGAACCTGCAAAGTGCCCGCCCGGCACCGAGACGCCAGTGTTGCACACGAGCATGCGTGGGCCAACCGCCTTGCCCGCGTTGATCCGGTCGCGAATCCGGCCGTCAAAGTCAAGGATGCCACCCACCGTGCGCAGCGTGGTTACCCCCGAAAGCAGCTGCAGCTTGGCTTGCGCGGCGCACAGTGCACGGTAGCCTGCCAACACCGGAGGGATCTTGCTCAGCGTATCGAAGAGCTTCTTGTAGTCGACGGGCTTAGCATTTGCCTTGGGCGGCTTGCCCGAAGCCGCCAGGTGCGCGTGCAGGTTGATGAGGCCCGGCATGACCCAAGCACCGGCGAGGTCCACCACCTCATATCCCATGAGCTCGGATGTGGGGAGGTCGCCCACCGCAGCAATGCGCTCGCCATCAACCAGAACCACCCAGCCCTTGTGAGGCACCATCTTGCCAGACTCATTCAGCGTTCCATCAAGCACATACCCATTGACCAGCGCGTATTTCATTGCCCAGCCTTTCCGCAGCTTCCAGCCTTACAGAACCATAGGCGATTGTTGACCGAAAGCGGCCCCGCCGCGTCAACATCAGCACTAGCATATTGCTGATGTTGACGCGGCGGGGCCGCTTTCGGTCAACAATCGCTTTCTGCGCTATGACAGCTTCAGAAGCTTGCCAGAGCAGGACGGCAGGTCAACCTTCAGCACGCCCTTCGATATCGCCAGGATCTGGCCGTCAGCGTCAAACGTGTTGCCGCCGTAGCGGTTCCAGTCGGTATCGATGAGCACCTTTGCCTTCTTGGCGTCGGGAATCTGAATCTCAAACTTCTCATGGCCCTGCCAGGAGAGGTTCATGACGAACAGCACGCGCTCGCCCTTTGCGGAAACGCGCTCGAAGGCATACACCACGTCCTGGTCGGCCTGCACCACACGCCACACGAAGCCCGCGTCAAGGTAGTCCTGCTCCCACAGGGCCGGCTCGTCCTTGTAGATATGACCCAACTCGCGGATGAAGCGCCAGAACGCATCGTGGTTGGGATACTGCAGCAAGAACCAATCCTGCTCGCGCTTCTCGTCCCACTCGCGAAGCTGCGCGAACTCATACCCCATGAAGTTCAGCTTCTTGCCCGGATGCGCAAGCATGTACAGGTAGAGCGCACGAGCCTGGGGGAACTTCCCGTCGTAGTCGCCACTCATCTTCTGTGTCACGGTTGCCTTGCCATGGACGTTTTCGTCGTGAGAGAGCGGCATCAGGTAGTGCTCGTTGCCAAAATACATCATCGAGAAGCTCAGCTTGTGGTAGCTGCCGGCGCGCATACCCGTCTCAAGCTGGAACATTTCGAGCGTGTCGTGCATCCAGCCCATGTCCCACTTGTAGTCAAAGCCCAGACCGCCCTGCTCAACGGGACGCGTGGTGCCCGCGACATCGGTCGAGTCCTCTGCCACAAGGAAGATGCCCGGGTTCAACGACTTCAGGCCGTTGTTCATGGTCTTAACAAAGTCCAGTGCCATGTTGTTGATGCCGCGGCCCGCGTCGCCCTGCCAATAGATGATGCGGCTGATGGCGTCCATGCGCAATGCATCGATATGGTAGGCGCCAAGCCAGAAGTTGTAGGCAGACTGCATGAAGCTGCAGGTCTCCCCGCGCGAATACATGAAGTTGTGGCTGCCCCACTCGCTTACGCCAACCGCGTCGTTGGGATACTCAAAGAGTGGCGTGCCGTCGTAGTTTGCGAGGCCATAGGGGTCGTTGGCGAAGTGCACGGGCACCACGTCCATGATCACGCCGATCCCCGCCTGATGCAGCTGGTCGATGAGGTGCATCAGCTGCGTCGGTGTGCCGTAGCGGCTGGTCGCGGCGAAGAAGCCGGTCGGCTGGTAGCCCCAGCTACCGTCAAAGGGGTGCTCGTTCAGCGGCATGAACTCGACGTGCGTGTAGCCACCAGCGGTCAGATGCTCGACCAGCGGCTCGGCAATCTCTTCGTAGGTGTACCAATCTGCTGGGTCGTCAGAAGGCTCATCGCCAGAGCGCTTGCGCCATGAGCCCATATGCATCTCATAGATGTTCATGGGCTTGTCCAGGCAGTTGGTGCGCTTCTTCATCCACGCGTCGTCATGCCACTGATAGATGAGGTCCGTCACGACAGAGCGATGGGCTGGGCGCAGCTCCATCAGGAAGCCGTAAGGGTCGCAGTGGTCTTGGTAGCTACCGTTGTGCCAGATGCGGTACTCATACGGAGTGCCAGACGCAACCTCAGGAAGATACAGCTCCCAGAAGTTGCCGTCCCAGCACTTGTTCATGTCCATGAACTCGCCGTCCAGCACCAGCTGAATGCGATCAGCCATCGGCGCAAACGTGCGGAACGTTGCACCGCGCTGACCGCGCAAGCAACCGAGCATCATGTGGGCATAAAACTCTTCACCGGCATAGAAGTTACGGGTGTCCATATAGGCCCCTCTCTCCTTCGTTTTTTTGATATCGATTAAGCTTATCGCCAAACGACACCCTTGAAAAGAGCAGGGCCATGAGTAGCTACTTTTGAGCCGCCAACTTCTGTGCGAGCTCGAAGGCGGCCTTGCCGTTCACCATGCCATACACCTGCATGGGAATGACCTCCATAGGAATGCCCAGCTTGTCGGTGACGGCCTTGACCTGCGCCTTTTGGTAGCCCACCTGCGGACCAATGAGCACGACGTCAACGGTCTCGTCAAGGCGACGCTCGATGCTGCCCACACCATGAGCCCTGATGTCTACCTCAACGCCTGCGGCAGCGGCAGCCTCTTCCATCTTGCGCACGAGCAGGCTCGTGGACATGCCGCCGGCACAGAACAGACGAATCTTCAGCATGGTATTCCCCTTTGATTAGGATTGTGGGTTCACGGATGGCATATAGATTCTCACACCAACCAACAGAATGCTGAGGCCAGTCGGTGAGAGTCCGCATCATCTAGGGGAACATATGGCAAGAGGGGTTACCCCTTCTGCCATATGGCAAGAGGGGTTACCCCTTCTGCCATGTAGGGGAACATATGGCAAGAGGGGTTACCCCTTCTGCCATGTAGGGGAACATATGGCAAGAGGGGTTACCCCTTCTGCCATGTGGCTATGGCAAGAGGGGTTACCCCTTCTGCCATGTGGCTATGGCAAGAGGGGTTACCCCTTCTGCCATATGGCAAGAGGGGTTACCCCTTCTGCCATGGTCCACGGTTGGGGCTAGAAGCCCTCGCGCCAGATACCGCTCGCGAAGTACGTCATCGCGGCCCACGCAACCATGGGGTAGAAGTGCCCACGCGGGTCGCGCCCCTGGGCCAGAATCTGCCGCACCTCAGCAGCCGTCAGCAGCTCAAAGTCGCCAAAGCGCTCCGAACCCTCAGCGCCTGCATGCGAGAGCGGCGAGAGGTCGTCCAGATGTACCACCACACAGAGAAGCGCTGTGCTCTCATCAGTGAGTCCCGGCGTATTGAAGAGGAACGGGCTGATGGTGGTCACGCGGTCACCCTCGCCTACCACGATGCCCGTCTCCTCGGCAATCTCGCGAATCATGGCCGCAGCACACGGGTCATCCTCGCCACCGTCACGCGCATCGATGAGTCCTGAGGGAATGCTCAGCAGATACTGCCCGGTGGGATAGCGGTACTCGTAGAAGAGCACCTGACGCGGCTCGTCGTTGGGCGTTACCACGACAAGGCAGGCACTCACGGCATCGGGCAGCGCCGTAGTCAGGACGTCATCGCCCTTGTCCGCCAAGACATCTGCGGCATCGCGACGCGACGCCTCAAAGTAATGAGCCCCCTCGTCGTAGGTCAGGTCGTACAGCTTGACGAACTTCGTGTGATACAGCTCGTTGACCTGCAGATTATTGGGCTTTGTGACTTTGGCCATAGCCCCCACCTCCTCCTACAACTCCGTGGGCACACCCGGCCTGATGAGCTGCGCGTTGGGCGCACTTGCGGCAAACTGTGTCGCCGCCTTCTCGCCATACGGGTTCACCGGGTTCATGTGTACCGGCACGTTGTGCTTTGCTCCGATGAGCTTGGCACACTTCGCTGCTTCTTTGGGCGTCATGGTATAGATGCTGTCACACGGCAAGAAGGCGTAGTCAATGCCGTAGTTGGCGAGCATGGACATCTGGTTGGTCGGCCCCGTATCGCCAGAGAAGTACAGTGTCAGGCCGTCAACGCGCACCACGTATCCCACGCAGTCATCCTTGCGATGATGATGGTTGTAGGCCTCCACCGCCTGAACCTCAACCGCGCCGTCGAGGAAGGCCTTGGTAAGGTAGGTACGCGGATCTGGATGGGAGTCCATGTTCTGCCACACCTCACAACCA
Source organism: uncultured Actinomycetes bacterium (assembly GCA_900314645.1). Classification (GTDB taxonomy): domain Bacteria; phylum Actinomycetota; class Coriobacteriia; order Coriobacteriales; family Atopobiaceae; genus UBA1367. Next base: position 5,259 of record OMWB01000034.1, read on the forward strand.
GCAGCGTGCGGCATCTTGTTGATGGAGGTGTGATCGAAGTGTTGATGAGTAACGAGCACCAGGTCGGCAGGCGCGTCGTAGCCCTCATCCGAATCCTTGCCCTTGGGGCTCATGAACGGGTCAATGTAGATAGTCTTCCCGGCATTGGTGGTAACTCGAAGGGACCCATGCCCCAGAAACAACAGCTTTGTCATCGCGAACCTCCCTTGTCGTGTGGCTCCAACGTCTATCTTACGCGGTCATGGGTAAACCAGTCGATAGAACAACTTGCTCATCTGCTATCGTGCTGTTCGCTCTTCGTCTGGGAGGTTGCATGTCGGTTCTCTTGCTCCTGATGGGCTGCGCGAGCATTGCCTATGGCGTGATGCTCATGAGGCGCCGTTCTGGGACGTTTTTCTATACCGTGTGGTGCGCACTAGGCGCCGCTCTCCTTGCGACTGCCTGGGCAGTGCACGCTGGCGTTTGGGACGCGATGCCGACAACGCTCAAGCACGTGGTCACCGTCTTACTCGTGGCGCTAATCGGCGTGCTTGCCTGCGTCAATGGCTTCATCTTCAGTCAGTTCAACGCGTCAGCCGAACCCGATTTGGACTATTTGATCGTGCTGGGTGCCCAGATATACCGAGGTGGGCGGCCGAGCCCGGTGCTTCGGCACCGGCTTGAGGCCACTCTTGCATACCTGCACGATAACCCAAGAACTCTGTGCATCGTTTCGGGCGGACAAGGGCCCGACGAGCCATTCCCCGAGGCCAGGGGCATGGCTGCGTACTTGATAAGGCGCGGTCTCTCTCCTGATCGCATCATTCAGGAATCGAATTCCACCAATACCGTCGAGAACATCGCGTTCTCACTCGAGCTGATGGGCTCCATGGACCGTCGCATCGGCATCGTTACCAACAACTTCCATGTGTTTCGGGCCACACGTCTTGCCCGCAAGGCTGGAGCGCAGCATGTTGAGGGCATCGCCGCGTACTCGACGCTCTGGAACCTGCCCAATAACCTGCTCCGCGAGAGCTTCGCCGTCATCAAGGACTTCGTCGTCGGCAACCTTTGAGGCTTCGGTGCCAGACGGTTTGCGCAAAACTCGGCAGATTGTATCCTGTAGCTGTTGTCTCAGAGAGGAGCACCCATGCCACGCACGAGCGTCTTTGACATGTCCTTTGGCAAGGTCTACCAAGCCCTCGTAGCGAAGGCTGAGCGCAAGGGGCGAACGCGCGCTGAGGTAGACGAGGTGACGTGCTGGCTTCTGGGGTATACGCCGAAGGAGCTGGCCACGCTGGTAGAGAGCGACACACCCTACGGAGACTTTCTGCGCAACGCGCCGCAGGTCAACGAGCATGCCGACCTCATCACGGGAAGCATCTGCGGTGTACGCGTGGAGAACATCGACGACCCGCTCACCAAGCGCATGCGTCAGTTGGACAAGCTGGTTGACGAACTCGCTCGCGGCAAAGCCATGAACAAGGTACTCCGAGGATAGCCCACCACGCGTTGCATCGCGAGGGCCAGAGGGGGACCAGAAGGTCCGACCCTCTGGTCCCGTGTGCCATAATGAGGGCATCAACTACTGAAAGGACCCGCCATGCGCTTTGACTTCACCACCATCCCCGATCGCCATAACCACGACGCCATCGCCATCGATGGCCTGGGCGACGGGACGGGTTTTGCCCCCGCCGCCCCCAAAGAGGGCTTCTCCTCAATCCCTCTTTGGGTTGCCGACATGAGCTTTGCCACCGCACCATCGGTCACGCGCGCCATCCACGAGCGCGTTGACCACCCCTTCTTTGGTTACTACGCCGAGAGCGATGCCTACTACCAGGCAATCATTGACTGGCATCGCACGCGCAAGGGCGTAGACGACCTTGCCAAGGAGCACATCGGCTATGAGAACGGTGTCCTCGGCGGCGTAGTCAGCGCGCTAAACGTGCTCTGCTCAAAGGGTGACAACGTGCTCGTGCACTCCCCCACGTACGTGGGCTTCACGGGCGTCTGCAACGGAAACGGCTACCACCTCATCCACAGCCCGCTCGTCCTTGACCAGGGTGGCGTATGGCGCATGGACTTTGAGGACATGGAGCGCCGCATCGTGGAGAACAAGATCCACGCCGCTATCTTCTGCTCGCCGCACAACCCGTGCGGCCGCGTATGGGAACGTTGGGAGCTCGAGCAGGCAATGGCGCTTTTCGAGAAGCACGACGTCTACGTCATCTCCGACGAGATCTGGTCGGACATCCTGCTCAACGGCCACCAGCACATCCCCACGCAGCAGGTGAGCGACTGGGCGCACGACCACGTGGTCTCCCTCTATGCTCCGTCCAAGACCTTCAACCTGGCTGGCCTCATTGGCTCGTACCACGTGATCTACAACCCGTGGCTGCGCGACCGCATTGAGAAGGAGCAGTCGCTCTCGCACTACAACTCGCAGAACGTGCTGAGCATGCACGGGCTTATCGGTGCCTACAGCGAGGAAGGCTCCGCATGGACCGACGAGCTCTGCCAAGTGCTGTCTGACAACGTCAACTATGCGACCGAGAAGCTCGCAAGCTACGAGGGAGTGACCTGCGCGAAGGCTGAAGGCACGTACGTCCTGCTTGCTGACTGCCGCGCTTGGTGCGACTCGCACGGCGTGAGCTATACCGACTTCCCGCGCCTTGGCTGGGACGTGGGTGTGACGTGGCACGACGGCCGCCTCTTTGAGTGCCCGGGCTTTGTGCGCATTGCAGTGAGCGTGCCGCACGCGCAGGTCATCGAGGCGTTTGACCGCCTGGACCGCTACGTGTTTAGGGCATAATCAAAACTCGAGACATTGGACCAGAAGGTCGGACCTTCTGGTCCCGCCGCAAAGGCCGCCCCCACCTGAGACTCACAGGCGGGGGCGGCCACTTCAGTTTCTCTGGCGCTCAGTGCTATGCGCGCTTGGCCTCGCTCTGCATGGAGCGAATGTCGCGCTTGAACTCCTTGAACGCGCCCCCTTGATATCAATTTCGTCGATGAGGGCGGCCATGGCGGCAACCTGGGCGTCGGTGAGGTCCTTGTTGCCCGTGATGTCACGGAAGCGCGTGCCCACAACATAGTCAAAGATCTCCTGCTCAGAGGCACCGTCGCCGAGCATGCCGCTCACCATGACGCTGCGATGTGCGAGCTGGATGAGCTCCTTGTTGAGCAGCGCGTAGGAGAACTTGCCGTTCTTGTCGGTAAAGGCATCGAGCAGCGCCTGATACTCTGCGGTGTCGATTACGATTGCCTCGGGCTCCTCCTCCGGCTCCGGCTCGGGCTCGACCTCGGTGGGAACAAGGCCGGGAGCAGCAGGCTTGCCCTGCTTGCGATACGGCATACCAGCCGTCAGCGTCATGGCCTCAGCGAATGCCTCCGCAGGATAGACGTCAGCAGGCGTGTTGGTTGCGATGATGGGCTCGCCGGATGTCTTGCTGATGGTCGCAATGCCCGGCTGAGGCTCGTCGGCGCGCACAATCACAATCGCTGAACCACCGGCAGTACCCTTGCGACGGTAAGCAATTGCCGCAGGCAACGACGTGAGGGTAACGCTGTTAGTACGAATCATGTTGGCTCCTTTCACGAGCATGCCTATGCATCGATACTTGATTATATGAGCTGACGCATCGGAGTTGAATCTTCTATTGGTTCACTTGGTAAATGGTATGCGCTGCAGGGTCTATCTGTCTGGACTCAGCTTGACGAGGTGCTCGCGGCGGACGCGCTGGCGCAGCGGCCCGCGGCACACATCCTCATGCTGCACCCGGGCTACGTTGACGCTCAGCTCATGCGAAACTCGTCGCTGACCATCCCACGCACGGTCGATGCCGAAATCCTGCGTAGCTCGGCCCTGCGTGACTTCGCCACACGCGAGGATATCGGACTCGTCACCTATCGAGACCTGTAAGAAAACGGACGCCCGTCAACGAGCGGAACCGAGCTTCGCCGTCCTACTCTGCGCTCTCAAAGATCCGCCGCACGGCAGCTCGCCGCGGCCAGATCGCAATCCAGCTCGTGCACACGGTGAGCATGCCGCACACGGTAAGGCACCATCGATAGTCGACCACCTCGCCAAGCGCACCCACCGCAACGGCCAGCGTACTTCCAACCGCCATCATGAGCGCGCCTTGAAAGGCGTTCACCCGTGAGCGCATGCGCTCGGGAATGTAGCGCTGCATGGCCGCTTCGCGCATGATGGAGCTGTTGCCGCCGAGAAACCCGCAGAGCGTACGGTTGGCCAACATGAGCGGATACGGCAGCCACAAGAGGCATGCGTCCATGAGGTCGTACACCTGATACACGGCAAACGTGAAGGGGAAGCGCCGCTCGGGCGGGATCTTGACGCGATACTGCACCATGCTTCCCAGCGTACGTCCCACAAACTCCGCCGCAGAGAAGAACGCATAGAGGCCCGCAGACATCCCTGGCGCCGTACGGAAGAAGGCGATGAGGATAGGCTCGTATCCCATGTACAGGCCGTTGCTTACCGACATGTACGCGAACATGGCCTTGAGGCCATCCTCCTGCGACAGATACCGGACGGTATCTCGTAGGTCGTGGGCCCAGCTTCGCAACGTGTAGGCCTCCTCATGCTCGCGCTCGCGCTCTTGCACATGCACGAGGCTCTCGATGAGGGCCGCCACCACGGCACACGCTCCCTCAGCCAGCAGAAGTCGAGGAACGCCCACAGTATCAAGCAGCACCGCCGCAAAGGGCGCCATCACTACCGTAAGCGTGGTATAGAGCATGGAGGATACAGCATACCCTTGCTGCTCGGCACCTTCTGGAATGACCTCGGGATAGATGCTCACCCATGCGAGCTCATCAACCGCCTCAAGGCAGGCAATGGCCAGCGATACGGCAAGGTAGCCCACGTACGAGAAGGCGTGACGAAGCAGCCACAGACCAAGAAGTGCGTACGCGAGACCATTGACGAGGTCACCCGCGACGAGAAAAGCCTTGCGCGGCAGACGGTCCATAACTGGAGAGATGGCCAGCGGCACGAAGACGTGCGGAACAAGCTGTATTGCCACGACAAGCGCCGAGGCCAAGGTGGAGCCCGTCTCGTCAAAAACGAAGAACGAGAGCGCAAAGGTGCCGGCAATGCCACCAGCAGCGCCGATGATCGAAGCAAGGGTAACAAGCGTGAAGTCGCGCGTCCAAAGCGCGGGGCGATCGTGGTGCATGGGAAGACCTCCAGGAAGAAAGCGCCGAGCTCAGAGCTCGGGCGAAAGCAATCGGTTGTCTAGGCGTTCATTGCCTAGTTGATGCGCTTCCTGGACATTGACCTTCTCCTTATTCGGCACCACATGCGGAGTCTCATGGTAGCACAAGCGCGCCACAAGGGTCCGACCCTTGTGGCACTTGTGCTATTGGGGCGCTCTTAGTACGGCAAGCATGTCTTCAGGCGACACGGCAACAACTCCAGCAAGTGGCGCATGAGACAGAAGCTGCTTGTCACTCGTAACCGTGTAATCGGCCTGTGCGCGCTTTGAGGCGGCAAGCACCAAATTGTCCTCAACGTCACCGTTCAGGTATTCCCACTTACTTGCCAGCCACACGTCACTGTTATCAGCGCCCACCGCCGTGGCTGTTTCTCTCATGCTGTTCACATACTCCCACGCTGTTGTACGCGCAGCTTGCGCAATCAGCTCATCTGGTCCTTGCCCGCGTAAGAGCCGTTTGATGTCAATAAATGCGAGGTAGAACACGTCAGGAAGGATATGCACGGGATAGAGCAAGTCCACGTCGAGTTTCAGCGAAAACGCGATGAGCTCTCGCGCGGCACTTCGTGCAGCTCGCTCTGGCAAGAAGGCATCAAGCCAGACGTTTGTGTCGAGCAGTATGCGCTCCGCAGGCCGCGTCACAGCGCACCACCTGCTAGGTAATCCTGATACGCAGCCTCTTCTATCTCTTCCTCGGTCATGGGCACATAGCTCTCAACGTCTACCGTGAAGCCGTAGCGCGTAAGCATGTCGTCAAAAGCATGTGCCGCACGCTCAAAGCTCATTTCGCGAGAACTCTGCGATTCAGCATCTCCGTTGTTGTTAACAACCAAGTCTCCCACCGACTTGAGCGAGCTTCCAAGCGCGGCCGCCCTGGCGTACAGCGCGCGGATAGCCTCGCTTGGCGCAATGCCAGCATGGGCGAAAGCCGCATCTGCCGCACGCTTAGTCTCCGTTTCGATGCGCGCGTTTATCTGGGCCATCATGCTCCGACGTCCTTTTGCAAGGCCTGGAGCATTCTCTATTACAGCATCCATGGCATGCCTCCTCGATGTATAGCCAGTATAGCACGCAAGGTACAGATTGAGCATTCATCGTGGAAGCGGAACCAAAGGAGGCGCGCCACAAGGGTCCGACCCTTGTGGCGCGCCGAGCAGAGCGGTGCTTTGTGGTGCGCTACTCCTTTACGAGGAGCGCGGCGCCGATGAGGCCTGCGTCATCGCCGAAGACGGCCTTCTCGATATGCAGCGAGTCGGGCGCGGGCATGTAACGCGCGGCCTTCTCGAGCGCTTTCTGCAGGTAGATGGGATGATAGAGGTCAATGGAGCCGCCGACGACCACCACGTCGGGGTCAAAGTTCCAGAAGATGTTTGCCAGTCCGCGGGCCAGCATCTCCGTGCAGTAGTCAAAGACCTCGAGCGCCGTCGGGTCACCCGCATAGTAAAGGTCAAACAGCTCCTTGGGCTCCATCGGGCGGCCAAAACGCACGGTTGCTACGCGCGTGATGCCCGTACCACCAGCGTTCTCATTGAGCGAACCGGGGTTGGCGCTGCCTCGTCCGTTGGGGTCATCGCACACGATGGAGTTCCAGTACTCGGCCGTGTTACCGTGGGCGCCGTTGATGAGCTCGCCTCGATATACGAAGGCACCGCCGAAGCCCGTGGAGAGTCCCACGAAGATGACCGACTCGTAGCCCTTGCCGCCGCCGATCAGCGCCTCGGAAAGACCGGCAACGTTGGCATCATTGTTGAGGAAGGTGGGCAGGCCCGTGGCCTCCTGGAAGAACCGCACGATTTCGAAGTTGTCCCAGCCCACAAGGTTGGGCGGGTTGAGCACCTTGCCCGCACGCAGGTCGAGCGGGCCGGGGCTTCCAATGCCAATGCCGGCCAGCCCATAGCCCGCGTCCTGCTTGGCGCGAATCCAATCTACAAGCGGGGCGCAATTGGCCTTGGCGTCTTGTGCACGGTCGTTGGCGGTCTTATAGACCTCCACGATCTTGTAGTCCGCGTCGATAAGCGCGATGCGCAGCTGGGTGCCGCCGATATCAATGCCGATGCGGTACATGGGTCCTCCCCGTTTCGTCCGTTGCTGGTAGGTTCAGTATCACGCAGCGTGCGACAGCGGGCTCTGCCCTATCGGCAAGCGCGGCGACAGGCATAATGATGCACTTATGCCTCTGAAACTATCGCAACGTAACGCTCGAGCGCTTCTTGTACGCATGAATTGAGACTTCGCCCCGCACTGATTGCATAGCGCGCAAGACGCTCGTGGAGGCTTGGCGTTATACGCACATTGAACGACCCCTTATAAGGCATCTCAGGCTCAATGCCCTCTTCCTCGCAAGCAAGCAGATACTCGTCGACCGCCTCGTGAAAACCAGCAACCAGCTCTTTTGCAGTGGTTCCCTCGTAGAGGATGACGCTCCGAATACCCAAAAGCCTGCCAAAGAGCACACCATCATCCTCTGAGAAGTCTACCGACCCTACATAGCCGCGGTATTTCATCGTTCCGCTCATATGAGACCCTCCTTTTCAAGCATCTCTAACAGAGCCTTCACCTGATACACCCTCAGCTGGTTTCCCGGATGGGGCAGATGAATCATGAGTTTGGCGCCACTTTGGTGAACAAATCTCACCCGTGAGCCGCTTGTCTTTCCTTTGTTATCTCTCTCGAAGCCAAGATAGCCCAACAGCCTCTCCATCTCTTCAAGCGTGAAGTCACGTGGGCGTGTCCTCAAACGAGCTATCAGCTTCTCTTTCTGGCCCATTTCTCCTCCTCACTTTAGCAGGTTCGTTTCTCATTGCAACTAATATTAGTTGCAATGAGGGACCGATTAACCGCCACGGGATATCAACCTTTGCGCTGAGGATCTTGCGGGACGCGGGAGAATACTCGACCAAGGAGCGCTTAAGCGCCCACCCGCACTGGCTCGTCACAATGCCAGTATACCACAAATACGAACATTTGTTCTTGTTCGGAAGCTGAGCCAGCACCTATACGGAGTGTACACATTGGAGCAAACTTTCGAACTCTTCTAGAAAAGACCTAATAGCCGTAACGTGGCGCACACATCAAAAAGGTTCGAGTGTACACGCTGGCCCAGTTATTCGAACGCTTCTGGCAAGGGCCCAATAACTGCGCCGGCGTGTACACTTCACGCATCGACTACCTGCACAAGCGCATCAAAAAGGATTCGTTCGAGTGGTATCGTCGTGTCTGTGAGGCCAACGGCGCCTGTCTGGAGGGGGAATAACCATGGCAGAGGATATGAGCAAGACGCTGAGCACCAAGGGTATGAGTGAGTTTGAGCGCGGGTATGTGGTGCCTGATTGCGTGGTGCTCGACAGCGCGTATTGCTCGATGGGGCGCATGGTAGCCGTGCGCGCCTGCAAGGCCGCGGGCTGGACGTACCACGACACGACGACCCTGCTTGAGCTTGTCCCTGAGTGCGGCGTGACGCCCGACGACGTGGACACCTTTGAGCTGAAGGCCGCCGCACCGGAAGCCAATCTGGACGAGCTGCGCAAGAGCGATGAGTACCAGCGCATCTCCAGCGCCTACCGCCTCGCCGCCACAAGAGCGCTGGAGCAGGGCCCATGCCTCATCCACGACCGCGTTGACAAGGAGTTTGTTGAGGGTCTGGGCAAGTCCTGCGTGAGTGCCATGACCTACGCAAGCGACCGACCTGCCATGCGCGTGCGCGCCAAGGTCTCCCCGTTGTACGCGAACCTCACGAGCGATGAGGAACTTGACGCGGCCATCGCCTACGAGGACGCACACCGCCGTGCTTGGCACGCGCTGGGAAACGAGACCACCGTCTGGGGCGAGCCGGCAACGTACGACCTCATGATCTGCACCGACCTCATCGGCCGCGATTTTGCTGCCCAGCTCCTCGCCCAGCTGATGGTGGGCCAGCAGTAGGTCAAAGAAGACGCGTAAGGACGACGGGAGGCGCCCATGAGGCGGCCAGTGACAGACGCAGAGCGCCAGACCCTGATGGCCAACCCTGAGCTGGTCATGTTCGCACCTCAGCACCAAGGCATTCATCCCACCGTGTTCTTGCTGGTCATTCCCGTGATAACGATGGTGATTCTGGGAGCCCTCCTCTGGTTCACGGATATGGGCAGGACTTTGATTGATTCCGCCCCTATGGCCTCCTGCTTTGTGTTTATAGCCGTGTGCGTACTGGTCCCTTGGATCTGCTTGCGCATCAAATGGTGGTATGACGATGCTTATGGCTGCGATCGCGAGCTGAGGCGCCTGCTTACTCGTGGCCTTATGGTTGAGCGGGTCCACATCACGGGTGTTGTGCCTCAGCGAGCCGAGGTCTATGCCGAGGCAGATGGCGAGCAGTTCCTGATTGGCATCGCCTCGACGCGCAACACCTTTGTGCCGGACGTGGGGGAAGACGTCGCAATCCTTTACGCAGACGACGCTAGCATGCTCGTTCGACCAGACCCCAGAACGCTCTCGCTGCTTATGTAACACTGTTCTATAGTGGGACGGAACACGCACGTTTAGGCTGGCGCACAAGCGAAGGAAGCGGTACGCATGCAGCGCAAATCGTTTGTCACTCCGAGTGGAACCGTTGTCTATTGGACTGATGACTCAGCCGGAGATGCCCAGTGGCTCGTGTTTCTCCCCGGCCTCACCGCAGACCACACGCTCTTCGACGCACAGATGGCGTATTTCTCAGGCAAGCTGAACTGCCTCGTGTGGGACGCGCCGGCACATGCGGAGTCTCGTCCGTATCCGCTTGACTTCACCATGGATGACAACGCACGCATCCTGCGCAATATTCTGCAGGTAGAGGGTATCGTGCGACCCGTGCTGGTGGGCCAGTCGCTGGGTGGCTACGTAGCGCAGGCGTACCTCGACCTCTTCCCCGGCGAGGTGGCGGGCTTCGTCTCCATCGACTCCGCCCCGCTCAAGCGTCGCTATTACCCCACCTGGGAGGTCAAGGCGCTGCGCCACACCAAGGGCATGTACCTTTCCATTCCTTGGGCGCTCCTCAAGCCGTGGGGAGCCTGGGGCGCGGCAACCACCCCGCAGGGTCGTGCCAATATGCGCTCCTTCATGGACAAGTATGGCAAGCGGGAATATTGCGAGCTTGCCGCGCATGGCTACCGTATGCTCGCCGACGCCATAGAGGCCGAGCGGCCGTACGTCATCGATTGCCCAGCGCTTCTACTGTGTGGCCAGCATGACCACGCAGGTGACGTCAAGCCCTTCAATCGCAAATGGACCGCAGGTGACGGTATCCCTCTAGTCTGGGTGCCAGGCGCCGGCCACAACTCAAACGTGGACAAGCCTGAGTTCGTGAACGAGCAGATCGAGCGCTTCGTGGAAGGACTGGCACGCTAGGCGAGTGTACATTTCGCCGTAATCATTCGTCCTTTTCTAGCGAACCTCGAATAAACGAGGGAGCGTGCACACTTTGGAAAAGGCCAACTGTGCATCTCATACGAGTTATTTGGGCTCGTCTAGAAAAGGTCGAATAACTCTGATGAGATGTACGGTTTCTCTCTGCAGTGAGCTGGAGCTATCTGCTCAAGCGATAGCGCACCAGAAGGTCGGACCCTTTGGTTCGGTCCTCAGTTTTTGATGGCTACAACGCCAGCACGTTGGTGACGCAATTGTAGAGCGAGATAAGCGGCAACAGCGCCATCACAAAGATGTAGATGCGACGCACGCCATCCTCTGAGAGCTTGCGGTTGAAGTACGTTCCAATGAATCCGCCAGCAACGGCGGGAATGACTACAAACGGAACAAACGTGAGGTCAACGGCCCAAAGTGCGCCACTCGTAGCAGAGAGCACCAGCTTGGAGAGCTGACTGAAGAAGATGATGGCCAGGCTGTAGACCGCACCCTCCTTGGCACCAAGCGAGAAGAGGAGGCTGAGTGCCGCCACGTTGAGCGGTCCCCCACCGATTCCGAGGAACACCGCGACCGCACCGAGCGCAAAGCCCGCAGCAAAGATGGTGACGGGGTTGGTGAGCTTCCCAGCTGGGCATTTGGTCTTGCTTGAGCGTATAGATGAAAATGAGGCCCAGAACCACGGCCAGAATGCCACCCTGTACGGCTTTGACCAGGTGGTTGTCGAACGATCCCGTGAGTGCGGAGAAGACCTTGTCACCGGCAACACCGCCCAGGAGCGAGCCCGCCGCCACGGAGAACACCATCTGCTTGTCGAACTGGAAGCCCGCACGCAGCTGCTTGGTCAGACTCACGCAGCACATGACGAAGACGGCCACGCTGGAGTAGATGTTGATGGCAGCCGCATCATGCGCACCCACGAGGTCGAGCAGCGGCTTAATGATGACGCCGCCACCAAGGCCCGCCACGGCTCCCAGCGACGTCGATACCACAATGACCAGCGCATATATGAGGTAGAGCATGATAGGTCCTCTCTACAACGCAGGGTGGGACGGAAGGGATACTCCCCTTTGTCCCACGCGTGGGACAAAGGGGAGTATCCCTTCCGTCCCACACAAGAGCCCAACGCATATCCTTGCGGTTGGGCACCTAATCGGCCGTTTCCTAGTACCAGGTGGGCAGGCGCTCGCACATTTGAGTAACATCATCAATCAAGGTCAACCGCAAAGGAGGACAGATGGATCCCATCATCACCAAGCGCAACGAACTGCTCGCCCAGAAGGTCATCAAAGGTCTCGCATCCCGCAACATGACCGGTTACTATGCCGCCACCAAGGAGGAGGCGTTGCAGATTGCGCTCAGCCTCATTGACGAGGGCAACAGCGTCACGATGGGCGGAGCAATGAGCGCCATCGAAATCGGGCTCGTCGATGCGGTTAAGGAAGGCCCCTACAACTTCATCGACCGTGATGCGTGGGAGGACAAGCGCGCGGCGATGCTCGCGGCATATGACGCTGATGTCTTTCTTGCCAGCGTGAACGCTATGACGGACGACGGCGTGCTGGTGAACATCGACGGTAACGCCAACCGCGTATCGGCCATCGCGCAGGGTCCCAAGAAGGTCATTTTCATCGTCGGCATGAACAAGGTCTGCGGAAGCGACGTGGACAGCGCCATTAAGCGCGCCCGCAACGTTGCCGCACCCACCAACGCACAGCGCTTTGGCCTCTCGACCCCCTGCACCAAGACGGGCGCCTGCGCCAACTGCAAGTCGCCCGACACTATCTGCTGCCAGTTCCTCATCACGCGCTACTCGCGCCATGCGGGCCGCATCCACGTGATTCTGGTGAACGACAACCTGGGGTTCTAACCCAACAAAAACGAACCCCCATTAGGGTCTGTCCCTAATGGGGGTTCCTCATGGGGAGTCGCAATCTGTTAGATGGCCATGCCCTCTTCGCCACAGAAGAGCTTGGTGGAGATGTAGCGCTCTCCGGTGTCAGGCAGGATAGTGACCACGGTCTTGCCCGGCCCCAGCTCGCGCGCGAGCTTGACCGCCGCGACCACGTTGGTACCTGAGGAGATGCCGCACATCAACCCTTCCTCGCGAGCGAGGCGCCGCGCCATCTCGAGCGCTTCGATGTCCGTCACGATGCAGATGTCGTCGTAGATATGCGTGTCGAGAATCTCGGGGATGATGCCGTCACCGATGCCCATCTGCAGGTGCGTGCCCACGGGGCGACCCGAGAGGATGGCTGCCTGGTCAGGCTCCACGGCCCAGATGCGCACGTCAGGGTTGACGGCGCGCAGCACGGCTCCCACGCCCGTGATGGTGCCGCCCGTGCCGATACCAGAGCAGAAGCCATCGATGCGCGAGTCTGCGTCGGCGATAATCTCTGCCGCCGTGTGTTCGCGATGAGCCCAGAGGTTGTCCACGTTTTCAAACTGCTGCGGCACGTAGACGCGTGGATCCTCCTCGGCCATATGCAGAGCGCGCTTGATGCAGCGGTCAACGCACTCTCCGATATCACCGTCATCATGCTCGAGGATGACCTGGGCTCCATAGTGCACCACAAGGCGCCTGCGCTCGATGGAGACCGAGTCGGGCATGATAATCTTTGCCTGATAGCCCAGAACCGCGGCCACCAGCGCCAGGCCAATCCCCTGGTTTCCGCTGGTAGGCTCCACGATGATGGAGTCTGGACGCAGCTCGCCACGCGCCTCCGCGGCACGCACCATCTGCAGTGCCGTGCGGGTCTTGATGGAACCACCCACGTTGGTGGCCTCGAACTTCACCAGGATGCGGGCGCAATCTGCGTCAGGAATATGATTCAGGCGAATGAGCGGGGTATGCCCCACCGCCTCAAGAATGTCGTTGTAAACCATGTGCGCGTTCCTCTCGTCTCACGCGTGATGCATGGCAATGATAGCAGTAGCGGAGGAAGTACCGCATATGGTCTCGTCATTGATACCAGAAGGCAATCCTATGGTGTCCTTGCACGATCGCTTTCAGGGACGGCCGTGACGGGGCCCTGAAAGGTGCCTTTTCGCGCGTTACAGGAGTCGTCCGAAGCGCGCCACGTAGGCGCGACGCACCGCAAGCACGCAGGCTGCGTATGCGGCAGCTACCAGCACAATCGCGCCAACGGCGCTCAGCGGCAGCACGGCGAGGTCAATCACGTGGCCGGCCGGACTCAGGCACATGAACGCGGCCACGGCGATGCCCATAGCTCCCAGCACGCAAATCTGCCAACTGGCACAGCTCTCAACAAACGGAATCCGCTCCGTACGAAGCAGATGCACAGCAAGAACCTGCGTAATCATGCTCTCGAGCAGCCACCCAGCTTGGAAGGTACCCATAAAGCGCATCTGCGCCGCCACGTCACCCGCAAGCTCTCCCCACGTGCCACCGCACACGGCGGGGCATACCACCAGGAACAGCAAGGCAAACGTCACGATGTCAAACACCGAGCTAATCGGTCCAATCCAACGCATGAAAATGCCGATGGAGTCCGCATCCCAGTTGCGCGGCTCGCGCAGAGCCTCCTCGTCAACGGAATCCCACGGCATAGCGATGCAGGTGAGGTCGTACACAAAGTTGAGGAACAGCAGCTGCACGGCAGTCATGGGCAAAAACGGCAGGAACGCGCTTGCCACGAGCACGCTGAAGACGTTGCCTTAGTTGGAGCTCGCCGTCATCTTCACGTACTTGTTCATGTTGGTGAAGGTGCGGCGCCCAGTCTCAACGCCGCGCTCCAAAACCATCAGGTCCTTCTCCAGCAAGATAATGTCGGCCGCCTCCTTGGCCACGTCGGCACCGGTGTCGACCGAGACGCCACAGTCAGCGACGCGCATGGCCGCCGCGTCGTTCACGCCGTCGCCCATGAAGCCCACCACATGGCCGTTGACCTGCAACGCGCTCACCACGCGCGCCTTCTGATCGGGCGAAAGCTTGGCAAAGACCGTCGTGGTCTCTACGGCCTTGCGCAGCTCGTCATCGCTTAGCTGCTCCACCTGCGCGCCGTTGAGCGCACCGGAGACATCAAGGCCCAGCTCATCGCACACGTGCGCCGCAACGCGGCTGGAGTCGCCCGTCAATACCTTGGTGCCCACACCGTGAGCCGCCAGCGCCTCGATTGCCGCACCAGCGTCCTCCTTGGGAGGGTCGAGGAAGGCCAGGTAGCCGATGAAGGTCATATCGCGCTCGTGGTCCACGGTCAGCTCGCCAACGCCCGCAGGCTCATCCTTGCGCGCCACGCCCAGCACGCGCATGCCATCGTCAGACAGCTCCTGGCCACGTTCCAGCACCTCGCACCGCAGCTCGTCGCCCAGCGGGAGGATCTTTCCACCAAGCTCCACCGTCGAACTGATGGTGAGGACCTCCTCAAGCGCGCCCTTGGTGATCATCGTGGTATTGCCGTGCTCGTCGCCCACGACCACGCTCACCACGCGGCGCTCGTAGTCAAAGGGAAGCTCGTCCACCAAGAAGTGATCTTCTACCAGCGCGTCGTCGTCCAGGCCCGTCTCCTCGTGTGCGCACTTGATGATGGCCGTGTCGATGAGGTTGAGCATACCCGTCTCGAAGTGGCTGTTGAGGAAGGCATGCCGCAGCACGCGCGCATCCTCGCGACCCGTCACGTCCAGATGACGCTCGAGCACCACGCGATCCTCGGTGAGCGTGCCAGTCTTGTCGCAGCACAGGACGTCGATGGAGCCGAGGTTCTGGATGGCATCCAGACGCTTGACGATGACCCGGCCACGACTCAGGTCGACGGCACCCTTGGCCAGGCAGGTCGTCACGATCATGGGAAGCATCTCGGGAGTCAGGCCCACCGCAACCGAGAGCGAGAACAGGAGCGCGTCGAGCCAGTTGCCCTTAGTTACCACGTTGATGAAGAAAACGATAGGCACAACGATGACCATAAGTCGCACAAGCAGCATGGACACGTCATGGATGCCACGGTCGTACGCGGTCTCCTTGCCAGAGGACTCCAGCCGTGACGCAATGTTGCCCAGCTCGGTTTCCTCGCCCACGCGCACGGCCACGCCCACGCCCGTGCCTGAGATGACCGTGGTGCCCAAGAAGGCGAGGTTTCCTGCCTCAAGCGGTGGCACAAGGCCGTCGGTGGCGTCGGGTCGCTTCTCTATGGCATCAGACTCGCCCGTCAGCGCAGATTGCGCCACGAAGAGGTCGCGCGCGGCGATGATGCGCAGGTCAGCGGGGACAATGTCGCCCGCCGCGAGGTGCACGATATCACCCACCACCACCTCGTCGAGGGGAATCTCCACGCGGCCGACACCCTGACGCTCAACGCAGCAGGTGGTCTCGATGCTCTCGGCCAACGCCGCGGCAGCGTCAGCCCCACGGGTCTCCTGCACAAAGCGCAGAATCACCGACACGAGCGCCATCGCAAGGATGAGCAGAGGTGTCGCGGGGTCCTTTTCGCCTGGCGCGGCAAAGACGACGTCCGTGGCAAACGATACGGCGCCTAGGGCAAGCAGGATGAGTACAAAGGGGTCGCCAAAGGTTTGCAGAAAGCGCAGGGGCGCCGGCGTGCGCTGGGTCTCGGCCATTTGGTTCGCGCCGTGCGCCTCGCGCGAGGCCTCCACCTCGTCAGGCGTCAGACCCGTGCGGCGCGTTTTGAGCTCCTCGTACACGCCTTCGACTGGCGTGGCAGCAAGATAGGCAAGCCACGTGGTTTCCATGGCTCCCGTAGGGTTGTTGCGCACGACCCTCTTTTGATTCTTCTTAGGCATGGCTCCTCCCTCCGTGCGTCACTGGGAAATGACACACCGAAACGTTCTCTACGTTACGAGGGTCTTTTGCTCAGGTTTTCAAGCGATGGCGAGTTGGTTAGCAGGCCCTCATGACGCCGCTGGCTATGTGATAGGCGCAACTGTCGGCATCCATGGGCACCTCCTCATGACTGCTTTAACTAAGTATGGAGAGTCTACCGACTTGAGATATGGAAAGCAAGCGTATGCGCCGGTGCGTCCCGGGGGTAGCCCCCTAGGCGCACTCAGTGCGCCTAGGGGGCTACCCCCGGGACGCACCGGCGTGAATGGTGTTACGAATCTTGGTTTTGTGTTACGATTGCTCCTAGCCAAAGGAAAGGAGTGCACATGCATATCCCTGAGAATTACCTCAGCCCATCCACCTGCGCTGTCACCACCGTTGCCATGGTTCCCGTCTGGGCCACGGCCGTCAAGAAGGTGCGCGAGACCGTACCGCGCGAGAAGATGCCACTCTTGGGCGTAGCCGCCGCGTTCTGCTTCCTCTCCATGATGTTTAACATCCCCCTGCCAGGTGGCACCACCGGGCACGCAGTCTGCGGCACGCTCATCGCCATTCTCTTTGGCCCGTGGGCCGCCGTCATAGCCGTAAGCATTGCCCTCGCCATTCAGGCGGTCCTCTTCGGAGATGGCGGCATTTTGGCCCTTGGCGCTAACTGCTTCAACATGGCCTTTGTGCTGCCCATGGTTGGCTACTTCATCTACAGCCAGCTCAAGGATCGCATCGGTGGCAAGAACGGAGAGCTCATCGCCGCAGGCATCGGTTCGTATGTGGGCCTTAACGCTGCGGCTCTCTGCGCGGCACTCGAGTTTGGCATCCAGCCGCTCCTCTTTACGGACGCAGCTGGCAATGCCCTCTACTGCCCCTATCCCATCTCTGTCGCAGTGCCTGCCATGTTGCTGGGCCACCTAACCGTTGCCGGCCTCGCAGAGGCGGGCTTCACCGTTGGCATTCTCGCCTTCCTGCGCAGCACCGTGCCGTCATTTGGCTTGACGGAAGGCGCCGCCTCAAATGACAAGGCCGTTCCCGCCCTCGCCTTGATGTGCTGCCTCATCGCAGCAACACCGCTTGGCCTGCTTGCCACTGGTGACGCCTGGGGCGAGTGGGGTCTGGAGGATCTTGCCGAGATGGTTGGCTATGAGCCTGTAGGCATGGCAACGGGCTGGGAGTGGAGCTCCCTCATGCCCGACTACGCCGTAGGCAACCTTCCCGAGTGGATTGGTTACATTCTCTCGGCCGTCATAGGCGCGGGCCTGCTGGTCATCATCTTCAGGCTCCTTGCCAGCATGGCAAAGCCGCAGCCGAGCTTCGACTAGTTGCGCCACCGCATGGAGCGTCCCAACACCGAACAACCTCTGCCCTCTTGGCTCACACAAAGCCAGGTATATCAGCCACAAGCTGATCGCGACGGCTTCATCACCAAGAGCGTCCTCGCCGTGTCTTCGGTGTTGGCACGCATGCGGTTGGACGATGGAGCCGCGGCAGCGTTCTCTCCATCCGCCCCGATCAAGCTCGTGTTTGGATTGGCCTGCATTCTTCTCGTATCGCTCTCACGCAACTACCTCTTTGTGATGCTCATGCTTGCAGGAGTACTGGCACGTGCCACGCTGCTCCCCCAGCGCGCACTCGCGCGCGTGGCTGCCACTGCTGGCGCCGCGGCGCTGCTTGCCCTCGTTGTCATGCTGCCTGCCACACTCCTCGGCCAGCCGCAGTCAGCGCTCACCATCGCGGGAAAGGCCCTCGTGTCCACCGGCATCGCCATGGAGGTCGCCCTTACCACACCAGCTGCAGAGCTGACTGGTGCCTTGAGAACGTTCCGCGTGCCCAACCTCTTCATCATGACGCTCGATCTCACCCTCAGGAGCATCGTGCGGCTTGGCGAGGTTGCCCTTGAGGTGCTTACGGCCTTGCGTTTGCGCAGCGTGGGACGCAATCGACGTAAGGGCTCTGCCATGGGAGGTGTTGGCGGCGTGGTTCTCCTGAAGGCGGCGGAGGCATCGCAGCAGACGCACGATGCCATGCGCTGTCGAGGATTCGAAGGCACGTATGACGGAGGACGAGCTTGGAGACCTCGGCGCATCGACGTCCTGTGGATCTGCCTGCTTGTCGCGCTCGTCGTTGCGTTCTCGTATCTGCAAGGATTGATGTAGCATGACGCATACTCACACCCCACAGAGCCTGCATAGGCCGCGCACTACCGCAGACCAGCCCCTCATCCAGCTGAGCGACTTCTGCTACGCCTACGACGAGGTGACAGCGCTGCGCCACGTTGACCTTTGCATCTACGCGGGCGATTCTGTGGTGCTCATGGGCGACAACGGCTCGGGCAAGTCTACACTGCTGAAGGCTCTGGTGGGGCTCATTCACCCGCAGCAGGGCACCTATCGCTTTGACGGCGACCTCGTTGACGAGCACTCTATGCGTGATCAGATCTTCTCCAAGCGGTTGCACCAGCGCGTGGGGTTCATTTTCCAAGACAGTGATGCACAGCTCTTCTGTCCCAGCGTTGAGGACGAAATCGCCTTTGGGCCACGTCAGATGGGGCTGCCAGAGGACGAGGTTGCGCAGCGCGTCGCGGATACGTGCGCCTTGCTCGACATCGAGCGCTTGCGATCGCGCGCACCGTACAACCTCTCTGGCGGCGAGAAGAAGCGTGTAGCTATCGCCTGCGTACTCTCCATGAATCCCGACGTGCTATGCCTTGATGAGCCGCTTGCCGGCCTCGACGCACGGACGCGCGCATGGCTGCTAGGATTTTTGGGCCAGCTGAAGGCCGCTGGCAAGACGCTCGTCATCGCCACGCATGACCAGTCGCTTGCCGATGAGGTGGCCGACTACTTTGTGTACGTTGGAGAGTTCCACGGCTACGAGGACCGCCCGCACCTTCACATCAACATATAACGTATCGAACCAGAGGGTCGGACCTTTTGGTTCGATGTTGCAACTAATGATGCTCGTGCGTGTGGGTTCCGGACATGGTAGAGCCGGTGGCCACGCAGGTCAGCCTGCCGTGGCGCACGCCCTTCAGGCCGAGCATGCAGTCGGCCATGTTGGCAACGATGCGACCTTGCCCGCGTACGGCCAGAATCTCAAGACAGTTCTCGTCATCCAAGTGCACGTGCATGGTGCTCACGATCTCGGTGTGATGGCGGTGCTGAATCTTATCGAGCCTCGCTGCGAGACCAGGGGTGTGATGGTCGTAGACCATGGTGATTGAGCCCACGACCTCTTCATCGGGTAGGACACGCTCCTCGTCAACCAGCTTTTCGCGCACAAGGTCGCGCAGCACCTCAGAACGGTTGGTGTTGGTGCCACGGCGCTCTGCAAATACGTCCAGTTGCTGCAGCAGATTCTCCGGCATTGACACCGAGAACCTCACGAGGTCAGACATACGCGCTCCTTATCGTATACAAAGAAGTGCGCGGAAGGGGCTACCCCCGGGACGCACCGAGTGCGTCCCGGGGGTAGCCCCTTCCGCGCACCAACACCAATTCTGCTACAAAACCGTCTTGGCGAGGTTGTAGAAGTGGGAGCCGATACGCTCAACGTCAGAGATGAGCGCCAGATACACAGCACCGGCGTCCGGCGAGCAGATACCCACGCTGATACGATGGGCGTGGTTGTTTGCCATGTCCGCTGCCTGCTCGGAAATGGCAAGGTTCGTGATGCCAGCCTGCGTCACCTCGTTGTCATCCTCGCGCTCGTAGGCACGCATGACCTGACCAAACAGGTTCTCGACCATGTCGCCAATCTGATTGACCTCGTTAACCGCATGAGGCGAGAAGCTCTCGTTAGACTCCTCCAAAGTCCGCGCATACTCGACAATATGCTTGGAGTAGTCACCCACGCGCTCAAGGTCAGAGATGGACTTGAGGGCGTGAGAGAGGTACTCGCGGTCAGCCTCGCTCAGCTGCTCACCAAACAGCTTGGCGATGTAGCGCGCAAGCTCGCGATTGAGGTAGTTGAGCTCATGCTCGGTATGCTCAAACTCTTCGATATCGGAGAAGTCCAGCGTGGTAACCATCTGGATGGCCGACTCGAAGTTGCGTAGGGCAAAGCCAGCCATGCTGACAATCTCGTTCTTAACCTGCTGCACGGCGATGGGCGGCGT
>OMWB01000021.1:0-46318 GCA_900314645.1 uncultured Actinomycetes bacterium
GCCCACTTCCAGATCTCGAGCACGCGCGCGTTGGGGCCTCCCGTGGGGAAGCGTCCCGGCTCGTGGCCCTTGTCCAGCCAGCAGTTGACGGCCATGGGGATGGGGTACTCGTCCTTGCCGGCCGAGGTGACGGCGTCCACATAGGCGGCCGTGTAGTAAGTCTGGAACATCTCCTCGGCTACCGGGCCAAAGACCTCCTCCCACGTGCCCTCGGCAGCACCAGCTGCCAGCGCGGCAGCCACGTCTGCCGCCAGGCCATCCGCGTACTCGCGCATGAAGGCGACGAGCCCCGCCGGCACCCGCTCGGCAAACAGGCGGTCCGCCTCGTCGCAGTGGTCGCGCGCGGCACCCATCAGGCCGCACTCGTTCTCCACCTGCACCAGCACCACGGTGCCGGCGCCGCCGTCGTACTCGCGCAGGTGGGCCATCAGGCGCGCGAAGGCGTTCGAATCGGCCGTCAGCGTCTCCTCGCAGAAGGCCGAGAGCGTGCTGTACGGCATGTTGTAGAAGTTGGTGAGCGTGGTCTTGCGCTCGCCCTTTACGGGCTCCGCGCGCCAGAAGCGGTCAGGGTCAGAGCGTACCCACTCGGGCGCGTACATGCACTGGCCGTTCTTCCAGGCACCAAACCAGAGCAAGCCGAGGTGGACGCCGCGCTCGCGCGCCTGGTCGATGAGGGCGTCCACGCCCGTGAAGTCGAAGGTTCCCTCCTCGGTCTCCACCAGCTCCCAGGTCACGGCCACCAGCAGCGTATTTATGCCCAGCTCGTCGGCCCTGTCCCAGGCGCGCGACATCCAGGCGAGGCTCGATCCGGTTGAGTTGTGCGTCTCGCCAGCGCGCATCAGAAAGGGCTTTCCGCCCACCAGCAGCGTGGCGTTGCCGTCAATGGTCTCAATGTGCGGGAAGCTGTTGTTCTCGATCATGATCTGCCCTTTCAACTGGCGTTTGTTCTTCTTTCCTTACGATACCGATTTGAGCCGCTCACGAAAAGCTGGCGCCAAGGTGGTTCAACTGTTGGACACCTCTTAGACAGCATCGGCATCAAGCGGCTCGTTCAAGGCGTATAGGGCCACAGAGCGGGCAAAGAGCAACCGAGTGAAAGGCTCTGTCCGCTTTCGCCTGACGATCAGAATTACCGACCACAGCCTCTCTTGCCAACAAAATCCCAGTTGGCGAGGAGGGCGATTGCCCTTGGTCGGTAATTCTGGCTTGTGCGCCGATGCGCGTGGTGGCTTTGGTGGATAATCTGCCTCATGCATGGGAGTGCATTCGAGGGGAGAGAGACCATGGGAAAGCACATCGTCGTCGTAAATGCAGGGCCGCGTAAGGGCTGGAACACGGATACGCTGTTGACTGAGGCCGCTGCCGGTGCCGAGGAGGCTGGCGCCACGATCGAGCGTTTCGACCTGTTTCGCCTCGAGCGCTATACCGGCTGCATCTCGTGCTTTGGCTGCAAACGCGAGAAAAATGCAGGCCACTGCGTGTGCCGCGACGGGCTTACCCCCGTGCTCGATGCTATCCGCGAAGCCGACGGGCTCATCATTGGCTCTCCCAACTACTTGGGCGAGATGACGGCATCCTTCCGCGCGCTGTACGAGCGGCTCGTTTTCCAGAACCTTACCTACAACAAGGAGCGTCCGTGCTGCAACGAGCGGCCCATCCCGGTCCTGCTCATCATGACGAGCAACGCTCCCGACATCGCCTATACGGGCTTGGTCCACAACTACAAGCAGACGCTCTCGCGGTTCATCGGCCCCACCAAGACGTTTGTGGCGGGCAATACGCTGCAGCTCAAGGACTATGACAAGACCGATTGGCCGTGGACGATGTTTGACCCCGAGGCTAAGCAGCGTCACCATGACAAGGCCTTTCCCAAGGCATGTTGCAAGGCGCATCAGCTGGGTTTCGAGCTGGCACAGTAGGCAGGACGTGCCACCACAGGGGTCCGACCCTCGTGGTGTGGTTAGGTGCATTGTTGATGGGAGATCCATGGGTCAGAACAGCCATATGCGTGCGATAGGCGTCATGCTCGTCGTCGTGTTCATCTCTTGTGCGATTACCCTTGGGACGCTGGGCTGTTCGGCTGCTGGCCAGCAAACCGCCACGCAGGAAGCGGCGGCGCCAGAAGCCAACGTCACAGAGACCGCCGAAACAACCGACGGGTTTTACCGTCCCGGTGACGCATACCGGCTGGAGCAGGTTGTAGTGCTCAGCCGTCACAACATCCGCTCGCCGATGTCAGGCTCGGGCTCTACCCTCGCCGTTGCAACGCCGCACGAGTGGTTTGCGTGGACGTCCAACCCCAGCGAACTCTCCCTTCGCGGAGGCGCGCTGGAGACGATGATGGGGCAGTACTTCCGCCAATGGTTCGAAGCCGAGGAGCTCATTCCTGAGAACTATCAGCCCACCCCCGATGAGGTGCGCTTTTATGCGAACGCGAAGCAGCGCACCATCGCCACCAGCCAGTACTTCTCAAGCGGTATGCTCCCCGTGGCCAACGTGCCCATAGAGACCCACGCCGCGTACGACACCATGGACCCCGTCTTCACGCCGCAGATCACCTTCCTCAGCGATTCGTACGAAGCTGCCGCAATGGAGGAGATTGCCTCCAGGTACGGCGGTGGGAGCGTGAGCGGCATCGGTTCCGACCTTGCCGAGCCATATGCCACCCTCGCCGATATCGTTGACTACACGGAGTCCGCGGGATACCAGGACGGCACCCTCTCCGACTTCGATACGAGCGACACGCAGCTCGACCTCGCGCTAGAAAAGGAACCTGCGGTCTCGGGATCAATCAGGCTGGGGTTGCAGCTGGTGGACGCGCTCATGCTGCAGTACTACGAGGAGCCCGACCCCTTGGCGGCAACCTTTGGACACGAAGTCTCTGACGAGCAGTGGGCTCAGCTTGACCAGATCAGGGAGGCCTATAACGATGCTGCCTTCGGCTCTCCGATGGTGTCCGTCAACGTCGCGCATCCGCTCCTGCAGGAGATCGCCAGTGAGCTGGACACCGATGGTCGGGTGTTCTCGTTCCTGTGCGGCCATGACTCAAACATCGCGAGCGTGACCGCGGCGCTCGGCGTGGAAGACTACCGCGTTCCCAACGCCATCGAGACCAAGACGCCTATCGGGGCCAAGCTCGTGTTCGAGCGCTGGTCTGACGGCGCGGGTCAGCAGTATGCGCGGCTGCGCCTTGTGTACAACAGCGTTGACCAACTGAGGAATCTCTCGCTGTTGTCTGCGGAGAACCCGCCTATGTCGTTTGACCTGTCAGTGGAGGGGCTCACCAAAAATGAAGACGGGCTCTATGCGTATGCTGACCTGCGCGCACGGATTCAGGAATCGATAGAGGCCTACGACCAACTGATGGACGAGTATCCCGATCTGGAGGTTCTCCCCGAGGCGGCCTAGGCCGTGACGGCCACATCATCACCTGCCCGTTTAGTTTCGTTGCTCTCAATCGGTAAGAATTGGGCAGGTCATCTGCCACTAGGAGGCATGGCTAGGTACAATCGAGGAGTCTGTTTCGTCGCGGTTTGATCGGAGTGACGCATGGTTCTCTTAGTTGTCGCTTTTATCGCAAGCTTGTTGCCCGCCATCGGCCTCTTTCTGTGGCTGCGAGAGTATGAGGAAGACGCCGAGTTCAAAGGCATCTGCAATAGGGGGCTTCTCCAGGGTGTGCTGACGATTTTTCCGGTCGTCGGCTGCTCGCTTGTCTTTGCCCTCATCGAGTTTGGCCTGAGTCGGCTCGGACTCTCTGGCATCCCAAAGACTGCGTATCACAACTTCATCGTGCTTGCGCTCTCAGAGGAGCTGTGCAAGTGCTTCATGTTCCACAGGCTGCTCGCGAAGTACCAGCGTGCGTGGTCTTGGGCTGACTACGTCATCCTCATGACCCTCGTGGGCATCGGCTTCGGCCTTGCAGAGGATATTCCTTATGCCATCGGGGCTGGCCCGATCGTGATGTTGGTGCGCGGTGTTACCTGCATGCATGGCGGCTACGGCTTTATCATGGGCTACTTCTTGGGCAAGAGCAAAAAGACCGGCGACAAGAAGTGGTTTGCACTTGGCGTATTGCTGCCGTGGCTGCTGCACGGTGCGTATGACTTTGGCCTGAGCGAGGAGTTTGCCGCGCTGGGAGACCTCACGCCGTTCCTGTCTGTCTCGTTGGCGGCGTTTGCGGTTGTGACACTCGTCATCCTCATTGTTTTCTTTTTCAAGCACAAGAATGACGAGCAGTTCAGGATACCTATGGTGCAGGAGACCGACATCGCCTAGAGCCCCTCAGTAACGCTTGGCATTAGTCCTTCTTATGGAAGGTGCAATTCGAATGCGGGATAGCGGAGTATAGCCATGCCATTCCCTTATGCAATGAATGAGGCATAGGCATTGGCGCTCCGTTCACTTTGCTATGACAATGGAAGGCGACAAGCTTTTCGGCAGAGATTACTATGACTGGTAAGGTCTCATATAAGGAGGAGTCATGGGAAAGACTCTGGTTGCGTATTTCAGTGCGAGTGGTACGACGGCACGGGTGGCCAAGGACCTTGCGTCTGCGGTTGGTGCAGACCTGTTCGAGATCGCCCCGCAGACTCCCTACACAAGGGCAGATCTCAACTGGCGGGACAAGTCCAGCCGCTCTTCGGTTGAGATGAACGACGAAGCGTCACGTCCAGCCATCTCAGGTACGGTTGCTGACATGGCCGCCTATGACACGGTGTTCGTGGGCTTCCCCGTGTGGTGGTACGTTGAGCCGCGCATCATCGACACCTTCCTTGAGGCGTACGACTTCTCGGGCAAGACCATCGTCCCGTTTGCGACAAGCGGTGGCAGCGGCGTTGGTGGCGCGGCGCAGCATATGCAGGCGCTGGTGCCGGGTGCCAAGGTAGTTGCCGGCGGGCTGCTCAACGGCCGTCCGTCTGCGGTAAAGCTTGCCTCGTGGGCTGAGGGCGCGCTGCGTTAGTCATGGCTATAGACGTTGAGAGTATCGTCATAGATGCGCTGCTTACGCTGGTAGAGGATGAGGGCGTGCCGCTTCAGCGCGTGACGGTCAAGCAGTTGCTTGAGCGCTCGGGCGTGAGTAGACAGACCTTCTATAACCATTTCCTGGATAAGAGCGACCTCATTTGCCAGGTGTACGAGCAGCGCATGGTGCGGGCCTTCAGTGGGACGCCCACCGGCTTTGCGTATCGAGACGAGCTCGAGCGCTCGCTTGCACGCATGCGCGAGCATGGCACGTTCATGCGGCAGGCAGCCGCGATGGATGACCAAAACAACCTCTCTGAGCACGCTATGAAGCGCGCCCAAGAGTTTGACCTGGCCTGGCATCAGAGCCTCTGGGGTGATGATCCCATGCCTGAGGAGCTTCGCCTTGCCACCGTCTACCACGCTATGGCTTCGGTACAGATGGCGCTCTCGTGGATCGTCTCTGGCTTTCCTGCGCCGGAGCGTGAGCTGGCAACGATCATCACGCGGATGCGCGGCATTGGTATGGAGCGCCTCTTCGAAGGGGCGCGCACGCCAGGAAACCCGTACGCGTTTTAGCCCATTCGCAAGAATAGGAAGTAGACGATTTCGGCCCTTCGTCAACTTGTGGACGAAGGGCCGCTTTCGTGCATGGAACGTCGCCGACGCGGTTTGTAAAATGCCATCAAGCCCACAACAAAGGAGGTATCTCATGAGCGTTCAGATTCGTCGTAGTGCATCTGGTCAGGCCATGCCGAGGGAGACGGTCGCCCTGCCGCTCGAGGCCTTTGGTCCCAGCGACACCACCACCGTCTATTGGCTGGGCAACGCGGGCTTCCTGCTCAACAGCCGCGGCACCACTATCATGTGCGATCCGCTGCTCGTGGGCTTTGACATGCCCGTTCTGGTCGAGCCGCCCATCCTCCCCGAGGACGTCCCCGCCTTTGATGCGCTGCTCTACACCCACATCGACAACGACCACTTTGCCCGCCAGACGCTCGCTGGCCTCAAGGACAAGGCCGCGAGGTCCACGCAACCCATTACGTTGCTCAGGTTGCGCGCGACGAGGAGCATGTGACCGGCGCCACTGGCCACGACATTGGCGAGCGCTTCTGCATCGGCAACGTGGACGTGACGCTCACCCCCACATGGCACAACTGGCAGGACCACATGACCAGCGAGAAGTACCAGCACCGTCGTTGGGAGCGCAAGGAGTACTGCGGCTACTGGTTTGACACGCCCGACGGCTCCATCTGGCTGCCCAGCGACAGCCGTCCGCTGCCCGAGTTCCTGGAGTGGGAGAAGGCTCCCGACATGATGCTCTTCGACTTTGCGGACAACATCTGGCACATCACCTTTGCTGGCGCCGTCGAGCTGGCCAACAAGTATCCCGAGTCTGAGCTGCTGCTCATTCACTGGGGCTGCGTGGACGCTCCCAACTACACGCCGTTCAACGGCGATCCCGAGCGTCTCGAGGCTTCCATCAAGAACCCGGAGCGCATCCACGCGCTTGCGCTCGGCGAGGGCCTGTCGCTGTAAGGCGGACCACCGGCAACGCATCAAGTTCGCAACCAACCGGACCAGAAGGTCGGACCTTCTGGTCCGGTTCTCAAAAGAGGGAGTCACAATGCAGTACACCACCATCGGACGCACGGACATCAAGGTTAGTTGTTTCTGCCTGGGCTGCATGGGCTTTGGTGAGGTGCGCGAGGGCGCCCTGCACAAGTGGACGCTGGGCCCGGATGACACCAAGGCGATCATCAAGCAGACCCTTGCTACCGGCATCAACTTCTTTGACACCGTCATGGCCTACTCCTTTGGCACGAGCGAGGAGTACGTGGGCCAGGCTTTGCGCGAGCTCGCCCCACGTGATTAGTGGGTTATTGCCACCAAGTACAGCCCGCGTCCTGCCTCGATGATCGACCCCGCCGTGAGCGGTGCGGAGTGGATTCGTACCTGCATTGACAACAGCCTCCATCGCCTCGGCGTGGATACCATCGACCTGTACTACATGCACAGCTGGGACTATGGCACGCCTATCGAGGAGTCGTTCGAGGCACTGAACGAGGCCGTGATTGCCGGCAAGGTACGGGCGCTGGGTGTCTCCAACTGCCATCCGTACCAGCTTGCACGCGCCAACGACATCGCCGCGGCACATGGCTGGGCGCGTTTCGAGGCAATCCAGAGCCACATGAACCTCATCTTCCGTGAGGACGAGCGCGAGCTTCTGCAGCTGTGCGCTGAGGATGGCATCTCCACCATGCCGTACAGCGCGCTCGCCGCCGGTCGCCTCTCGCGCAAGCCGGGCGAGACGAGCAAGCGCCTTGAGCTAGACACCTTTGCCAAGGGTAAGTACGACGCCACGGCCGAGCAGGACGGCGTCATCATCGAGCGCGTGGCTGAGATGGCCGAAAAGTACGAGACGTCCATGACGGCCGTCGCGCTGGCGTGGCTGCTCACCAAGGTGACGAGCCCGGTGGTGGGTGCCACCAAGCCGCATCACCTTGAGGGCCCGGCTGCCGCTGCCGACCTTGTGCTCGCGGCCGACGACATCGCGTATCTGGAGGAGCCCTACGTGCCGCACGCCCTCGTGGGTGTCATGGCTCAGCGCAGGTAGCAGTCACATCACCTTTGCAACCAACCGCACCCCGAGGGTCCGACCCCTCGTGGTGCGGCATCCCAAACGCTCCCTGAACTAGAATTACCGACCAAGGGACTATTGCGTTTTAGTCAACTGGGCTTTTGTTGAGCGAGCATCCCCTGGTCGGTAATTCTGGCTGAAGAGGAGTGAGGGGAAGCCGTACATGAGCACTGAGCCAAGCACCACGTACGCGCTCGTGAGCCACGAGTCAGCCGTCGAGGCCATCTGGGCCTTGGCGGCACGTGGTTGGAAAGGTGTGTTGGATGACGAGAATGTCTGGCTCGTGCCTGCCCCTGAAAACTGCGTGAAGACGCAGGGCGAGGCCAAGAAGCTCGCCACTGAGGTCAATCTTGCGGCGCTCGGAATCAACCGCACGCCTATCGATCTGCTTGTTCCCGACAAGGCCTGCTATTCGCGCGGAAAGCGTGCCAAGTTTCATGTCTGGGGAGACTTCTTTGCGCCGCGTTCGTTCGTACGCGTTCACGAGCGTGTGCTGGTGAGCACCCCATACTTTGCCGTGCTCCAGCTCGCGATGTGGTGCCGCGTGGATCGCCTCTCGCGTGAGGAGGCTCGTCGATCAGCCGAAGAAGACGCGCGCCTGCGTGCCGAGCTTGGAGTCGAAGGCGAAGGATCAACTGCGGAAGAGCTTGTCCGCTGGGAAAACATCGCTCGCCTCGTTCGAGCGGTCCAGGTGCTGAGCGACTTCATGGGCACGTATCGTCATGTGTCAACGGCCGGTGAATCCGAGGAGCAGCCAGACATCACCTACGGGACGCAGCCCATCATCACGCCTGAGCGCATGACGGCGTATCTGGCTCAGATGGGCAGCGTCCGAGGCATTGAGCGAGCAAGAAGGGTGTCGGACCTTGCCTATGCAGGAGCGGCTTCTCCCATGGAGACTTTCCTTGCGCTCACGCTGTCCTTGCCGTGCGGCATGGGCGGCTTTGGGCTGCCTCGCCCGCAGATGAACTACGAGGTGCATGTTGATGCTCAGCCCCGAGAGCTCTCTTCGCAAGAGACGATGTTCGTGGATCTTGGTTGGCCCGATCCTAAAGTAGCTGTGGAGTTCTATGGCTGGGATGAGCACTTCGGAGCTGGTCCTGTCAAGGTTGCCTCCGACGCCTCGCGTGCAAACTCGCTCACCGCGCTGGGCTGGACTGTTTTTCACGTTACCTACGAACAGGTGAAGACAGTGGCAGGCGTCACGCTGCTTGCTCGACAAGTTGCGGCGGCGTTAGGGGTAAGTCTCCCTGAGCCGAGCGACCTTGAACTGGTGTGGCGCTCCAGACTCCTGGCACTTTTACTGCCGAAAACGGGGAGGCAACTGTAGCGCTACATGAAACATGAGGCTGCTCTAGGAATCAGAATTACCGACCAAGGGACTATTGCGCTTTATTCAACTGGGCTTTTGTCGAGTGAGCGTCCCCTGGTCGGTAATTCTGCATACATGAGGGCCCTCTGCCACGGAAACCTGGCAGAGGGCCCTCACCTGTTTCGCCCTCTTGGGGTGCACGGCGTTTAGATGTCGAGTGCGGCGTGATAGCCCCAGTACACGGCGTTGGTGATGGTGCTCACGCGGGCAGCGTCGCCAATTACGCGCACAAACGGAGCCGCGTCCTGCAGCGCCTCGACCGTGGCCGTGCGGGAGCGCTGGCCCAGTGCGCAGATGACGCTTGCACCTGCTACCAGCACTTCGTTGCCGTCAGCCTCGCACCACACGCCCTCGTCGGTCACGCGCAGCGCTCGGTGGCCCAGGCGCACGTCCACGCCCAGCTTGTCGATCTGTGCCATGAGGAGCGGGCGGTGCCGCACGTTGGCGTCGGGCGCCAAGGCGTCGCGCATCTCAACGAGGCTCACGCGCTTGCCCTCCTGCGCCAGGTGCACCGCACACTCGCAGCCAGCCAGGCCACCGCCCATGATGACGACCTCGTCGCCCACCTTGTCCTTCTCCAGGTAGTAGTTGTTGACCACCACCACGTTGTCTCCGTCAAGACCGGGGATGGGTGGCACCAGCGGTTCGGAGCCCACGGCAATGATGAGCGCCTCGGCACCCAGCTCCTCAACCAGCTCAGGCGTGGCCTCGGTGCTCAGGCGGATGTCCACGCCAGCTGCGCGGCAGAAGCGCTCGTACGTGCCGGTCAGCTCAAACATCTCGTGCTTGAAGGGCAGTGCCTGCTCGCTCTTGAGGATGCCGCCGAGCTGGTCTTCCTTCTCAAGCAGGATGACATCGTGCCCACGGCGCGCGGCCGTCCATGCGGCGTAGAGGCCGCCAGGGCCACCGCCTGCCACCACCACGCGCTTGCGACGCTCGGGTGCCACGGGGATGACCTCGTCGCCCTCCATCTCGCGGCCGATGATGGGGTTGACGGTGCAACGGCGCGTGCTTGTGGCGGCACGCTCGGCCATGCAGGTGAAGCAGCGCAGGCAACGCACGATGTCCTCGGGACGGTTCTCAACCACCTTGCGCGGCAGGTACGGGTCGGCGAGCAGCGCACGGCCCATGTACACCACGTCTGCCTTGCCGCTTGCGATGATCTCCTCCATCTGGGCGGGGTCGTTGAGGCCACCGAGCGTGGCGACAGGCACCTTAACGTGCTTCTTGATCTCCGCGGCCAAAAAGACGTTGCGCCCGTGCTCCTCAAACATGGAGGGATGCGTGATGCCAAAGGTCTTCTGATAGGTGCCTGCGCTCACGTGGAGCAGGTCGATGTAGGGCTCGAGCTGCTGCGCGATGCGCACGCCCTCGTCCACGTCGTAGCCACCCTCGCAGAACTCCGCGCCACTCAGGCGGAACTCGATGGGGAAGAACGGCCCCACGGCCTCGCGCACGGACTGCAGCACGCGGATGGCAAAGCGGCAGCGGTTCTCCAGGCTGCCGCCGTACTCGTCGGTACGGTGGTTGAAGAGCGGCGAGAGGAACTGGTTGATGAGCCAGCCATGCCCGCCGTGAATCATGAGCATCTCAAAGCCAGCGCGCTTGGCAAGACCAGCAACGTGGCCATAGGCGGCGACGATCTCGTCGATCATCTCGTGAGTCAGGGCACGCACGGGCACGCCGTCTGCGCGGGTGCCGTCGCATGGCCCCCACTGCGCAAGTCCGTGCTGCTTGGACTTGTCGGTCATATAGGTGCCGGCAAACTGGCCGGAGTGCGAGAGCTCGAGCGACGGGATGGCACCATGACGACGGATGGCGTCGGCGGTGTAGGTTGCGCAGGCAAGCGAGTTGAGGATGCTCTCGTCCAAGTGGTAGGCATGGCTGCCGTCCGTTGCGGGATGCACCATCAGCTCGGATACGGTGACCGCCGCGGCACCGCCCTTGCCGCGTAGCTCATAGAACGCGGTGGACTTGGGGCCGATGCAGCCGTCGTTGGCAATGTCGGTGCCGCCCATGGGCGCCGAGAACATGCGGTTGCGGAAGGTGGTGCGCCTAATGGTGATGGGGCTCGAAAGGTGCGGGTACATGCGCTGCATTGCGGTTCCTCTCCCTAATGCACTTGATGACATAACAAATGTAATCCTTAAGCGCGTGGCGTGTGGAACCTGTTCCACAGGTAATAGGTGGATGGTTGTCTAGCCAACTCGTCACGTACGGCGTGCTGACGTTGACCAGACAATCGCACTCGATTACGAGCTCGTATGCACTTGTTTGGGTACGTGATACCATCAATTTGTCCTGCATGACGGTAGATGAGAGGAGCCCCTCATGGCAGAGCAGTGGTGGCAGCGCGCGGTGGTGTACCAGATTTATCCCAAGAGCTTCCAAGACAGCAACGGTGACGGCGTCGGCGACCTCAAGGGCATTACGAGCCGGCTTCCGTACCTCGCCAAGCTGGGCATTGATGTCATTTGGCTGAGTCCCGTCTACGAGAGTCCTATGGATGACAACGGCTATGACATCAGCGACTATCGCGCCATCGCCCCGGTGTTTGGCACGATGGAGGACTTCGACGCGATGCTTGAGACGGCCCACGGCCTCGGTATCAAGATCGTGATGGACCTCGTGGCTAACCACACGTCTGACGAGCACTGGTGGTTCAAGGAGAGCCGCAGTAGCCGCGACAACCCCTATCGCGATTACTATTACTGGCGTGATCCCGTTGATGGCCACGAACCGTCGAACATGGGCGGCATCTTTGGTGGCAGCATCTGGCAGTGGGACGAGCAGACCAAGCAGTATTACCTGCACTGCTTCTCGGTCAAGCAGCCCGATCTCAACTGGGAGAACCCGCGCGTGCGCGACGAGGTCTACGACCTCATGGACTTCTGGCTAGCCAAGGGCATTGACGGCTTCCGTATGGACGTCATCGGCATGATTGCCAAGGACACGACCTTCCCTAACGGAGAGCCTGGTCCCACGGGCTATTCCCCGCTGTACCCGCTCATTCAGGACGAGCGCGTGCATCCCTGGCTTCAGGAAATGCGCCAGCGCGTGCTTTCGCGCTATGACACCATGACTGTGGGCGAGGTCGGCGGGGCGACGGTTGAGACCGCACGCAAGTACGCTAACCTCGACGGCAGCGAGCTCTCCATGGTGTTCCAGTTTGAGCACGTGGGCCTGACGGGCAGCCCGGAGCGCGGCAAGTGGGTGACGGACAAGCCGCGTTTGGTTGACCTCAAGCGCGTGTTCGAGCGTTGGGAGACGGGTCTTGAGGGCGTTGCGTGGAACAGCCTCTACTGGGACAACCACGACCAGCCGCGCGCCGTCAGCCGTTGGGCAAACGACGCGCCCGAGTGGCGCGAGCTCTCCGCAAAGATGCTGGCCACGTGTCTGCACCTGATGAAGGGGACCCCTTACATCTATCAGGGCGAAGAGCTGGGCATGACCAACTATCCCTTTGAGGACATGAGCCTGATTGACGATCTCGAGGCGCACGACGCCTACCGCATGCTCACCCAGGACTGCGGCTGCAGCCACGAGGAGGCCATGGCTGCCATGCGGGAGATCTGCCGCGACAACGCGCGTACCCCCATGCAGTGGGACGCAACGCCGCTCGGCGGCTTCACCACGGGCCATCCGTGGCTGCCGGTCAACCCCAATACCGCCCAGATCAACGCCGCCGCTCAGGTGGATGACCCCACGTCGGTCTTTGCCCACTACCAGCGCCTTATTGCTCTGCGGCATGAGAGCGACCTCGTGGTGCACGGCACGTTTAGGCTGCTTCTGCCCGACAGCGAGGAGCTCTTCGTGTACGAGCGCGAGCTGGGTGACCAGCGCATGCTGGTGGCTTGCAACTTCTGCGATCACGAGGTGGCGTTTGACGTGCCGGAGGGCTATGAGGGAGCGAGGCGTGTTGCGGAGAACTATGCCGAGCCTGGCCCAGCAGGTACTCTGCGGCCCTACGAGTGCTACGCTCTCCTCGCTGGTTAGCTGCTAGAGTGGCGCCAGCGAGCGGATGTGTTAGCTCGTCATAACATCGCTCCTTGCCCCCATTTGTTGTCCGGTGAGGGTCTATACTCAAACTAGAAGGCTCGATCGGAAGGGGGCGCGCATGGCTGAGCGGACGCTGCACGGTGTCAACCTCACAGGCTGGTTGACGCTGGAGCCATGGGTCACGCCCGAGCTCTTCGCCGACTCCGGCGCGCTTGACGAGTCTTCGCTCATCGCCTCGCTGGGACGGAAGCGCTATCGCGCGCTCGTGCGCAAGCACCGTTCGGAGTTCTTTGAGGCGGCAGACTTCACCCGCATCGCATCGCGCGGTTTCAATGCGGTGAGGCTGCCGGTCCCGTGGTATGCCTACGGCTCAAAGGGCCCAGAGTGCGGTCCGCGCGTTAGCTGCATCGACTGCGTTGACAAGGCGTTTGATTGGGCTGAGGAGGTTGGCCTCAAGGTCGTCCTCATGCTTGACGCCTCGCCTGGACACCGAGACTTTGCCAACATCGCTATCGACGGCAGCCTCGACTTCAGGGAGTACAAGGACGCGCTGCTCGAGGTTGTCGGTGCGCTCGCACGACGCTACGCCTCGCGTGACGGATTCTTTGGCATGGAAGTGCTTGCTCAGCCTCAGGTGCAGCGTCGCCATTGGCTGCAGGTGACTGACGGCATCCAGCTTCCGGTGCTGCGCAACTACTATCGCGACGCGTATCAGATCATTCGTCGTGTTTCCGGGGAAGACCCTGTGGTCATTCTGCCCGACGCGGGGGTTCCGGGTGCCTGGCGTCACTTCATGGCGCAGAGTCGCTACGAGAACGTCTGGCTTGATTGCAGCATGCGCAATCTTGCTGATGCCCGCCACTCTGCTTCGGGTCCTGCGGGAGTGCGCCGCCTGGCCGACGATGCTCGCAAACGGCTTACAGAGGCAAAAAAGAGTGGTCTGCCTACCATGGTGGGCTCATGGTCTGGCTCGCTGCCGTATGCTGACTCGCTCATGACACCCGAGGGACGTATCGCGCTCGAGCGCGTCTTCATCTCAGAGCAGCTTGCCGTGTTCAGAAACTGCTCCGCCTGGTTCTTTGAGACGTGGAAGACAAGCGGACGGCTCTCGGGCTGGGATGCCCGCGTCTCGCTCGCCACCTTTGAACGTAGGATGCTTGACTAATGAGTTCTGCTGCTGCCGCTTGCGGCACCCTGTACATGGTGGGCACGCCCATAGGCAACCTTTCTGACGCCTCACCGCGCGTTGTTCAGACGTTGACCGAGGCCGATCTTTTGCTCTGTGAGGACACGCGCGTTACCTCGAAGCTTCTTGCCCACTTTGGCATCCACGTGCCGCTCCAGCGTGCCGACGAGAACGTCTTGGCTGAACGCATCCCGCAGGTGCTCGACCGTCTTGCATCAGGGGAGCGCGTGGCGTTTGTCTCTGATGCAGGCATGCCTGGTGTGTCAGATCCCGGCCAGCGGCTGGTCGATGCGGCGCTTGAGGCGGGCGAGCGCGTTGAGGTCATCCCTGGGCCGTCTGCGGTGACGTGCGCCTTGGTGGCTTCTGGCCTTCCCATGGAGCATTTCTTCTTTGAGGGGTTCCTGCCGCGCAAGAAGGGCCCCATGGCGGAGCGTCTGCGCCAGCTTGCTGCGGTGCCTGGCGCGCTTGTGCTCTACGAGTCTCCGCGCCGTGTTGCCGCCACCCTTGCCGTCATCGCGGAGGTGTTTCCGCTGCGGCGCGTAGCGCTCGTGCGCGAGCTCACCAAGCTGCATGAGGAGTGCGTGCGCGGACTTGCGCCACAGGTCGCCGAGGAGATTGCTGCGCGTGACGAGGTCAAGGGCGAGTGCGTGGTGGTCATCGAGGGCCCCGTGGCAGGGGAGGAGAGCCCCTCGCAAGAGGAGGGCCAGCAACCGTCGCTTGACGAGGCCATTGCCGAGGGTCTGGCGGCTGGTGAGCGCGCAAGTGCGCTGGCGAAACGTCTCGCAAAGGCCTATGGGGTTCCTCGCGCCGAGGTCTACGACTTGATAGCCAACCGATGAGGGGGCCAAAAGGTCCGACCTTGTAGTCCCGACTTGGGTGCCAAGGAACCAGAAGGTCCGACCTCTGGTCCCGACGTCAGCGCTTCGCGGCAGCCCAAGAGGTGATACACTAGAAAAGTTGCAACAACCTTCGTCATCAGGAGGAGTCCCATGGCTGACAAGCCCAGCTTCTACATCACCACCCCCATCTATTACGTGAACGCCGCGCCCCATCTGGGAACCGCGTACTGCACCATCCTGTGCGACGTCATGGCTCGCTATAAGCGCGCCATGGGCTTCGACGTAAAGTTCCTCACCGGCCTTGACGAGCACGGCGAGAAGGTTCAGCGCGCCGCCGAGGAGCACAACATGACTCCTCAGGAGTGGTGCGACTCTCTGGCTCCTGCCTTCCACGAGATTTGGCACACGCTGGAGATCTCCAACGACGACTTCATTCGCACCACGGAGGAGCGCCAGATCAAGGCCGTCCAGCACCTGTGGGATCGCATGAAGGAGGCTGGCTACATCTATAAGGGCAGCTACGACGGCTGGTACTGCGTCCCCGAGGAGACCTATTTCACCGAGACCCAGGTGCAGAAGGCCGACGAGGAGCGCCACACCGAGGGCCAGCACCTCTGCCCGGACTGCGGCCGTCCTCTGGAACGCGTCCAGGAGGAGTCCTGGTTCTTCAAGCTGTCCGCCTTCCAGGACAAGCTGCTTGCTCTCTATGCGGAGCATCCTGACTTCGTCATGCCTGACTTCCGCATGAACGAGGTCCGCACCTTCGTCGAGGGTGGCCTCAAGGATATCTCGGTTTCCCGCACGAGCTTTGACTGGGGCATCCCGGTGCCGTTCGACGAGAAGCACGTCACCTACGTGTGGTTTGACGCCCTGCTCAACTATGCCACGGCAGTGGGCTTCGGCAACCCTGACATGGCGGACGAGTACGCCCGTCGTTGGCCCGCGCAGTTCCATGTGGTGGGCAAGGACATCATCCGCTTCCACTGCGTCATTTGGCCCGCCATGCTCATGGCCGTCAACGAGGCCATCCCCGAGCACGTCTTTGCGCATGGCTTCCTGATGGTGCGCGATGACGACACTGGCCAGACCCGCAAGATGTCCAAGTCGCTCGGCAACGCCATCGCACCGCAGGACGTCATTGACCTGCTGGGCGTTGAAGGCTACCGCTACTACTTCATGACCGACTGCGTGCCGGGTGAGGATGGCGGCATCAGCTTTGGCCGTATGGAGCAGGTCTACAACGCTGACCTGGCCAACAGCTGGGGCAACCTGGTAAGCCGTACCCTCAACATGAGCGCCAAGTACTTTGATGGTAAGACGCCCGAGCTGGCTGAGGGCTGGGCAGATGTGGACAACCCGCTGCGCAGCGTTGCCGAGGGCATCGCCGACCGCTACTGCGCCGCCATGGACCGCATTGGCTACGGCGTGGCCAAGGACGAGGTCATGGAGCTCGTCCATGCCGCCAACCACTACATCGAGGACAGCGCGCCGTGGGCCATCGCCAAGGATCCCGCTCGCGCTGACGAGCTTGCCCAGGTCATGGCCAACCTGCTCGAGGCTATCCGCATCAGCGCGCACCTGCTCGAGCCGTTCATGCCCACGACGTCCGCCGAGGTGCTGCGCCGCATGTCGCTTGAGGACGAGGCTGACACGGACGACCTGCGCGCGGCCTGCGCGTGGGGTGGCCTGAAGGGCGGCGTGCCCGTCACCAAGGGCGACGCGCTCTTCCCGCGCCTGCAGCCTGCCAAGAAGTAGTAACCCATACAAACGGGACAGGCACCGTAGTTCGGATTTCCGGACTACGGTGCCTGTCCCCATCGTACGGGTGTGAGGGGGCAACTGTGTACTCGTATCTTGCGAATGCGCGTGAGACCCGCGCGACATTGGAGCGCTTTGGCCTGGCCACTAAGCATCGGCTGGGCCAGAACTTCCTCGTGAATGACGACGTCATCGGCAAGATCATCCGCCTCGCGGATCTCTCCCCTGAAGACGTGGTTCTTGAGGTTGGTCCAGGCATTGGTACCCTCTCGGTGGCGCTGCTCGACGCGGCGGGCAAGGTGCTCGCTGTGGAGGCGGACCGAGAACTCGAACCCGTGCTGGGGGAGACCTGCGTTCCCAGCGGCCGCTTTGAGATCGTGATGGGCGACGCGCTCAAGGTCATCCCCAACGGGCTTACCTGCGAGCCCACCGCATTTGTCTCAAACCTGCCCTACCAGGTGGCTGCCACCCTCATACTGGGCGTGTTTCAGCAGGTACCGAGCGTGCGTCGCGCAGTGGTCATGGTGCAGGCAGAGGTGGCAGACCGCATCGCGGCCCAGCCAGGCAGCAAGACCTACGGCGCGTATACCGCCAAGTTGGGCCTGTACGGCAAGGTGACAGGCCGCTTCGAAGTGGGCCCGGGCAACTTTATGCCGCCTCCACATGTCGATTCCGCGGTGGTTCGCATCGACCGCGATCCCGTGGAAGGTGCGCCAGACACCACAGCACAGGTCATCGACGCGGCCTTCGCGCAGCGCCGAAAGACCATTCGCAACTCCATGGCGGCGTCAGGCTTTGCCAAGGACGCGCTCGATGCGGCCTTTGGCCTCGCGGGCATTCAACCAACCTGTCGCGCCGAGACCCTGTCTGTGGGGGACTTCGTCGCTCTGGCGCGCGCCCTCGAGGAGGTGTCATCGTGACGTGGAATGTCAATGAGGCGCTGGTAGAGCTCCTCGGCGATGACGGGTACCTCTTCCATGACAAGAAGGGTCGCCCCATTGAGCTTCCGCAGGCCTTGGCTCCGTTGGCGGATAGTCACGGCCACCTGACGCACTTTCGCAAGAATGACCCGGCCGTGGCGCTGGCGCGTGCCGCGCTGGTGGGCGTGCGGCTTCTAGTCGTGCCGCTTGATCCGGTCGGTGATGCGCACGACGCGCCTGCGACGCTCGCCTGGCTTGACCGTGTGATCGTGCAAGCTGCGGAGCTGCTTGACGCTGCGGCAGCGCGCGGTGTCGTTCCACCCGTGGTGAGCGGCTATGAGGATGCCCCGGAGCTGCTCGACAACGTGCGCATCGTTGCCGGCGCGCATCCCTACGGGGCCGAGGCCTTCCTGGGCAGGGGTGTGTCCGAGCGCTCTGACGCGGCCTTTGGCGAGGCGTCCCACGAGGCGCTCCAAACGCTTCTGCAAAGCCCGCGGTGTGTGGGCGTCGGCGAGTTTGGCCTGGACTTTGGCCCGTACAGCAAGCTGGGCCCCGAGGTGCAGGCGGACGCCTTCGTCGAGCAGCTGCGCCTGGCTCACGAACTAGGCCTTCCCGTCGAGTTGCACCTGCGCGACGAGGAGGACGGCGTTCACACCACCGGCCATGATCTGGCGCTGGAGGTGCTGACGCGCGAAGGTGTGCCTGCCGAGGGGTGCGACCTGCACTGCTACACCTCAGGTCCCGAGGTGCTCGAGCCGTTCACGAAGCTCGGTTGCCACGCGGCCTTCGGCGGGGCCGTCACGTTTGCGCGTTCGGAGGACATCCGAGCTGCCGCCGTCGTCTGCCCGGCCCACCTGCTCCTCTCTGAGACCGACAGCCCCTACATGGCTCCCGTGCCCCTGCGCGGTCAGGAGTGCCAGCCGGCAATGGTTGCCTATTCCGCAGCCTGCGTGGCGGCAACCCGCGACGAGGCCGGCATCTCCACGCCTGATGAGACCTACCGAGCGTTGTGGGAGAACGCTTGCACGCTGCTAAGGCGGCGGTAGCTCGTGGCCGACGGCGGCGCGCCCGCTCGTGCCCGCGAGGCGCTCGAAGAGCTTCTGTGGCCCACCCGCTGTGTAGGATGCAACCTTCCTGGCGAACTCCTCTGCGAGAGGTGCCGCGCGTCGCTTCCGTGGATTGAGCAGCGCTCCGCGTGTCCGGTCTGCGGGGCTCCCCATGGCTGGCTGACCTGCACGGAGTGCGATCGGTCCCGCGACCATGACGGCGAGGCGCCCACCCTTGATGAGGAGACTCCGCTCACGTCGTGGCCAGTCCGCTCCACCATCTGCGCTTTGCCCTTCAGCGGGGTGGGCGCCGCGCTGGTCTCGACGTTGAAGGACGGGCACGAGCTGCGTCTGGCCCCCATTGTGGCTGCCATCATGGCGACCTCTCTGGACGAGGCGCGCAGCTGGGATGCTCCCGACGGACGCCCGCGCTTTGACGAGCTGCGCACAGACGCCATCTGCTTTGTCCCGGCAACGGCTGAGGCCTACGCGCGGCGCGGCTTTGACCACATGGAGCTGGTATCGCAGGCGCTCGGCGCGTTTCTCCAGCTACCGGTGCTCGACGTGCTCGCTCGCCACAAGGCAAAGGACCAGCGTGCGCTGGGCAGGCAGGAGCGGGCAAGCAACCTCGAAGGAACCATCGAGGTGTTGGCCGACGTGCACGGCCTTAACGTGCTTTTGGCCGATGACGTCATCACGACGGGATCCTCCATACGCGCCTGCGCGGA
Organism: uncultured Actinomycetes bacterium; assembly: GCA_900314645.1. GTDB lineage: Bacteria > Actinomycetota > Coriobacteriia > Coriobacteriales > Atopobiaceae > UBA1367. The sequence goes on from OMWB01000021.1 coordinate 19,452, forward strand.
GGCGCTCCTTGCGCATGGCGCCGCGTCAGTTACCGCCTGCTCCCTCGCGCGCGTCTGCTAGTCCCGCTGGACAATGGAACGCCATTCCGTTTGGTACCGCGGCCGGGGCGGGGACTGGAACGCCATTGCGTTTGGTACCACGGCTGGGAACCTCGCTGAAACCCTATTCGGTTTGGTACCACGGGTTGAGGGCCGAAACGGTGGTACGAAGCGGAATGAGGTTCCAGCGAGCCCCCGCGGAGTGGTACCAAGTGGAATGAGGTTCCAGCGAGCCCCCGCGGAGTGGTACCAAACGCAATGGCGTTCCACCCCCGCCGTGCTCACCGCAAAGCCATCCCAGATCATCAGGCCCCTCTGTCCAAGCGCGACGTGAAGGTCTTTTGGTTTGATGCGATTTGTGCAGCTTGCTGGCCATATCGTCACTGGACGCACTCCATGCAAAGCTATACTGGTTTAGTCTCTACCCAGGTCTGTGGTTGCGGGCGCCCAGCGTCCAAGTCCAAGGCAGACGAGGCCAAAGGGATCCACGTAAGCTATGGGGCGTACGCGCTCCGGCGATCATGGCTCGTCCTAGAAGTAAGTCGTACCGTCCGTAAGATGAGAGGCATGGGGCCTCGCGGACGAGAGGGCCAGTAGTGAAGGCGTCGCGGCGCCCGAGCAAACGTCCCAGTGCGCGAGTGTGGGGTCAAAGACCAGGTCAGCTGGGGCAGAGACGCGCAAGAGAGAGACGGCTCCAATGGGCCGGCGCACGGAGGGATTGACATGGCCAAGGGTTCGTGGCAAGAGACAACGCATAGAAGGAGCCTTGCAGTGGCGATCGCGCTGTCATGCGCGCTCGTGCTCTCTGGGTGCTCGGGCCTTGCCTCCAAGGCTGCCCTCGCCGCGCCGCATGCGCCTCAGTCGCTCTTTGCGTTGCCTGAGCTGCCGGACCTCCCGTTCGACCTCCCTGAGCTTCCGGCATTCCCCGATCTGCCGTTCGACCTCCCCGACCTCTCCTCCCTGCCCAATCCGTTTGCCGCATTCGGCGTCAACGCGTCGGTGGATGAGGCGCGTGCCGCCAAGGCACACGAGCAGGCTTCCACGCTCACGGCCGAGGACCTTGTCCAGGCTGGCCTTTTGACGGTGGGCCTTCAAACCAAGCAGGTCTCCGCACCGTTCATCGTGACGGGCTCTGGCGCAGGCCTCTATGGCATCGACATCGACTTTGCCTCTGCCGTGGCCGACAAGCTGGGCCTGGCGGTCCGTTTCGTTGAGGTTGACGAGGTTGACAATCCGCTGGCAACTGGTGTCTGCGACGTGGTGTTTGATGCCGCCCCTTCGCGCGTGAAGACCGCGACGATCGTGGGTGGCTACTACGAGACGGGTATCGCGTTCTTCTCCAAGGAGGCCGCGCACGTTGCCACGATCGATGAGCTGCAGGGTAAGACGGTGGCTCTTCAGGATGGCTCCGTCTCTCAGGGCGCACTTAACCGTACGACCCTCGAGATGGAACAGCGCCCCTATGCCAACCTCAATGAGTCCTTCGAAGCTCTCGTGGCTGGCGAGGTGGACTACGTGCTCTGCGATGCGTACCCCGGTGCGTATCTTGCGGCTGCCTATGATGGGGCCAGTTTTGCTGGACTGCTTACTGCGCCGACTACCGTGGGCATCGCGGCACCAACCGATAAGTCCCAGCTACAGCTTGCTCTCAAGGAGGCTATCGCCGCGGTATCCGATGGCGGTTCGATGGACATCATCCGCTCTGTCTGGATTGCTGGCATGCCCGCGCTCACCGAGGCAGACGTCATCGCCGATGTGCCTATCCGCAAGGATGCACCGCCGCTGGACGAGTGGGGAGAGGTGCAGGACGGCACGAATGCTGGCTCAAACGCCGTGGTCATCACCCAGAGCATGGTGGACGAGTACAATGCCCGCGTCGCCGCTGAAGAAGCTGCGGCGGCTGCGGAGGAGGCAGCGGCTAACGCGTCGTACTCTGACGATTACGCCTATACCGACGAGTCCTACGAGACCTACGATGACGGCTCCAATGAGGTGTCGACGGACGAAGGCACCGAAGACTACACCGAGTACTACACCGACGGCGAATAGCGCGACGCGCAGGACCGCCTGCCTATAAACTCCTTCCGCCGAACGCCTGTCGGATAGTCGCATTTTTGAACCGCTCGAGAGGGTATAAAGAAGACAACGCAGGCACACAGGTGGCCTGCATTTGTATCCACCACGAGTGAGGAGGCAAGGATGGCCGACATCAAGATTTCGGGACGCAAGTTAAGCGTGACCGACGCCATGCGTGCGCGTGTGGAGGAGAAGATCGGCGGTGCCCTCAAAGTATTTGACATTCAGCCCATGTCGGCTGACGTGGTGCTGCGCGTCGACAAGAATCCCTCCAACCCAGACCGTAGGACCTGCGAGGTCACGGTATACGTGCGCGATCGCGTCGTTCGCGTGACGTCCTCCGCAGAGGACCTGGACGCCGCCATTGACGAGGCTGGCGACAAGGTCTCACGCCAGATTCGTAAGTACAAGACCAAGGTGCTCGACCGCCGCACCCGTGCTCCGCGTCCGGTCACCGAGATGTCCGTCTCCGATCTGGCAGACCTCATTGAGGAAGTTCCTGAGGACGAGCAGCTTGTCCGCGAGAAGTACATCGACCTTACCCCGATGACTGAGGAAGAGGCCCTCATCCAGACCGATCTCATCGGTCACGGCTTCTATGTGTTCGAGAACGCCACCACTGGTCTCATCAACGTCATCTATCGTCGCCGCAACGGCGGCTATGGCATCATCAAGCCCAAGATCGAGAGTGAGGACGGCATTGCCTAACGATCATATCGGCAAAGGTGATGAGTACGTGTCCGTCGAAGCTTCGGCTTCGGCGGACACGCCGCTTACGTCACCCAACACCGACGAGGAGATTGAGCGCGCGGCGGGACAGTTCCACCAGCGGCGCTCGTGTCGAGTCATCGTTGACTCAAGTTCTGACTTCGCCCCGGCGGTGCTCAAGCGCCTGGGCCTCGAGTACATCCCCATCTCGTACGTGACGCCCGAGGGCGAGCGTCTCGACGACCTCTGGGAGTCGCAGACGCCGCACGAGTTCTACGAGGCGTTTCGACAGAATCCAAACTTGCGCTACACCACCACGGCCATCACGCCGGGGCGCTACCTTGAGGTCTTCGAGCGTGCGGCACAGGAGGGCACGCCTGTACTCTATCTGGCGCTCTCCGCGGGCCTCTCTTCAACCATCTTCAATGCCGAGCAGGCTGCCGAGATGGTGCGGGAGAAGTATCCCGACTTCGAGCTGTACGTGCTTGACCCGTGCTGCGACTCGGCGTCGGTGGAGCTGCTGGCCCTTGAGTGCATGCGCCAGGCAGGGCTAGGCCTCTCCGCGAAGGAAGTCTACGAATGGGCATGCCACGCGCGCTACTTTGTGCATGGCTACTTCATCCTGGACGGCTTTGACGCATTGGCCGCTGGCGGACGCATTCCTCCCGCGGCCGCGCAGGTGGGTACCAAGCTGGACATCAAGCCGGAGCTCACCTACGAGACCAACGGTTCCCTCTCGCTGTGTGGTTTGCACCGTGGGCGTCGCAAGGCCCTGCGTGCAATCCTGCAGAGCTTCCGTGAGAACTACTGCAACGACACCTCGCTGCCGCTGGCCATCGTTTCGTCTGACGCTGAGAAGGACGCCGATTGGCTTGAGGCGCAGGTGCGTAAGGAGAAGGGTCTCGCGGGCGTGACCATCATCAGGAGCTCCATCTCTCCCATCTTGGGAACGCATGTGGGCCCGGGTATGGTGGGCTTCACGTTCTGGGGCGGCGACCGGCGAGAGAAGATGTCGCTTACAGACCGTATCGCGCGCAAAGTGCGTTCCATCGAACGTTAGAAAACAGGCACGATCGTAAGGGAGCCCCTTCGTGGCATGATGAGCCCGTTGAATCTACGGGCATAATGCCATGAGGGGGCTACTCCCTTGTGGCCGTTGTGGTTGAATGGGGTAAACAACTGAGAGGAGGGCCAAGATGAGCGTATTCAAGGTCAGAAACGTCGCGTTTATTGGCACCGGTATTATGGGAGCGCCGATTGCGGGCCACATTCTGGACGCAGGCTTCAAGGTGACGGTGTACAACCGGACGCGAGCAAAGGCCGAGGCACTGCTCGCGCGTGGTGCGCAGTGGGCAGACACGCCGGCTGAAGCGGCAAAGCATGCCGACGTGGTGTTCACCATGGTGGGGTATCCCACTGACGTAGAGGATGTCTATCTGGGTGCCGATGGCATCCTCGAGGCCGCTCCCAAGGGCTCCTACCTCATTGACCTCACCACGAGCTCGCCTCAGTTGGCCCGTGAGCTGCATGACGCTGCCGAGGTCATGGACAAGCACGCCTTCGACTGCCCAGTTACGGGCGGCGAGGAGGGCGCCGTTGCGGACACCCTCACCCTCATCGTGGGCGCGGACGAGCGTACGGCGGCACCCGTGCTGCCGGTGCTCGAGAGCTTCTCGAGCAAGATCTTCTACTTCGACCGTGCTGGAGCAGGACAGCTTGCCAAGCTCTGCAATCAGGTGTCGCTTGCCTCATGCATGATTGGCTGGGCCGACGCGCTTGCGCTCGCCCGCCAAGGCGGGATCGACGAGGGGCGCATGCTCGAGATGCTCTCTGGTGGCATGGGTGGTTCCGTGGCGCTGCAGCGGCTTGCCCCGCGTGCTGCTGAGGGCGACTATCGCCCAGGCTTCCTGGTTGAGCACCTGCGCAAGGACCTCGGCTTGGCCCTTGCCGAGGCAGAGGAGCTTGAGGTGACGCTACCCGGTGCCGAAACGGGGTACATGCTATATGACACGCTGGCGCAGGTGGGTGGCGCGCGCATGGGTACGCAGGCCATCGCGCTTCTCTACGAGGACGAGGCCGCGGCAGCTTCTGCGGGCCTCGACTGGTCGGTTCTTCCCCCGGCTGCAGAGGACTCGCACGAGCACCACCACCATCACCACCACTAATTGAACGAAAGGGGCAGCTCGAGATCGGCTTCGAGCTGTCGGCAAGAAAGGAATCAAGAGGTTTATGGAGCAGGTTTCACAGAGCTCTATGGCGGTTCTCATCGACTACGAGAACCTTGCGCTGGGAACAGGTCGTCGCAAGCGTAACGGCCATCAGGAAGTCGGGCCCATGCCCGACATGAAGTGCATTCTCGAACGTCTGGTGGACAAGGGCCGCATCGTCTCCAAGCGCGCCTACTGCGACTGGCAGCGCTTCTCGGATGCCATCACACCCCTGCATGAGCTGGGCGTCGAGCTTATCGAGATTCCCGACCGCGCCTATACCGGCAAGAACTCGGCCGACATCCGTTTGGCGGTTGATGCGGTCGAGATGTGCTTTACGCGCGACCACATCGACACCTTCGCCATCCTTTCCGGCGACTCTGACTTCTCGCCGCTGGTGGCAAAGCTCAAGGAGTTTGGCAAGACGGTCATCGGCGTGGGCATGCATGAGGCGACGAGCTCGCTTCTGGCTGAGAACTGCGACGAGTTCCTCTTCTACGAGGACATCGTCAACAGCAGTGGCATCCCCAGCTTTGAGAACGTGGTGCCCAAGGAGAAGCACGAGTGCTATCAGCTGCTCTTTGAGTCGCTCGTGGCGGTGCAGCGCGACGATGACGGCCCGGTGCTCGCTTCGCGCCTCAAGGACACCATGAAGCGCAAGCGTCCTCAATTCTCCGAGACCACTTACGGGTATCGCTCGTTTACGGCGCTTCTGCGCGAGGCAAGCAAACTGGGGCTCATTGACATCCACCAAGACCCTCGCAGCGGCACAGCGATGGTGGACGGTTTCCGCGAGTAGCGAGTACAATACAAGATTACGCCGTGCGCACGTCGCGGCGAAACACTTCGTCGGAAGAGGTTTTCATGGCAGCAGACAACGTTGCTTCTCCCATAAGCCCAGACGCAGAGAACCAGGCCTCCTCAGTTACCCCGGAAGTCATGGCGGCGCTGGTTGAGGCGCTTTCTGGCGCAAACCGCAGGCGTAGGCAGGAGGCTTCACACACCATCGCGCTTGTTGCGGCGCAGGACGTCAACCTGGTGCGTCCCTACGTTGACGAGCTGATTGACGCGCTGTATCGTCCTGAGGCGCAGACGCGCTGGGAGGTGCTCTCCACCCTCTCTGAGCTCGCGTTGGTTGATGCCGGCATGGTTGAGGAAGCCTTCGACGGCGCTGAGGCGTCCCTGTTCGACGAGGACTCTGCGATCGTGCGTCTAGCGGCCTTCCGGTTCCTCATTCGCTTGGGCGCCAGCTCGCCTGAGCGCTCCGACAAGGTGTGGGGCATCGTTGACGAGGCCATTCAGTGCTACCACGGTGACCCCGAGTATCGCGACATGCTGGTTGCCCTTTCCGAGTTTGGCAAGGGATCCATCTCGGAGACAACGCGCGATGCCCTGCTCACCCGCATCGGCTTTGATGCCGACAACGGCCGTGGCTACGTGCGCATCATGTCCGCAGAGATCGTCGCCAACATCAAGGGTGCCTAAGCGATGGCTAGTGAGCGCCCTGCGACAAGTGGACCTATGTACGGAGATGCGGTGCCGGCGCGCCGCGGCATAGGTCTCCCCACGGTGATTGCGCTGATGGTGGCCGCCCTGCTTGTGGGCTCTGCCTTCGGCTGCACGGTGCTGAGTCGCCTGGGTGGCGGTCATGGGGGGATTCTGTCGTCAGGGACAGTGTCGCTTCGTGAGTCAGAGCTCGACGACGTGGTGGCAACGTATGTGGTGGATGGCAAGCGCCATGAGGTCACATACCGCGACGCCATCCTTGAGAATGGCTCACTTTCCGCCGCACAGAATGCTGACGGGTCATATCGGGTGCCCTCGGCAGACAGCGTGCTTGCCGTTGCCCGCAGCCAGGTGATTTCGGCAGAGGCGCAGCGCCTGGGCATCACGGCAGAGGATGCCGAGGTAGATGCCTATGCGTTGGCCACCTTTGGGACGACGGACCTAGGGACCATCGCGACGGCATACGGCATGGAGTCCGACGCGGCGGCTGTGCTGCTGCGCGAGGCGACCCTCATGTCCCAGCTGAGGGACCAGGCGTTGCAAGCCGAGGTGGGCGAGGCCCCTGCGGCTCCCGCAGAGCCGGGTGAGGGCGAGGAAGTCACCATGACGCAGGAGTACGCCTCCTACGTCATCGGCCTGGCCGGTGACGAGTGGGATGGCGACGCCGGAACGTGGGTGTCGTATGACGGCCCGTTTGCGAGCGCTCTCGCCGACTACGAGATCACTTCGTCGGGAGCTACGTACGAGGCTGCCCGGCAGGCATACTACGTGGCGTACCAGCGACATATCGCCGCGCTTTCTGACTACTCTGCGCAGTGGACTGACTATGTCAATGGGCTGCTCGGCAACGCGTCAATCGAGATTTCGACGCTTGCCATCTAGGGGCTTGTGCAAGGAGATGCCATGGGTAAGTTGTTCGATAAGTTCACGAGCGGTAAAAGCATAGCCAGTGTTGCCGTCGCCGCCTCAGCTGCCATCTTTGTCACCGCCGCCGTTATCATCGGTGTCGTGTTCGCGCTGATTGCATCCGAGACTGGCTTGCCCTCCGATATGGGAACCGTCAGGGTTGGTGGCGACACGACGATGGACCCGCCGAGCAGCTATCCACTGAGCGTCGTTCCCGATCCCGTTGAGCTGTGGGAGAACTACGACCCTTCAGAGCATACGGTGACACCTACGTGGAACTGGAACTTTGTGACACCTGATCCTGTGACACCTGATCCTGTGACCGGTGAGCCTGTGGAGCCGGTGACGTCTGATGACGACGGAGAGCTGCACAACGGCTGGAATGATGCCGTGTCGTACCGTGTGCGCGAGGGGCGCGATGCCGAGAGCGGCATCAAGAGCTCCGCTGACTACGGCATGCATGTGGCCGTTGACTTCGACGTGACCTATCCGCAGCTTCTGGGTGACGGCGAGCATATTGAGGAGATCAACGAGGTCCTGCGCGACACGGCGCTCTCGTTTGTGAATGAGTACTGGGAACATCCCACTGAGGATGCCATCGAGCGCGTGAAGACTTCCGTCGAGGTGTCCACGCTCGGTGTTCCCGAGGATGCCGACGCGCTGCTCTCCAGTGACGTGACCTGGGCCGTTACCTACAACAACGAGGACTTCATCAGCGTCTCGTTCTCCGACTCGTTCTGCATTGGCTCGTTTTCGGGCGAGTACCTGCGGCTGAGGTGCGTCAATGCCAATCTGAAGACGGGCGAGGTCTATACGTTCGACGACGTGATGCGTATGGACGAGACCATTGCCGCGCGCTTCGTGGACACGCTGCTGGTCAATGCCGGAGAGGACGACAACGGTGACGGCCAGGTGACGGAGGACGAGTGCTTCTCGGTCTCGATCATTGGGCGTCAGGCGTGGATTGACGCGCTGATGGGCCGTGGAGACTACGCGCACCGCGTTGTTCCGACATTCTTCGTCGACGAGAAGGGCCGCGTGAACCTGGGCGTCTCGTATTGGTTGGGCAACGACAATGGTATCGTGCGTGGCTGGTGGGACGCCTATCTGACTGACGAAGAGCTTGAAGGCGCACGCAAGGACTCGACGTTCTGGACGCTTTGGGAAGCCATGAAGCCTGAAAGCGTAGAGACTGAGAACGTAGAGGCTGAAAACGTGGAGAGCGAAAACGTGGAGACTGATGGTTGACGAGAGACCACTTCACGTGCGATAATCATGCATCGCAACGCCGGATTAGCTCAGTTGGTAGAGCGACGCACTCGTAATGCGTAGGCCAGCAGTTCGAGTCTGCTATCCGGCTCCACCGCATCTTCGCAGGTCAGACGGCATAAAGCGTCTGGCCTGTTTGCATTTCTCACCCCATAATGCGAATGTTGACATTCCTGGGCATGTTTCTGACAACATCAGCTGGTGGGGCGCTGTGTCGCCCACCAGCTGATGTTGTCAGAAACATGCTCCTTTCAGTCAACATTGGCTTGGAAGAGTTTTCAGGTGGCTTGTACATTCGTGGCAAACTGCTGAAACTCCTTGGGTACAAAGCCTAGTGCAGTAGAATTCCACTGTTCCTTACCGTACGAACCGGAGGTTTCTATGTCAGAAGAGCAGATGAACACCGAAGAGCTCGAGGAGACGCTGCAAGAGGCAGCGGACGAGGCGCCTGTCGAGGAGGCCGTGGTCGAAGAGGTCTTCGAGTCTGAGGTCGAGCCCGAGCCCGAGCCCGAAGTTGAGCCGGCGCCCGAGCCTGTGGTTGCCCCCGCGCCTGAGGCCCCTGCACGTCAGCTTAGCCAGAAGGTGTGGATTGCCATCTCCTGTGCCGCGCTGGTGCTCGGTCTCCTCATCGGCAAGTTTGCGCTTGGCGGTGCGGGCGCATCCGCAGCTGCGGGTAGCTTCGCCGGCAAGACGGCCATCACCGAGGCGGAGCTCGACCTGCCCATGGCGACCCTGACCTATGCGGGCACCACAGAGGGCATTACCGCACGCGAGATCATCATGGCGAATGGCTCGCTTGAGACGGCTATGAACGAGGAGGGCAACTACTACCTTCCCTCTGCCGATGCCGTGCTCTCAACGGCGCGCAACCGCGTCATTGACCACGAGGCCGCCAGCCGTGGCATCACTGTGTCTGACGAGGACCTGGCTGCGTTTGCCGAGCAGAACCTGGGCAGCTCTGACTACGCGAGCATCGCTCAGAGCTACGGCATGGACGAGCAGTCGGTCATCGATGTGCTGAGGAGCTCTGCCACCATGCAGAAGCTTCGCGCTGAGGTGGTAGGCACGACGAGCACGGCGGTCATGCCCGAGGCGCCGGCAGAGCTTGCCGAGGATGCCGACGCGTCTGAGCCGACTGCCGAGTACGGGAACTACATCATCAGCCTCGTCGGCGATGAGTGGGATGCGGCGAAGGGCGATTGGGCGGCACCTACTGGCCCGTATGCGACCGCGCTTGCCAACTACGAGATTGCGGCCGACGGTGCGACTTACGAGGCGGCCCAGGTTGCGTACTACGTGGCATACCAGAAGTACTCCGAGGAGGCTTCCAGCACGTCGCGTGCATGGACCGACTACGTCAATGGCCTGCTTGCCAACGCGCAGATCGAGATCTCCACGCTGGTTGCGTAAAGGAAGCGCATGTTGACATCCGGGAGTCCGTTCCCGTGTACGGAAAGGGGGCTACCCCCAGGGCGCACTAGTGCGCCCTGGGGGTAGCCCCCTTTCCGTACACCCTTCTCAGAGCGTCTTCGCAAACGCCAGAAGCTCGTCCACGTCGGCGACAGTGGTAGCCCACGAGCACACGAAGCGCGTGAGCAGACGCCCGTCAGGCAGCTCCTGGAAGACCTCGCAGCCGGCCGCATCCACGAAGGCCTGGGCAACCTGAGGCTCAAGTGCAAAGAACTGCTGGTTGGAAGGTGCCTCGCCATAGGCCTCAAAGCCCAGGGCGATGAGTCCCTCGCGCAGGCGGAAGGCACACTCGTTGGCGCTTCGTGCCAGACGCCAGTACGGCGCCTCGCCTGTCTCGTCGGGCGTGAAGGCTGCCTCAAACTGGACGCCAAGCAGACGGCCCTTGGCCATCAGGCCACCGCGCTCCTTGATGAGGTACGGGAAGGCCTCGCGGAGACCAGGGTCTGCGATAACAACCGCCTCGCCAAAGAGCAGGCCGTTCTTAGTGCCACCGAGATAGAAGGCATCAGCTCGTGCCGCAAGGTGCTCGAGCGTGAGGCCCTCGGCGGCCGGTGAGGTCAGCGCAGAGGCCATGCGCGCGCCGTCCACAAACACCTTCAGGTCGTGCGATGCGGCCCAGTCGCAGATAGCGTCAAAGCGCTCGAGAGACCAGACACCGCCCAGCTCGGTGGTGTTGGAGATGTATATCATGGCAGGGCGGGTCATGTGACGACCGGTGCCGGTCTGATAGCGGTACACACGCTCGGCCTCGGCGGGGGAGAGGAAGCCGTCCGCATCGCGCGTGGGCAGCACCGAGCGCCCCGTGGCAGCAACGGCGCCAGTCTCGTGCACGTTGATGTGCGCGTCGGGCGTGCAAATGACGCCTTCCCAGTCATGCAGCATACCGTTGACGCAGACGAGGTTGGTGCTCGTGCCGCCAATGGCAAACTCCACGGCTACGTCGTCACGGCCGCAGGCCTTGGCGATAAGTGTGCGCGCTGCCTCACAGTGCGGATCTCCCTCGGTGTAGCCAACGCATTGCTCGTCGTTGGTGGCGATAAGGGCTGCGAGCACCTCTGGCGCCGCGCCCTCCGAATAGTCGTTTCTGAACAAGCGCATATGAGCTCCCATCTCCGTTCGGTGACGAAAAGAGTCTAGCGTATGGGAGCCCACCTATAGAACATGCTTCCTGCATGTCTCAGTCGTGTTTCACGCTCGTGCGTATTCCATCCACCTTGCTGCCGTGGTAGTAAGCTTCTTCCGTCAGTTCGTTCAATTCAGCCAAGGAGGCACTCATGGCCATCGAGAAGAAGGACATCGACTGGGGCAGCCTGACGTTTGCCTATACCAAGACCGACTTCAGCTACGTCTGCAACTGGAAGGACGGCGAGTGGGGCGAGGACATCCTCACGCCTGACCACACCCTGCAGCTGTCCGAGTGCGCGGGCATCTTCCACTACTGCCAGGAGGTCTTCGAGGGCCTGAAGGCCTACACCACCAAGGATGGCGACATCGTCTGCTTCCGTCCCGACATGAACGCCAGCCGTATGGCCGACTCCGCGCGCCGCATCTGCATGCCCGCCTTCCCGGAGGATCGTTTCGTCGAGGCCGTCAAGCAGGTCGTCAAGGCCAACCTCGCTTGGGTGCCGCCGTTTGGCTCGGGCGCTACGCTCTACATCCGTCCGTTCATGATCGCTACCGGCGACGTCATCGGCGTCAAGCCCGCGACCGAGTACCAGTTCCGCATCCTCGTGACCCCGGTCGGCCCGTACTACAAGGGCGGCGTCCAGCCTGTGGCACTGAAGGTTCCCGAGTACGACCGCGCTGCCCCGCACGGCACCGGTAACATCAAGGCCGGCCTGAACTACGCCATGAGCCTCTATCCCAGCGTGCTCGCCCACGCCGAGGGCTTCGCTGACAACATGTTCCTCGATCCTCAGACCCACACCTACGTGGAGGAGTCTGGTGGCGCCAACTTCCTGTTCGTTACCGAGGACGGCGGCCTCGTGGTTCCGCAGTCCGCGACCGATTCCATCCTGCCCTCCATCACCCGTCGCTCGCTCGTGCAGGTCGCTGAGGAGTACCTGGGCATGAACGTCGAGCAGCGTCAGGTGCGCTTCGACGAGATCGATCAGTTCGTCGAGTGCGGCATGTGCGGCACCGCGGCCGTCATCAGCCCTGTGGGCAAGGTCGTTGACCTCGAGGGCAACGAGCACATCTTCGGCGCTGGCATGGAGCACGTCGGTCCCGTCCTGGCCAAGCTGCGCGCCACGCTCACTGGCATCCAGGCTGGCGAGATCGAGGACAAGTTCGGCTGGGTCGTCAAGATTGCCTAACGGTTCGCGCGGCGTGAGATCTGGTGCCTGACACCACGTTTCACGACATCAAATGTCGACGCGGGGTGCCCCAGGTGCCCCGCGTTTTGTGTAAGGCTGCGAATTGCGGCTTCGCAACGGTATACTAGGCAGTTGCGAGTTCGTACCACGTGAGGAGATAACCCATGGCACAGAAGGTTCAGGGCACGGAAGATCTGTATGGCGGCTACATGCGCGCGTGGCAGCACATGCTGGATGTTGCGCGCGACCTGTACGGTTCCTACGGCTTCGATCAGATCGAGACGCCGGCTATCGAGCAGGTGGACACCTTCGTGCATGGCATCGGCGAGTCAACCGACGTGGTCCGCAAGGAGATGTTCCGCGTCTTCTCTGGCGCGCTGCTCCCCGACGTGATGGAGCGCGGTTCTGAGGCACATCTCAAGCCCCGTCAGCGTATGGCCATGCGTCCCGAGGGCACGGCAGGCGTCGTGCGCGCTGCGGTTGAGAACAACTTCGTGCCGCAGGGTGGCGCGCCGGTCAAGGTGTGGTACGGCGAGGCCATGTTCCGTGGCGAGCGTCCGCAGAAGGGCCGTCTGCGCCAGTTCCACCAGGTAGGTGTCGAGGTTCTGGGTGCCTCCGACCCTGCGCTGGACGCCGAGGTCATCATCATGCTCATGCAGTTCTTCGAGCGTCTGGGCTTCTCGCGCGACGCGCTGATGCTGCGCATCAACTCCATGGGCGACGCTGCGTGCCGTCCTGCCTACCGCAAGAGCGTGCGCCAGTTCATTCTCGATCACGCCGACGAGATGTGCGAGGACTGTCTGGAGCGTGCCGAGGTCAATCCGCTGCGCGCCTTTGACTGCAAGAATGACCACTGCCGTGAGGTCATGACCGCAGCTCCGCTCGCCAAGGATAATCTGTGCGATGACTGCGCAGCACACTACGCGCAGGTCAAGGCCTACCTCGACGAGGCTGGCGTAGCCTACGTCGAGGATCCGACGCTCGTCCGTGGCCTTGACTACTACACCCGCACGGTTTTCGAGGTGGACGTGGCCGGCTCGGGCGTGGGCGCCATCGGCGGTGGCGGCCGCTATGACGGCCTGATGGAGCTTGAGGGCGGCCGTCCGACGCCAGGCATCGGCTACGCCGTGGGCTTCGAGCGCATCTACCTTGCGCTGAAGGCGCTGGGTATCTCGCTGGAGACTTCTGCCGAGCCCTGTGTGTACGTTGCTTGCACGCCTGACCAGCGCGCCAAGGTGTTCTCCGTGGCGCAGCAGCTGCGCGCGGCGGGCGTCCGTACCGAGGAGGACTACCAGGGTCGTTCGCTGAAGAGCCAGTTCAAGCAGGCTGATAAGGTAGGCGCCCGCATCTGCGTGGTGCTCGGCGCCGATGAGGTGGCTGCTGGTGTTGCCACCGTGCGCGACATGGCCTCGCACGAGCAGGTCAAGGTGCCACTGGACGAGCTGGCCGCCTACGTTGCGCCGCGTCTGGCCAAATAAGGCGAACGCTGACAGCGGGAAGCCCTTTCCCGTCAACAAAGGCTGGGCCGGCAAGATTTGTTGCCGGCCCAGCCTTTGTTGACGGGAAAGGGCTTCCCACTGTCAGCGTTCGCTTATGTAGGTGCACGTTACCAGCGCGAGGCGAGAAGGCCCATGCGGGCGAAGGTCATCGTGGCGGGGTCGCGATACGAATCGTCACGGCAGATGCCCAGCACGTGATAGGTGTCCTTGCGGTTGCGCTTCGCAGTCTGCTTCTTGGCGGGGGAGTTGTTCTTGTTCCAAGCGGTGGTTGCAAGCTTGAACATGTCATCCTCCTCATCAAATCTGGCGCTTGTTTCTAGATGTCCTTGCTCTTATATTACAATCGTGTTACAACCTACTCTAACTGTTATTTTTGGTATGAATCACAAGATTGTTTTGTGAGATGGTCACGCCGACCAGGGAGGTTTGCATGAACCTTGCCACCATGGACTACTTTGTCTCGCTTGCGGAAGAGCGTAGCTTCACTCGCGCAGCCGATCGTCTCAACGTGACTCAGCAGACGCTGTCGGCGCATATAGCGGGTGTTGAGCGCGAGTTGGGAGTCAGGCTGGTCAATCGCACCGTTCCCCTAACACTCACCTATGCGGGGGAGGAGTTCTTGCGCTATGCGCGGCGCTTCCAGGCGGAGCGCCGCGAGCTCGAGCAGGAGTTCGCTGATATCGCTGGTGACGTGCAAGGCGTGCTCGCCGTGGGCATTGCCTCGACGCGCGGGCGTCTGCTGATGCCTGACGCTATTGCGGCCTTTGGCCGTACGCGCCCGCGTGTGGGCATCGAGCTCTACGAAGATGAGAACGACGAGCTGGTAGAGCTTCTGCGCGAAGGCGCCGTGGACATGATGGTGGGCACCGTTCCAGCCAACGCGGCGGGTCTTGAGGTCATCCCGCTTCGCACGGAACGCGTGGCGCTGCTCGTGTCCGACGCGCTGCTGCGCAGGCTCTATGGCGCGGAGGCGCAGGCTGTGGTGGACGAGGTCGAGCGTACCGGAAGCCTGGCAAGCATGTCCGAAATGCCGTTCTTGCTTCTGGGTGAGGGAGACGAGCCGGGAGACCTGTCGCGCGCGCTGTTGCGCAGCGCGGGCATTCGCCCAGTGCCCCGTGTGATGTCCAAGAACTCCGAGACGCTGGTTGAGCTTGCCGTTCGAAGCGTGGGCGCCTGCTTTGTGCCTGAGGATCTTGCGCATGCTATGGCTGACGACGCTTCAAAAGGTCTGCGCAAGGTCTCGCTCGGGGAGGAAGCTATCATCCCCATCCACGTGGCGTGGCGCAAATCAGGTCACGTGTGGAGCGTGGTTGAGGCGTTCGCCAATCTGTTGGTGGAGCTCTTTGGAGAGCCGGATAGGGAGCGAGCGCGATGAGCGGTCGGCCGTTCACGCTGCTATCCGCAGAGGCACCCACGGCTGAGGGTGCTGGGCGCGCAACGTTTTGCATCAATGAGCCCACTGAGGCGGCCGCGTTCGTGAGAACCCTTGTGCAGTCGAAGGCCATGGTGACACGTATCTTCAATAACGACCAGCTCAGAGCCCCAGACAACGCGCCGATTGCCCGGACTGCGCCGCTCGCTTCGGGCGATGAGGTGTCGCTCCAGCTGGTGCCTACGCATGCGCCAGGACCGATGACCGCCGCGCCCGTCACGGTGCTCTACCAAGACCCATTCCTACTTGCCGTTGACAAACCTACGGGGCTGCTTGTGCATGGCGACGGCACGGCCGCACAGACTCTTACAGCCCGCGTGCAAGGGCACCTCGTACGGCAGGGGAGTGCCGCGGTGCCCCAGGCGCTCCATCGGCTGGACGTTGAAACCTCTGGCATCGTGCTCTTCTCGCTTGCGGAAGAGACCCAGCCCGCCTTCGATGCCCTCATCGCGGGTGACGGACTTACCAAGCGCTACTACGCCGTCATCGAAGGAACGCTTCCCAAATCACGGGACACGTGGCTCACCATCGACGCGCCTATCGCGCGTGACCGCCATGATGCGCGCCGCATGCGCGTGGGACGCACGGGCAAGCCGTCGGTTACGCTCGTCCGCACGCTTGGGGTGAAGGGCGGCCGCTCGCTTCTGGAAGTGGAGCTTGGCACGGGCCGTCGTCACCAGATTCGCGTGCACTTGGCGCACCTCGGCTACCCGTTGGTGGGCGACACGCTGTACGGTGGCGTGCGGGACCCACAGGGACTGCACCTCCACGCGCATGAGGTCCGCCTGACTCACCCCGTTACCGGCGAGAGGCTCTCCATCTGCGCGCCATTACCCGAGCAGCTGGTCACATTCGGTGGCAACATCGCGCGGACAGGCATTCCCCGATAGGCAACGAATCCCAGTTGGCACGCATGGTATAGTCAAGGCACATCTATCTGCGCTCGGGGAACGCGTCTAACGAGAGGAACTTCCATGGCAGCAAATATGCGTGGTGTGTACACCAACCTCACCGAGATTCGCCGCAGGGTGTTTAGCGAGGTTGCCAGGATCATATATGAGCTGGGAAGCAACCCCGAGAACACCGACGAGGATTTTGACCGCGCCTTTGAGGAGCTGCCGTACAAGATTATCCCGGGTGACGTGGCCACCTACCGCGAGAGCGTGTTTCTTGAGCGCGCCATCGTAGCCGAGCGTATCCGCATGGCCATGGGCCTGCCCCAGCAGGGCGTCGACCGCCCGCGCAGCATCTCTGAGGGCATGGCCGAGGCTGCTGGCCCTGAAACCTACTACCAGCCGCCGCTGATTAACGTCATCAAGTTTGCGTGCAACGCATGCGAGGACAACGTCTATCGCGTCTCAAGCGCGTGCCAAGGTTGCCTCGCACATCCCTGCCGCGAGATCTGCCCCAAGGGCGCGATTAGCTTCCGTCATAAGAAGGCGTTCATCGATCACGAGAAGTGCATCTCGTGCGGCATGTGCGCAAACGTGTGCCCCTATCACGCCATTCACCACCACACCCGCCCCTGCGCCGAGGCCTGCGGCATGAAGGCCATCGGATCTGACGAGCACGGCCGTGCCGATATCAACTATGAGAAGTGCGTGAGCTGCGGACAGTGCCTGGTCAACTGCCCGTTTGGTGCCATCGCGGACAAGAGCCAGCTCGTTCAGGTCATCTGGTCCATCCTGAGCGGCGAGGAAGTCATCGCTGCGGTGGCCCCTGCCTTCGTGGGCCAGTTTGGTGGCAAGGGCAACGTGGGCAAGCTGCGCGAGGCGTTCCGTCAGCTGGGCTTCGCGGGTGTCGAGGAGGTCGCCATCGGTGCCGACCTTTGCGCCATCGAAGAGGCCGAGATGTTCCTCGACGAGGTGCCTGGCAAGATTCCGTTCATGGGCACGTCTTGCTGCCCGGCGTGGTCGTCCATGGCAAAGATGGAGTTCCCCAAGTATGCGGACTGCATCTCGATGGCGCTGACGCCCATGGTCCTGACGGCGCGCATGATTCGCCAGAACCACCCCCATGCGAAGATCGTCTTCGTGGGTCCGTGCGCGGCAAAGAAGCTCGAGGCCATGCGCCAGTCCGTGCGCTCTGAGGTCGACTTTGTCCTCACGTTTGAGGAGATGGCCGGCATGATGGGGGCCAAGGATATTGACTATCTGGCACTTGAGGACGACAACAAGTCCGACTTCGACACGGCCTCTGCCGACGGGCGCATGTTTGCGGTGGCAGGCGGCGTGGCCAACGCGGTGGTCAATGTCATTCATCGTGAGCATCCCGAGGTTGAGGTCAAGGTCTTTAATGCCGAGGGCTTGAACGAGTGCCGCCAGATGATCAGGGACGCCATCAAGGGCAAGTATCCCGGCTACCTGCTTGAGGGCATGGCCTGCCCAGGTGGCTGCGTTGCCGGCGCCGGTACGCTGCAGCCCATCAACAAGTCGACGGCCGCCGTCAAGCGCTACGCCAAGCGCTCGCCGCACGCCATTGCCACGGACAATGAGTTCCGCTCGCTCATCCACAAGCTCGAGCGCGAGGAGGACGGCAAAACTGCGGAGGACTAACCCGTGAACGCGTTCTTTCAATGGATGAAGGCGCATCGGCGAGCGCTGATTGTCGCATGCGTCATGTTCGGCGTGATGGCCACCTGTATGGTCGAGACGTTGTTTGCGTACGACGCATGGGCAACCGATGTTTTTGATCGGTTTAGCAATCTGACGGTTTGGATTTGGCGTGCCGGCGGTGCCGTGACATGGCCCGTATTCATGTGGTTGTTGCTGCGGCCACATCTGGGCAAGGCGCCTGATGGCCAGAAGGTGCTAGCCATCGTCTGCGCCATTGCGGCGGCATACGGCGGGTTTGGCCTCTGGGCTGCGTACAAGCTGTTCGAAGTCATGATCACAGCGATCGAAAACGGGGCAGCATTCATCGTCCCCTTGGTGATGGCGGTGGGGATGGTGCTGCCCTTCACGTACGTCTGGGGCTTCGTGATTCTGTACGGGTGGGGCCGTACGCGCCTCATGCAGCACGCTGGTGACTATGCGTGGCTTGCTGATTCGGCCATTGCAACCGTGGTTGGACTTTACGTTATCGGAGCGCTCATCTATCTGGCGCTCATGTTCGTCTCCTTGCCTGTAGCGCTCGTGGCGTCGCCGCTCTTTGCGATTGGTGCAGAAGAGGCCGCGTTTCATGTCATTATGGACGTGTTTGCGGTCGCTATCAGCACCGGGAACTTTGCAAGTCAATGGTGGGCGTTCTACAAGGTCGATGAGAACCTTGACCAGCGTGTTGTTGCCGCTCAACCTGCGCCGTATGCGCAGCCAGCGCCTTTTGTGCAGCCGCAGCAGTATGTGGAACCGCAGCAGTATGTGGAACCGCAGCAGTATGTGGAACCGCAGCAGTATGTCCAGCCGCAGCAGTATGTGGAGCCTGCATCGTACGGGCAACCACCGCAATATGACCAACCGGAGCAGCATTCGAAGTACGCGCAAAACGCGCAGCCGGAAATGCCGGCACCTACGGTGCCGCAAGAGGTTCCCGTGACGCCGTCCCCAACGCCACTTCCACGACTGTTTTGCACGTGTGGCCAAGAGCTGACGCTCGACGAGTCTCGCCTTCCTGAATGTGTCGCAAAGGAGAGCTTCTGTCCCCGTTGCGGCGCGCGCATCGCTCACTAACTGTCACATTGGACCGTCATGTTGGGGACCATCCCCAACATGACGGTTCTTGCTGGAAAAGAGCCAGAGGGCTATCCTTTAGGTCACTCAAACGAAGCTAAACCCACCACGAAGGGGGAATGCCTCGATGGCCCCTAAGGATTCCCATCAGACCGAGTACATCGAGATTGCTCAAAGGAAGCCGGCGCATCTTGCTGCCGATGCAACCGTGCCTGAGCTCACATCGGAAGCCACTGAGGTACTAGAGGAAGCGCCAACGGCGCCGCTTGATGACGCGCCGACGACTTTGATTGACGACGCGCCGACCACGCTCCTGGAAGCCGACCCCACGACAGCTGTGGAAGCTGATCCCACAACGCTCCTGGCAAAGGAAGGCCAGACCGAATTGCTCGACGAAACGCCCCAGACGGAGCTGCTTCCCAATGCTCCCGCCGTGGATGATGGCGAAGACGAGGCGCTCATTGCGCTGAAGAACCTTGAGAAGCGTCGCGCAGACAAGAGGCGGTCTCGCCTCATGAAGATTGCCGGTGGCATCGGAGTGGCCGCACTGGTGGCAGGCGCCCTATTTTTGCGCTCACGGCTTTCCGCGACGTCTCAACAGGCCGACCTTGGCCCCGAGGTGGGCATCGTCGAGCGCAGGGACTTCTCCACCTCCGTGCAGGGGTCGGGATCGCTTGAGCCCATCTCGATGACCGTCGTGACGCCCGAGGTGGACGGCATCATCGACACGGTCAGCGTCAAGGAGGGCCAGTCAGTCGGTGCGGGAGACGTGCTCTTCACCATTCGCAGCGAGCAGATAGACAAGGCTATCGCGAGCGCCGCGGATGCGCTGACCGAGGCCCAGAACAACCTTGGCCAGGCGAGCAACAGCTATGGGGAGACCCAAGCGGCCATCGCTAAGGATCGCGCGGCCTATGAGACCGCTTCCGCACAGGCAGAGAAGGACGCGGCCAAGGCCAAGGAGGCCTACGACAAGGCCTACCACCAGCACGATGGCGCCATCGCGGCCGCGAAGGGCATCTTTGACACCGCAGATGCAAATGAGAAGGCGACGCTGGCTGCGCAGAACGCTGCAGAGGGTGCATACGTGCCGAAGCAAGAGGCATTCGAGGCAGCAAAGGCGAAGTTTGAGCTGGTACGGGACTACTTCGACGAAGCACGTAAGACGCGAGAGTACATATTGAGCATCAAGGAAGAAGAGCGTTCAACCGATGAGGTGGCTCGGCTTGCCGTGCTCGAAGGTCCCGAGCTGTACGTGGACCTCTCGATCTATACGGATCTTGATCTGTTGAAAGACCAGCTTGAGAACTACAGCCTCCGCACGCTGTACCGAGCCCTTTACGGTGAATACCTCATCAACCTCGATGATCCTTGGCCCTTGGAGGACCCGCGCAACCCCTGCCTCAAGAAGGCCATGGACGAGGCTGCGGCCGCATGTGTCACGCCGCGTGAGACCTACGAAGCCTCCATCGTGAAGCATGACCAGGCCGTGGAAGACCTCGCCGACGCTCAGGTCGCCTACGACGGAGCGCTTGCCGCTGCCGACGCTGCGGCGCAGGCCGCCGCTGCGGTCATTCCCATAACCGCCGTTCCTCCCTTCTCCGAGCAGTCGGCGCAGGCCCAACTCGACGGGGCGCAGGCATCTGTGACCGCCGCCTCCAACGCGGTCGACGCCGCGCAGAAAGCCTACGACCAGGCTGTTGAAGAAGCCAACAAACGCACGGTGAAGTCGCCCATTGCCGGCACGGTGGTGTCGGTTGGCGCGGTCGCCGGACAGGCCGTGGGCTCTGGTGCCTCGGGCACGGGTTCGCTCGTGAAGATCGCAGATATCTCCAAGATGGAGGTTACGGTCCAGGTCAACGAGATCGACATCTCGGATATCAAGGCGGGACAGGCTGCGACCTGTACGTTCTCCGCGCTTCCTGGCGTGGAGCTCAAGGGTGTGGTGACGTCGGTGGCCTCCACTTCCACCAGCGGGGGCGAGGGCTCCTTTGGTGGCGGCGTGGTGACCTATGCCGTGACCATTCGCATCGACAAACCTGGCACAAAGGTCAAGCCAGGAATGACCGCAAACGTGAACATCAAGACGCAGGATGCCCCTGACGTGCTCGTTATTCCCGTGATGGCGCTTGAGGAGGTCGGCGGCCATTCCTACGTGTACGTGGTTGTGGACCAGGAGACCTACGCCACCGAGCAGCGCGAAGTCACGCTTGGCGCACGGAGCACCACGGACGTTGTCGTGACGTCGGGTCTTTCTGAGGGGGATGTCATTCTGCTCTCGGCTGGGGAGGCCCTTGCTGCGGACGGGGCAATGCCCGCTGCTGGGGGCATCTCGGTCACGATGAACACCGAGGGCTAACAATGAGCCTCTTCTCGCGCAAGTCCCAGGCGGCTGATGCGGCGCGCGCAGAGCTGCTCTCGGTGCCGAAGAGCAGGGGAGCGTCGTCCATCCCGGTCATCGACGTGCAGAACGTGCATCGGATCTATGAGTCCGCTGCGGGCTACACCCATGCGCTCAAAGGCGTATCGCTGCAGGTCAAGCGGGGTGAGTTCCTCTGCATCATGGGACCGTCGGGTTCGGGCAAGTCGACCCTCATGAACCTGCTGGGCTGTCTGGACACGCCGACCTCGGGGACGTATCGCCTCGAGGGTGTGGACGTCTCCACGCTGGACGACGACGAGCTGGCCGAGCTGCGGGCGACGCGGCTCGGGTTCGTGTTCCAGAGCTTCAACCTGCTGCCGCGCGCCACGGTGCTGCGCAACGTGATGCTGCCTCTGACGTATACCGACACGCCAGTGAACCAGCGGACCGAGCGGGCCGTTCGTGCGCTGACGGCCGTGGGCCTGCCTCCGGAGTACTACGACCACCGCTCCAACGAGCTTTCCGGTGGTCAGATGCAGCGCGTGGCCATCGCTCGCGCGCTGGTCAACGACCCTGCCGTCATTCTGGCGGACGAGCCGACGGGCAACCTTGACCAGGCTACGGGCAAGATGGTGCTCGAAACCTTCCGCAAGCTGCGCGAGCGTGGCAAAACCGTCGTCCTCATTACTCACGACGCCGACGTGGCTAGCTGGTCTGACCGCGTTGTGCATATCCGTGATGGGCATCTCCTGACGGAAGAGCAGGAGCGTCAGGCCGTAGCCGAAGGCGGTGCCGGAGGGAGGGGCCGCACATGAAGGCGCGCGACTTGGCATACGAGACCTTCTCGGCGCTTGACGCCAACCGTGGGCGCAGCCTGCTGACGGTTTTGGGCATCGTCATCGGCATCAGTGCCGTGATCGCGATGACCGCCCTGATCGGTGGCGTCAAGCAGGCCATGGTGGGGGAGCTGGGCCTCTCACAGGCGCGGCTTGTGTACGTGCAGTGCTGGTATAACCGCGAGACGCGCCTTGACGACGTCGAGGCCATGGCGACGGAGCTTACCGACGACTACGAGTACGTCCTTCCCATGACCTATGGTAGCACCGAAGTCATGACCGATACCGCTAAGGTGAACGGCCAGGTGTATGGCGTCACGGCGCAGTACCAAGAGGCCATGGGATTGAAACTGGTGCGAGGTCGCTGGATCACGGAGCAAGAGGAAGAAACCGGCGCGTTGGCGGTGGTCCTCGACCAGGCGGGTGTCAAGGCACTGTTTGGAAGCCCCGACGCGGAGTGTGTGGGCAAATCGGTGCGCATCGGTGGGGTGGCGTACGCCGTGGTGGGCGTGCTGGAGTCAACGTCCATCCAGAGCAACAGCGACTTTGCGACCATTTACCTCCCGTTCTTGACGTGCTGCAATCGCATCAACGGCTACACGAGCGTGGACCAGATCATCGCCTTCGCACGTGAGGGCTCCGACATGGAGGCGGTGGCCTCGCGGACTCGCGATTGGCTGGCGAGACACTACGGCGTGCCCGATGAGGATAGTGAGAGCTACATCTGGGTGCAGACGATGTCGTCGATGATCGAGGAGCTGAACTCCATGATGCTGGCCTTCCAGGTGCTCATGACTTCGGTGGCCTCCATCTCGCTTGTCGTGGGCGGCATTGGCATCATGAACATGATGCTCACCAACGTGACGGAGCGCATCCGTGAGATTGGCCTACGCAAGGCCCTTGGCGCGAAGGCGCGCGACATCACGCGGCAGTTCTTGCTGGAGAGCGTGTGCCTGACGCTGGTGGGCGGCATCATCGGCATTGTGCTGGGGTACTTAGGAGCGTTCGGGCTGGCCGGGGTCGCAGGT
The DNA here is from genome assembly GCA_900314645.1 of uncultured Actinomycetes bacterium. Taxonomy (GTDB): domain Bacteria; phylum Actinomycetota; class Coriobacteriia; order Coriobacteriales; family Atopobiaceae; genus UBA1367. Next base: position 42,773 of record OMWB01000021.1, read on the forward strand.
GGGCTGCTGGGCTATGAGGGCGAGGGGATTGCCATCGTTCCCTATATCGACGTGCAGTCGATGCTGCTGGTGGCGGGGATCTGCGTGGCAATTGGTATTGTGTTTGGATACTATCCTGCACGGCGCGCCGCGCGCCTGGATCCGGTCGAGAGCCTCCATTACCAGTAGCGTCAACAATTGCGGATTCGATTGCGGGGCGATGAGTTCTTTATGGGCTTTTCACCGCTTGCCAACAATTTGACAACCATCTTCAACCGACCACAACTGGACGGTATCATAAAGATGTGAGTGAAAGCTCTTAGGGAAATGTGAGAGCTTCCCACAGGTTTGACCTGCGAGAAAGGATGGAACATGGGTAAGATGGCAAGCGAGCCGCTCGAGATTGACTACGAAGGGCTGGTCGAGTACCTGCACTACCACAGTTCGGTATATATGCGTGTCGATGATAAGCTCTACTATCTGACCGACTGCAACTTCGAAGCTTGGCGTGCGCAGGACACGGCCCATCGCAATCACAAGGGTCACTACATCGATTGCAGCCCGCTGGTTCCAACGGTGGACGAGTTCCTCGCCATTCCGTTCCATCACGGCATGACCATCAAGGAGAACTTCGATCACGCGACGTTCTACGCCTCGGAGTCTGGTGACAAGGAGTAGCGTTAACGCTCCTCGTACAGGTATCGACTCGGACCCCGCGAAGGCAATCGCCTCGCGGGGTTTTCCGTTATTGAGCGCCGATGGCGCGACATGGTTACGCGACGATGAGCTCCAGCAGCTCGTCGCACGTGTCCACCAGCTGCGTGGCGCCAGCCTCGAGGAGGGTCTCTACGCTGCGGAAACCCCACGTCACGCAGATGCAGTCAAGACCGGCCGCCGCTGCGGTGGCTACGTCCACCTCGGAATCGCCGATATACACCGCTTCCTGCGGCGTAACATCAAGTGCCTCAAGAGCGGCCAGCACCGTATCGGGGGCGGGCTTGCGGCGAATGCCCTCGCGCTCGCCCACGGCAAAGTCGAGCTGGCCCTTCCAGAAGTGATCCACCAACTCCTGCACCGCAAAGTCGCCCTTGTTTGAGACCACGGCAAGCTTGACGCCGCGTGCCCTCAGCTCATCAAGCAGCTCGATAATCCCGGGGTAGGGCGCCGTTACGTCGAGGGCGTGCTCCGCATAGTGATCGCAGAACGTGTCGAACACGGCGCGGCGCGTGGCCTCGTCGGTGTCCGCCGGCGTAGCAAGTCGAATGAGATTCATGATGCCGTTGCCCACATACTGACGCACCTCATCGGTGGTTCGCCCGGGCATGCCAAACGCTGCGAGCGCGGCATTGGTCGACGCGGCCAAATCGTCCAGCGTGTTCAGCAACGTCCCGTCCATATCAAAAATCGCCGCAGCGTATGCCATGTCGTCGCTCCTGTTCGTGTCTTGTTCACGAGTTACTTAGTTTACACGCATGCGCGGGCTTCTCGTAGTACACTCATTTTTCGTGCGCGCGCCGGTGCCGTCTACACCTGCGCGCTGTCTGTTGGCATGCCGCCCGACACGGCACGGGGCGGTCCAGACGAGAGGAACCATTATGCCCGTAGACTCCCATTCCCTGCATACGCATACCTGCGGCGAGCTGCGCGCCGATAACATCGGCCAGATCGTCACGCTCACTGGTTGGGTTCGCGCCCGCCGCGACTTTGGTGGCCTGATCTTCATTGACCTTCGCGACCGCGAGGGCCTTACGCAGATCTTCTTCGATCCCGACCTCTGCGCGCCCGAAGTCTTTGCCGCCGCAGAGACCGTGCGCCCCGAGTGGCCCATCCTCGTCGAGGGCGAGGTGCGCCATCGCATCGAAGGCCAGACTAACCCCAACCTTGCCACCGGCGAGATTGAGGTTCTCTGCACGCGCGTCGAGGTGCTCAACTCCTCCAAGACGCCGCCGTTCCAGATTGAGGATCACATCGAGACCAGCGAGGACCTGCGCCTTAAGTACCGCTACCTCGACATTCGTCGTCCCAAGATGATGTCCAACCTCAAGCTGCGCTCTGACTTCACCTTCGCCATCCGTCAGGCGCTGCATGACCGCGCCTTCATGGAGGTCGAGACCCCCGCGCTCTTCAAGTCCACGCCCGAGGGTGCTCGCGACTTCCTGGTGCCCAGCCGTACGCAGCCGGGCCACTTCTATGCACTGCCGCAGTCCCCGCAGCTTCTGAAGCAGCTGCTCATGATTGGTGGCGTGGAGCGCTACTACCAGGTGGCAAAGTGCTTCCGCGATGAGGACCTGCGCGCCGACCGCCAGCCTGAATTCACGCAGGTAGACATCGAGATGAGCTTCGTTGAGCAGGACGACGTCATGGGCGCCCTGGAAGACGTGCTCGCCGACGCCTTTGCCAAGGTGGGCGTTGAGATGCCGACGCCGCTTCGCCGTCTGTCGTACTGGGACGCCATGGACACCTACGGCATCGACAAACCCGACACGCGTATCGGCATGGAGCTGCACGACGTCACGAGCATCTTCAAGGAGTCGGGCTTCAAGCTGTTTGCCTCCGCCGCGAACACCGAGGGCAAGCACATCAAGGCGATTTGCGCTCCCGGCGCCGGCGTCTGGGGCCGTTCGAAGATTGACAAGCTCGCCGATGTCGCGGCGACGTTTGGCGCCAAGGGCCTGGCCTGGGTCGCCTTCAAGGAGAACGGCGCCGTCCAGAGCCCCATCGCCAAGTTCCTCTCCGAGGCGGAGATGGACGCGCTGAAGGCGGAGATGGACGCCAACCCTGGTGACCTCATCCTCTTTGCCGTAGGCGGACGCCTCGAGACGGATGAGATCCTGGGTGGCATGCGCAACCACATGGCTGACGTGCTGAACATTCCGCGCGAGGGCCACGACTTCCTGTGGGTGGTGGACTTCCCGCTGTTCCATTGGGACGAGGAGCGCCAGGCCTATGCGGCCGAACACCAGCCCTTCACGCAGCCCAACGAGGAGGACATCGACAAGCTTGAGAGCGACCCGCTGGCCTGCGGGAGCCACACCTACGACTTCGTCATGGACGGCTATGAGGCTGGTGGCGGCGGTATGCGTATCCACAACGCCGAGCTGCAGATGCGCATCCTGAAGTTGCTTGGCTTCACGCCCGAGCGTGCCCGCGCGCAGTTCGGCTTCCTCATGGATGCGCTCGAGTACGGCGCGCCTCCCATGGGCGGCTTCGCGTTGGGCCTCGACCGCGTGTGCATGCTGCTGGCCGGGCTTGACTCCATCCGCGACGTCATGGCCTTCCCCAAGACCTCGAGCGGTTCCGACCTTATGAGCGAGGCTCCGTCCGAGGTGACCGACGCGCAGCTTGACGAGCTGTCCCTGCGCACCACGGTGTAAGCACCAGCCTCAAGACCCGGAATTGAACAGGGGACGGGTTAGTGAACAGGGGACGGGTTAGTGTTCATGGCAACGTAGACAGCGTTGCCATGAACACTAACCCGTCCCCTGTTCACTAACCCGTCCCCTGTTCACTAACCCGTCCCCTGTTCACTAACCCGTCCCCTGTTCACTAACCCGTCCCCTGTTCACT
>OMWB01000021.1:46374-90857 GCA_900314645.1 uncultured Actinomycetes bacterium
TTCACTAACCCGTCCCCTGTTCACTAACCCGTCCCCTGTTCACTAACCCGTCCCCTGTTCACTAACCCGTCCCCTGTTCACTAACCCGTCCCCTGTTCAATTCCGGGTCTATTTCACCGATAGGGCCGTGGGGCATCATCCAGAAAGAGCCTAACGCCTGTATCATATAAGAAGCGAAAAAAGGCAAGGTTACCTGTGCAAACAGGAGAAGAAAGGGGAGGAATATGGGTGTTTTGCGGGATGACTTTCTATGGGGTGGAGCTTGCGCGGCCAATCAGTTTGAGGGCGCGTGGGACGTCGACGGCAAGGGCGACAGCGTAATCGACCATTGCATTGGTGGCGTGTTCAACCAGCAGAAGTGGATTACCATCGACATCCGCCCCGACCAGCTCTACCCCAGCCACGAGGCCATCGACTTCTACCATCACTATAAGGAGGACATCGACCTTTTTGCGGAGATGGGCTTCAATGTCTTCCGCACGTCCATGAACTGGACGCGCATCTATCCGACGGGCCTGGAGGAGGAGCCCAACGAGGCTGGCCTCGCCTTCTATGACAAGGTCTTCGACTACTGCCTGTCCAAGGGCATCCAGCCGCTCATCACGCTGAGCCACTACGAGCTGCCGTACGAGCTTGTGCGTCGCTACAACGGCTGGGCCAGCCGAGAGCTGATTCCGCTCTTTGAGAAGCTCTGCTACACGCTCTTCGAGCGCTTCCATGACAAGGTGAAGCTGTGGCTGACCTTCAACGAGATCAACTGCGCCACGGCCGAGATGGGCGCCATGTACGGCACCTCAAACCTGCAGGGCTTTGAGGGTCGTCGCGATCAGCTGCACGTGAGTCCGCAGATCAGAATGCAGTCGCTGCATCACCAGTTTGTGGCGAGCGCCAAGGTGGTTAAGTACGCGCACGAGCACTATCCCGACTTCAAGATGGGCTGCATGACCGTCTACCTGCAGACCTATCCCGCCACGTGCGATCCCAAGGATCAGCTGGCCAACCAGGAGAACATGCGTCGTCGTGTATTCTACACCACCGACGTGCAGGTGCGTGGCTACTATGGCTGCTGGTGCAAGCGCTTCTGGGAGGAGAACGACGTCGAGATCCAGTGGGAGCCCGGCGACGCCGAGATCCTGCTTGAGGGCAAGGTCGACTTCCTCAGCTTCAGCTACTACATGACCAACCTGATCGGTACGCACGATGACCTGAAGCAGACCGAAGGCAACATCGTGGGTGGCGGCATCAATCCGTACCTTAAGGCGAGCGAGTGGGGCTGGCAGGTTGACCCAGATGGCCTGCGCTTTGCCCTCAACGAGATGTATGACCGCTATCAGGTGCCCGTGATGATCGTGGAGAACGGTCTTGGCGCGCTGGACGAGGTCGTGGTCGAGGACGGCGTGCGCCGCGTACACGACCAGTACCGCATCGACTACCTGCGCACCCACCTCGAGGCCATGAAGGAGGCCGTCAAGGACGGCGTCGACCTCATGGGTTACACCTGGTGGGGTCCCATCGATCTGGTCTCTCACGGTACCGGCGAGATGCGCAAGCGCTACGGCTTCATCTACGTGGACAAGTATGACGACGGCACGGGCGACCTCAGCCGCTTCAAGAAGGACAGCTTCGAGTACTACAAGAAGGTCATCGCCAGCAACGGAGAGGACCTCGACTAGGACCTAGGCTGACAGCCTGAGACGGCGTGGGGTCCGGCTTGTGACACAGGCCGGACCCCACGCCGTTCGGACGTTTCGCATCCTTTTGATCTGCCAGATTGACTGAGGTGGTTGCACTGGTAGTGTGGTGACCATGTGAAGAAAGAGGTAAACCTGTATACGATTAGAGATAGACGCGCCCATAGGATTCTTCGATACGTGGGATTCATGCATTTGCCCGTGTTAAGCACTTTGAACATGGTGTTCGAATGTTAAGACATCCTATTACGGTTCAACGACTTTACCTGATTCTGGGTTGACATTTGGGTTGCAGAAGAAGATTGTCATACATGCATGTTTTGTCACTACCAAGAGACGAAGGTGATGCGAAAGTGAAGAAGAGCATTTTTGCAACCGTACTTGCCGTCATGCTTGCGTTCGTGTTTGCGACGCCTGCACTGGCCGGCACCATGAACAGCAACGAGAAGGTTGTCTATGACAAGTTCTGCGCTGCCGTTGACAGCAAGGTTCCCCAGCTGCTTCATCAGCCCCGCGCCAACAGCTTCAAGAGCTGGGCTGAGAAGGCTCTGACCGACGACAGCATCGATCTTACCGAGGACGACTGCAACAAGTTCAGCGCCAAGATCGACGAGGTGCTCGCCTACATCGAGGACAACGGCATTGCCGACAACAAGGCCGCTTGGGATGCATATCCCGCCATCGCCAAGATGATCAACGAGCTCTCTGAGCAGTATGGCATCACCGTGATCGTCAACGTCGCTGACCGCATGGGCGAGCTCCAGGTTAACGGCAAGACCGTTGGCACCACCGCCTCTGGCGCTAAGCAGACCGGCTTTGGCTTGGCTCAGACCGCCATCGTCGCTGGCGCTGCTACCGCTACCCTTGCTGGCGCCTTTGTGGTCGCTCGCAAGAATCGTCTCTTTGCATAACGCAGGTTCATGAGCTCTTCCTCGAGAACTGCAAAGCCACTGGCATACTTCGGTATGCCAGTGGTTTTCTGCGTACTAGGTTATGCACTTCTTTGGCTGGCACTTCAGCCTGTCTGGCCGGTGGTTTCCGCCACGGCCAGCTTTTTGGTATCTAAAGAGGCGCCCAACTTCAGCAACAACCTGTCGGTGGTCTATGATCCCGAGGCACTGAAGGAAGAGGCAGAAGCGGGCTTCATCCCGGGTGAGAACGTGCATTTTCCCTCGGATGGAGAACTCTATGGACAGGTGACGTGCTCACGCATTGGCCTGGACGTGCCCGTGTACTGGAATGACACCGACGAGATTCTTGACTATGGTGCAGGCCAGTCGCTGACAAGCTTCCCGCCAGGCTTTGGCCGCAGCATCGTGCTCTCTGGCCACAACATGACGTACTTCAACTGTCTGCAAGACATCGCGGTGGGTGACGTCATCAAGTTTGACACCAACTGGTGCAACTACGAGTACACCGTCACACGTGTTGAGGTTTACAACGAGAACGCCCTGTGGGACTACATCAACGAGAATATGTTCCGTGAGGAAGAGGAGCTCGTTATGTACACGTGCTACCCCTTCTATGCCATCACGGGTCGCAAGACCGATCGACTGACGGTGTTTGCCGAGAGGACCTCTGGCCTTGACGTGAAGTGGAGGGAGACGGATGAGGTATAACGACGCCTATCGTCGCCCTTCGCGCACGCGCAACTGGGTAAGTCTCGTGTTTTCGTTCTTCCTGGCGTTGGCGCTGGTGGCAGAGGCTGCGCTGCTCATCGTTCACGTGGGCGTCTTTTCCGAGGGCGGATTCCTCTCCGTGCTCGACGAGACCTACTACCAGCTGGTCCGGACCTACGTTGACGACCAGTGCTATTACTACACCATCCCCACGGGCATCAAGCCTGAGGTGGCGCGCGATCTCTTTACCGTTGAAGACGTGCAGTACGACGTGCGTCAGCACATTCTCGGCACGTTTGCGGGCTCTGAGTACGAGCCAAACACGTCCACTGCGGAAGAAGAGCTTACGGAGCGTGTGAACAGCTTCTTTACCGAAAGCGGAACGAAACTCTCCGCTGAGACCGACGAGATTTGCTCCACGTATGTGTCCGAGATTATGGGCATCTACCGTGATGTAGTGAAGATGCCAGGGTTGGGTACGATCGCTAACATCCGCAACAACTATATGAAGTACTCGCTCATTGGCTCGGTGGCCATTTCGCTGGTCATTATTGTGCTGTCCGTCACGATCATAAGACTGCACCACTTTCCGCACCGGGCGCTGCGCTACCTTGCCTATGCTACGGGCGGTGCTGCGCTTATGTGCTTTGTCGTGCCGTTTGCTATCTACCAGTCCGGTGCCTACCTGGGGCTCAACTTTACGCCGCAGTACTTCTATCACTTTGGGACGTCGCTGGTGGCCCATGTCCTTAAGCTGTTCATGCTGGCCGCTCTGGTGTACCTGATCGTCACGATTGTGCTGATTCTCGTGGTCGGAAGCCTCAGGGGCCGATCGGCGAGCCATGGTGGCCACCACAGTCACTAAGCTCGTGAGATGGCAGAAGGAACCCTCTCACATCGCGAATACGCACGGTTCGCGCGGCTCCCGCTCGAGGAACTCGAAAAGGACTGCTCGTTCGAGGCGTTTCACGCCTCTGGCCCTGGTGGCCAAGGCGTGAATACCGCTGACTCGGCCGTACGCATGCGACATGTCCCCACCGGTATCGTCGTGGTGAGCCGCGAGCAGCGTAGCCAACTGCAGAATCGTGCCCAATGCCTCCGCAAGCTTCAGACAATCCTGCGCGAGCGAGCCATTCCTCCCAAGCGCAGAGTGAAGACGCGCCCGACCAAGGGCTCGATTGAGCGTCGCTTGCGCGAGAAGCGCGGCCGTTCGGACATCAAGGCGTCACGACGCAGGCCAAGTTTTGATGATTGAGAGTTCGCGCTGGTAGTCCTATTGTGCCCTCATGCGGATGAACACGTACTGTCCGCCCAGCGCGCCAAAGAGCGCGGCCATGACGCCGAGGTATGACCACACCGCCCCATCAAAGCCATAAAGGCGGACCAGGATCACCGACATCGCAATGACGAGCACGGTCGCAATGAGGTAGATGCGCGTGGCCAGGGCCTGCTGCCGCAGCACGGTGATGATCTGATACAAGAAGTCGATGGCAGCTGACAGGCCACCCGCAAGAACCATGAGGTACTGGGCGTTGCGGAAGGGCTCGAAGTTGGTGCCGTAAAGCAGCGTACCGAGGGGAACTGCTGCCCACCGCGCATAGGCAAGCCCCGCCAGGGTCACGATGGCGCAGACCACGAGCATCGCGGCCACGATGAGATCGAAACGAAGACGCTTGTGCGGGTCATTCCAGATGGTGGCAAGCCGTACCAGCTGGGGACGGTACACAAAGCCAACCATCATGAGCATCGCCTGCGCAGGGAAATAGATGGCCGAGAAAAACACCTGGCTCTCGTAAGGCAGAACGCCTTCCATGGCGTATTTGGGGACGTTCTCGATGAGCGCAAAGAGGAAGAGCGCCAGAAACGACGGGAAGCACTCAACGAACAGCTCCCGGATCTCTATCCACGCGAGTGGGCGAGAACGCGGGGTCTCGAGCCTGGTGAGCGGGGCCGTAAGCAGGAAAAACGACGCCAGAGCCGCAGCGGCCATGCCGACGCTTGCCGCCACCATGCTTTTGGTGACGAGCAACAACAGCGAGAAGAGCGTGACGCCCACCACGGAGCGCACGGCTTGTGATACGCCGGCGAGATAAAGCTTGTCCTGTTGCTGGAGGCGTGCCTCGTAGGTGTCTGCCAGCGCGTCGATGGCGCGGAAGCCATAGGCGCCTGCGCTGATAAGCCACATCTCGGTGTCATAGTGACGCACCGCGCAGTACGCACAGCCCAATAGAAGCATGAGTGCGCAGGTGAGGAGCCGGTGCGCGCGGTACGACGAGAAGGACTCGGTCTCCTCGATATCAGACACTTGGAACGTCTTGACACCGTAGTTGCCTACATAGAGGAGCAGCGTTGCCGTGGTGAACGCCATGGTGAAGTGTCCGGCTCGTTCGGCACCAGAGAGCTGCGTTGCGACTACGGTAAGCAGGGGAAAGAGGGTGCCCCACGCGACGGAGCCAAGGGTGTTGAGGAGGTAGTCGCGCCCGCCACGTCCCGACTCGTACATGTGGGGCTGCTGGTCCCACGTGCCGCCAAAGACTGCCGAGAACAGACGCTCCCACCATCCGTTGATGATGCTGGCCAGGGTCACCCGGTGGCGCTGTCGCGGCCGACGGCGGCGCTTGGACGGCTTGGTATGTGTTGAGGGCGTTTCGGGCATGAGCGTCTCCTTGAGGTAACTAGAAGATTTTACCTCATGCCGCGGTTGCATGTTCCCCATTGGGGTTAGGCCCTAATGGGGAATGCGGGAGGCGAGGCGATAGGCATCGGCTATGAGCTGCGAAAGCGAGGCCGGTGACGTCCCATCCATGTGGAGGTTACTGGCCAGGAGCGGGAGCAGCTGCATCGCCACGTCAAGGGCGAGGAGCGGCCCTGCCGTGCTTATGCCAAGACGCTGAAGCGGTGTGAGCACCCAGCGCACCCCTGCGAGCAGTTCCTCTTGCGACTGAGCCTTCACAAAGGCGAGGCTTGCTCCCACCAGGGAAAGCAACCTGAGAGCGGAGATTCCGGCTGCGAGGAACGCCTGCTGGGCCGGCAGGCTGATCAGCTGCGCGACTACCGTGATGGCGCAAATGAGCGCCACAGGCTTGAGGGCACGTGCCACATCGGACCAGCGCACGCGGGCCCAGAGGCACGCACAGAGCGAGAGGGCTAGGCAGCAGGTGAGCGGGACGATGCTCGTGAGCCTCAGGGTGACCAGGGCGAAGGCGATGAGTGCCAGAAGCGCCAGACGAGGGTCGATGCGCCCACCTGTGCTACCCAGTTGCAGTGCCGTTTGCGGGGTATCCGCAAGGGGAGCGGACGCACTCTCAGCGTCATCCGCGAGCTTCCGCAGCGCCCGTTCGGCAACGATGCCGCAGAATGCGCCCGTGACGCAACCTGCAACCATAAGTAGCGGGGCGCTGTACCACACGAGCGGCGTGCCCAAAAGCGCCTGAGCGACCAGAAGCTGGCCTGCCTCATGTGCCAAGGCGCCAATGACGGAGACCATCCAGAGCCGCATAGTGCGAAGGCGAGACAGGGGAACCATCAGTGCCAGCGAGAGCGCCGTGCCCACCGCCGAATACGCCATCGTAATGGGAGATCCAAAGAGCAGCCCAGCCGCAAGCACCTTGATGACGGCAACCCAGCAGGCACCCCATACGTCACCTTGCGCGAGCGCCAGCAGGACGGCCACGTTGGCGAGGCCCAGCTTGACGCCAGGGATGGGGATGGGGACAAAGGTCTCGAGGTAGCCCAACACCATCGCGAGCGCGGCCAGAGCTCCCACGCGTGACCAGCGCTGCGTCTCCTTGGCAGTAAGGGTGTCGGGCTGCATCGCGGTCATGGTTAGCGGCTCACAAGGTCGACCTCGTCGGCGGAGGTGACGGCGGTCACATCGAGCTCTCCATCGGGCGCCCCCTGTTCGACGACTTCAACCCATAGCTGATGGGGAAGGCAGATGAGCTGCTGACCGGGAACAGAGATGGCGCGCTGGCGCAGGCAGTCTCCCTTGGGGCAATCGGCTTCTGCCATAAAGGCAGCGCCATCCCGTACGGTGATGACATTGGTCCCCAGCGAGGTCTCTACCGTGAGCGAACCGTCCTTGCTCAGGGGTAGCTCGTAGGTCTGGCCGTTGCCGTCGTGGATTCGTGCCACCATCTCGGTGCTCGCTGAGGCGCGCGGCCGCAATAGCACAGAGGAGGCAACGAGTCCGCAGGCAATGAGCGTCGCCGCAACCACGGTGGCCGCGTTGTCGCGTATGTACCTGATAAGTGTCATGCAAAACCTCGCGTGTAACCGCTTCTGCCTTACGTTAGGCTAGCATACGGTCGTGAATGGCGCACAAAACATGACTTGGCTACTTTTTGAAACACCCACAATTCTGAGGTGGCCAAAGCGCCAACTGGGAAAACTTCGCAAAAGGGCGTCAAATGGGCACTTTGCCTTGGAATTGTGGGCGTTTTCCTTATTGCAAAGAGGGGAGGAGTACGTGATGAGGGTCAGTCGCAGGGCGTTTTTGGCCTCACTGGTGCTCGCTCCGCTTTGGGGATGTGCCGGCACCACGGGCGTGGATGCCGACGAAACCATCCAGTCGAGCTTCTTCTGCTTCGACACGGCGTGCGTCATTGGCGGCGTCATGTCGCAGGAACTATTGGACGAGGTCGTGGCACGCTGTCAGGGCTTTGAAGGAACGCTTTCGCGCACCATAGAGTCGAGTGACGTGGGCCGCATCAACACCGCAGGCGGAAAGCCGGTGCAGGTGCAGCCCGAGACGGCCGAGCTCATCGCTGCCGCGCTCGACTATTGCGCGCAGTCCGAAGGGCTCTTTGACATCACCATAGGCGCCGTCAGCGAGCTCTGGGACTTCCATGAGGGCGTCGTGCCCGATGACGAAGCCATACAGGCAGCACTGCCCCACGTTGGCTGGCAGGGCGTGCATGTGGATCTGAATGCCTCTACTGTGACGCTAGGCGATCCCGCGGCGCGCCTTGATTTGGGTGGTATCGCCAAGGGCTACGTCGCCGACGTCATCATTGACCAACTGGCATCTGCGGGCGTGGAAAGCGGCTTTGTGAACCTCGGCGGCAATGTGAAGGTCTTGGGTCCCAAGGCGGATGGCTCGCCGTGGAACGTGGGTGTCCGTGACCCTGATGACGCGTCAGGCGAGCGCAGCGTGGCCGTGGTGCGCACGACTGGTGGATCGGTGGTGACGAGCGGCCTCTACGAGCGCCAGTTTGAGCACGAGGGCAAGCGCTACTGGCACATTCTCGATCCCCGGACCGGGTATCCTGCAAGCTCAGATATCGTCTCGGCGTCGCTCTACACCGAGCGCTCCATTGACGGAGATGGCTTCACCAAGCCACTCTTCATGCTGGGCCATGATGCGGCGCTAGACTTCCTCGAGGCGCACGGTATTGACGGCTTGCTGATTGATGGACATGGCAACATCACGACGACGGCAACATCGTCTTTCAAGCTCATGTAGCGTGGTCTCATTCCTCGGGCTGGCCGTAATAGCCGCGCTCTTCGGCCTCATCGGCAATCTGCTCGGGCGTGAGGTGCGCGATGGGCAGCCCCGTGGCTAGTGCGGCAAGGTAGGCTTGGCACGATTCCTCGAGGTAGACCGCTGCCGTGAGCGCCTGATCAATGCTCTTTCCCACCGCGATGACTCCGTGATGCTTGAGGATGACAGCCAGCGCATCGCCGATGTGTTCAACCGTGAGGACCCCCATACCCTCGTCAGAGCTGCGCGTGAAAGGCGCCACGTGAACCGCGGCGTGCAGCTCGTCGATGACAGTGGTGAAGTCCGCAGGCAGCTCATCGACCACAAGGCCCAGCGCGGTGGCGTACGGTTGGTGGGTGTGGATGACAACGTTCACCTGTGGCATGTTGCGGAAGATGTAGAGCACGGCAGTCATGTCGGAAGTAGGCCGGCGCTTGCCGTCGATCGTGGTACCCTGCTCATCCACCAGGACAACGTCAGCTGGCAGCATCGTGTCGTAATCCATGGCCGTAGGCGTGACGAGAAAAGCGTCCTTGCCCTCTGGCCCAGCGCCAGGGACGCGCATGCTTACGTTTCCGCCGCTTCCCTTGATGAGAGCCGAGGCGCGCATCGAAAGTGCGCATTCGATGAGCGACTTACGCTCGGCTTCGAAGGGAACGTCCACCGTGCTGACGACCTGGCCCCTCTTTGCCTTCTTGCCCTCGTGCTTCTTCTGAGCCTTGGCCGCTCGATCCTTCTTGGTCATGCGTCGCGCTCCTTCCGGTAGGTCTCGCCGAGGGCCACCAAGCGTTCGTATGCCGCGACCGGGTCGTCCGCACCAAAGACTGCCCTCCCCATGACTACGGCATCCGCTCCAGCCATCACCACATCGCGCAGGTTAGTCTCGTTCACCCCTCCGTCAACCCAGATCTGCACCTTAGCTGGCAGAATCTGGCGGGCACGGCGCACCTTTTCGAGCGTCATAGGCCTGAATGGCAGACCTTCGCGGTCGGCCTCCACACTCACGAACAGGACGTAGTCGAGCTGGTCTGCGTAGTAGCCCAACACGTCAACAGGCGTTACGAGGTTGATGGCCAGTCCGCGCCTAGGGCATCCGCCAACCTTGAGCGCGCTGAGCCACTCACTGGGATAAGGCAGTGCCTCCACATGCGCGCATGCGGCGGGAACACCGATCTCGAGGATGGACTCCACGTAGTCCATCGGGTTGAGGACTTCAAGGTGCACGTCTACAGGTACGGGAGTGTTCTGCACCACGGTGCGCACGGTGTCCATGCCAAAGGTGATCTCATGCACGAAGTTGCCGTCGTCCACGTCGAGGTGGATGTGCGCCAGGCTGCGCGTGGCATTGAGCACGGCGCCCAGGTTGAGCTGACTCCCCGCGGAGAGGGATGGGCTGAGCTCGAACACGGCTACTCCTTCCTGCCGAAGCTTCGGAGCGCTTCGAGCGCTCGCTCGTACGCGGCGAATTTCTGGCGATAGAGGTCCACATACGCGGGCCGTGGTTCGACAATCTCGCCCACGCGCACCGAATGCGCGATTGCGTCGTCGTAATCGGCATAGGCACCAACGGCAACGCCAGCGGCCATAGCAGCGCCCTGGCAGCCAAGCTCCGTGTTTGCGAGGGTCTCCACGGGTACGCCCAGCACATCAGCCATGATTTGGGTCCACTCGTGGCTCTTGGAGACACCGCCCGACAGGCGCACGCGACGCCCCGCGAGGTCATTGCCCACCAACTGGTGAACGTTCCACAGTGTGGAGAAGCACACGCCTTCATAGATGGCCAAGATCATGTGGTCACGGGTGGTGTAGCTGGTAAGTCCCAAGAAGCAGGCGTCGGCACCGCTGGGATACGATGCTCCGTAGAGGTAGGGTACGAAAATCACCTGGCTGTCGGCGGGATTGAGCGCACCCACGGCCTTGTTGCACTCCTCATAGATTCTGCTGCGTGGGGAACTCGGACGGTCGGCAGCGAGGAAGTTGGTGACAAACCAGTCGAAGTTGGAGGCTGAGGTGGGCCAGGACTCCTCGACGTTGAAGTAGCCGGGACGGTAACCCAGCGTAACGGTGTTCTTGTTCTGGTCGTAGTCGGTGTTGGCAGTGGTGGCTAGCCGCTCGTTGATGGACCAGGTGCCGGCGATGAGGCAGAGGGTCTCGGTATCGGCTACGCCGCTGGCAAACTCGCACGCATCGATATCGAAGAAACCGCCAACTACGGGTGTGCCCTCGGCTAGTCCGGTTGCCTCGGCGGCCTCCGCCGTGACGTAGCCGCCGCACTCGGTGCTTCCGATGATGCGGGGCATCAAGTTAAAGCAGTCATCGATACCCGCCGCACGGAAGATGGCAGGGTCAAACTGACGCGTGTGGAGGTTGCACAGGCACGTCGAACTCGCCTCAGTTATCTCGGTGGTGAACTCACCGGTGAGCTTGTAGCGAATCCAGTCCTTGATGCCTAGGACCCAGCGCGATACCTCTAGGGCCTCGGGCTTGTTGCGTTTGAACCAGGCAAGAAGGGCGATGGGCTGCGCTGCCCAGGTGGATTGGCAGGTCAGGGGGTAGATCGCTCGTTCCACACCATTCGTGGCGAACTCGGTGCAGATGTCATCGGCGCGCTCGTCGGTCGATACGATGGCTTTGTAGGTGGGCGTTCCCGTTTCATCGACCAGACAGAAGCCGTTGCCGTAGCCGGTGAGGCCCACGCCCGCGATGTCAGCCCCGTTGATGTCAGCGCGATCGAGGGCCTCAGAGATGGCCTCTGCGCTCTTCTGCCAAACCTCAAGCGAGTCACGCTCGGACCAGCCGGGCTGCGGCACCTCGATGGGAAGGCGTCTGCTGGCTACGGCCAGCTCACGGCCATCAAGGGTGAACACCGCACACTTGATCTCGGAACCTCCGTTGTCGATGCCGATGAGGTACTTCTCGGACATGGGACCTCCCAAGGCTCAGAGGTTTTTGCGGACTTGGTACACAACCGCCATGAGCTCCTCGACGCGCGCCTGGTCAACGCGGACGTTGCAGAGGTTCTCGTCCTCGAAGCGCCCACCCTCCTTGAAGTAGGTGCCCACGACGGCTGCGTCAGATGTGGCGAGCTTCGCCTCGATGGTGTCGGGGCGGCAGCCGGTGTTGCACAGGACCACGACCTCGGGATTCTTCTTCTTGACGGAGGCCATCAGCTCCTCGTCCACGTCAGCGCCGGCGGCATTGGCCGAGATGCACAAGCCGTCCGGATGGGCCTTGAAGATGGTGGATGCGGCAATGTCGGCAAGCGGCCGCGGGTCCATGGCGCGGTCAGACTCAGGGTTGATGAAGTAGAGCATGCGAAGGCTTTGCAGGTGCAGCTCGGTGCGACGACGCTGCAGCTTGGAGAAGTCGTTGTTGTACAGGCCGCCGTCGCCCACATAGACGCCGTGGAAGGTCCCGCGCACGAAGTCTGCGTCTACCGCGGCGGCGAGCTCGATGCACGCGGCTCCATCGGAGATGGCGTCTACGCCGAAGGGTACGCGGATCTCGGATCGCAGGTTGCCGATGACAAAAGCCATGGCCGCTGGCGTCACGTGGCTCATGCTGCGCTCGTAGGGCAGGCTGAACTCGTTGGAGAAGAGGATGCCGTCCACCCCGCCGTCTTGAAGTGCGTGCAGGTCGTGGCGAGCATGTTCGATGACCGTAGCGAGGGAGTCGCTCTCCTTCCAGCGCGGATCGCCAGGAAGGGGGTCGAGGTGAAGCATGGAGATGATGGGCTTCTTAACGCCAAACAGTTCTTCGGTCCAAAGCATGGCACACTCCTCTCTTGGGCTAGCCAGCAGCCCAACCGTGTAAAGTGGTATGAAATATCTGATAAGTTATATAGTTACATCAGGAAAAGCCCCTGTCTACACGGATTCCGTGAGTGGGGCTTCCCATACGTGGAGCGCTGCAGGTACTTGCGGTGCGTGGCTCAGTGTGCGCCTTACCAGATCGGCGTGGTCTCGGGGTCGAAGCCAAGGAGGTACTGCAGCGCGCGCTGGATGGCTACCTGCCAGAAGCGCCACTCGTGGTCGCCCTCCCATTCAACGTAGAGATGGTCGTAGCCAAGCTCGGTGGCACGCGCATCAAAGCGGCGGTTCATCTCGAGCAAGAAGTCCTCGGTGCCGCAGAACGAGCAGAGACGCGGACGATCCTCAAGCTTCGCTGCCTTCTCGAGCAGGGCGAACACGTCAGCCTCGGGAGGCACTGGGGCGCCTTCGCCAAACATGAGCTCGAACTCCCCGAGCGACATGTCGGGGAAGGTGCCGTCGGAGCACATGCGGCCAAAATCGGGAAGGTCGAGGGCGCCAGAGAACGTGGCGATGCCTCCGAAGCGCTCGGGATATGTGAAACCCACCTTGCATGCCCCATAGCCGCCCATGCTCTCGCCAGCGACGAAGGTGTGCGCGCGATCAGTGGGCAGGCGGAACCATGTGTCGACAAAAGCGGGCAGGTCCTTCGTGACATACCTGAAGTACCTGATGCCGTCCTTCATGTCGGTGTAGAAACTGCGGTCCACATCGGGCATGATGAACGCGACGTTGTACTTCTTCGCCAGGTACTCAAGGTTGGTGAAGCGCGGCCACTCGTCGCCGTTTGCGGTGAGGCCGTGCAGCAGGTACATGACGTAGAGCTCGTCTGTCTGGAGCGGGTCGCAGTCACCAGAGAGGTCGGGGACAATTACGTTGATGCGCGTCGTCATGCGCATGCTGGGCGACCAGGTGGAACCGGTGAACATGGGGCCTCCTTGGCGTGGGCGGTCTTGCCGTAAGGAAAAGGCCCCGCAGGTGCGGGGCCTCGTCAGTCGGGTTTACAGCTGGTGCGCCAGCTCCTTCGTGGCGGGATAGAGCTCGTCGAAGATGGCCTGGTACTTCTTATAGGCCTCGTAGTTCTCCGCGTTAGGCTCGAAGGTCTTGGCAATCTTGACCTTGCTTGCCAGCTCGTCGAAGTCCGCCCAGTAGCCAGCAGCGATAGCGGCCATCATAGCGTCGCCGTAAGAAGCGCCAATGGTGATCTCAGGCACGAGGAGGGTCTTGCCGGTGACGTCCGCCACAATCTGCATCCAGGCGTCGTTCTTGGTGCCTCCGCCGGCAACGAGCACACGGCCAATGGGGATGCCGTCCTCCTCAAAGATTCTAAAGTGCTGGTTGATGGAGTAAGCCACACCCTCAAGCCCTGCGCGCAACATGTCCTCGCGCGTGTGGTTGATGGTGAGGCCGAGGAACGCGCCGCGGGCGTTGGGGTCGTCGATGGGCGTGCGCTCGCCAGCAAAGTACGGCAGGCAGACGAGGCCGTTGGAGCCCACGGGCACGTCGGCTGCCATGCGCGCCATTACGGAGAAGGCGTTCTCACCACCAGCGTTCTCGGCTGCCAGAAGGTCTTGGAACATGGTGTCGCGCAGCCACTTGGTCATGCTGCCGGCGGTGTTGGTGGCACCGGAAACGTCGCAGGTGCCAGGAATGATGAACTCCTCGTGCCACACACGGGGATCCATGACGAGATGGTCGCAGAGCAGGAACATGTAGATGGTGGAGCCAAACTGCAGAATCAGGTCACCCATCTTGCCGATGCCGCAGGAGATGGCCTCACACGCCGAGTCGTCGCCGCCAGGGGTGACGGGAGTGCCTTCGGCGAGGCCCGTCTCGGCAGCTGCCTGTGCCGTCACGTAGCCGATGACGTCGGTTTCTTCGGCAATGGTGGCGAGCTGGTCGGGACGACAGATGCCCTTGCACGTCTCCTCCGTGGGGTGGCCATTCTCGCCATAGAGGGGTTTGAAGCCACCAGCCATGCCGAGGAAGGTGTCGATGTAGTACTCACCAGTGAGCTTGGCGGTGATGTAGGTGGAGCTGTTGATGAATTTGGCAGTGCGCGCGTAGGCTTCGGGGTCATTCTCCTGAATCCAGCGGATCTTGGGAGGGACGTCCGACGAGCAGAGCTGGCGGCCAAAGACCCGATCGATGAACTCCTGTCCCCACTCGGCCTCGAGGTCGCGCATCTGCTTCTCGGCGCGTCCGTCGATGCCGTAGGAGATGGCGTAGCGCGTGGGAACGCAGTTCTCGTCCACTGCGACACAGCAGAGCCCGAGCGCGCTTGTGGTCACGGCCTTGATGTCACGCGGATCCACGCCACTCTTTGCGATGAGGTCCTTAGAGACGGTACAGAAGTCTCCCCACCAGTCCTTCTCGGCATCGTATTCGTAGGCGTTAGTGAACGGGTTCATGGCCTCGTGCTGCGCGGTGCTCTGGGCGATGATGTTGGCGTCGATGTCGATGAGAACGCCCTTGGTCTCGGAGGTTCCCGTGTCGATTCCCATGAAGCAGACTGCCATTTCGTGCTCTCCCTTCCGCGCCGCACGTAAAGGCGACGCCTAAGCCTATGCGCTGTTATGAACGGTGAAGCTGCACTTGTCTCCGCGGGTGTAGCTGCGTGTGTACTCGATGAGGTCGTTATCCTTGTCGTAGGTGTAACAGGTGAACAGCATGACGGTCGCTCCGGGCTCCACATCCAGCATGCGCGCATCCCGCGCTTCCAGCGAGATCAGGTCAATGGTCTGGTAGGCACGCACCGGACTCACGCCGTAGAAGCCGTATACCTCATAGAGACTGAATACGCTCAGGTCGATGCCATCGAGCTTGGGCACCTTCGTGGACGGTACGAAGGTGTGCTCCACGGAGATGGGCTCACCATTGGCGGAGTTAAGGCGCCTGATATAGAAGATGTCATCATCCTCGGAGATGCCAAAGATGCGCGCATACAGCTTGCCGGCCTTGCGGCGAACCTTGGCGAGGATCTTGGTGCCGGGCTCGGCGTTACGCTCGTGAATGGTCTGGCGGAAGCCCGAGAGTGTGTCGAGGTCACGCTCGATACGATCGCCCACCACGAAGACGCCTTTTCCTTGGATGCGTTTGAGCAGGCCTTCGCCCACAAGTGCTTCCACGGCATTGCGCACGGTCAGCCGGTTGACGCCGTACATCTCTGATAGCTCGTTCTCGGAGGGAATCGCCATGCCGGGAGGGTACTCGCCCTCCTCGATTTTGGTGCGTACGACCTCACGTAGCTGCAGGTAGATGGGGGAGCGGTAATCTATCGTCGACATGCTGATCACCTCGCCAACATTTCGGTTGCGTAGCGGACGTGCTCAGAGAGCGCCGTGGTGCGATAGCACGACACGGGCTCGCCGTTATCGTCCGACATGAATCCCGACTTGTAGATGGCAGGGTGGCCCTCCTCCATGTTCAAGAGCTCCGCCTCGATGGCGTCGAGGGTGGTGACCGAGATGCGCTCGTCGCCGCTGGTTGCCCTGATGCCGTACTCCTGGTGCAAGACGTCGAACAGCGACTCTTTCTCAAAGTCGTGCTGCTCGATTCCCTTGCAACCCCTCATGTTCACGATGGTTGTCTCTATCGAGCAGGGGATGCCGTCAATCGTGCGCACGCGCTTGACGTCGAACACCTCGGTTCCCAGAGGAACACGCAGGTTGCGCATGATGGTCTTGTCTGCCTCCCGCAGCACCGCGTATACGAGGCGCGCCCCCGGCACGCGGCCAGCCTCGCGCACCGCCTCGGAGAAGCCATGCACGTCCTGCAGGTTGCGCACCAGCTTTGGCGGTGACACGAAGGTGCCCGAACCCATACGACAGTACAGAACGCCGCTGTCCACCAGGCGCTGAATGGCGTTTCGTAGGGTGGTGCGGTTGAGGTCCCACTTGGCGCACATTTCGCGCTCAGAGGGAAGGCGGTCGTTAGGTTGGAGCCCACTCTCGATGATGTAGCTCTCCACAAGCTCGGTCGCGAGGTCTCGCGAGCTTATCGTGTGTTTTCTGCTCATGACATTGCGTCCTTAAGTGGTTTGAAGAGAAGGTCTTTTGCTGCGCCAATTCTAGCAACTTAGACCTGCAATCCAGCCACGCTCCTCGATTCTGAGCAAATGACCATCGCCGTCTTGGCAGGGTTTCGCGTGGCGGCGATGCTGGATGATAGCGAGCGTCACTCGCCCATCACTTGAATCATGACGGTGCGAGATGACGGGCCATCGAACTCGCAGAAGTACACATCCTGCGCCCCACCGCGGTCCACCTTTCCTTCGTGCACCAGGAAGTGCACGTGGCTACCCATAAGAAGGCTCTTGAGGTGCCCCGTGGGGTTGCCCGCCGTCGAGCCGTAGTCCTTGAGCATGCGTGCATGCGCGTAGGGGTGGTCCTCCGGCACGAGCCGCTCAAGAAACTCCTTGATGTCACTCTCGAGACACTCGAGCGCCTCGTTGGTGGTCACGCCCGTGGTGGTGTGGCGCGTAATCACGGTTACGATGCCCTCGGTCACTCCGCTTTCGGCAACGGCCCTCTCAACCTCGTCGGTGATGACGAAGTACTGGTTGTATTCGCTGGTGAGGAAGGTCAGCGACGTTGTCTTGATCATGTGGCCCCCTAGTCCAGTCCGCCGAGGAAGTCGATGGCGTTGCCGCCCTTGATGAGCTCCACCGTGCTTTCGCGCAAACCCAGCCCATCGAGGGCCTGAGCCATGCGGATCTGCTCGAAACGCGGGTTGTTGCTGCCAAACATCACCTGGTGGCGTAGGCTGCGGTCCACCCAGGTGAGCGCCACCTCGTGCTTGAAGAGGCGGTCGAAGAACTCCCGCGCGCTGTCGAAATACAAGATGCCGGTATCGGTGTATACGTTGGGGTACTTCACCATGAGCATCGCGCATTCCTCGGCCCATGGCCAGCCGAAGCGCGATAGGCACATGCGCAAGGAAGGCCGCGTGGCGGCCAGCTCCTCATACTCGATGGGCCTGCCGTATTTGGCCAACGACCCTGGTTCCCACGACATGCCCGCATTGAAGATGATGGGTCGGTTATATGCCTCGCAGATGTCGAAGAGAGGCTGCAGGCGCTCATCGTTGGGCCAGATATGGCTTCGTCCGAGATGCAAGTGAAGGCCCCTGAGGCCAAGGTCCGTGAAGGCGCGTTCCAGCTCGTCTGCCGCATCGGGCACCAGCGGATCAACGCTCGCGATGCCGATGAAACGGTCGGGCTCGCAGTCCACGAGCGTGCGGATCTCGTCGTTAGACACAATCGGCTCGCCATGCTCGGACCGGTAGTCCTGGGCCAACAGAGCCATCTTATCGAGGCCGGCGCACCGCATCTGGTTCTTGATGTGCTCAAGCTTGGCGATGCCGTTGAGGTGAATGTCGAGCGCCTCGTGGCGTAGCTCTTCCTTGTGGGGGTCGCCATTGATGGGTTCGTAGAAAGCCGGAAGAACGTGGATGTCGATGAACATGGGGAAGTGCCCTTCCTTCCTCGGAGCGGAGCGTGTGTGCCCTTAGGCCTCCAACATGGCGCGCACGTTGTTGATGGCACGCTTGGCGTAGAGTCGCGGCTCGTTGATGTAGCCGGTCACCAGCTCGAGGGTGGCGGTGCGGTCGTAGTGATAGTAGTCCTGGATCTCCTTCATGAGCTCCGGCATGGGCAGGACGCCCTCGCCCGGCATGACATGGGAGTCGTCGACGCCGTTGGAGTCAATGATGTGCAGATGGTACAGCTTATCACCCAGCTTGTTGAAGTAACTGGTGATCTGCTCCTGCTGCTGAAACGGAGGGACGATGTCGCACATGGCCATGAGGAAGTCCGAATCGACGTGCTCAAAGAGGTCCAGCAGGTCGTTGGCGCTCTTGAAGACGTTGGACTCCATCGTGGTGAGCGGCTCGATGACGATGCGGACGCCTACGTTTTCGGCGTAGGCCGCAAGCTCCTCGCAGGTGCGGTACAGCCGGTCGCGGATCTCGTTCGGCTTGGTATCATAGCCGGCATGCGCAGGCGAGATGAGCATGTAATCGCTTTCAAGCTCGCGGCCCGCATCCAGGCACAGCTTGAGGTAGCGCACCGCGTCCTCGCGCTGGCGCTCGGAGCCAATCATGAAGTTGTAGGGATAACCATTGTGCTCGGGGCACCAGCCAGTGATGGGCACACCGTACTTCTTCTCGAGCCGCTTGACCTCGTCAATCTCACCGGCGAGCAGGTCGGGGGCAAAGGCATGCGGCCGTCCGCCCCACAGCTCGATGTAGTCGTAGCCAAATCGAGCCGCGTCCTCAAAAATGTCCTCGAGCGGGTTACGCTGGTAGCCGGAGGTAAACATGCCGAGCTTCATAGTCATGTCTGTGGTCCTTTCTGGTTGCGGTACCTGCACATTCTCGACGCCTTGCGGCGCATGGCTTCCTGAAGAAGCTATTCCTCGATGACCCAGGGCTCGAAGACGCCTACAACCCTAGACGCGAGGCGCGAGCCATCACGGAGGCAGCCGGAGAGGTTCCTGCCTTTCAGGAGACCTGCGAGGAACCCGGCGATGAAGGAATCGCCCGCTCCGACGGTGTTGACCACGTTGGGTTGGGGAACCGCGTTGCCCTCGTAGAAGGCGACGCCGTCGTACGCCAAGCTGCCCTGCTCACCGAATGTGGCCACGGCTACTTTCATGCCGTAGTTCTTCACCATGTCAATCAGGAATGAGCGCGGCTCGGGGTCAGTGCGGCTGCCGATGCCTTTGTAGGAGAAGAAGCCGTAGTCGATGGCGCCGCGGGTGGCTTCGAGCATGGCGGGGAGGCGCGGGTCGTCGGAGGCGGCGTAGTCGAAGGCGGTGATGGCTCCCAGGTCGTGGATCTTCCCCATCACACCCTCTGCCTTGCCCCAAAAGGCGGTGAACACCAGGTCGTGCTGTGCGGCGAAGCGCACGTCCTCATCGTCGAAGACGATGTGCTCGAGTACGCCTTCCTCGTAGTCGCCGTGCACGCGGTCGTTTTCGTCCAGCGTCATGTACGTAATGGCGGTCTTCCCTTCGGCAACCTTGAAGTGCGAGAGGTCCAGGCCCTCCTTGGTGAGGGATTCCACCATCCAGCGCCCGTTTTCGTCGGAGCCGGTAGTCGAGATGATAGCGACAGGAATGCCCAGCTTGTGCATGTTCACCCCTGTGTCCACCACATTGCCCGTAGGGTAGCGGCGACCGAGATGGACATATTCATCGATGCAGTTGTCGCCGATGCCTGCAGCGGTCTTCATGAGGGCGCTCCCTTCTGTTCAGTGTATTTCACGTTAATCGGTATGGAATATCATCTAACTTATGTAGCATCTTAGTTGCTTGCTCCTGTAGGTACGTTCCGCATCGTGGTGAGTCCCCTTGCGCGTCCCGTCAACGGCCAATAGCGACCGATGGACGCATGCCTTCCTCACATCTCCCACAATTGGTATAAGATTTGCGCGAGCTTATACAGTTGTTCAGAAATGGAAAGGGAGAGCGAGAGGAGCAAGACATGAAGGTTGCTGCTGCGGGGGACAACTGCGTCGACGTCTACGAAAAGGAAGGCCAGAGCTATCCGGGCGGAAACCCCGTCAATGTGGCCGTGTACCTCAAGCGCATGGGCGTGGACGCCTCGTTCACGAGTGTCGTGGGTGATGACCAGTGGGGCACTCGCATGGCAGATGCCCTCACTGGCAAGGGTGTTGACATCTCGCACCTGCATGTGGAGCACGGTGACACCGCCGTCACCATGGTCGAGATTGTCAATGGCAATCGCGTGTTTGGGGACTACATCGAGGGCGTCATGGAGCACTTCCAGCTCTCCGACGAGGACGTGGCGTTCATCTGCACCCACGACCTCTTCGTGAGTGGTATCTGGGGCCACTGCGACAACCGCCTGAAGGACATCCATGATGCGGGCATTCCGGTGGTATTCGACTACTCTGACCAGCCGCAGGACCCCATAGTGGACGCGACGCTGGCCTATGTCGACTACGCCTTCTTCGGCCTCGAGAGCGACGACAACGAGGACGTGCGCGCTTTCATGGTGGAAAAGCAGGCGAAGGGCCCCAAAGTCGTCATCGTGACCTTGGGTGAGAACGGCAGCCTTGCCTACGACGGGGCGCAGTTCCACAAGGGTGACATCGTGAAGTGCGAGGTCGTCGATACCATGGGCGCGGGTGACTCCTTCATCGCCGGCTTCATCGTGGGCATACTCGAAGGGCAGACCATCGACGAGTGTATGGTCACAGGCGCGAAGTCAAGCGCCGTCACCCTTGGATACTCCGGGGCGTGGTAAGCCATGGAGCAGCGGTTTATTGACAAGGTGGTCGTCACTACGGGTGCCGCGGGCGGTATTGGCAAGGCCGTATCCAAGCGCTTCTATGACGAAGGCGCCAAGGTCGTGATGCTGGACCTCAGGCAGGAGTGGGTTGATGCCGCCGTCGTTGACTTGGGGATGAGTCCCGACCGCGTCATGGCAGTCGCTCTTGACGTTACTGACGAAGAGGCCGTGCGCTCGCTCGTCGACCTCGTGGTTGCCCGGTGGGGCCGCATCGACGTGCTCAACAACGTTGCGGGTGTGGGTGGTGACCAAGGCCCCATGGAGGAAAAGCCCATGGGGGAGTGGGAGAGCGTCTACGACATCAACGTGTTCGGCACAGTTCGCATGATCAAGTACGTCCTGCCCATCATGAAGGCACAGGGCAGTGGCGTCGTTACAAATACCTCGAGCGTCTCGGGCATGTTTGGCTATGCTGGAGAGTCCGCATACGGCTCGTCCAAATGGGCGGTTCGGGGCCTCACCAAAAACATCGCCAACGAGTCTGGCTCGCATGGCGTGCGTGTCAACTCGGTCGCGCCTGGTTGGGTGAACACCGTCATCTTCCAGAAGGCGCTCGATGACTATCGCGCGGAGGGCTACGAGGATCCCATGGAGAACGTGACCTTCGGTCCGCTGGGTCGCGCCGCGGAACCGTCCGAAATCGCGGCGATTTTCGCTTTCCTCGCGAGCGATGATGCGGCCATCATCAATGGGTCGAACATCCTTTGCGATGGCGGTATGACGCTGGGCTAGGGCGCTCTGAGCGTGTGATGGAACACGGGGCGTCCGGTGGCGCCCCGTGTCGCGTGTGTGCCCTTGTGGGCCTTCTGGGCCTTCTGGTTACGGGCTACAGCTTTGCCATCCATGCCTCGACGTCAGCGAGCGGCGGGTAGCCCTCGCCTGGCCGATTGGTCATCGTGCCTTCGCGCGTGACCTTGTAGGCGGCGTACTTGCTCGCCCATGCGACCGCGTCACGCAGGGACGCGCCCTCGACGATGCCCTTTGCCGTGGCGGCAAGAAAGCCGTCGCCGGCACCGATGGTGTAGACGGCCTCGACTGGTGTTGCTGCGACTTCGAAGTAGTCTTCGCCGTCGAGCACCGCGGAGCCCTTGGAGCCACAGGTCATGATGACGCCGCCGCAGTGGTACTCGTCCTGAATCTGGTGGAGCACCTGCTCATACGGAGTGCCGTAGTCTTCGGGAAGACCGCACAGCACACCCGCCTCGGCGTCGTTCACCACAAGGAAGTCGAGGTAGGAGAGGTCACCCATGGGTTGGTCAGGCAGCGGTGACGCGTTGCACATCGTAAGCATGCCAAACTCGTTCTTGGCGATCTTGGCACCGTCGAGGGCCTTTTGGAAGGGCATGCCGAAGCCGGTGATGAAGACCTTGGCTTCCTTCATGGACTCGATGGCGGCGTGGATCTCGTCCCACGTGAGGGCACGACAGGCGGAGTCGCCGTCGACGATGGTGTTGAGGCCGTCGTCATCGATCATGATGAGACCCGTGCCCGTGGCCACGCTCGTGTCGTAGTACATGAACTTGGTAAAGACGCTGGCCTCGCTCATCCAGTCGTCACCCATCTTGCCCCAGGGATCGTCGCCCACCTTGCCGATATAACCAGCCGAGACGCCCAGGCGTCCCAGCGCGACGGAGACGGTGGCGCCTTTGCCTCCGTCTTCCTCCACATGCCAGTCCCAAGCTTCCATGGTCTCGCCTCGCCGGGGGAGTCGGTGCACGCGGCACACCTGACCCACGCCGTGGCTATTCATCACGATGACGTCTATTGGCCGGGTCTTCTTAATGTCCTTTACGAAGACGGTCTCAGACACCTGTAGTTTGCCCATGTCGTTTCCTGTTCCTTCCCTGTGGCATGTGCTGACAAGGCGACATCGCTAGCGGAAGTCCGCCATTCCAGCCGCCCTGGCTGCTTCCATGGCATCGTCTAGGTGGTCACGGACGATTCGGCTGCCGAGGCTCTCGTAACCAAACTCCACCATGAGCTTGTCAAGCTCAAGCTTGACGTCAAAGGGCACCCAATCCTGCTTCTCGCCCATGCGCGAGACGGTGGGACGTCCGAACCCGTACTGCATCGCCCAGTTCCAACCGGCATTGAACGGCGTCTTCTTCACGACGTTGCGGATGCGCAGCACCTTTTGCTGGGCCTCGATGCAGCCCCTCCAGTCACCGGAGCGGCCCTTGTCCACGATCTCGAGCATCTCGCGCGGAAACGGCACTGCCATGAATGAGACACAGCCCACAGCGCCAAGAAGCACCATGATGCCGTCAAAGCCGTCGCAGCCGCCCAGAAAGTCAAAGCTCTCGGGGTCGATGCGTAGGACGCACTGCTGAAAGTTGACGACGTTCGTGGAAGCGTCCTTGAAGCCGCGTAGGTTGGGATGCTCAGCCGCGAGTCTGGCCAAGGTGTCGGGTGCGTACAGGACGGCCTGCTCGACACAGTTGTAGATGTATACAGGGCGCTGGGCGAAGTCGATGAGCTCGGCTGACCAGTCGTACAGCGCGGCCTGCGAGTACTTGAAGAACGGTGGCGCGGTGATGCAATAGCAGTCGGACATGCCCTGCTCGTCATATGCGGAGAGGAGCGCTTTGTTGAGCTCCATGCTGTTCTCGAAGCTGCAGGCCATGATCTTGGCCCCACGCGGGTGCGCGACCTTATATACGGCTTCGACGACCTCGAGCTTCTCGGAGAAGGTGAGTGCGTGGAACTCGCCCGCATAACCGTTGACGAAGAAGGCATTGATGCCACAGTCAGTCTGCCAGGCAATCATGTCGCGTAGGTATTCCCAGTCGACTTGGCCGTCCTTGGTGAACGGCGTGCAGATCTCGGTGACGACTCCCTCAATGAAGTGACCCATGGCTTTCCCTCGCTCTCGTGAAAAGAGACAGGCTGTACACAAGATAAATATGGTTTTATACCGATTCGATGATATGCCATCACAAGGCACCCCTGTGTCGCGATAAGCGGGGGCTATTGTCTGGTATGCGGAAGAGCGCTTCTGACGTTCCACGTTCAAGCCGATTGGCGAGAAGTGCCTACTTGCGGGTAACAAGTAGACAAGTACTGGATAGAATCAGACCAAAGATGAACGCACGAGAGAGGAACGGCTTTGGGCGACATGAATTCCATTCTCAAAAACATCTATGAGCAGCCCGCGGAGCTCAAGCGCGTGCTCGACGACCTCACGGGACCCAAGCTCGGCCAGCTGCGCGACCTCGCACGCATCATGGCGCTGTCTGGTGAGATAGTGCTCACCTCCATGGGCAGTGCCCTATATTCACTCATGCCCATGTACGAGGTGCTCCGCGAGCGCGGTTACCGAAACGTGACACTGGAGGAGACCGGTGACCTCATCCGCCATCCTGAGCGCATGAGTAGGGGCGCCCTCTACGTGTTGATGAGCCGCTCCGGCGAGAGTCGCGAGGTGGCCGACTTCGCCGTATGGTGCCGTGAGCATGGGTTCACCACCCTTTCCATCACCATGACGCCAGATTCAACCATGGCAACTAACAGCACGTATATGCTGCACGACATCTCGAGCTACGACGATATCGTCTGCATAAAGGCATACTCAACGATGGCCCTCACGGGCCTTCTGCTCGTAGAGATGATGGACGGCCGCCCGCATCCCTCAGACGAGCTCGTTGCCAGCCTGAATCGTGCCTTCGCATGGATGGAGGCGCACAAGGAGAACATCCTTGCGCAGCTGGAGGCCGTGCCCTTCTTGGGCACTCCGCACGGCTTCTATCTCATCAGCCGCAGTTACGGCATCAACATGATGCGCAGCGCGTCGCTTTGGCTGGAGGAGACGGCCAAGACGCCCGCAGGCATCATGAGCGTGGACAACTTCTACCATGGCCCCATGGAGATCATCCGCAGCCATGCCATCGTGAAGGCCGTGACCTGCCCCGTATTGTTTGACGTCCAGCCTGACGCTCGCTCCGCGATGATTTGGGGAAAGGTCTGCCAGGCTGTGCCCGAGTCGCTCTACTTTGGTCCCGAGGGTTCCGAGATGCCTTGTGGGGCACGGTTCCAGATTCCAGACTTTGGCCTTTCTGGCGGTTGGTCCATGATCGTGGCCGCCCTCTTCTTCCAACTGCTCTCCTATCAGGTGGCTGTGGCCAACGGAATCGAGCCAGGCTTCTTCTATGACGAGGGATGGATTGTCCTATGAGCGCCCGTGACCTCGTTGTCGGCATCGACATCGGTGGTACCAACGTCAAGGCAGGCATCGTCGACCTCGTCACCAACAAGGTGCTTGCCTCCTGTGGCTTTCCCACTATCCGTGACCGCGAGGAGGCCTTTCTCAAGAGCCTGTCCGACGCTGTGGCGGAGCTTTCCGCGCAGGTTGGAGCCCCGCGTGCGGCAGGAGTCTCCAT
The DNA here is from genome assembly GCA_900314645.1 of uncultured Actinomycetes bacterium. GTDB lineage: Bacteria > Actinomycetota > Coriobacteriia > Coriobacteriales > Atopobiaceae > UBA1367. The sequence continues at coordinate 71,668 of OMWB01000021.1, forward strand.
TGGTAGCTACGTCTTTTCCGACGGCTCGATCGATGGCATGAGTTCGTTTGTGCCCTTCCTCGTGCACGGGTATCCGCTTGCGGCGCGCGTGGAGGAGGCCATTGGGTTGCCCGTGCGGGTGGACAACGATGCGCGCCTCATCTGTCTTGCCGAGGCGCGCGATGGCGCGGGTCGTGGCTATTCCCGTGTGCTCACGCTCACCTTGGGCACTGGTATCGGCGTGGGACTCTGCGAGGACGGGCGTCCCTTCGGCCGAGAGCCGTTCATCCACCTTGCGGGGCATGTGAAGGTACGCACCGGAGGCGAGTATCCCTGCCTTGACGTGGAGCCTTGCTACTGCGGTATGCAGGGCTGCTTCGAGTCAACCTGCTCGGGTACTTCGCTGCAGGCCTACGTGCACGATTGTTTGGGCAGTGACGTCAGCAACGCCGAGGCGTTCGAACGCGCCGAGCGAGGTGACCCCAAGGCTCAGGCTGTCGTAGCGTGGTACCTCGGCATGCTTGCCAGCGCCCTCAACCAGTATGTCTATCTGTACTGTCCCGATATCATTGTCATCGGCGGTGGCGTGGCCAAGGGGCTCGCAAGGTTCGAGCGTGAACTCAATCGCATGGTCGTTGCCGAGGTGTACGAGGGACAGCGCACGATGGTAAGAATCACCAGCTTGAAGGAGGATTCAGGCATCCTAGGCGCTGCATCGCTGTTTGCTTCAGGTGAGGATTGTCCGTAGGCGTTGGCGCGCATTCCTGGGAGCACTTCGTGCGGCAGGGGTGCGAGCGTCGCTTTGGAAGAGCTCGACAGAGGTCAGGAAGAGAGGGTACCGTCATGACGAAGCCAACCATGCTCGACTACGTTCGCGAAACGCCGCACGTAGTGCGTGGACAACTGGAGGGCTGCTTCGAACGTCCGCTGGTGGATGCGTTCATGGCGGGAGAGTATCGGTACGTGCGCATCGTCGCGAGCGGCTCATCGCGCGATGCCTCGCTGATCGCCCGTCCCTACCTGCGTCGTATGCTGGGGCGTGAGGTGTTGGTTACGGAGCCCTATACCTTCTGCACGTACGAGAGCGAGCTGCCCGATGACGAGTTTTGCTTCGTCATCTCGCAGAGCGGCTACTCCACCAATGCGCTGGCCGCGCTTGCCACCATACGTCAGGCCGGGCGTGTGGCCATCGGCGTGACCGGAGATCTGGAGAGTGACTTCCGCGTAGCCTCTGACGTGGTTGTTCCCTATGGCGTGGGCGAGGAGCAGGTGGGCTACGTGACCAAGGGCGTGACCGCGCTCGCCACCTTCCTCATGCTCTTTGGCGCCCAGGTTGCTGAGAATGAGGGCCGGTTTGACCTTGGTGATACGCATGCCGCCATTCGTGACATGCTTGACCGCTTCGAATCAGCGTTCGCGCAGGTGACGGACCTGCATGACGCGCGCTACAAGGAACTCTCCAGCATGGAGCGCGTCTTTCTGATAGGGGCTGGCGCCAACTACGGCATCGCCTCCGAGGGGGCGCTCAAGTTTGCCGAGTGCCTGCAGATCCCGGCGCAGGCCTTCGAACTCGATGAGTATCTGCATGGGCCCAACCTGCAGCTTTCTCCTGAGTACACCGTCTTTTTTGTGGCAGTCGGTGAGCGCTCCTGGGCGCGCACGCGCCAGATTGTGGACGCGACATGCCGGGTGACCGACCGCGTCTTTATCACCACCGACTGCCCCGACATGGAGGCTGACATCCGCCTGATGCCCGGAGGGGATGAACTTGTAACTTCGTTGGCTGCGCTTCCTGTCTTCCAGGCGCTTGCGTGGCAGCTCACTGAGGAGAAGCACCTTTGGCACAAGCACCCGCTCGTGGCACAGTTTGACGCGGCTCTCTCCGGCAAGTCCTCCAATTACGTGGACAAAGAAGTCTTGTAGTCCTGAAATGCAGGGCTGTCGGGTGCGTTCAGCGGTACATCTGCTGAACGCACCCTGCCTCATCAATTGGTATAAAACAGGACCTTCTCTGGTCGATTGGCATAAAAAGGTAGCCTCGTACAACAATTGGTATGAAAGATAAACTAATGCAGCTATTCATATAAGAAGAAAGGGAGTTTCGCACTACAGCTTTTTACCAGTGACTTAGCAGCATTTTGAAGCGTATCAACTCCAAAAGCGATTACCGTTCGCCGATAACCAACAAGTTGGATGAAATTGCAAACCAGTTTGTTTTAGACTCCGCAATAGGTTTCGTTTGGCATCCGCATCGTGGCATGACGCCAGGGCAGGAAGTCGTTCGTCCGAAAGGAAGGGGAAAGGTAAATGGCTAAGAAGGAGTCCCTTGAGGGCATGGCACGCCATCTCGGCTTGTCGACAGCCATCGCACTGGGCGTCGGAACCACGGTCGGTTCCGGCATCTTCACCTCTGTGGGCGAGGTGGCCGGCACCACCGGCACTCCGTTGCTCACGATTCTCGCGTTCGTTCTCGGTGGTCTCATCATGATCCCGCAGAACCTCGTCTATGCAGAGTATGCCTCTGCGTACACCGAGGACGGCGGTCAGTTCGTGTACTTCCGCGAGGCCGGATGGCCCTTCGCGGCTATGTTCTTCATCTGGTCGTGCTGGTGGGCAACCGACCCGGTGGGCATCGCTACGATGACCCTCACGGTGGCCAACAACATTGCTTACTTCACGGGCTGGGGCCCCATGGCCGTCCGTATCGTTGGTTGCGCCCTCATCATTTTCTTCACGTGGCTGCACATGTGCCACAAGCGTGTCGGCGCCCGTTGGCAGGACTTCATCACCGCTTTCAAGATCATCCCGTTCCTGCTTCTGGCTTTCGTTGGCCTGTTCTTCATCAAGGGCGCTAACATGGGCGCCTCCATCGAGGGCTCTGCAGGCGCCACCGGCGCAATCGGCGCAGCACTCATGGGCGGCGTTGCCGCCACCACCTGGAGCTACGATGGTATGCAGACCTGCGTCACCATGGGCGGCGAAATCAAGGATCCCAAGAAGAACATGCCCATCGCCCTTATCGGCACCGTGCTCGTCTGCACGCTCCTCTACGTCCTGCTCGTCACCGCTGCCGTCGGCATGACCGATGTCAACGTCCTCGCCGGCGCCGATGCCCCCATCGCAACCGCGTTCGAGGCCATCATGGGCAAGACCTCCGGCACCGTCGCGGCGCTCCTCGCCGTCGTGGTCGTTACCGGCTCCCTGTCCTCCCTCATCATGTTCCAGGCCCGCGGCGAGATGAAGGCCGCTCAGGAGGGTTACTGGTGGCGTAGCTGGGGCAAGATTCACCCCAAGTACGACTCCCCCGTCGTCTCCATGCTCTGGCAGTCCGGCTTCGCCCTCATCCTCGTGTGGCTCTCCACCATCCAGGACCTGCTCGGCATCTTCACCTTCATCTGCCTCGTCCGTAACGCCCTCCTCTTCGTCGCATGGTTCCCCCTGCAGAAGAAGGAGAACTACAAGCCTTCGTTCAGGGCTCCCGGCGGCGCCATCATGGCCATCCTGGCCATCGTTCCCTCCGCCATCCTGGCATGGGGCGAGCTCGGCGGCATCGTGTCCGGCGAGGTTCCCCTGCTCAGCTGGAACCCCATCTCCGCAGGCCTGCTCGTCATCGCGTCCGCCCTTCCGTTCTATTACTACTTCAAGAAGACCAACGCAGACATCATCGAGGAGTCCGAACGCAAGCGTAACGAGCTCATTCTTGGTGAGTAACGTGTGCTAGACGCACCGCAGTCTGCCTGAGGTGAACTGACAGGGCCGCCCGGTTCAGGAGCCGGGCGGCCCTCCGCATCGAGACGGAAGGGAACGTGGAACCCATGCTGCAGAATCGTCTTACGACGGACGAAATCATGGAGTGGTGCTCCATACCATGGCGGGAGCTGGGCAGTCGGGAACTCAAGACAAAGCTGGAGGTATATCCCGAGAAGCACGACATGTTCGTGGCTATCGGAAACATGATGGCTGACGAGGTCATCGCGCACAACGAGGCGGGACTGCCCACCAAGTGGGTTCTGCCGGCTGGCCCGACGGACGAGTACGACGTCTTTTGCCGCCGCGTGAATGAGGAGCGCATCGACTGCACCAACCTCTGGGTCTTTCACATGGATGAGTTCCTCGACTGGCAGGGTCGGCCCTATCCGGTGGCAGACACTTACGAGAGCCTCGAAGGCACCATGCTTGCCTGCTTCTACGATCGCATTGACCCTGAGCTGCGTCCGCCCGAGGACCACCGCATCTGGCCGCGCATCAATGACCTTGATGCGGCCGACATCAAGTGCGACGAGCTGGGTGGCATCGATACCGTGTGGGCGGGCATCGGTGCGACGGGCCTCGTGGCCTTCAACGAGGCGCCACGCAGCTTTTGCCAGCACATCACGGTGGAGGAGTACGCGGCGTCTAAGACCCGCATTGGCGTGCTCAACGACGACACCATGGTGGCGTTAGCCGAGCGCTCCTTTGGCGGGTGCCTCGACCGTGTGCCGCCCATGTACCTCACCATCGGCTTCCACATCATCTGCTCGGCAAAGCGCGCCGTGTACATGGTTGCCACGGGCGACTGGAAGAAGACGGTCTGCCGCATCCTGCTTCTGAGTGAGCCAACTGTCGAATACCCGGTGACGATCCTGCCGAAGTACATCTCCGACGTCACGCTCATGACCAACGAGTACACCATCGATCATCCGCTTTCGCACGAGATCAGAGGCTGGTAGCAATGGCGAAGCAATTTGACGTTATCGTGCTTAACTCGCACGGCGTGGGACAGTATGCCTATACCGACCACATGCCCGTGTGGGGCGAGACCCTGCCCGTCAAGAACTGGCACGTGGCAGAGGACGGCGGGAAGGGCTCCAACGTCACCGTGGCGTTGGGGCGCCTGGGCCTCAAGGTGGCCTACATAGGCAAGGTGGGAAACGACCCGTGGGGCGACCTGGGCGACAAGTGGATGACCGACGCCGGCGCCGACACAACCTACCTGTACCGCACCGACGAGGTCTCGACGGGCACTGGCCTCATTCTGATTGGGCCCGACGGCCAGAACGCCATCATCGACGGCGACTCGTCGAGCGTAAAGCTCACGGTGGGGGAGGTTACGGCGGCACTTGATGATATGGCCGGATCCTCGTACTTTGTGACCGGGTTTGAGGTGCCACAGCGTGTCTCGTTGGCAGGGGCGAAGTACGCAAAGCAGCTGGGGATGACTGTTGCCCTCAACCCATCACCCTTGCCTGAGGAGCCCATGGGCTGGCTTGACTACGTGGACTACCTCTTCATCAATGAGGTGGAGGGCCGCTCCATCGAGGGCCTTGCCAAAGACGACCCGTTGGATGCTGAGTCGCTCGTGCGCAAGGTCAAGGAAACCTATGGCGTGGGTAACGTGGTCATGACGCTCGGTTCCGACGGAGCTTGTGTGCTTACGACTGACGGAGCGTTCTTCACGGTGGATCCCGTGCGCGTGGAAAAGGTCGTTAACACTGCCGGCGCCGGCGACGGCTTCATGGCAGCGACGGTGTATGGACTCGTACGCGGAAAGACGCTCGAGGAAGCCATGAAGTGGGCCGCTGGGTATGCGGCGCTCTCTGTGACCATCGACGGCACCATCCCCGCGTACCGTCCGGTTGCTGAGGTGGAGGCCTTCATAGCGGGCCTGTAGGAACAAGAGGGCCAGCTCCTCACGCCTACATGGCCTCGGATCACCAGCCGGAATCAGGCTGAAAGACGCAGGTGCAGGATAATTGCCTGCCTTTTGCTCTCCGCAACCTTCATGGAGACCCTAGTCACGATACTCAGCCGTCTACCGAGCATGCGCAGGGCATCCGGGAAGAACGTGCGCTCCTCGAGGAGCTCCACACCGCACTTCCTTGCAAACGCCTCGCCATCGTCAACCCCAAAGTACATGAGGGCGTTCACATTGCTCGTACGCTTGATGAACCAATTCGTGAACCTAAGCCCACTCGTACTCGTGGCGTCAAAGATCATCTCCGCTGTTGGGAAAGCCCCACTGCAGGACCGGATGAAGCTCGTGACCTGCTCCTCATGGAAATACTGGAAGACTCCCGAGACGACCAGCAACGTGGGAAGGGAGGCGTCAACCTCCCTTGCCCAGCCCATGTCAAACATGTCACCAGGAATCGTTGTCTCCCGCTCTCGGGTTCCAAAGACCTTCCGCCTCGCCTCGATTACCTCGGGCAGGTCGACCTCGTACCAGTTGACGCTGGAGAGTTTGCTGCTCAGACGGTCGTAGGCGGTCTCGAGACCCGCACCAAGATAGACGACGTTGCATCCCTCGTGCTCGCTGGCAAACGACGTGACCATCTGGTCCATGTTGTAGTAGCGTGCCACGGATGCCATGTTGGTGTACTGCGACGAACCCTTTGCCGCGCCTTCAGGCATGGAGGGCTCAAGCGCAAGGGCCTTTTCGTCGTAAAAGTACTCCGGGAATTCCTTCGATATGGCGATGCGCGCAATGAGCGGCACAAACAAGGTGTTGGCAACCCCTTCAAAGCCCTCCATGCTTGTCTACCTCCATGCTCATGTATGCCGCTACCACTCTAATAGTTAGAATTGCCTAACTATCACGCTCGTGCGCAGCCCCGCATGGGGAGGGGATCGTGAACGGAGAAATCGCAGAGCGCCCGAAGGTGCTCAGGAAGGAAGGACCCTCATGAAGTACGGATTCATGGGAGCATTCGTCAAACTCGCCTTTGCAAAAACGGCGTTCTCATACCTTGAGCGGCGGCTTCCCAACCTCGATATGGCTAGCTACCAGCGCCGCGTGCTTGCGGAGTACCGGTCAATCGTGGCGCGAACGCCCTCCGTTGGCACTATGCGCGACAACATGTTTGTCATGACCATGTACGCAGGGGCGTTCTTCATCGCGCTCTACAAGACCGAACCGGAGCTGCTCACTCCCGAGGTCATCCAAGGTCTTGTGTGCGAGGTCTCATATTGCCCGCTCATGCGCATGGCCAAGGAGGGAAAGAGCGCCTTCACGAACAAAGAGGTGAAGACGCGCACCGTTCAGGCCACCTGGTCACGCGAGCACATCGACGAGTATCCCATGAACTGGTACTGGTTCTTCGAGAAGGTGCCGGGCAAGGACGAGTATTACATCACGCATAAGCAGTGCGGCCTTTGCAAACTTGCCCAGCAGGAAGGGGTCAGCCACATCACGCGCTACCTCTGCGCTATGGACTATTACACCTTCGAGATGCAGGGGGCCGTGCTTGACCGAACCAAGACCCTCGGCTACGGGGACGACGAGTGCAACTTCCATCTCATGAGTACCGAGCGTGCCGCAGAGATTGGCTTCGTGAAGAGCCCGGACGCGCGATAGAACCTGCGCTGCGCATGGTAAGGATGATCGGATCTAGCTAGATTCGCTGCCTCGCTGCCTTACTCCTCCGGAACGCCGAGGACCTCACGTAGATAGTTGCATGAGCGCTCGTGCGGGCCGTGCGGCTCCTCCCAGTAGATGGAGTCATTCACCTCGAGGTCGATGCCGTTCTGGAAGTCGTTTGCCTCGAGCACGTCAAGCCAGTGACGCATGAGCTCGGCTCCAAACTCACCGGTGCCCAGCTCCTCGTGGTGGGAGTCGGCAAAGTGAATCCACTCCACCTTGTCTCCGAAGAGCTCGAAGTAGTCCTCCATGGTCTCGCCAAACATAACCATGGGAATGACGTCGAGGCAGACACGCAGGTTGGGGCTCCCCACTTCGTCGAGCACGTACTTGACGTCCTCCTTGGTGAGCACAAGGTTGCTCTCGTAGGGCTGGAGCTGTTCGAGCGGCATGAGGATGTCGGCGTCCTCCGCGAGGTCAAGGATGGCTCGATAGGTGTCGACCAGGCGCTTCATCGACTCCTCGCGCGGAACGTTGCGGAGCCCGCAGCCAGAGTTGAGGAAGATGCGCGGGCACTCGAGGATGTGAGCGTCCTCCATGCACCACTTGAAGTGCTCGATGGTGCGGCGGCGGATGCCCTCACTGGGGTCGGAGAAGTTGAAGGGGTAGCCCAGCGTCTCGGGCGTATAGATGGGCATAGTCTGGTCGCGCGCGGCCATCTCCGCCTTCATGCGCCTGAGCTCAGCCTCGGCTGCTGCTGGGGTCTTCCAGTCGGCACGATAGAAGAACGGCTCGGCGCCCCACAGGTCGACCTTGTGGATACCGCAGCGTTGCAGCGAGTCCAGGAAGTACTCAAAGGAGTAGTGCACATAGGACGGACCCATGATGGAGACGTCCCTCATGGTGATCTTGGACATGGAGGCTCCTTGATTGACGTGGTGCTCACGGAACAGCTTGGCTGCGTAAAGAGTGGGGCCGCACGCAGCGGCCCCTGTTTAGCTCTTAGTAGTCAAGCTGGCGATAGTAGCGGCGGATGTCCACCGGATGGCAGTTGATCTGCTCGATGTGGATGTCGATGCGGTTGGTGACGGCGTGAGTCACCAGATGTGACAGGTAGCCGCGGTACTGGTCGGAGATGCCGGGCAACGCGTAGTCCTTGGAATCGATGAAGGTGTAGTTGGCGCAGATGCGCGGCAGGAAGGCCTTGACACGCTCCGAGAGGGGGCGCTCGGCGTCCTCGGCCAGAAAGACGGTGACGTTGGTGTCGCGATCAACGATCTCCAGCATGCCGTGGAAGAACTCAGCGGGGTGGATGGACTTGGTGCGGAGCCAGTGCTGCTCTTCCCAGTAGCACATGGCGTACGAGTAGGTGGAGCCACCCTGAACGCCACCGCCCACGAAATAGTGGATGGGGTCATCGTGGTGCTTCTCGGCGAAGGCGCGAGCAAACTCGTCAGAGGCCTTGCCGACATCGACGAGGTCCTGGGCTAGGTTGGCGTCAAGCTGCGCGTAGTACTCGTCGTACTGCGGGAACTGGCCAGCATTCTGCATGAAGCGGTCAACCACCATGAAGAACTTGAGCTGCTCATTCTCGGGGTACGTGATGCAGTGGGTGACGGCCTTGGCCAAAGGAGCGTCCGCGTTGTCGATGAAGCCGATGGAGGTGCATCCCAGTGCGTTGAGCCTTTCCATTGAGGTGACGATTTCGGCGGTGTTGCCCGAGACCGAGCTCAGCACGATGACGGAGTCCTTGGTGATGCGACGGTCACCACGGGTGTTGTACTCGGCCGCGTTGAGGGAGTAGACCGGGAGGTCTGAGAGCTCAACTGCATGCGACTCAGCTTGCAGCGCGGAGGCCCAGGTACCGCCGATGCCCAGATAGACGATGCGGTCATAACCCTTTGCACAGATTGCGTCGACGATTGCCTCGATCTGGGGACGAAGCGCAAGCGCTCCGTTGACGCTGTCAATCTGCTTCTGCTCGTCAAACTTCAACATGTTGACCCTTCTCTCCTGTGTTTTTGCGTAGTAATCCTTATGAGTGTACAAGTTAGTATAAAAAGCAGACCAATTGTAGAGAGAGGGGAGAGGTGGTAGGCGAACCGCCACGTTTTGTCTGCGAGCGGTGGGCCATGCATCGCAACGCGTAGCCCGCTGCCCAGGTGGAACGGGGACAGCGGACTACGCGTTGCGATGTGGATGCGTGGGAGAGAGGCTAGAACAGGCCAAAGAGGCCTTTTTTCTGGTAAGGACCTGACGAGATGGACAGCAGGTTATAGCCAGTTGCCGCGATGACCTCGCGGATCTTGTTCTCGTCGAGGGGCTGCTCAGACACGACGACGCAGCACTTTTTGTGGCGGTTAGCCTTGGCGCTCTTAACGGTGAAGTTGCGGCGAATAGCGTCGTTGATGTGCGCCTCGCACATGTCGCACATCATGCCGTCGATGCCGATGGTGGTCTCGATCATGCCGCATGCCCCTTCTCGTCCAATGCGCGCAACTGCTCAAGCTGCTCTGCGGTGAGTCGGATGCGCGGACTTGAGCACACGTGCCCACAGCTACCGCAGTCTCCCGCGCAACTCGTGCTATCGCAGGTCCTGATGGTTCCCCGCAGCATGCCGCGGATGATGAGCGTCACCACGCAGAAGACGAGGCAAAGAATGACCACATCAATTGGGTTCATGACGCCCTCCTTTCAAAAGCGGAAGGGTCACCGGCACACGGCACGGTGACCCTTCCGTTGACGTGCTGTTATTTAACGAGCAGGCGGTCAGCTTCCTGGTACTTCTTGATGAAGAGCATGTAGCCGACGAAGCCCAGAACAGCCACGGCGCAGATCATGCCCACAGGGTTCATGGCACCAGAGCCGGCGAGGCCGAGCTGGTACACCACGAGGCCGGCTGCATAGGCAAACACGCACATGTAGCCGATGGCAATGGCGGTCCACTTCCCGTTGTTCATCTCGCGCTTGATGGCACCCATGGCGGCGAAGCACGGCGCGCAGAGCAGGTTGAAGATCATGAAGGCGAAGGCGGCGAGCTGACCATGGCCACCAGAGAAGGCGTCAAAGTCGGCAGCGACGTTGGCCCAGATCGGCGAGCCCTCGTCATCCCAATCGTCAGCCTCGGTATCAGCGTTGTAAAGCACGGCGAACGTGGAGACGACCTCCTCCTTGGCCACGAGGCCGGTGACCGTTGCCACGGCCGGCTTCCAAGAGCCGAAGCCCAGCGGCGTGAAGATGGGGGCAAAGGTGTTGCCAATGCTTGCAAGCAGAGAGTCATCCATCGGGTTGACCTCATCGGCAGAGATGCCCATGCGGGCAGCAACGGACTCGACGTACTCGTCGGTCGCGACCTCGGGATCCTCGTAGAGGGCATCAACCATGCCGAACTTGCCGTTCACGGTGCCAAAGCTGGAGAGGCACCAGATGACGATGGAAGAAATCAGGATGACGGTACCAGCCTTCTTGATGAACGACCAGCCGCGCTCCCACGTGCTGCGCAGCACGTTGGTGATGGACGGAACATGATATGCGGGAAGCTCCATGACGAATGGCGCTGGATCGCCCGCGAAGAGCTTGGTCTTCTTGAGCATGACGCCGGAGATGATGATGGCGGCGACTCCGATGAAGTAGGCGGAGGTAGCAATCCAGGTGGCACCGCCAAAGAGGGCGCCAGCGATGAGGCCGATGATGGGCATCTTGGCACCGCAGGGGATGAAGCAGGTGGTCATGATGGTCATACGACGATCGCGCTCGTTCTCGATGGTGCGTGAGGCCATGACGCCAGGGATACCGCAGCCGGTGCCTACGAGCATGGGGATGAACGACTTGCCAGAGAGGCCGAAGCGGCGGAAGATGCGGTCCATGATGAAGGCGATGCGAGCCATGTAGCCACAGTCCTCGAGGATGGCGAGCATCAGGAACAGCACAAGCATCTGGGGCACGAAGCCGAGTACCGCACCGACGCCGTTGACGATGCCGTCGGCGACGAGACCCGTGACGGCCGCACTGGCACCCATGCCTTCAAGGAGCGAGCGGGAGCCTTCGACCAGCCACTCGGCACCAAGGACGTCATTCGTCCAGTCGGTAAGGAAGGTGCCGATGGAGATGCCACCGTCGCCGATGGGCGCGCCCATGGACAGGGCGTAGACCACCCACATAATCAGAGCAAAGATGGGCAGCGCCAGGATGCGGTTGGTGACGATCTTGTCAATCTTGTCGGAGGTGGTGAGCTCGCCCTTGTTGGCGCGGCGCAGGCACCCGCCGATGATCGAGGTGATGTAGTCGTAGCGCTGCGAGGTGATGATGGACTCGGCGTCGTCGTCAAGCTCGGTCTCGCAGGCCTCGATGTCCTTTTCGATGTGAGCAAGGGTGTCCGAGGAGAGGCCAAGCTTGGCCTGGACCTTTTCGTCGCGCTCGAAGAGCTTGATGGCGTACCAGCGCTGCTGCTCCTCGGGCAGGTTATGGACGGTGACCTCCTCGATGTGCGCGAGGGCATGCTCGACGCTGCCGGTGAAGCGATGCTGCGGGATGGGCTTGATGCCGCTCTTGGCAAGCGCCACGGCCTCTTCAGCTGCTTCGATCACGCCGGTGCCCTTGAGGGCGGAGATGGCGACGACCTTGCAGTCGAGTGCCTTGGAGAGGGCCACCAGATCGATGACGTCGCCCTGCTTCTCGATGACGTCCATCATGTTGACGGCGACAAGCACAGGAATGCCCAGCTCCACGAGCTGCGTGGTCAGGTAGAGGTTGCGCTCGAGGTTGGTGCCGTCAACGATGTTGAGGATCGCGTCGGGGCGCTGATCGGTGAGGTAGTCGCGCGCGACGACTTCTTCGAGCGTGTACGGTGAGAGCGAATAGATGCCCGGCAGGTCGGCGATGGTCACGTCGGCGTGGCCCTTGAGCTTGCCGTGCTTCTCCTCCACGGTGACGCCGGGCCAGTTGCCGACGTACTGGTTGGAGCCGGTGAGGGCGTTGAAGAGCGTGGTCTTACCGCAGTTGGGGTTGCCCGCGAGGGCAATGGTGATGTTTGCCATGAGCTATGCCACCTCCGCCATTTCGACCTCGATCATCTCGGCGTCTGCCTTGCGGATGGAGAGCTCGTAGCCGCGAACGGTGACCTCGATGGGGTCTCCGAGCGGCGCCACGCGGATAACCTGGACGAGCTGGCCCTTGGTGATGCCCATGTCCATGATGCGGCGCTTCACCGGGCCTGTTCCGTGCAGTTTGATGACCTTAACGGTCTGCCCAATCTGGGCATCTCTCAGTGTCATTGCTGACTCCTTCCTACGCGACGCTACACGTCGTGCTGATAACCAGTGATTGATGCGTGGGGCCCTAGACGTAGATCTTCTTGGCCATCTCTTTGCTGATGGCGACGCGCGTGTCCTTGATGGAGCAGATGACGTTGCCGTCAATTTGGCTGATGACCTTGATGGGGGAGCCCACCACGAAGCCCAATCCTTCAAGGAATTGGCGGGTTTCGGGCTTGCCACCGACGCGGGTGATGAGGCTGCCCTCGCCGGTGCCCAGGAGCGTAAGCGGCATGGACATGTGTGACCTCCTACTAGTAAACCTTAGCTAACACCAATAAGTTAGCGAAGGCTTACCAAGAAGTCAACCGTGACCAACATTGTGATATGGTGTAAAGGTTAAGTTTGGTAAGCTTTGCGCAATACGTCGATCGACGGGAGCGTCTATGCGTTGGTTCACATCAATGGCGCGCACGGCGGGCAAGGTGTTCGTCGCGGCAGCGCTTGCAACATCTTGCTTGGCACCTATCCCTGTTTACGCTGCTACTTCACCTGATAAGACCGAGACGGTCCATGTGCAGACAGATGCCACGGGGGCAGTATCCGAGGTCACGGTTGAGGTACTTCTGGCCAATGGTGCCAAGGCAAAGACGGTGCCTGACCGCACGAATCTGACCGACATCAAGCCGTCTGATGAAGATAAAACATTCATGGATTCTGGCGATGGGTCTCTAACTTGGGCTGCTGATGGGAAGCAGGTCTCCTACAAAGGCACCAGCAACAGCACACTTCCCGTTGAGGTCAAACTGAGCTATCAACTTGATGGCGTGGAGGTAACACCAAGCGAGCTCGCTGGGGCGACCGGTCACCTGAAGCTGCGCGTCGACTACCGCAACACCTCGTCTTCCCAGCGGGACATCGCGGGGGAGACCCGTACGTTTTACACGCCGTTTGTCTGTGTGACGCTCGTGACGCTTGACGGCGAGGTGGCGCGCAACGTCACCGTCACCAATGGGTCGGTCATGGAGGACAAAGGCGGCTGCGCGGTGGTCGGCTACGCCATGCCAGGCCTCAAGGAGAGCCTTGACCTTGACATTGACGAGCTTGACCTGGACCTGCCCACCTATGTCGAGATTGAGGCGGACGTCACCGACTTTGAGCTTGATTCCATCTATACCATGGTCACGGCGGAGCTGTTTGAGGACCTTGACGCCTCGGACTTGAAGGATCGGGACACCGACGAGGGGGCAGACGCGCTTCGTGACGCCATGTCCCAGCTCATTGATGGGTCCAGCTCCCTTACGGATGCGCTGAACCAGATCGCCCAAGGCGGGGGCGCCCTGAGTACGGGGGCCGATGCCCTGCGAGAGGCGCTCGGTATGCTGCCTGGTGGCCTGGCAGAGCTCAAGGCGGGTGCGCAGACCCTTTCGGATCGGCTCGGCGAGGCCAGCGGTGTGACCGAGAGTCTTGCTCAGGCCTCGTCTGGTATTGCTGCTGCCGCAACCCAGGTGTCTCAGGGACTTGGGGCGGCGTCTGGATCCATCGCTCAGGCAGAGCAGTCCGTTTCAGACCTGATCGATGGCGTAGATGCCTTGGGGCTCGGTGACGTGCAGGCGACCATCACGGCGGCAGAGACGGTGACGCAGGATGCCCAGACGGCTGCCGAAGAGGCAAACGCCCTGCTCAGCCAGGCTGCTGGTGATGCGGACACCCAAAAGGCCACCGTTTCTCAGGGACTTCAGGACGCCAGCGCCGCCTTGAGTGCTCTCCTGTCGGATGAATCGCTCAACCTTACGGATGAGCAGCGGACGCTCCTGTCAGAGCGCGTTGCCGCCGTACAGTCCACGATAGACGCAGCGCAGACCGACCTCGATGCCGTCGACGTGAGTGCCCCTGATGGTCTTTCCGAAGTAGTGACCAAGCTTTCTGATGATGCGGCCGCGCTTGGCGAGCACGCGGCGACGCTCGAGGCAACAACGCTCGACGTCACCGGCGTCATAGAGGGAGCGCAGAATGCCCTTTCGTCTCTCGGTGAGGCAGCGGCCACCGTGAGCGGCGCACAGGAGGCGCTTGGCCCCGTCAGCGCAGGTGCCCAATCAGTCTCAGAAGGTCTGACCGGCGTGACTGCGGGGCTCTCCGCCGCGCAAGGTGGGGCGAGCACGCTCGCAGGCGCGCTTGACTCCATGGCTACCCAGGCGCCACAAGCCCTCAGCGGCATTGACGCCCTGCAGTCAGGCATCGATCAGCTGACCGCCGGTACATCTGCCGCGGCGCAGGGCTCCGGCACCCTGACTGACGCCTTGGCAACGCTTGACTCCGAAGGCATCGCCAAGGTGGCCGACGCGCTTGCAGAGCTCGGTGACAACATCGAGGACGTCTCGGGAAGCCTTGACGCATTGCGCGAGGCATCTCGCGAGTACGACAACTTCTCTGGGAAGCTTCCCGACCAGAGCTCGTCAGTGCGCTTCATCTACCAGACCGAACGCATTGGCATGTAGGGGAGGTGACGTCACATGGCACAGGCAAGCAAGGCGTTTCTCTCCATAGACAGCCTCTCCAAGAGCTTCGGTCAGGGAGAGGCACGCGTCCAGGTGCTGAAGGACATCTCGTGCGACATCGAGCGCGGCGAGATCTGCGTTCTCTTTGGACCCTCGGGCAGCGGCAAGTCCACGTTCCTCAACATGGTTGGCGGCCTTGAGCCTGCTGACTCTGGCTCAATCAGTGTGAACGGTGTGGACATCACGAAACTCTCAGACCACGATCTCGTGGAGTATCGCCGCCGTGAACTGGGCTTTATTTTCCAGTTCTACAATCTGGTGCCCGACCTCACCGTGCGCGAGAACATCGAGGTTTGCCAGTATCTGTCGCACGAACCGCTGCCCTTGGATGACCTGCTCAAGTCACTTGGTCTCTGGGAGCACCACGGGAAGTTCCCCAACCAGATTTCCGGTGGACAGCAGCAACGTTGTGCCATTGGCCGTGCACTCGTGAAGAACCCCAGTCTGCTCCTGTGCGATGAGCCCACGGGCGCCTTGGACTACCACACGTCCAAGGAAATCTTGGAGCTGATGGAGCGCATCAATCAGGAATATGGCTGCACCATGGTCATCGTTACGCACAACGATGCCATCCGTCACATGTCTCACCATATACTGCGCCTGCGTGACGGGCAGCTGGCCGAGGATGTGCACAACACCCACCTGCTGCCAGCGCGTGAGTTGAGCTGGTAGGTGCGCATGTCTCCTCTCTTCAAGCGCCTCCCGCGTGAACTCCTCCACAACCTAGGCAAGTACCTTGGCATCTTTCTGCTGTTCGTCTTTGCCATCATGATGGGCTCGGGATTCCTTTCGGCTGCACACAGCATTCAAGTGCTCCAGGAGGGCATGCACGAGCGCGATGCCGTTGAGGACTTCCACTTTGCCACGCAGTTTGAGGCGGCGAAGAAGTCCATCGAAGCGGTCGAGGCGCTTGGCTGCACGGTCTACGAAGACTTCACTGCCGACGTGCCGCTGGTCGTCGCCGGTGCGGAACGAACCACAAACTGCCGCCTTATCAACCAAGATAGCCGCGCTCACGTCAACCGCGCCTCATATTACGAGGGGGTGGGCCCACAGACCGCGACCGAGATTGCCCTTGACCGCGTGTGGTGCAAGAACAACGACGTCAACGTGGGAGACGTGCTTGAGGTGGGTGGCCAGCAGGTCACGGTGACGGGTATCCTCGCACTCTCTGACTATGAGTGCCTGATGGAGAAGAACACCGACATGCTCTTCAACTCAAACACCTTCACGGTGTCGTTGGTGACTCCCGAGGGCCTCAAGTTGCTGGCGGGCGCCAAGCGCGACTGGCGCTATGACGTCATCTTGGACGACCGCACCATGGACATTGCGGCGCGTACGACCTTCGAACGTGACGTGGCGGACTTGCTGGCTGACCAGGGCGAGATCCTTACAGACCTCGTCGACTACGAGTTTGACAACAAGGCCATCTTTTTTGCGACCGATGACGTGGGGAGCGACCAGGTCATGTGGGAAGTGCTGGTGGCGCTGCTTGTAGTGATCATGGCCTTCGTGTTTGTGGTGCTGTCCAACGCCACCATCGAGCAGGAGTCTGCCGTTATTGGAACGCTCCTTGCCTCGGGATATCGCAAGCGCGAGCTTATTGCGCATTACATGGCCCTGCCGACGCTCATCGGCATCTTGGGCTGCGTGGCAGGTAACTACCTCGGCCTGACGTTTATGAGCACGCCCATGCAGGAGCTCTATTACGGTTCGTACAGCTTGCCGCCGTATGAGTACACATTCAGCCCGCGCGTGTTTCTGCTTACCACGGTCGTGCCGTTTGTGCTGCTTGAGGTGGTCACGTTCTTGGGACTGGTGCGCAAGCTCCGCTTCACGCCGCTGGCGTTCCTGCGCCGCGAAATCGCAAGTCGCAGCCGTCGGAATACGCTGCCGCTGCCCGAGCGGCTTGGCTACGTGCGGCGTTTCCAGCTGCGCGTCTTCCTTCGGAACTTCTCGCACTTTGCGGTTCTGTTCTTTGGCATCGCCTTTTGCAGCCTGTTCTTGTTGTTTGGCCTGTGTCTGATGCCGCTTGTGGAGCACTATGCCGGACTGCTCAAGAGCGACGTAGTGGCTCAGCACATCTACCTGCTCAAGGCGCCGCTCGAGCTTGAGGGCACGCCTGAGCAGCGGGCTTCCTATGCGGCGGTGGAGCGGCTTCTGGAAACGGATGACCCCTTGAACGACCTGGGGATGGTGGGGTATGCGCGCACGCTGTTGAGCACGATGAACGTCGATGACGACGAGCATCCCGTCAATACGACCGACAACGGCGAGGAGCGCATTGCGCAGGCGGAGAAGTTCGTGGCCGCGTCCTTTGAGGTCGCACATGTGTACACCGATAGCTCTGAGCTTGTCACTGCCTATGGCATCGTGCCGGACTCGCGGTATTGGACGGGCGTGGACGTGACTGACGGTCAGGTGGTGGTTGGCGCGGGCCTAGCCAAGAAGTGCCGCATCAAACCGGGGGAGACCTTCACGCTCTTCGACAAGTACACCAACAAGAGCTACGACCTGACGGCGAGCAGCGTGTGGGGTAGCTCCGCCAACATGAACGTCTACCTAGACATGGGAGCGCTCAACCGCATGCTCGAGGAGGACGAGGACCGGTTCTTGGGCTACGCGTCCGATGAGGAGCTGGAGCTTGACCAGCGCTACGTGGCCATGGACATCACACCAGAAGCCATGAGCAGCTCAGCGGAGCAGATGCAAGAGTCCTTCGGTGACATGATGGGCATGGTGGTTGCCTTCGCCATCCCCGTGTACCTGATTCTGGTGTATTTGCTGACCAAGACCGTCATCGACCGCTCAAGTCGCTACATCAGCTACATGAAGGTGTTTGGCTACCACAACCACGAGATCAGTCGCCTGTATGTGCGCGCCATCACGGTGACGGTGCTTGTCTCGCTGGTGGCGAGCTTGCCACTGGTGATTTGGCTGGTCGACGTGCTCGTCACGTTGGTGATGGACCGCTATTCGGGCAATCTGGAGATTTACGTTGAGCCCAGGCTGATGGCCGAGGTGGTCTTGATCGGTGCCGCCGCCTACAT
This sequence comes from uncultured Actinomycetes bacterium, assembly GCA_900314645.1. Taxonomy (GTDB): domain Bacteria; phylum Actinomycetota; class Coriobacteriia; order Coriobacteriales; family Atopobiaceae; genus UBA1367. Next base: position 89,843 of record OMWB01000021.1, read on the forward strand.
TGTGGTTGCCCTCGTGCACTTGTGGCGCATTCGTCGGGTCGGTCTCGCCGAGGCAATGAAGGTGCAAGAGTAATTGCGACCAGTGGACAGGTCATGTGTCGCAACAATTTGCCCTCTGCCGAAACATTGCGCCGCATCCCGTTTTAGTGAGAGACCACCGCGTGCATTTGCCATATGATGCCAAACAGGAATGTGTGCGTGCCGGATGGTCCGGGGCGCCAAAAACCTCGAGAAGGGAAAACTCATGGCAGAAGACCAGCTTATGCACCTCGTTATCGTCCGTCACGGCGAGTCCGTTTGGAACAAGGAGAACCTGTTCACTGGCTGGACCGATGTTGACCTCTCTGAGGCTGGCGTCGAGGAAGCCAAGGAAGGCGGCCGTGCCCTCAAGGAGGCCGGCTATGACTTCGACGTTTGCTACACCTCGTACCTCAAGCGCGCCATCCACACGCTGAACCACATCCTCGAGGAGATGGACCGCGAGTGGCTGCCCGTCTATAAGAGCTGGAAGCTCAACGAGCGTCACTATGGTGCTCTCCAGGGCCTGAACAAGGCTGAGACCGCCGCCAAGTATGGTGACGAGCAGGTCAAGATTTGGCGTCGTTCCTTCGACATCCCCGCCAAGGCCCTCGAGCCGGGCGACGAGCGTTGCGCTCAGACCGCCGAGATGTATCGCGACGTGGCTATGAAGGATCAGCTTCCCTACACCGAGTGCCTGAAGGACTCCATCGCCCGCGCATGGCCGTACTTCCAGGATGAGATCGCTCCGCAGCTCAAGGCTGGCAAGCGCGTCCTCATCGCCGCTCACGGCAACAGCCTCCGCTCCCTCGTCATGAAGTTCGAGCACCTCACCCCGGAGGAGATCCTCGAGGTCAACATCCCGACCGCCATTCCTCTGTCCTACACGTTCGATCAGGACTGGAACGTCGTCGACAAGCACTACATTGGCGACCCCGAGATGATCGCCGCCAAGATCGACGCCGTCGCCAACCAGGGCAAGGCTAAGAAGTAAGCT
>OMWB01000015.1 GCA_900314645.1 uncultured Actinomycetes bacterium
TCCGTTCCGACGGTGCGGAAACCGAACCGCACCTTCCGCGAGAAGCCATCTTTAGCCGTCAGCCGCGCCGTGTAGAGGGCCGGGTGGAACTCGTTCCACCACGTCGGCTCCTCGGCGAGCGCGACCACGACATGCGCATATAGCGCGGGGCACACCGCCCGTTTTCACGCCGGCCTCGGGCATCCGCCCGGGGCCGGCGTTTTGCCCGCACGGCTTTCCCGTGGCAACCTCGTGCATCTCGCCGAGGCGGGGTCCGTCTCTGATAGAATCTAGCTCGTAAAACGATTCTGACGGAGATTTTGATGCATAAGACGGACGGGTACGTCGTCCACGAAGGATGTGACCACATCTTCTTCGTGGGCTTTCTCGGCGCGGGAAAGTCGACCTTGGCACGAAACCTCGGTCGTCTGTTCCATCGCCAATATCTGGACACCGACCGCCTGGCCGAGCGCATTGCCTGCAAGTCGGTGAGCCAGGTCTTTCAGGAAGACGGCGAGGACGCCTTCCGAAGGGCCGAGATAGCCGCGCTGCATCGGCTGGAGAACGAGAAGTCGCTTCTTGTCAGCTGCGGCGGTGGCATCGTGGAAGACGAGGAGAGCTGCAAGCTGATGCACGAGATGGGCGTGGTCGTCTTCCTGGACGGCGACGTGGAGGACTCGCTGCGTCAGATCCAGCATCCCGAGAAGCGCCCCGACCTCGGTTCGCCCGAGGAGGCGCGGGCCTTGTGGGAGCATCGCCGGCCGCTCTACGAGCGTGAGGCCGACTACACCATAGATATCAGGGGAAAAACGTTTGAGCAGGTGGCAGCCGAGGCTGGCCAGCTGCTGTGGGAGAAGGGCCTGCTATGAGCACGGGAACACAGGGCATCACCAGGCAGTGGGTCTCTATGCCGGGAGGCTCGAGCGACCTGCGCGTAGGCAAAGGCGCCATTGACGTTATGGGCTCCATCCTCAAGGGCTCGGTGGGAAAGCCCCGCCTGTGTGCGCTCGCGTGCGACGCCTCGACAACTCCCGAGTTGCGCGAGCAGGTGCGCAGGCAGCTGACCGACGCCGGCTTCAGGGTGACGGAGGTCGAGGTCACTACGGGTCCCGCAGCGCGCACGCTCGGAGCCGTTGAGGAGCTCGCCACACGCCTCTCCGAGGTCAAGGTGACGGCCGATGACCTCGTCTGCGCCATCGGTGGGGGAGACGCCCTCTCGCTCTGCTCGTTTGTGTGCGCGTCGTGGTGCGGAGGAACGCCCCTCGTTCACGTGCCCGTTGACCTGCTCTCGGCCGTCGAAGTGGGCACGGTTCCTTGGGGCATCGACATCGCGGGCCTGCCGCAGATGCTCACCGCACGCTCTGGCGCGAAGTACGTCATCTGCGACCTCGACCTCATCAAGGCCGACCCCGCCAGCGCGGAGTCCATCACGGCCCGTGCGCTCATGGCGACGGCTGCCATCTGCGACGCCGAGGCAGCGGTCCAGCGCCTGTGGGACCGCGCCGAGCTCTTGGTTGACGGTGACGTGGAGAGCCTGCGTGAGCAGCTGGCAGACACGGCCAAGAGTCGCGGCCACCTTATCTCGAGCACCTCGATCGCCACGCGGCAGTCGGCGGCGTTTGGCCAGACCTTTGCCAACGCGGTCGCCCGGCTCGTGGGACCCGAGGTCCCACGCGGGCTGCTCTTGGCAGAGGCCGTGCGCTTCCAGTCTCGAATCGCTGCGGCAACGGGCATCCTCAAGGTCGACGACGTGCTCACGTTCGACGAGCTGCTCGATCTGCTTGCCCTTGATCCTGTGAGCTGCGACGTTGACCCGGATGCCTTGGTGGACGCGCTCAAGGCCGAGCGCTTCCTGCGCTCCAATCGCTTCATCCTCTGCTTGCCGCGCGGCATCGCCCGGGTGCGGCCCGCGTCCGTTGATGACGAGGTGCTGAGGGAGCATGCCGAGGCGTGGTGCGCCTCGCGTGCCGCGCTGTAACGAGAGGCGCGGCCACCGCTTAAGGATCGTGTGTCAAAGGGCCCGTCTGGCAAGGAGACGGGCCTTAGTGTGAGGAGGTCATACGTATGGAAACTCAGAGTGTGGCTCAGGCCACGGCTGGTCGCATCGCGCGGCTGCGTGCACTGATGGGGGAACGCGGCTACGACGCGGTCGTGCTGCGCAACAACCCTGACCTGCGCTGGCTCACTGGGGCGGAGCGCACGTTTGATGACGAGGTCGCGCACACGGCCTTCGTGACGGCCGACGGCCTCTGGCTGCACACCGACTCCCGCTACTACAACACGTTCTGTGAGCGTCTGGGAACGGATGGCCCCTGGCAGCTCGACCAGGAGGTTATTGCTGCACATACCTGGGTTGCCAATCGCATTCTGGCCACGCGCGCCCGCGTCGTGGCCGTCGAGGACACCCTCACCCTCGCGTTCTTCGACAACCTTGAGGTCGCCTGTGGCCAGGCTTCGGTCGCCCCAGCCTTCCCGCGCCTGCACGCTGACATCCAGAAGCTCCGCATGGTCAAGGACGAGGAGGAGCTCGTTCTCCTGCGCGAGGCCCAGCGCATCACCGACGAGGCCTTTGAGTACATCTGTGGCTTCATCAAGCCGGGCCTCACCGAGCAACAGATTCGTGCCGAGCTGGAGAACTACATGCTCTCCCACGGCGCAGACGGCTTGAGCTTTGGCACCATCATCGCCGCTGGCCCCAACGGCGCCAACCCGCACGCGCAGCCGGGCGAGTACGTGGTCAAGGAGGGCGACCTCATCGTCATGGACTATGGCGCGCTCTACCACGACTATCACGCCGACATGACCCGCACCGTGTGCGTGGGCGAGCCGAGTGACAAGCAGCGTGAGGTATACGACATCGTGCGGCGCGCCCACGAGGAGTGTGCTGCCATGGTGCGCCCGGACATCATCGGCAAGGACGTGCACGACCACTCCGTCAAGGTCATCAGTGACGCGGGCTATGGTGCCTACTACGGTCACGGCCTCGGCCACGGCGTGGGTATCGAGATTCACGAGCTGCCGGGCTTTGGTCGCAGCTGGGACAAGCCAGTGCCTGCAGGCTCGGTGGTGACGGTTGAGCCGGGCATCTACCTCCCGGGCGAGTTTGGCATCCGCCTCGAGGACTGCGGAGTCGTGACGGAGGAGGGCTACGTACCGTTCACGGCCTCCAGCCACGACTTGCGCGTCATCCCCGTTTAACCCCAGCGCCAAGGGTGGTGCGTCTAGGGGGCTACCCCCGGGACGCACCACGCAAGGGAGCGGTTTGTTGCGCTGAAATCTCCATGTAGGACGCTGACCTGCGCTATACTAGGCATTTGTATGTAGAAGAGCCCGGAATGCAATGCCGGGTCTGGATTGAAAGGCTTACAGCATGGCAACACTTGGCATCACTGATCTGAAGAAGGGCCTCGGCGTCAACATCAAGGGCAAGGACTGCGTCATCCTGGAGGCCCAGCACGTCAAGCCGGGAAAGGGCAACACCTACGTCCGCACCAAGTACCGCGACATCCGCACCGGTCGCGTGAACGAGGAGAACTTCCAGCAGTCCGCTAAGTTCGAGAGCATCAACATGCAGACCCGCGAGATGCAGTTCCTCTACAACGACGGTGACATCTACTACTTCATGGACATGGAGACCTACGAGCAGATCGAGGTCAACATCGACCTCATCGGCGACAACGCCAAGTGGTTCAAGGAGAACGACGTCTGCCAGCTGCAGTATGCCAACGGCGTTCTGTACAACGTCCAGCCTCCCATGTTCGTTGAGGCCGAGATCATCGAGACCGACCCTGGCTTCAAGGGCGACACCGTCCAGGGTGGCACCAAGCCGGCCACCATCGAGACTGGCGCTCTGGTGCAGGTCCCCATGTACCTCAACGTGGGCGAGCGTATCAAGATCGACACGCGCGACGGCAAGTTCGTCAGCCGCGTTTAGTCACCTGAGGCCGTGGCGCGCCGGATGCGCGCCACGCTTTCTTTCGAGAGGAGCCATCATGGAGGACACCGAGCTCTACATCTCCGGCATTGGCATTGCAAAGAGCGTCGTCTCCACCGTCGTGAGGCTGTCTGCCGAGCGCGTGGAGGGTGTTGCCCGCGTAGGCGGCAACGACATCGCCTCTAACCTGGTGTCCGTCTTCACGAGCCGTCAGGTCTCGTCGGAGCGCGCCGTCGAGTCGTGGGTTGAGGATGACAAGCTACACGTGGTTATCCACCTCGCCGTCTTCTATGGGTATCCCTTCACCAAGCTCGCGGAAGCCGTCCGTCAGGCCGTTGCCAAGGGCGTCAGCGAACAGATTGGTGTTCAGGTGAGCGTCGTTGACGTCTGCATTGACAGTCTGGTGTTTCCCAAGGAGTAGTTCGTGGCACGACAGCACACCCGTTTTGGCGCGCGTACCAACGCGCGCAGCCAAGCCTTGCAGCTTCTCTTCCAGGCGGAGGCCACTGGTCGCATGGTGGTCGATGTTTTGGCAGGGGAGTATGCGCTTTCTGATGGCCCCCTCGACAGTTACGCAGAGCAGCTGGCGGTAGGGGCAGACTCCATGCTGCACGAGCTTGACGCCGTGCTGGAGATGACCTCATCCAACTGGAGCGTGCGCCGCATGCCAGCCGTGGACCGTAACCTGCTGCGCCTTGCCGTGTACGAGATGCTCGAGGTTGAGGACGTTGACACCGCGGTGGTCATCGACGAGTGCGTAGAGCTGGCCAAGGCCTATGGCACGGATGAGTCGTCTGCGTTTGTGAACGGCGTGCTCGGCCGTCTTGCCGCGCGCCTTGCCGCGGGCGAGGACGTGGTTGCGCTTGCCGTGGCCGCTGCTGAGGAGGCCGAGGCCGCCAAGGCTCAGGCCGCCGAGGCTGACGAGCAGCCCTCCGACGAGGAAGATGAGTACGAGGACGACCTTGAGGAAGGCTACGAAGAGGACCTCGAGGACGCTTACTACGACGACTTCGACGATTACGACGGCTACGACGAGGATTATCCCGAGGAGTAGTCGATGCGCAAGCCTGACACCTCTCCCTACAAGACGTTTGACCAGATTACCACGCGCCTGGACGAGATCATCGTCCAGGTGCGTGACAAGGATACGTCGCTCGAGCGCTCGCTCGACCTGTTTGACGAGGCCATCGCGCTTGGGTCCAAGGCGGTTGACCTCGTGGACACCACCGAGTTCTCTCCCGAGGAGGAGGCCCTGCTGAACGCTGCGGCTGCCACGGGCGCAGAGATCTCGGATGCCGCGCCGGCTCAAGACGCTCCGCAAGAGGCATAGCCGGTGGCGCGTCGTCACCGCCTTGACCAGGAGCTCGTTGACCAAGGCTTCTTTCCCTCAACTTCAGATGCCATGCGCGCCGTGATGGCGGGCGAGGTCTCGACGACAGACCGTCGTTTGACCGCGCCGGGCGAGCAGGTTGCGCCGGGTATCCAGCTGCACGTGCGAGGGCGCATTCCCTACGTGAGCCGCGGAGGCCTCAAGCTTGAGGGTGGACTCGATCACTTTGGGGTTGACCCGACGGGCTACGCGTGCCTTGACGTGGGATGCTCCACCGGCGGCTTTACCGATTGCCTGCTGAGGCACGGCGCCGCGCGCGTGGTTGCCGTGGACGTGGGCTACGCGCAGTTTGACTGGTCCCTGCGACAGGACGAGCGCGTCACGTTGTATGAGCGTACCAACGTCGTCGACTTGCCTGCGCTGACCGACCAGCGTTTTGACCTTGCCGTCTGCGATGTTTCGTTCACCTCGGTGGTGACGATTCTGCCAGCGGTGGTGAGCTTGCTCGCGCCGCGCGGCATGTTCCTCACCCTGGTTAAGCCTCAGTTCGAGGCTCCCCGCGAAGATGTGGGGGAAGGCGGCATCGTGCGTGACCCTGAGGTGCGCCAGGCTGCGCTCGAGAAGGTGCGGAGCGCCTTTGAGGAGGCGGGTCTGCACGTCGTGGGGAGCTGCGAGAGCCCAATCACCGGCCACAAGGGAAACGTCGAGTTTCTCCTGCTTGGCCGCCTGTAGCAATCTGCGAATGTTGACCTGGGGAGGCCCCCTCACGTCAACATCAGCTGCACATCCAAGCTGATGTTGACGTGAGGGGGCCTCCCCAGGCCGGCACTCGCTTTTGCGCCACCTACTCCATGAAGGCACCGCGGTTCACCTGCTGTTCGCTCCAGAGGGCACGCAGCGCCTGGATGGTGGGCCACAGGGACACCGCAATCATGAGGCCGTAGGCGATCATGACTTGGGTGGATTGATCGGTGCTGACGTAGCTACTCGCAGTCGTGGTGCCCTGCAGGCCCATGGAGACGCTCAGCATGATGAAGTCGTTGAGTGCGTGGAAGATGACGGCGCTTCCCAGCTCACGCGAATGCATGCAGGTCTCGCAGAGGACGATGCCAAACATGGCCGACTGGACAACCTTGAGGATCGCCTGCACCGATGCCGCACCGCTCGTGATGCCTTCCTGAGAGACGTGGGCCGTGCCAAACATGATCGACGAGATAAAGACCGCGGCAAGCACTCCCCAGCGCCACCCGCCGAGGCCGGCGAGGAGGCCGTTTAGCTCGATGCCGCGGAACAAGCCTTCTTCGAGCATGCCGATGCCGATGCAGAGGAGCGCGACAAGCCCAAGGTTGGGCAGGAAGTCAGCGGGGAAGCCGTTGCCCGTCGCGGCCTTGAAGTAAGAGATCCCTGCCGGAACGATGCCAATGAGCAGGAGCATCCATGCGCGTTTGAACGTGTAGACGAGGCCACTTCCCGTGATCCTCAGCCACGAACGTCCGCCCAGCAGGATCAAGACGACGATCAAGACAAGGCTTGCGGCGAAGCGGGCTACCGCTGCGCCCAAAATGGGGTTGTCGGAAAATGGCAGCGGCCCGACGAGGAGCAGCCCCGCCGTCGCAAGGACGGCGATGAACCACGCCACTACCGATATGGCCAGCTTCTTCCATCCACGTTTGCCAATATCGGTTCGTGTGTCCTCATGCCCGCTGTTGACCCGCTGACCCGGCTTAGCCATGTGCTTCGCAGCCGCCATAGCTCCTCCTTCTCACTTGTATGTAACCATTCTACATAGTTGACTGTGAAGTGGGATAAACGAGTGATGCCCCCTCTTGCCCCGGACATTCCGCGCCGACCTCGTGACTTTGGGAGCATGGTACACTTGTACGTGCCATTTCCGATCATTGCTGGGGTGATCTCATGAAGGTGCTGCTCGTTCCCAACTATTCCAAGGAATCCGCTGTCGATGGCGCCACGCAGTTGACGCACTGGCTCGAAAACGAGGGCGTCGAAGTCCTGTGGGCCCACGACAAGAAGCTCTACCCTGACCGCACGGTGAGCACCGACGGCGTCAACCTCGTGGTCTCTCTGGGTGGCGACGGCACCCTCCTGCGTGCCGCTCGCATCGTTGAGTACTCCGAGATCCCCATGCTCGGCATCTCATACGGTCATCTGGGCTTCTTGACCTGCGGAAGCCCCGAGAACCTCATCGAGACCGTGAGCGACGCGCTCTCGGGTGACCTGCACGTCTCGCATCGCGCGACGCTCGACGTGGAGGTTGAGTTCGAGCATCCCGACGGAAGCATCTCCACCGAGCGACAGTTTGCCCTGAACGACCTTTCGCTGGGCCATGGCGTCCGCGGCGACATGATCGTGTTCGACGTTTCGGTGTCAGGCCACCATGTCGACCGCCTGCGCGGCGACGGCTTCGTGGTCTCGACGGCAACGGGCTCGACCGGATACGCCTTGGCGGCGGGCGGCCCCATCGTGACGCCCGAGTTTGGGGGCATGGTCTGCGTGCCGGTGGCGTGCCACACCATCATGGCGCGCGCGTTCCTCACCTCGCCGTCCGACGTCGTGGAGGTGCGCATCTCTCGCGAGCGCAAGGCTGACCGGCTCTTCTTTGCCGATGGCCAGCCCATGGGGGAGGGCCTGCGTGGCGTGCGTGCGAAGGTGCGCAGAGGTCCCGGCGACATCCTGCTCATGGACCGCAGCGTGCGGAGCTTCTACGAGTCGGTCTCGCGCGTGTTCTACGGTAGGTCCAAGCGCGACGTGTGATGGCGCTTCGAGTCGAGCTGCGAGGACGAGAGGTCTGACCAGGCAATGATTGACGAACTGCATGTGACCGATGTTGCCCTCATCCACGAGGCCAGCATCCAGCCGGCCTCTGGCCTGACGGTGCTCACCGGCGAGACGGGCACTGGCAAGACGGCCCTGCTCTCGTCCATAAAACTGCTGGTAGGAGAGCGTGCCGATGCGAGCTCCGTCCGCGAGGGCGCGACAGGGCTCTGTGTCGAGGCTCGCTTGTTCTTGCCGGGTGGGGACGAGGATGGCATCATCGCGCGCCGCCGCGTCTCCCAAGACGGGCGCAGCAGGGTGGAGATCGACGGACACCTCTCCTCGGTGCGTGAGCTGGCCGAGCGCGTGGGATCGACCGTCGACCTGTGTGGCCAGCACGAGCACCAGCGCTTGCTGCGTGTTCAGACGCACGTGGAGCTTCTGGACGCATGGGCGGGTGAGGCCGCCAAGCAAGCGCGCGACGCGTATGCCCAGGCGTTGGCCGCCGCGGCACATGCTGCCGCTGAGCTGCAGCGCATTCAAGAGATGGGGCGTTCGGCGCAAGAGCAGGTGGATGAGGCCGCCTTCGTGCTTCGCCGCATCGATGACGTGGGCCCGAGCGTTGAGGAGTACGAGGAGCTCGAGGAAACGCTTCCGCGCGCGGAGCACGCCGAGGCGCTGCTGCGTGCCGCTCACGAGGCCCGCGAGGGCTTGGTGGGCGATGGCGGCGTGATGGACGCGCTCTCTGAGGCGAGCTCGCTTCTGCATGACGCGGCGACGCACGACGCAACGCTTGACCGTTATGCCGACGCGCTGGAGAGCGCGCTCATCGATATCGAAGACGTGGCCTCCGACCTGCGCGGATATCAAGACACCGTGGACTTTGACCCAGAGACGCTTGACGAGCTGCAGTCGCGTATGGCGGCCTACCAGGGGCTCTTGCGTGCCTATGGGCCGCACGTCGAGAACGTGCTGAGGCGTCGCGACCAGGCGGCAGAGCTCGTCTCGGCCGTGCAGAACGGTGACGAGCTCGAGCGCAAGGCCCGGCGCGCGCTGGAAGAGGCAGAGGCAGCCCTGCTCAAGGCCGCGAAGGCGCTCGACCGCGTGCGTCGCAAGGCTGCCCCCGAGCTGGCCAAGGCCATCACCAAGGAGATGGCGTTTCTGCAGATGGGCAGTGCCGAGGTGGCGTTCGATATCCAGGCACTCCCGCGCGAGCAATGGCACGGCGCCGGCCCCTCAAAGGTCGAGCTGATGTATCGTCCGGCCGTCGGCCTGACGGCGCGGCCTCTGCGGCGCATCGCCTCGGGTGGCGAAGTCAGCCGCGTGATGCTGGCCGTCAAGGTGGTCTTGGGTGAGGCTGCGGGTGCCGAGGGCACCGGGGCCGAGACGCTCGTCTTTGACGAGGTGGATGCGGGCGTCGGCGGTGCGACGGCGGTCGCCCTCGCGCAGGTGTTGGCTCGCCTTGCCAAGACGCACCAGGTCATCGTGGTGACGCACCTTGCCCAGGTGGCCGTGTTTGCCGAGCGCCACTATCTGGTGAGCAAGAAGACGGCTGAGGGCGACGAGGTGCCGCAGACCACGCTGACCGAGATCTCGGGGGAGGATCGCGTGGCCGAGATCGCCCGCATGCTCTCCGGAGCGGTGACGGATGCCTCGCTCGCGCACGCCCGCGAACTGCTAAACAGCGATTGTTGACATGGGGAGGACGTCTGGGGTCAACATCATCTGGAGGAGATCAGACTATGTAGAACCTCTCTCAGCTGATGTTGACCCCAGACGTCCTCCCCATGTCAACAATCGCAATAGGGGCGCCCGCCAATGTCAGCAATCGCGATGGGGGGCGGCCGTTTCATGTCAACAATCGCAACGGTAAAGCGGTATTGTGTTGGCATGGGAGCAATTGGGCCCTGTGGAAGGGAGCACCATCATGTCCATCCATAAGATCGTGATTACGGGCGGGCCGTGTGGCGGCAAGACGACTGCGCTCAGCCGCATCCAACGTGACCTCTCCCATCTGGGATACACCGTCCTCACGGTCCCGGAGACGGCGACCGCGCTCATCTCAGGCGGCGTCGCGCCGTGGACGTGTGCCACCAACGTGGAGTACCAAAAGTGCCAGATGCTCCTGCAGATGCAAAAGGAGCGCGTGTTCGAGCAGGCGGCGGCCACCATGGGCGACGACAAGATCGTCATCGTGTGCGACCGCGGCGAGCTCGACAACAAGGCCTACATGACCGACGAGGAGTTCGGCGAGGTGCTGGGCTTCCTCGGCAAGACCGAGATCGAGCTTCGCGATGACTACGACGCCGTGTTCCACCTGGTCACTGCCGCGAAGGGTGCCGAGGAGTTCTACACGCTGGAGAACAACGGGGCCCGCTACGAGTCGGTGGAGGAGGCCGCCGCGCTCGATGACAAGTTCATCGCCGCATGGACGGGCCACCCGCACTTCCGCGTAATCGACAACCGCAGCGACTTCGAGGGCAAGATGCGGCACCTCATGCGCGAAATCACGTATTTCCTTGGCGACCTCGCCCCTTACGAGATCGAGCGCAAGTTCCTCATCGAGTACCCCAGTGTGGAGTGGCTCGAAAGCCTGCCCAACTGCCAGCGCGTCGAGATCGTGCAGACCTACCTGCGCTCCGAGCCTGACCACGAGGTGCGCATCCGCCAGCGCGGCTCCGAGGGCAACTACATCTACTACCTCACCGAGAAGAGCATCACACCGACGCACAAGCGCATGGAGCTGCAGCGGCGCCTGAGCGAGCGCGAGTACCTCACGCTGCTGATGCAGGCCGACCCAGGCCTCAGGCAGATCTCCAAGACGCGCTACTGCCTCACCCACGCGGGCCAGTACTTCGAGATTGACCTCTTCCCGTGCTGGGATGACCAGGCGATGGTCGAGATTGAGCTCACGAGCGAAGACCAAGAGGTCCATTTCCCGAAGGAGCTGAAGGTGATCCGCGAGGTCACGGGAGACCCCAACTACCGCAACGCCGTCATTGCGTCAAAGCCGCGCGGCGCCACGCACTAGCTGCACGCCACGGCCTCGGGAATCACGAGAGGGAAGGTACGCGATGGGCACGGGAATCGTCGTCATCGGAGCCACGTTCGTCGATATCAAGGGCTATCCCAACGCACAGTACATCCCTGCGGGCAGAAACGCCGGCAGGGTCGTGGAGGTGCACGGCGGCGTGAGCCGAAACATCGCCGAGGATATCGCCAACGTGGAACTGCGCCCCACCTTCGTGAGCGTGGTTGACCGAAGCGGGACGAGCACCGGCGTGCTTGAGAAGTTGGAGCAACATCGCTGTGACACCTCCTACATCCGCAGAACTGATGACGGCCTCGGTACGTGGCTCGCGGTCTTTGACCATACGGGCGACGTGGTCGCATCCATCTCCAAGCGGCCCGACCTGAGCGAGATCGAAAACATCCTCGACGAGCAGGGTGACGAGATCATCTCCCAGGCAGACAGCGTCGCCGTTGAGATGGACATCGAGGTCTCCATCCTCAAGCGCATCCTTGCCCTGGCCGAGCGCTATGGCAAGAAGGTCTACTCTCCGGTCACCAACATGTCCATCGCGAGTGAGCGGCGCGATCTGCTGAAGCGCGTCGATTGCTTCGTGTGCAACGAGCAGGAGGCGGGAATCCTCTTCACCGAGGACTACGACGACGTATCGCCCGAGCGCATGCGTGACATCCTTGCGCAGCGGATCGAGCAAGCGCACATACGCCGCATGGTGGTGACGATGGGTGCGAAGGGCTCGGTCTATGCCGAGCGCGGCGGCGAGTGCGGCATCTGCCCCGCCCACGAGGTGGGTGTGGTGGACACGACCGGCGCTGGCGACGCGTTCTTCGCGGGCGTGGCGATCGGCCTCACGTACGGCAAGACTTTGGCGCAGTCCTGCGTGATCGGAACGCGCCTGTCCGCCTCGGTCATCGTGACCGAGGAGAGCGTGTGCCCTCGCTTCATGCCCGCCGAATTCGGCATCGAGGTCGTGCGCTAGGGGCATGCGTGCGGTATTGGCCCAGAAGCACCTACCCTTTGCGAACTGAAGCCGCTTTAAACTCCTTTTGCGTGAGCCTTTGTCATACACTGTCAGCTAACTGGGTGGTTTCCCAACCACCCGACAGCCACGATGCTTTGTTAGCCACGATGTAAGGAGAAACCATGCGCGTTCTGCTTGTTTACAACGACGGCCTCATCGACTCGTTTGACACTATCTATGACCCTGACCAGGAGTATGCGCATGCGCAGCTCGTCACCTTCGTTGAGGAGGACGACGAGGTTGAGGGCAAGTTCTTGACCGGCATCGACCTTATCCCCATCGTTCACACCCACTCTCACGAGCGTCCGACCATCCGTCGCATCTGCTCGGCGACCTTCACGTCCAAGTATCCCCACGGCTCGGCTCCGTCCATCGCCAAGGTGTGCGAGATGATTGACGGCCTTGAGAAGCTCATCGTCAACGGCTGCGTGATCTGGGAGGGCGACCCCGCACCGTACATCGCGGACGACCACTACGAGAACATCTACGTGGAGCGCAGCGAGCGCTAGGTCATCTGGTTGGGTAGGCGGGACACCTCATGTGAGGTGCCCCGCCTATCTTCTTGTCGATTCAAATTGCCACCGTGAAGGAGTTATTATGCCTGGTTGGCTCATTATCGTTATCGGCGTCGTATTGGGGCTCCTGCCTTTGCTATGGGATGGCCTGTTCATGGTGGGCATGTTTGCCTTCGGTATCATGACGTCACTCGACTGGGCGCAAGCGTTGTTTGAAGGTGCGGGAATCAACATCGGAGACGTCTACCTAGTACTTGCCGTTGGCTTCGTGATTACCGGCATCCTCTCTCAGTTTGGTGGTGGCCGCATCTTCGGCGGCTCGCTCATCATGGTTCTTTTCATCCTCGTTGGTCTTTTGGCGTATCCAGGCCCGGCTACGTTCATCGCTACGACGGTCATGCCCATGCTCAACAACATCGTGCTGAGGATTGCAGCGGTGATGAGCCTGCCGTTCCTCTTGCTCGTGATCTTCATGCTGGGTCTCGGCGGCATCGTGTAGAAGCCGGGATCACGCTTTCCCTCGCGGCGCGTATCGTGTCCATCCCTTTCAGTGAGGTGGTTGCATGCAGACAGGCATACTTGTCCTCATCTTTTTGGTAATCATTGGCGTCGTGAGCACGGCGATGGCCGCCGTTGGGTTGCTTGCCATCTTCACGTACCGGTGGCTGCTGAACACGCCCATCGGCAAGTTCTTGCCGAAGCGCAGCAATGTGGTCATTACATCGCTGGTCTTCCTTTTTGGCTGGGCCTTCTTCTCGTACATCGGCTTGCTCCCAACCTTCATCTCCCTTCCACTCCCGTCGCACTATCACTATCAGGTGCTCAAGGCATCGACGACTGACGTGCAAGGCGAATTCGCGGCGGCGTTGAACGATGCGACGGTCCCCGTTGGTCAGTTCGACCAGCTCAACGAGTCCAGCAAGCATCAGGCAAGGCTCCGTGCCTATGAGGACGAAGGCGGTGACCTGCACTTCATTCCCAGCGCGAAGGATCGGCCCTACGTGCTCTCAGGGGAAGAGATAGCTGCGGAATGGGCGATACCCTCTCAGATGGGCCTGCGATATGACGTGGACGGCAAGACGTATCGCGTCTCGGCTCGGTTCTACGGTGAGACCACCATCTCCAACAAGTACTTCCAGGAACGAGACGTGACCTACTATGACGGCGCGGAAAGGGTCATCAACGGCTTTGAGCCCGACTATCTTGCAGGGCTGCTCAATCGTCAACGCACCGAGAAGCTCACTCCCCATGAGTTCGCCGCGCTTCTGGAGAGCCGCGTGTGGGGTCAGCTGATTGGCTGGTTCCCCGAAAGCGGCACGGCCCTCATCTATGACGGAACACAGCTGACAAACGATGCGACCACGGTCAGTGAGCTGCGCATCTATAACGTGAGCGACGGGACGTACCAGGTCTCTGCAGTCCCAGACGACTGCACGGTGTTTGGCTGCATTTCGGAGCAGTATGTGGCGTGCCTCACGCCAGACAACCACGTGTTCTTGTGCGATACCACGCTCGGGCCCGTTGACGGCAAGGGGATTGGCATCTTTACGGTCGCGTCTGCAAACGTGTATCGCGACCCGTCGACGGGCGACATCTACCTAAGCGCCGTGACGGTCGAGGAGGACGGGAGCCACAACAGCATAGGGTTCAAGTGGCTGCGTGACGATCTCTCGATTGCCTCTGACCTGGTGTATCGCGATGAGGTGAAAGAGGGCTGGAATTGGGAGTCGTCAGACGCGTACTGCTTTGCCGATCTGGCCTTTGCGGTCTTTCCCGAGAAGACCTCCATCAACTACCTGCGTCTTTCTGATCCCTGGGAGTGAGGTGCACGATGTTTGAGAAACTTGGCGACAAACTATTCAGCAAACTCATGCTCATGCTCGGTGCAGCGGCCGTTCTCGAGTTTAGTTACCTTGCAGTTCTCGGTACCTTTACGAATCCGGAAACGGGAGCCGTAAACCAGACGATTGCCGAGAACCTTGAGTTCTGGGGTCCCATACTCGAGTTCTTGATTGGCGCCCCGTACCTGCTGGCGCTGGTCTTTGCGTTCGTTGTGTGCCTTGCCGCCCAAGACATTTCGCTGCTTGTTCTTGTGATCTTCCTGGTGCCGACATTGTCTCTTGCCATCAGCATCGTGGCACCGTACTTCACCATGGCATTCGTCATGGACACCATAACCTTTGGGATGGGCACGGAAATTGCGATGGAAGGCGCGACTGCTTCCTCTGTGGCAATGGCTATGGCCGGGCCCACGGCGTCTGCCGCCGTGGGTTGCTACTATGCGTTCCTGCAAGTGGCGTTCGCTGCTGTCGCCGTGCTGTTTGAGTCGCTCTTCTTCTTTTCGAGGGTGAAGTAGGCGCGTCAGCAGCTGCAGGGTTACACCACAAAGAGCAAGGCGGAGAGGGTGATGCACACCGATCCCGCCAGCACGAACAGGTGGAAGACAAAGTGCAGGTAGCGCACTTTGGTCAAGGCGTAGAACACCACACCCGCCGTGTAGCAGAGCCCTCCCGCAAGGAGCAGCCAGAAAGCAGCCGTCGGAAGCAGGCGGTACACCTCCGTGATATGGAGGACGACGGCCCAGCCCATGACGAGGTAGAACAGGGTGGTGATCCACCCCGGCTGGCGCTCTTGAAGGATCGCCTCGGCAACGGCGCCCACCACGGCCAGGAAGAAGACCGTTACAAAGAGACGCATCCCGCCATGATCCGCGAGGGTTATCAGCGCAAACGGCGCATAGCTTCCTGCGATGAGCAGATAGATGCACGCGTGGTCGAAGACGCGCAGCACCGCCTTGGCGCGTGGTGGCTGAATGGCGTGATAGAGCGTGGAGAATAGGTACTCAACGATGAGCGGGATGCCCATAAAGAGCGCCGCCGCTAGGTGCGATCCGCCTCCGTGGCGTACGGCCTGCACGATGAGCAGCACAAGTGCGGCGATGCCCAGCGCGCAGCCGATGCCATGGGAGACTGAGTTGGCGATCTCCTCCCCGATGGTGTAGCGAGGGACGTCAGGCCGCAGGGTGGGCTCGTTTGTATCTGCCATGATTGTCCTCCTCTCGGACGCTTCAATTATATCTAGTTTTGAAAACCAGATAGTGGAATATCGATAATTGTACAGTGACAACTCATCAAGCCTTAATGAACGGCCTAACGGGCATTCATTTCAAAACTCCATCATGGTTCTCGTCAGATGGCAGAGGCCAGATACGTCAAAGAAAGGAACTGACGATGGAAGAGCTGGAGAAGGTCGAGCTGGTTCGCGAGAAGTGCAACGTGAGCTACGAGGAGGCGCGCGAGGCGCTGAAGGCTTCCGACTATGACGTGCTCGACGCGATCGTGCAGCTTGAGCGCGAGGCCAAGGCGCAGGCTGAGACTAAGAATGAGGTTGAGGCCAAGGTCGAGCCCGAGGTGATTGAGGCAGAGGCCGAGATCCTGGAGCCGGAGGTCAACGGGGGAGAAGAGCCTTACGGGGCGGGCGCCCAGACGGATTCCAGGTCCGGTTCGAGCAAGGCGTCCAAGGCGTGGGGCAGCTTCCGCAACAGCGCGCGAAACGTGCTGCGCGGTGGCCTTGACCTCACCTTTGTTGCCGAGCGCAACGGCGAGGTTCTGTTTACGGTCCCGGTGCTCATCGTGGTGCTTGGCCTGCTGATGTGGGGTGCGGCCATCTGGCTGATGGTTATCGGCCTGTTCTTTGGATTCCGTTACCGCATCGAGGGTGCCAACCCGGTGACGATCAACGTGAACGAGGCCATGAACAAGGCTGCCGACCTCGCCGAAGACATCAAGCGCAACGTCGCATAACTACGCCGCACGCAGATTCCGCAACGTGGGACAAGGGTTCGGAACCCTTGTCCCACGTTGCTTCTGGCGGCGGAAGCGGGTGGTGCCCGCACTTCGCGACGTTGGCGAGGTTCCCGAGGCCCCTTAGCGTCGAGATCTGCGTGCACCGTCTTCGGCGCCCACACAAACCCGCGCAAAAAGAAGGGGAGGGCTCCGTGTGGAGCCCTCCCCTCAGGTTGGATGGCTTTTGTGGTGCTAGTCGGTGGCCAGCATTGAGAATGCGAGGACAACCAGTGCAATGGGAAGCAGGCCGATGATCCCAGTGAAGACAAATCCAAGAATGAGGATCGGGGCCAGGAAGAGGCTCAGCATTGCGCGAATCGTCCACCCAAACACCCTAAATGCGATTCCCATCAGCCATCCCAGGATGGGAAGTGCTCCGAAGAACATGACCAACAGAAACAGTGCCTCAAACATCGTTCTTTCCTTTTCTCACGTGCGGGTAGGCTCCCGCGGTTGACGTGTATAGGTATACCCGACGTTGATTAACCGGGCATGTAGGTGGCATTAATCTTTCGCGGGTTTAGAGCGCTCGCTCAGCAGGCGATTTCTTTAAAGGTCCATGACGCGCATGACGTTCTTCATGTACGTGAGCATCCCATAGGGGACGCGCCGAATGGGCACGTCACGGTCGGGCGGCACATGCGTCTTCTCCTTGCTGAACTTGGTCTTGAACTCGTTGAGCGCCATCAGCTTCGGTGCGAAATCAGACCCGATGGCCATGAGGTCGTACTCCAGGCACCCAGATCTTCCCAGCTCACAGCACTCAAAGTACAGAAGCCGATCGGTGACGTGCTGGGGCATGGTCTTGGTGAGCGAGGCCGCGTAGTAGCGCGTTGCCCGCCCCTCATGCATCGTGCAGATGGACCAGGTGCAGAGAGTGCCATCCATAAGCCTTCCTGCAAAGACGCGGCAATGCGTGGGACAGAGCGACTCAAGCAGATGCTCGAGCTCCATCTGCGGAGGCGGCGTGAAGCCGTCACGCTGCGCGGTCTCGGTCAGGACGGGGTAGTACTCATCGAACGATGCCCGTGCGCGAACGGTCTCGTCCGCACAGGTGATAGGTGCTTCGCGAAGCGCCTTGCGGACATCGCGCCGCCCACGCTTCTTCATGCGTTTGAGAATTGCCTCGTCGCCGCCCCTGACGTCGACAATGACGGTGGTGTCGTAGGGAACGGTTGAGAGGGTGGGGCGCGAAAGATCGAGGTCGTGGTTTATCGAGACGCGCATGAAGATCTGGCGTCGGTCATGGTGGCGAACGTAGCGCGCCAGTGCGAGAATCGCCTCACGCTCGAGCTCCTCGCTAGGCGTCTCAAACCACACAGGGCCATGATGTGCCCGCAGGTAGTGATATCCGTGCGTCTCGTAATCAACGAGCGAGGCGACGGCAACGATGCGCCCGTCATTCTTGATGGCCACGCACCGCCAAGGAGTGCGGCCGGGAATCGTCGCTTGGAATGCAACCCAACGTTGCGTCTGCTCGATAGGCAGCGCGATGTTGAAGCTTTCCGCCAGCGCCTCAACCTTCTGCAGCGAGGTACTCGCAATCGAAACCATAGACCGCTCCCGCCAAAACGAAGTCCGCCCCAGCACGAAACGTATGCACTCAGGTTGAATGACAGCCTGATAGAGCGTGGCTTTTGGTGCAAGCGTAACAAAGGCGTAACGGCATGTTTTTCGGGTAAGTGGACTGCGTTTGTCGAGGTATTATGAAGTCCCGTAGGAAGCGACTGCGTCTACGGGAGGCAATCATGACCAAACATATCTTCGTAACTGGCGGCGTCGTTTCGGCGCTGGGCAAAGGCATCACGGCGGCTTCGCTGGGGCGCCTGCTCAAGTCGCGCGGTTTCCACGTCATGATGCAGAAGGCCGACCCATACCTCAACGTTGACCCTGGCACCATGAGCCCCTTCCAGCACGGTGAGGTCTTCGTGACCGAGGACGGCAAAGAGACCGACCTTGACCTCGGCCATTACGAGCGCTTCATCAACGAGAACCTCACCGCGCACTCCAACTTCACCTCAGGCCTCATCTACCAAGAGCTGATCGAGCGCGAGCGCCGCGGCGACTTCCTTGGCGGCACGGTGCAGGTCATCCCGCACGTGACGAACGCTATCAAGGACCGTTTTCGCCGCATTGAGGAGGAGACGGACGCCGACGTGGTCATTACCGAGCTGGGCGGCACCATCGGCGACATCGAGGGCCAGCCGTTTGTGGAGGCCGTGCGACAGTTCCGCAAGGAGAAGGGCCCCGGCGAGACGGTGCTCATCCATGTGAGCCTGGTGCCCTACATCGCGGCTGCGCACGAGATCAAGACCAAGCCCACGCAGCACTCCGTGAAGGAGCTGCGCTCCATGGGTCTGCAGCCCGACTTCATCGTCTGTCGCTCTGACCACGAGGTCGATGCGCCCGTCCGCGCAAAGATCGCGAGCTTCTGCGACGTGGACGAGGACTGCGTGTTTGAGAACTCCGACTGCCCGTCCATCTACGACGTGCCGCGCCACCTCGCTGACCAGGGCTTTGACGTGAAGGTCTGCGAGAAGCTGGGCCTTGACCCGCGCGAGAGCGACATGAGCAGCTGGTACTCGTTCACGGGCGCCCTGCACGAGGCGGAGGCCCTGAAGAGCGTGACCAAGATCAAGGTGGTGGGCAAGTACACGCAGCTGCCCGATGCCTACCTCTCGGTCATCGAGGCACTGCATCACTCGGGCGTCTTCTACGGCCGCCACGTTGACATCGAGCTCATCGACGGGGAGGAACTCGACGAGAGCAAGGTGGACGAGGTCCTCGGCGACGCTGATGGCATCCTCGTGCCGGGCGGATTTGGCAACCGTGGCGTGGAGGGAAAGATCCTCTCGGCGCAGCGCGCGCGTGAGCACAAGATTCCCTACCTCGGCGTGTGCCTGGGCCTGCAGGTGGCGGTATGCGAGTTTGCCCGTCACGTCTGTGGCATGGAGGGCGCCAACTCCACCGAGTTCGCGCCTGACGGCCCCTATCCGGTCATCGACCTCATGCCCGACCAGGAGGGGGTAGAGGACAAGGGCGGCACCATGCGTCTGGGTGCCTATCCGTGCGTGGTCGCGCCGGGCACGCTGGCGCGCGAGGCATACGGCGAGGAGCTGGTGTACGAGCGGCACCGTCACCGCTTTGAGGTGAACAACGCCTATCGCGACGCGCTGACCGAGGCGGGGCTCGTCATCTCGGGCACAAGTCCCGACGGTCGCCTGGTTGAGATGGTGGAGCTTCCCGAGAGCGCGCATCCGTGGTTCGTGGCCTGCCAAGCACATCCTGAGTTCAAGAGCCGTCCCAACGCGCCGCAACCGCTCTTCCGCGAGTTTGTCCGCGCGGCCATCGCGCATCACGAGGGCATCGACCGCCTTGACCTGCGCGTGGTGGGCGTGCCGGTGATTCCTGACGCCCCAAGGGAGGCCTAGCCCGTGGCGGTAGGGAGGACACAACCGGTGCGTGCGGCGAGCGTCCTGCGCGAGGGCGAGCCGTCCTCCGCGCTGACCCGCGCGGCCGACGAGTACCTGGGCTATCTCGCCATCGAACGCGGCAGTTCGGGTAACACCGTGGAGTCGTACGGCCGCGATCTGCGCCGCTATCTGGCCTTCCTTGCGGACAGGGGCATCGTGCTGCCTGAGGACGTGACGCGCGAGGTTATCGAGGAGCACGTGCGCGCGCTCGATGAGGTGGGCCTCGCGCCCGCGTCCATCGAGCGGGCCATCTCGGCCATCAAGGGCTTCCACCGGTTCATGGTGACCGAGCAGATCTGCGAGACGCATCCCACGGCCGACCTCATGCTCCCCAAGAAGCCCGAGCGCCTGCCCGACGTCATCTCGCGCGAGCAAGTCTTTCGGCTGCTGGACGAGCACCTCTTCGAGTGGCATGGCGACGCGTCGCAGCGGCGTGGCCAGCTGGCCAAGGCGTCGCTCACGCGCGACCAGGCCATCCTCGAGACGCTCTACGGCTGCGGGCTGCGCGTCTCGGAGCTCTGCGACCTCGACCTCGGTGACCTGTACCTGGACGAGGAGATGCTGCGAGTGTTTGGCAAGGGCTCCAAGGAGCGCGTGGTGCCCGTGCTTGGCAGCGCCAAGCGCGTGCTCCAGACGTACCTCGGCGAGGCCAGGCCCGTGCTGGCAGACGGCCGCCCGGCCACGGCCGCGGTCTTTCTCAACGCGCGCGGTGGCCGCCTGACGCGCCAAGCCGTGCACGGGATTGTGGAGAAGTACGGGAGCTATGCGGGCATCGAGGGACTGCACCCGCACACCTTGCGCCACAGCTATGCCACGCATCTTCTGGAGGGCGGGGCAGACCTGCGCATCGTGCAGGAGCTGCTCGGCCATGCGAGCGTCTCAACCACGCAGCTCTACACTCACGTTGACCGCAGCCACGTGCGCGCCGTGTACCTCGAGGCACATCCCCGCGCACACGTGCAGAATGGGCTGCAACAGTTGGCCCCACCAATGCAGGAGGCACATCATGAAGCTTGAAGACCTTACCCCCGAGCTGAAGGAGAAGGTGCTCGCCTGCAAGACGCCTGAAGACCTGATTGCTCTCGCCAAGGAGCAGGGCTACGAGCTGTCCGACCAGGAGCTGGAAGCTGTCGCTGGCGGGTTCACATGGAGTTGCGACGACCATACGAGCACCTGCACAGGGTACTGCCACGCAGATGACTGGTGCTAGGCCCGAGAAGTCGTAGACGAAGGCATGGAAAGGACGCCGTACGTCGAGAGCAAGATGGCGCTGTGGTGCCTCGCCCTCAGGCAGCATGGCGTGGAGACGGGCATCAACAAGCCACGCGGCGCCGACGTGAGCGCCGCCTGCGGGCAGCTCGCTAACCGATACGTTCACTAGGCATCGATAGCTTGTTGCGTAGATAACCGATAGTGTTCATCAAAAAGGCAATCAACAAGTTTGCTGAGCTGCTCCTATACGCGAGAACATTCAACTTTTGATAAACGGTGTCTGTTATTTGAGCACTCCACTACGAGGTACGCATGATATGCTCGTCCTCCAGCAGAATTGGGAGGGTGGGGATCGATGCGCCTTGCATTATGCGGTTCCACCGCGCTCTACATGACTCGCGCGATGCGCTTGGGTCTCTTGGACCGCCAAGATGGTGCGGTTCGCGAGCCGCTGTGTCTGCCTGATCCCGGGCATAACCGAAGGCGCTTTACTGCAAAGCTCCTCAAGAGCGTGCGTATCGGCGGGACCCTTCCGTTGCCGCTCGATCGGCCCCTTGAGATTGCCGTTCCCGCGGGCTCAAAGCACCTGCAGTCGAGTCTTTTTGTGACCACGGTATACGGACACCGAATTCCCCAGAGCTCATTTGTGCCGTTGGGAGACGGCTTTCAGGTATCGTCTCCCGAGCTGCTGTTCGTCGAGATGGCCCAGGTCATGCCCTTCTTCAACCTCGTGCTTTTAGGCTGCGAGCTCTGTGGCACCTACACGCGCAATCCAAGCGATCCCATGGGGGGAGGGGTCGTTTTTGGTGTGCCGCCCGTGACCACCGTAGAGGCCATTCGGACGTTTGTGCGCTCGTGCCGCAACCTTGTCGGCATTGCAAAGGCTCGCGAGGCGTTGCGTTACGTCATGGACAACGCTTGGTCTCCCATGGAAGCGGTCGTCGCCACCCTGGCCAACTTGCCTCCGGAGCACTTTGGCTATGGTCTTGGCCCCGTGGTGCTCAACGAGCGCGTCAGCGTGTCGGCTGCAGCCAGCCATACGACGCGTCTTCCGGACATGATGCTGGGAGGCACAGCTACGGGCCTCAACTATGACGGCGAGAACCACCTCGAGCTCTCCGCGGTGGTCGATTCTGCTATCCATTCAGCGGCTGCTCCGGGAGATGGGCAGCTCGCCAAAGCGCTCGAGCAGTCCATTCAGGCAGTTCGCGAGAAGTACGTGGATGACCGTCGACGCGATCGAGAGCTCCTCGCGAGTGGCAGAGATGTTTTGGTGGTGACCTATGAGGACCTCGTTGAGCGTGGCGGCTTGGACCGCGTGATGTCACTCGCGATGGACAGCATGGAGCGGACGGGAGGGCTCGACCTCTCGGCGCAGCGCAGCGCGCTACGCTCGCTCTTTCTTCGTGACAGACGACAGGAACTTGTCTGGTCGGCTCTCTCTTGCGAGCTGGGAAAGAAGGTGCGTCGGCATCTTGTCGAGCGTCGCCGTCGGGCACGCGCGTCCCGACACGTTTGCGAGTATCAGATACGGTTACAGCCGGTGTCGCGAGGTGTGGCTCGACCGGTGTCGCAAGGTGTGTCACAAATCCTTCAAGCGGCCTTGTGCCGCAAACAACCGTTCTCACAACATCTTGTGTCTCGCCTCCGAGACATCCCAGCTGGTGGGGCCACTTAACCAGAAAATTGACCCGATTGTGTTTCAAAGTGTATTTAGGTGTGGACAGGTGTGGCACTTGAGGTAAAGTGTGTATCGCACGCTCTGAGGGGAGAGCTATCGAGATTTGCTAAAGAGGGGAGGGAGTGCGGTGACCGGAGCGTTTTCCATGAACGTAGACGGCAAGTACCGCATTACCATCCCGGCGCCTTTCCGCAAGGAAGTCGACAAGCAGATCAAGCTGGTTCCTGTCCAAGGTTGCGTGTACGGGTTCACCCCTGAGGGCTTCGAGTCGTGGGTTGAGGGTCTGTTCGAGTATGGTGACCACCATTTCGATCCCCGCAACCGTGACGACGACAGGCTCCGCCGTGTCCTCAACGCGAGCGCCGTGGACGTGGATCTCGATTCCGCGAACCGCATCGCGCTCGGCAAGCTGGACGTCGCAAAGGCTGGCAAGCGTGCGGCGCTCGGTCTTGAAGGCGAGGTCATGGTCATCGGCAACGGGGACCACTTCGAGGTGTGGAACGCCGAGACGTGGCGCAAGGAGCAGGCAGCGCTCGAGAGCGACCTCGACTCGCTCCTGTTCCGCTCGTAACCGGCGGGGTGAGCATGTTGACAACAGAATTTCGGCATGTACCCGTGATGTTGGACGAGGTTATCCGTGAGCTTGACCCCAAGCCGGGCGAGGTCGTCTGCGACTGCACCCTGGGCGGGGCTGGGCACTCGGTTGAGCTAGCCAAGCGCGTTGCGCCTGACGGGCTCTCCCTCGGGATCGACCAGGACGACATGGCGCTGTCCGCCGCCACCGAGCGCTTCGAGCGCGAGGTTCCCCAGGCCGAGCACCGTTTCCTCAAGGGCAACTTTGAGGACCTTGACGAGCTGCTCATCGAGGCCGAGGTTCCCGGTGTGGACTGCTTCCTGTTTGACCTGGGCGTCTCGTCGCCACAGCTCGACATCCCCGAGAGGGGCTTCTCATACCACGAGAACGCCCCGCTTGACATGCGCATGGATCCGGGGAACAACCCCTTAACCGCAGCAGAGGTCATCAACCATTACAACGAAGCCGACCTCACCCGGATCTTGCGCGTATATGGGGACGAGCGCTGTGCCTCGCGCATCGCCCGCCAGATCGTGCGCACGCGCGAGAAGGCACCCATCGAGACCACGCTTCAGCTGGTCGAGGTGGTCAAGGCGGGCATCCCCGCCGCGCAGCGGCGTCACGGGGGACACCCGGCGCGCAAGACCTTCCAGGCCCTGCGCATCGAGGTGAACCACGAGCTCGACGCGCTCGAGCAGGGGCTGCGCGCAGCCGTCCGTTGGGCCAATCCCGGCGGCCGCATCTGCGTCATCAGCTACCACTCGCTCGAGGACCGCATGGTCAAGCACGTGTTCACCGAGCTCAGCCGGGGCTGCACGTGCCCGCCGGACCTTCCGGTGTGCGTGTGCGGAAACGTGCCGATTCTGCAGGTCAGGATGCGAAAGCCCCTCGTCGCGACTGACGAGGAGGTGCGCCAGAACCCACGGGCGCGCAGCGCCCTCATGCGCGTGGCGGTCAAGCTCGACGTCACGTCCGCGTAAGGGCACCACACAGGCATTCCGGCCGCAAGGCCGTGTGCTGACACAAACGAAGCAAAAACGCACTACCACACACCACAAACGCACCACCTTCGAGCCACCACCGAACTAGAGAGTCACGCACCATGAGCTACAGGGGAACAGAGGCAGCGCGCCTTGACTATGCCGAGCGCGCTTGGGAGTACGGGGTCACCCAGCGGCCGCGCTTCGACGTCGTCGAGGGCGGTGGCGCTGATGCGCGTGTGCGCCAGGGTGTGACCTCAGGCTTCATGATCGGCGTGCAGCTGATCGCCCTCATCGTGGCCGCCTTTGTGCTTCTGGGCTCAGCGCGCGTGGCGCTCACGTCCGCCACCGTCAACCTCCTCAAGTCCAACTTGACGGTGAAGGCCGAAATCGAGAGGGCGCAGGACCTCAACTCGGCCCTTCGCATCGAGCGCTCGGTGCTCGCGAACACCACGCGCATCATGCGCATCGCCACCGAGAACTACGGCATGGTGCACGTCATGAACAACGAGCACGTGTCCGTCTACACGCCCGAGCAGATCGCCGAGATGCAGGCTGCCGAGCTCGTCGCACAGACGTCGAGCACCGGCACCGTCATCAGACCCATAACGCCTGAGGAGAGCGATCCTCACGTGCTGGCTGGAGGCACCACCGCCTCGGGGTCGGTCATCGAGGTGACCGCGCAGGGGGCGCGGGCCATGGCTCGAGTGCAGAGCATCGCTGCTGACCTCATTGCGGCTTGGTAGGCTCCCGTGAGGGAGAGCAAAGGACAGAGGCGCTCCAACTGGGGCGTTGAGCAGGGGGAGGCCTCCTCATACGACGAGGCCTCCCGTGCTCGTTATCGCCAGCGAGCGCAGCGCTTTGGCGGAGTGGAGACGGGTGCCACGGACGACGGCCTCGCCATCGTGTTCCTCATCGCGCTGGTCACCCTTGCGCTGGTGGCGGGAAGGCTCTTCTGGTTCCACGTCATCAAGGCGCCCGAGTACTCCGAGGCCGCGCGCAACAACCGTACCGACGAGACGGTCATCCACGCGCGTCGCGGCACCATCTATGACCGCAACGGCAACGTGCTGGCCATCAGCGTCGATGCCAAGACCATCTACTGCAACCCCACCGAGATCACCGACCCGTCGGCCGTGACCACGCTCATGGTCCAGCATCTGGGCGGCGAGCGTGGCGACTACCTGCCGCTTCTGATTGAGGACGAGACGTTCGTCTACATCAAGCGCGCCGCCGACCTCGCCAAGGCCGAGGCGCTCCAGAAGGCGCTCGAGGAGGCCGAACTCCCTGGCGTCTACTTCATCGACGACACCCGACGCGATTACCCCTACGGCAACGTTGCGGGCCAGATCCTCGGCATCGTGGGCATCGACGGCGACGGCCTCTCGGGCCTGGAGTACTACTACGACGACATCCTGCGCGGCGAGGACGGCGTCATGCTGATGGAGACCGGCATCGGCGGAACGCCCATCGCGGGCGCCACGTCCGTGGTGCGCGACGCCAAGAATGGTACCGACATCGTCACGTCGCTCGACGTGGACGTGCAGATGGTTGCCGAGCAGAAGATCACCGAGGCCGTCGAGCGCTTCCAGGCCGAGTCTGGCTCCGTCATGGTCACCGACCCCAAGACCGGCGAGATTCTCGCCGCCTGCTCCACGCCGCTTCTGCCGGTGAGTGACTTCTCCAAGATGGAGGAGGGCTCCGAGAGCCTCAAGCCCGTCACCGCGGCCTACGAGCCGGGCTCCATCTTCAAGATCCTGACCTCGTCCATCGGCATCGAGAACCAGCTCGTCACCCCGTGGACCACCTACGTGGTGCCCGCGTGGGTGGAGGTCGGCGACGACCTCGTCGGTGACGACGACGGCCGCGACTACACGATGACGATGTCGCTCACCGAGATGATGCGCCGCTCCTCCAATGCGGGCCTCGCCATGGTGGCGCAGGAAAGCATCGGCGCGCAGCTCTTCTCCGAGGGCGTGGCCGCCTTTGGCATCGGCCAGGAGACGGGCATCGACTACCCGGGCGAGGGGCCTGGCATCGTGCGCACGCTTGAGGAGTATGACGGCTCCACCACGGGCTCCATGGCCTTCGGCCAGGGCCTCGCCATCCCCATGGTGCAGATGGTGCGTGCCGTGGGAATCGTGGCCAACGGCGGCATCCCGTCCACCCCGCACTTCGCCTGCTTCCTGAACGGCGAGCGCGTGGAGTGGCCCCAGGGTGAGCAGGTCATCTCCCAGGAGACCTGCGACGAGGTGACCCAGATGATGCGCGTCGTGGTTGACGAGGGCACCGGCATCCAGGCCGATGTCGAGGGCTATGACGTGGCCGGCAAGACCGGTACGGGCGAGCAGGCCGACGAGGAAGGCGGCTACCGCGAGGACGCCTTCGTGTCATCGTTCGTAGGCTTCGCGCCTGCCTCCGACCCTGAGATTCTTGTGTACGTTGGTCTTAACAACACGCCGTACCTCGCTTCCGGTTCCGCGGCGCCGACGTTCTCGTCTATCATGAGCGAGGCGCTGACTGATATGGGCATCCCGCCCGAGAGCTAGCGCCAGGGAGGGATTGAGATGCTTCAGCTTTCTATGCCCGAGGTCGTTGCCGCAACGGCGGCGGATGTCCTGGTGGGCGGTGGCGGACGCGTTACGGACGTCGTCATCGACTCGCGCCAGGTCCAGCAGGGCTCACTGTTTGTCTGCTTCTCTGGCGAGCGCGTGGACGGCAACGCCTACGCGCCATCGGCCATCGAGCGCGGGGCCGCGGCCATCGCGCTGACGGCCAAGCCGGATGACTCGCTTGTCCAGATGGCTCAGGATCGCGGCTGCACGTTGCTGCGCGCCGCTGACGATGACCCCACCGAGTTCGTGCTCCGCCTCGCAAGCGCGTGGCGTAAGCGCAACCCGCAGTGGGTGCTCGTGGGCGTGACGGGCTCGGTGGGCAAGACCACCACCAAGGACATGCTGGCCGCGGGGCTCTCCGCGGGTGGCAAGGTGCACGCCACCTCGGGCAACCACAACAACCTCATTGGCATGTCCATGACGCTGCTTTCGGCTGACGCCTCCGACGAGTTTGTGGTCTGCGAGATGGGCATGGACCACGCGGGCGAGCTGACGCGCCTCGCGGCCGTCGCACGCCCAGACCTCGCCGTCATCACCAACGTGGGAACGAGCCACATCGGCAACCTCGGCTCGCGCGAGGCCATCGCCCGCGCCAAGGCAGAGATCTGCTCGGGCATGCGGGCCTCCGATGACGCGCGGGCAAGCGTGCCCTCGCGCCTCATCATGACCTCCGACAACGACTTCGGAACCCTCATCGAGAGCGAGTACGCCGCGCCGGCCGGCATCAAGGTCATGCGCGTGGGCATGACGGAGGAGTGCGCCGTGCGCGCCCGTTCCGTGACGCTCGACGACGAGGGCATGCCCACGGTCTCCATCGCCTTTGCGGACGGCTGCGAGCTCTTCGTGACGCTCGACGTGCCCGGAACCCACGTGGTGCCCGACTTCCTTCTGGCCATGGCCGTGGTCTGGCGCCTGGGCGTGGACCGAGCCAACGCCGCCGAGGCCATCTCGCACATGCCGCGCACGGGGATGCGCCTTGAGGTCAAACGCGCCGCGGGCTGCCCGCGTGTGATCGACGACTCCTACAACGCGAGCCCCAACTCGATGGCGGGCGCGCTGGACGTGCTCTGTTCCATGCAGTGCAAGGGCCGCCGCATCGCCGTTCTCGGCGAGATTGGCGAGCTGGGGGAGGACGCGGCGCGCCTGCATGGCTACGTGGGTGCCTACGCGGCCGCAAAGCCGCTTGACCTCCTGGCCATCGTGGGCGGCGAGAATGCCGACCGCATGGCCGAGGCCGCGCTCACCATGGGCTTCTCGCAAGACAAGCTCGAGCGCTTTGCAGACGGCGCGGCGGCGCTCTCGGCGCTGCGCGGCGTCTTTGGAGAAGATGACCTGATGCTCGTCAAGGCGTCCCGCTTCGTGGGGCTCGACGAGTTTGCCAAGGGGGTGCTCTGCTAGTGTTTGGCATGATCGGTAACCCAAGCTATCCCACCTACCAGGTGTTTCTCTCTGCGGCTATCGCTGCGCTTATCACAGGCTTACTCATGCCGCTCTTCATCCGCCTGATGCGCCACGAGCAGATCGGCCAGCAGATTCGCGCCGACGGCCCGGAGCGCCATCTGGTGAAGCAGGGCACGCCCACTATGGGCGGCGTGGTGATGCTGTTCGGCGTGGTCGTCACGTGCTGGATCATGGCGACATGGACCTCCGAGTTCACCCTCGTCATGGTGGCCACGCTCGCCACGGGCTCGCTCGGCCTGCTCGACGACATCGAGTCGGTGGCGCACGGGCGCTCGCTCGGCCTCACGCCCGCTCAGAAGATGGCGGGCCTCATCGTCATCAGCGTCGCCTTCTGCCTCACGGCGGTCAACCAGGCGAGCATCGAGCCCCTCATCTACTTCCCGGGCGGCCTGGCCATCGACCTGGGCATCCTCACCACCACCCTCAAGCTGGGCGGCGTCGTCATCCGCATTCCGTGGCTCTACGTGATCTTCGTGTTCCTGCTGATGGCGGGCCTCTCCAACGCGGTCAACCTCACGGATGGCCTCGACGGCCTGGCGGGCGGCTGCGCCATGGTCGTGATGATCATGGTCGCCATGGTGGCCTTCCGTTACGACAAGCTCGACCTGGCCATCTTTGCGGCCTCCGTCGCGGGCGCGTGCCTCGGCTTCCTCTGGCACAACTGCTATCCCGCCTCCATCTTCATGGGCGACACCGGTTCGCTGGCGCTCGGCGCGGCCTTCGCGGCCATGGCCGTCATGACCAAGACCGAGGTCACGTCCCTCGTCATGGGCGGGCTCTTCATCATCGAGGCGCTGTCGGTCATCATCCAGGTGGCCAGCTTCAAGCTCACGGGCAAGCGCGTCTTCCTTATGGCTCCCATTCACCATCACTTCGAGAAGATGGGCTGGTCAGAGACGAAGGTCGTCATCCGCTTCTGGATCATCTCGGGTGCCTTCGCGGCGCTCGGCTTCGCGCTCTACTTCCAGCTCGGCTAGGACATCACCATGACTACGGCAACGCAGACACCCCAGTTCGGCGACACGCTCGTGCTCGGCCTTGGCACGACGGGCATCGACGTCGCTCGCTACCTCGTCCCACGCTCGACCTCCGTCACCGTGTACGGCGGCCTGGCCTCCAAGGAGGGCCCGGTCGTTGACCAGCTGCGCGAGGATGGCGTGCGGGTGGTGCTGGGCACCGAGGACGTCGAGGGCCAGTACCAGTTTGCCGTGGTCTCCCCGGGCATCAGCGAGAACTCCGCCTTCTTTGCCGCGGCGCATAGATGCGCTGACGAGGTGATGGGTGAGCCCGAGTTCGCCTTCCGTCAGAGCCCCGAGCGCTGGGTGGCCATCACTGGTACCAACGGCAAGACCACCACGACCGCGCTCACCACGGCGCTCCTGCAGGGCGGCGGGCTCACGGCCCGCGCGGTGGGCAACATCGGCACCCTCATCACGAGCGTGCTCGACGAGCGCGCCGACGACGAGTGGTTTGTGGCCGAGCTCTCCAGCTATCAGCTCGCCACCTCAAAGAAGCTGCACCCGCGTGCGGCGTGCCTCCTCAACGTGACGCCCGACCACCTCTCGTGGCACGGCTCCATGGAGGCCTACGCGCTCGCCAAGGAGCGCATGTTCCAGAACTTCACCCCTGCTGACCTCGCCGTGGTTTCCATCGATGACGCATGGTGCCGCGCCTGCGTGAAGCGCCTGGAAGAGCGTGGCCTGCGCGTCTGCCACCTGACCACGGGTGAGGACCCCAAGACCGCGTGTGCCGCCTTCGTGCGTGACGATCGCCTCGTGGTGCGCATCGACGACGTGGAGCACGACCTCTGCAGCATCCATGAGCTCGTCCTCAAGGGGGAGCACAACGTGCAGAACGCGCTTGCCGCCTCCGCCATCGCGCTCGAGGTGGGTGTGGCCGAGGCTGACCTCGTCCCCGCGCTGACCTCCTTCCAGGCGCTCGAGCACCGCATCGAGCCCTGCGGCGAGCTGGAGGGCGTCCGCTTCGTCAACGATTCCAAGGCCACCAACACCGACTCGGTGGAGAAGGCTCTCACGGCCTTCAAGGCCGGTACGGTGGTGCTGCTCTTGGGCGGCAAGGACAAGGGCACGGAGCTCGACAGCATGATGAAGGCTGCGGCCCAGACCTGCCACGCCATCGTGTGCTTTGGTGCTGCCGGCCCGCGCATGGAAGAGGCCGCACGTGCGGCGTGCGGCGAGGATGGTCCTCAGGTAGTGAGCGCCGCGCATCTCGAGGAGGCGCTCGACGCGGGCATCGAGCTCGCCCGTCCGGGTGACGTGGTGCTGCTCTCGCCGGCATGCGCCTCGTTTGACGAGTTCTCCAGCTTCGAGCACCGCGGACGTGTGTTCAAGCGCCTTGTGGCTGACCGCATCGCAAAAGCGAAGGGTCTCCGCTGATGGCCCGCGGAGGAGGTATCAGGGAGCGTGCCGAGGGGCTCTTTGGCACGCCGTCCCGCTTCATGCAGCCGCGCCTCGTCCTCATCATCACGACGTTCGTGCTGGTGGCCTTTGGCCTGCTCATGATCTACTCGTCGTCCTCCATCGTCGACATGGCGTCAGAGGACTTCAACAACGATGCGGCCTACCACCTGAAACGCCAGCTTGGCTTTGTGGCGGCCGGAGGCATCGCCGCCATCGTTCTGGCGATCTCTGACTACCACCTCTGGTCGCGCTCGCTGCTGCCTGTCGTCTGGGTGGCCACGGTAGGGCTTCTGCTCTTGGTCTTCACGGGCCTCGCGGGCCGCGAGGCGTACGGCGCCACGCGCTGGATCGACATCGGGCCCTTCAACCTGCAACCGTCCGAGTTTGCCAAGATCACGATCGTCCTTGTGGCCGCATACCTCGGCTCGCGCTGCTTTGAGGAATACTCGATGGGCTACGAGGGCCTCGCCACGTTCTCCATCATCGGCCTTGGACTGCCGCTCGTCCTCATCGTGCTGCAGCCCGACAAGGGAACCACCATCATCTGCGCCGCGACCATCTTTGCGATGGCCTATCTTGCTGGCGTGCCCCGCTCATGGCTTGCGGTTGGGTTTGGTATCGGCGTGGCTGGCGTGCTGCTGCTCGCCTTCAAGGACGAGTACTCCCGTTCGCGCGTGTTCGCGGCCGTCAACCCGTGGAACGACCCATACGGTGCGGGCTACCAGCTCATCCAAGGTTTCTATGCCTTCTCGTGCGGCGGGCTGTTTGGCGTTGGCGTGGGCCTCTCGGGCCAGAAGTACTCGTACCTCCCCATGGCCTACAACGACTTCATCTTCCCCGTCATCGGCGAGGAGCTTGGCCTTGTGGGCACGCTGGGCGTGGTGCTGGGGTTCTGCTTGTTGGTATGGGCAGGCCTCCAAATCGCCCGCTACGCGCCTGACCTCTCGGGCCGCTTGGTCGCGGGAGGCTGTACCATCATGCTGCTCATCCAGTTCTTGGTGAATGTCGGCGGCGTCTTGGGCATGATTCCGCTCACGGGCAAGCCGCTGCCGTTCTTGTCGTACGGCGGATCATCCATCGTCTCGTGCCTGCTGTTGGTGGGCTTCGTCGCATCGGTCTCGCTGCACTCCGCCCTCCCTGAGACGGCCTATGAGCGCAGCCGCCGCAGCTTCTCGACGGAAGGCGGCGAGGTCAACAGCTTCCGCGACGAGTATGCCCTGGTAGGGGAGGCTACGCCGCGCTCTGCCCGTCCGGCGGGAAGCA
This sequence comes from uncultured Actinomycetes bacterium, assembly GCA_900314645.1. Classification (GTDB taxonomy): domain Bacteria; phylum Actinomycetota; class Coriobacteriia; order Coriobacteriales; family Atopobiaceae; genus UBA1367. Next base: position 32,104 of record OMWB01000015.1, read on the forward strand.
CCTCGGGCTTCTCGGTGGTCTCAGGCTCGGGTGCCCGTGTAGGTACGTCCGTGCAGCCGGGACGCGCTGGTGACACGAGCGTGGAGGGCATCCGCGCCTCGCGTGCGTTCTCCGAGGCCCATTCCTCCGGCCGCGTCACTACCGACGCGAGTGGCCGCAGGCGCATTGACCTCGGCCCTTCCGCGTCCGACCGCCTGCGGTCCTCGCGCGGAAAGTCAAACTGAAAGGAGCTCGGCCATGTCGTCCAAGCTCAAGGTGGCCATTGCTGCGGGCGGTACCGCGGGCCACATCAATCCTGCCCTCGCCCTTGCCGAGGAGCTCTCCGCGCGCGGCCATGATGTGGAGTTCTTTGGACAGTCCACGCGCCTTGAGGCCACGCTGGTGCCCCAGGCGGGCTTTCCCTTCTCGGTGATCGAGGTCACGGGCTTCGATCGCTCAAAGCCATGGACGCTCATCACCGCGCTGGCGCGCATGGTCGCGGCCGAGCGCAAGGTGGGGAAGGTGTTCGCCGCTGAGGGCAAGCCCGACGTGGCCGTGGGCTTTGGTGCCTACGTGGAGCTTCCACTGGTGCGCTGGTGCGCCCGCAACCACGTGCCGTATGCGCTGCACGAGCAGAACTCCGTGCCGGGCCTCGCCAACAAGGTGAGCGCCAAACAGGCCTCGGCGCTCTGCCTGTCGTTCCCGGCTGCTGCCAAGGCCTTTGAGGGCCGCACGGGTGCCCAGACCAAGGTCTGCGTGACGGGCAATCCCGTCCGTCGCTCCGTGGTGGACGCGTCGCGCGAGGATGGCCGTGCGATGCTGGGCATCGCCGAGGATGAGACGCTCCTTCTGGTGTTTGGCGGAAGCCTCGGTGCCCGTCACCTCAACCAGGGCGTCACGGCACTGAAGGAGCAGATCCTTTCGCGTCCTGGCGTGCGCGTCATTCATTCCACGGGCCGCGACGAGTACGACTCGGTGGTGGAGGCCCTTGCGCTGACCGAGGACGAGGCTGCCCGGTGGCAGGTCATGCCCTACATCGACGACATGGGTCACGCGCTTGCGGCGGCTGACCTCGTGCTTTCTCGCGCGGGTGCCTCCTCTGTGGCGGAGATTGCCGCCAAGACGGTGCCGAGCATCCTCGTGCCGTATCCGTTCGCGACGGCAGACCACCAGACCACCAACGCCCACTTGCTCGTGGACGAAGGTGCGGCCACCCTCGTCACCGACGCGGACATTGACGCCCCAGTGTTCTCGCAGACGTTGTTTGAGCTCCTGGACGATGCGGACAAGCGCACGGAGATGCGCGAGGCCGCGTGCAAGCTGGCGCAGGACCGCGCTGCGGCCGCTCTCGCCGACGAAGTCGAGCTCATCGCCCGCTAAGTCATCGATTCTGTGCAAGACAGGCCCAAATGGGATGCTCCATTTGGGCCTCTCCCTTTTTGGGGAATCTCTTGCCGCACGGCACGTCCATAGCTGTTGGGTACAATAGATAAGTTACGCAAGTCCCTGGAGAGGGGAGTTCCCATGGAAGAGATCCCGTCGGCCTCGAGCTTCTCGGGCGTCCATTTCATTGGCATCGGTGGCGCGGGCATGAGCGGCATCGCCTTGGTGCTCAACGAGCGCGGTTGTCACGTGACCGGCTCTGACCTCAAGGTCTCGAGCTACGTACGCGACCTCGAGGATGCTGGCATCGAGGTGCACGTGGGCCACGCCGCACAGACCATCGACGATGTCAAGCCCGACGTCGTGGTCATCTCCTCGGCCATCCCTGACACCAACCCCGAGGTCATCCGCGCGCGCGAGCTGGGCATCCCCGTGTGGCCGCGCGCCAAGATGCTCTCGGCGCTCTCGCTTGACGCCACCACGGTGGCCGTCGCGGGCACGCACGGCAAGACCACCACGTCGTCCATGGTCGCCACCATGCTCGACCACCTCGGCTGGGATCCGTCGTTCCTCATCGGCGGCATCGTCGAGGAGTACCACACCAACGGCCGCAACGGCAAGGGTGGCTACTTCGTGTGCGAGGCGGACGAGTCCGACGGCTCGTTCCTCTTCCTGCGGCCCAGTGTCGAGGTGGTTACCAACATCGAGGCGGACCACCTTGACCACTACGGCACCCTCGAGAACATCGAGAAGACCTTCTGCGAGTTCATGGACCTCGTGGGCGAGGACGGCACCGTGATCATCTTTGGCGACGACCCCCACTACGTGGAGCTGGCGCGCTCTACGGGCCGCAATGTGGTGACGTACGGGTTTGAGTCCACCAACGACTTTGTGTGCATCCCTGGCGCCCCCACAGGCTCTCTGGCGACCACCTGCACCGTGGAGGCACCGAGCGGCGAGGAGGTTGCCATCACCATCAAGGCCAACCCGGGCCGCCACAACCTCGCGAACGCCTGCGCGAACATCGCCGTCGCGGCGACGCTGGGCGCAGACCTTAAGGCTGCCGCCAAGGCCCTCTCGTGCTTCGAGGGAGCGCATCGTCGCTTCACGCACGTGGGCGACGTGGACGGCATCACGGTGGTGGACGACTACGGACATCATCCCACCGAGATCAAGGCCACGCTGAGCGCCGCCAAGTCGCTCTCGTTTGACCGCATCGTCTGCGTGTTCCAGCCGCATCGCTATACCCGCACCGCGGCGCTGGCCGACAGCTTTGCGACGGCGTTTGACGATGCAGACAAGCTCGTGGTCATGGACGTGTTCCCCGCAGGCGAGATGCCCATCCCGGGCGTCTCGGGCAAGACGGTGGCATCCGCGGTGCAGGCCAAGGGCAACGTGCCCGACGTCGCGTATGTGGCCAAGCGCAAGGATGTGGTCAACCACCTGTGCGAGACCTGCCGTCCTGGTGACCTCCTCATCACGGTGGGTGCCGGTGACGTCACCGCCATCGGGCCGGCCTTCATCGCCGCCCGCAGCGAGATGATGCAGGAGGGCTCGCCTGAATGATCACGCTCAAGGCCGAGAAACTCCTTGCCGAGTTGCCTGACCTGGACGTCGTTCGTGATGAGCGTCTGGCTCCCCGTACGAGCTATCGCATCGGCGGGCCTGCCGCGCTCAGCGTGACGGCGCACACGTACTCGGCACTCATGCATGCCCTGGCGATTCTCGATGACGAGAAGGCCGACTGGGTGGTACTGGGCCGTGGCTCAAACGTGCTGGTGGCAGACCGTGGCTATGACGGCTGCGTGGTGCGTCTGGGCCGCGAGTTCTCGCGCATCTCGATTGGCGAGGAGGGCGAGCTGACCATCGGCGGGGGAGCGCAGCTCTCGCGCGTGGTGGCCTCGTGCCAGAAGGAGGGCCTCTCGGGCCTCGAGATGTGCGTGGGCGTCCCCGGTAGTGTGGGCGGCGCGGTTTACATGAACGCGGGCACGCGCACGGAGTGGATCTGCCGATGCATTACCTCGGTGGTGACGCTGAGCCCTGGACACGGCCTGAAGCGCTATGCGGCGTCGGACCTCGACTGGGGGTACCGCACTGCATCGCTGCCCGGAGGCGAGCTGGTCCTCGAGGCGACGCTTTCCATGGAACGGGCAGACCCAGCGGAGATTGCCGCCGAGATGGAGCGCCGCATGTCCTATCGCAGGCGCAACCAGCCGCTCAGCAAGCCCAGCTGCGGCTCGGTCTTCCGCAATCCGCCCGACCTGTCCGCGGGTAAGCTCGTCGAGTCGGTGGGGCTCAAGGGCGCCCGCTGTGGCGATGCGCAGATCTCGGAGGTGCACGCCAACTTCGTGGTCAACAACGGGCGGGCAACGGCAAACGACGTGCTCACGTTGATCAGCAAGATGCATGACGAGGTGCTTCGGCACCATGGGATAGACCTGTATCCCGAGGTGAAGTTCCTCGGGTTCATGTGATGGGGGCCTGATGGCAGACAAGAAGCCGCACAAGCGCGAGGCGACCTCGCTGGGCAGCACGTCCCAGCTTGAGAAGGTGGGCACGTCCGCTGGCAAGCGGAGCGGCCGCCTGGAGCTGCCGGGCAACAAGGGTGGCGAGAAAGGCAAGCGCCTCTCCGTGCCGCACGTCTCGGTGCGTACCATCACCATCGTCGTCGGCCTCGTCTGCGTGCTGTTTCTGGTCGGTGCGGTGAGCCTGGTGGTGCTCTCGCACACTAACGCCTTCACCATTACCTCAATCGATGCGCAGGCTACCGAGCATGTGAGCTCGGAAGACATCGCCGCGCTCGCCGGGGTGCCCGAGGGCACGACGCTTCTCAACTATGACGAGGCGACCATCGTCTCCAACCTCAAGCGCAACCCCTGGATTGCCGACGTCTCCATATCGCGCTCGTTCCCTGACCGACTGAAGGTGACCGTGACCGAGCGCACCGTGAGCGGCTACGTGATGATGAACTCGGGCAGCGTCACCTGGTGCATGGGCAACGACGGCGTCTGGATCGAGCCCATCAAGTTCTCCGTCTCTGAGGGTCAGTCCATCGTGGAGGCGGCGCTCGCCGCGTCCATCGAGAACGGCGCGCTGCTGGTGACCGACGTGCCGCAGACGGTCAATCCTATGGCTGGTCAGCCGGCCGAGGACGAGGTGTTCCAGGCACTCAAGAGCTACCACGAAGAGTTCTCTGACGAGCTGTGGAGCCAGATCGTGAGCATCAACGCGTCGAGCGTCGAGGGCATCTCGTGCATCCTGCAGAGCGGCATCGAGATCTCGCTTGGCTCGCCCACGAGCATCGCCGCCAAGGAGACCGTCATCCAGCAGCTGCTGAGCAAGTACCCCAACCGCCTGACCTACATCAACGTGCGCGTGCCGGCAAGCCCGTCGTACCGCATGGTGGAGACCGAGTCGGTTGAGGGTGGCACGGGCGCCATCGGCGATGTTGCCACGCCCGCGCCGACGCCCACGCCGGACGAGGTCGAAACGACCGAGACCGAGACGACCGAAGGCTAGGACCACAAGGTCCGACCCTCTGGTCCCGTCTTTTGGGCGCTTCCTTGAGACTTCCAAGGGTCAAGTTGAAGGTTGAGACTTCATAAAAAACCGTTCACCGACACTGTGAACGGTGGCATTTACCTTGCATTTCCATCTTTTGCACAAAAGTGTTGACGAATGCCATAGAGTTGTGCAAATATTACCCGCTTTACATGGAACGTCGAGGTCAACCTGAGGTTTAGGGTTTTCCTCAAGGTCCAAGGGGAGCACAACTCAACGCATCAACGCACCACCATCACACTCAAAGGCGGCACAAAAAACGGAAGGCGCCGAGGACCCCTCGGCAACGCAAGGAGGAGCCATGATCAAGGAAGTCGACATCCCCAGTAACTATCTCGCAGTCATCAAGGTCGTCGGAGTCGGCGGCGGCGGAACCAACGCCGTCAACCGCATGATTGAGGAAGGCATCCGCGGCGTGGAGTTTGTTGCCGTCAACACTGACGCACAGGCGCTCGCCATCTCTGATGCCGACATCAAGGTGCACATTGGCACCGACATCACCAAGGGCCTTGGCGCTGGCGCCAACCCCGAGGTGGGCCGCGAGTCCGCTGAGGATAGTCACGACGAGATCAAGGCCGCCCTTGCTGGCGCCGACATGGTCTTCATCACCGCCGGCGAGGGCGGCGGCACCGGCACCGGTGCCGCTCCCGTCGTTGCCGACATCGCCAAGAACGATGTGGGCGCCCTGACGGTTGGCGTCGTCACCAGGCCGTTCACCTTCGAGGGCCGCAAGCGCGCCAAGTCCGCAGCTGACGGCATCGATGTCCTCTCCGAGAACGTCGACACCCTCATCGTCATCCCCAACGACCGCCTGCTCGACCTCTCCGAGAAGAAGACCACCATGCTCGAGGCCTTCCGCATGGCCGACGACGTGCTGTGCCAGGGCACCCAGGGCATCACCGACCTCATCACGGTCCCCGGCCTGATCAACCTCGACTTCGCAGACGTCTGCACCATCATGAAGGGCTCCGGCACCGCCATGATGGGCATCGGCACCGCCTCTGGCGACAACCGCGCCGCCGACGCTGCCGAGGAGGCCATCTCCAGCCGTCTGCTCGAGAGCTCCGTTGACGGCGCCACGCGCGTCCTGCTCTCCATCGCCGGCAACAAGGACCTCGGCATCCAGGAGATCAACGACGCCGCCGACATCATCGCCCAGAACGTGGACGAGGACGCCACCATCATCTTCGGTACCGTCGTTGACGAGAGCCTCGGCGACGAGGTCCGCGTGACGGTCATCGCCACCGGCTTCGCCGAGGGCAACAAGCAGCAGTCGCTGCCTTCGCTCGACCGTCCCACCACGCAGCGTGATCGCGGTGGCCGCACCAACGGTGCCCCCGCGCAGTCTGGCCGCAACAACGCCTCCAACAACTCTGCGTTTGACATCCCTGAGTTCCTCAGGAACAGCCGCCTCTAGGCACTCGGCTCGGATGGCTGGCGCGCAGCTGACAAGAGGTACCTTCCGTGGCGTGGCCCTGCTAGGCGACGAGCGTCGCCCCGGTGGGGTCACGTTCGCGTTTACCGAGCGCGACGGGGGAGTGAGCGAGGGGGAGTTCTCGTCGCTCAACCTGGGCGACCGTTGCGGTGACGATCCGCAGCGCGTGGCCGAGAACCGCCGCCTGGCGCTTGAGGCGCTGGGGGCCACCGGGCTGGACGCCCGTTTGGTCAACCCCGTCCAGGTGCACGGAGACCACGTGGTCGTGGTGACCGACGGTTCTGACGAGGGCGTCCGTCGCGCGCAGGCGGAGGCCCGCGAGGGCGCGGACGCCGTGGTTTGCGCGGTCGCGGACGTGCCCGTGCTGCTGTGCTACGCGGACTGCGTGCCCGTGGTGCTCGTGGCGCCCGGAGCCTTTGCCGTGGTGCACTCGGGCTGGCGGGGGACCATCGCCCGCATCTCAGCCAAGGCGCTCGCGGTGCTGTGCGAGGTCAGTGGCGTCACGCCGGCCGAGGTCAACGCCTACGTGGGTCCGCACATCGCAGGCGAGGACTACGAGGTGTCGCCAGAGCTGCTCGCCCGTTTCGTGGATGAGTTTGGCGCTGGCGTCGCGCTTCCCGGCACGTGCCTCGACCTCGGTGTGGCCGTGCGCGACACGCTCCTTGCGGCCGGCATCGCGCCTGATGCCATCGCGGCGGTCGGCGTCTCCACGGCGCAGGCAACGGACCGCTTCTTTTCCTACCGTTCCACCGGTGGACGGTGTGGGCGCCACGGCGCCCTCGCATATCTGCCGGCTACGTCCTCGAGGAAGGTCTGACATGGACATCGAGTTCTCTGCATCGTATGAGGCGTTTCTCGCCGAGCGTCGTGCCGAGCTGCTCTCGCGCATTGCCGAGGCGGCCGCCCGTGTCGGTCGCTCCGCCGACGAGGTCGAGGTCCTCGCGGTCTCCAAGACCGTCGGTCCCGAGGAGGTCGTGCTGGCATGGCAGGCAGGGTATCGCCGCTTTGGCGAGAACCGTCCGCAGGAGCTGACGCGCAAGCGCACGGCGCTGGCCCAGGTAGAGGGCCTGCCCGAGATTCCGTTTGACATGATCGGCAACCTGCAGAAGAACAAGATCAACCAGGTGCTCGGCAACGTGCGCCTCATCCATTCCGTGTCTTCCCCGCACCTGGCCGAGGCCATCTCCAAGCGCGCGGAGGCCCGTGGGATCACGGTCTCGGTGCTTCTGGAGGTCAACGTCTCGGGCGAGGGCAGCAAGTCGGGCTTTGTCCCGCACGAGGTGCTCGCCGCAGCTGAAGACCTCGTCAAGCTTGGTGGAATCAGCGTGGAGGGCGTCATGACCATGGCCCCTGCGCACGACGCGGACGCTGCCCGCAAGACGTTCAGCGGCCTGCGCGAACTGCGCGATGAGCTGCGCGTTGTTACGGGCTTGCCGCTCGACGTGCTGTCCTGCGGCATGAGCGATGACTTCAGCATCGCCGTGGAAGAGGGTTCGACCCTCGTGAGATTGGGAAGAATCGTGTTTGACCAGGGGTACAAGCTTTCGTAGCCCTGTATGAAAGGTTTGGCAATGTCGGGGCGCCTGATGGCGCCAGACGTGGAAGGTGAGAGACATGGGCTTTTTTGACAGCATCAAGGAGCGTCTGAACCTCGGCGGCGACGACGAGTACTATGACGACGACTTCGAGGAGTTCTACGACGAGCCCGAGGAGGAGCCGCAGCGCGACACGAGCGGCATCCTGGGCAACACGAGGCGTCCCGAGGCCGAGAGCGTCTCGGTCTACACGCGTTCTGGCCGCCCCGTGGCCAACAACGCCGGCACGGCCTCTGCAGGCTATGGCTACCCGGTGAACAACGACGCCTACTCGTCCGACTACCGTCAGGGCTACGGCGAGCCCTCGCTCATGGCCCAGAACACGGGCCGCGGCGCCCTGGGCACCGCTGGATCAACCACCCCTGGCGACATCGGCCTGACCCCGATGCCCCGCGGCGGCGTTGCCCAGCTCCCGCCCTACGTGCTCAGCCCCGTCGCCTATGACGACGTGCAGATGGTGGTCCGCCGCGTGCGCACCAACCAGCCGGTCATCCTGTCGCTCAAGACCACCCCGGGCGACGTCGCCACGCGCATCCTCGACTTCTCGTTTGGCTTCGCCACCGGCATTGGCGGCCAGGTGCAGCAGGTGGGCAACGCGGCCTTTGCCGTGACCCCCGCCAACCTGTCCATCTCGCAGGTCGAGCTCGACAAGCTGTCTGCCGACGGCACCATCTAGGGGTAGACCATGGCATCCTTTGACGGAAACATTGCCTTTGTGGGCGCCGGCGCCATGGGTGGCGCCATCGCCCGCGGCCTGGTGCTTTCGGGCGAGCTGGACGCCGCACACCTCTTCGTGAGTGACCTCAGCGCCGACGTGCGCTCGTCGTTCGAGGCGCTGGGCGCTACCGCGGTTGCCGACGCATCCCAGATGCTCGCAGAGGCTGACCCGGATGTGGTCTTCCTCGCGGTCAAGCCGCAGGTGCTGCCCGGTGTGGTGGCCTCCATCGCCGACGCACTTGCCGGGCGCCTCGTGGTCTCGATCGCCGCGGGCGTCAAGGTGGCCACGCTCGAGGGCTGGCTGGCAGACGGCGTGCACGTGGTGCGCTGCATGCCCAACTTGCCCATGCAGGAGCGCTCTGGCGCCGTGGCCATCACGGCCGGCAGCTGCGCTACCGCCGAGGATGTGGCGCTCGTGCAGAGCCTGCTCTCCGGCCTGGGCGTGGCGCGCGTGATGCGCGAGGACCAGCTTGACGTGGCCGGCGTCGTGACCGGTTGTGCCCCGGCGTTCTTCGCGCTCTTCGTGGACTGCCTCACGCGCGCAGGCATCGAGGCGGGCCTTCCTGCCGCTGACTGCCGCCAGATGGTGGCGGCCACCATGCAGGGGACCGCGGCGCAGCTGCTCCATTCGGGCGATCACCCGCGCCTGTACATGGAGCGCGTCTCGTCTCCCGGCGGAACCACCATCAAGGCTCTGCGCGCCATGGAGCCGTTGCTCTTCGAGTCCACGCTCGAGGCCGTGGATGCGGCACTTGAGCGCACGCGTGAGCTGGCAGGGGAGTGAGCGAGATGTATCGGCTCCTGTACTACATCTGGCGCCTCATCGACGCGTACGAGCTCCTCATCATCGTCAGCGTCTTCATGAGCTGGATTCCGCGGAGCCCCGGCTCCGTCATCGACCAGATCCACAACGGCCTTAGGAGCATCGTGGATCCGTTCCTCAACATCTTCCGGCGGTTCCTGCCTACGTTTGGAACCTCCGGAGTGTCGCTCGACTTCTCGCCTATCATGGCAATCATGGTTCTCGACCTAGTCAAGCGTCTTCTTTAGTATCTGTCCGCTATACTTCTCAACAGGTAGGAAGCCACGCGGTGGCGTGGCACCAGACGAAAGGGATAAAGATGGCAATCACACCCGCTGATATCGAACAGCTCACCTTCTCCCCCTCCAAGCACGGCTACAACACCGAGGAGGTCGACGCCTTCCTCGATCAGATTTCGAGCGAAGTTGACGCGATGCTCAACAAGATCGCTGACCTCAAGGGTCGCCTGAACAGCTCCGAGTCCCAGCTTGCCGCCGCCCAGGCGCAGGTTGCTCAGCTCCGCGAGCAGGGCGCTGCCTCTGCCGTCGCGCAGCAGGCTCCTTCCTATGACGCCGGCTACATGGCTTCCGAGCGTCAGATCTCCCAGGTCCTCCTGGTTGCCCAGCAGAGCGCCGACCGCATGCTCGACGACGCCCGCAGCAGCGCTGACAAGATCCGCACCGACGCCGAGACCAAGGCTCGCGAGGTCATTCGCCAGGCCCTGGCCGAGAAGCAGACCGAGCTCGACGAGATCGACCGCCTGAAGCAGTCCCGCGAGGACTTCCGCTCCGAGTACAAGAAGCTCCTCCAGCACTTCATGGACGACGCCGACGCGGTCTTCCCGCAGGCCACCCTGTCCACGCCCAACGGCTCCGCCGCTCGCGAGGTCGCCGCTCCCGCGCCGGTCATCCCGACCCCGGCTCCCTCCGCTGACGCCACCGTGCTCGCTCCCGTGCAGCCGGACTTCGACGACTTCGGTGATCTGGACTAGTCACTAGTCCTCGCCTCTACGGCGAATGTTGACACGCAGAGCCTAGTTTCTGACAACAACAGCTGGGGCCGCACACCGTGCGGCCCCAGCTGTTGTTGTCAGAAACTAGGCTCTGCGTGTCAACATTCGCAACGAGTACGTATACCTGCGAGCTTGATGGTTAGTTGAGGGTTTTGTCCGCATACCTTTCAGGTATGGTTGAGGCTTCCGCATCGACCCTCTGGTCAAGCTCGGTGAGCCCTCCCCAGAACCTGCGCGGCATCCAGCCTGCCCGCAAGTCGTACCCACGCTGTGAGGCATCGCGTCCCGGCAAGGTCACGCTGTCGTAGAAGCGCTTCCACAGCGCGCGCACGTATGGCTCGTCGGGGGAGAGGTCTTTCGCTGCCAGCAGCTGGTCGGCGCTCTCGCGGTCAAGTCGCACGACGGTATGGCCCTTTCGACCGCCCAGCTTTCCCGAGTCATGGAACGCCGCGGAGCGATGCACCGGGTCCACGATGCAGAAGCGCTCGCCACCCATCCGTGCGGCAAAGTAGCCCGCCGTGAGCGGGATGGTGTCCGCCTGTGGCCTGAACGCCGCAAAGAGCGAGCCGTCAGCCAGAAGCGAGAAGCGGGCGAACTGCTTGGTGTGCTCGCACTCGTTAAGCACGTATCGTGCGAGCTCGTCCACCTCAACCACCAGCTCGTCGGCGATGAGCATTCGCATACGTGGCCCCTCGGCAAAGGCCTTCCGAACGTAGCGATGGAGCGCCTCGGGCATTCCTGGGGCATCCGACGCCGAGGCATACACCAAGCGTCGCGCGCAGGCGCCCGCGCAGTTGGTGGGGCATGCTCCGTTGCGTGCGCGCGGACAACCGGTAGCCACATGGCGTTCGATGCCCTTGTATACGCGGCGCGCCAGCATGACGAGCTCGTCGCTTGCGTCGGAAGGTGTGTCCACCACCTGCTCGCCAAAACGTGCCTGGCAGGCATCCCGTGGCACGAGGCGCACGCGCCCTGCGTCCGCATGGGCCAGATACCCTATCCCCGTGGCACCGAGGACACCCTCCAGTGAGGGATCGCAGGCCAACGCCACGGAGTAGCCGTCAGCAAGTGCCGCCTCGCAGCGCAGCCGCGCTCCCTCGGCCGACACCGGACGCCGGCGGCTAGAAGAGGGAGAGCTGCCCCTCTGCATGGCGCCGCGTGCGGTTGTAGGCACTCTGCTTAGCATCGCTCACCACCTTCTCCCTGATGAGCTGCGCGTCCAGCGGGCTCTTGGGATCCCGCTTTCCGCCGCAGGTGAGGAAGTGCCGCGCCCGTTTGAGCGTGATGCGCATGCGCGCGAGGTCGTCAAAGGTGACGGGCCCGGCCTTGCGCGCCGTGATGATGCGTCGCGCGCCCACCGGGCCAACGCCGGGCACTCGCAGAAGCACCTCGATGGGCGCGTCCATCACCTCCACGGGGAAGCGCTCGATATGCCGGAGCGCCCAGGCAAGCTTTGGGTCCACGTCGAGGTCAAGCCAGGGCTCCTCCGGAGTGGCCAGCTCGTCGGGGGAGAAGGCGTAGTATCGCATGAGCCAATCCGCCTGATACAGCCGATGCTCGCGGCGCAGCGGCACGGGCGCCCCTTGCTCGGGCAGGCGCGCGTCGTCCACCATCGGCATGTACGCCGAGAAAAAGACACGTTTGAGATCAAAGCGCTGGTAGAGCACGTTTGAGAGCTGCAGGATATGGTTGTCGTCCTCGGGCGTTGCCCCCACGATGAGCTGCGTGGACTGGCCGGCTGGCACAAAGCGGCGCTTGCTCGATGCCACCGTGGAACGCGCGCGGAGCGTCATCTGCATGCCTACCGCGCGCAGGGACATGACGTCTGACTCCTCCGCCTGCCGGAGCTGCTGGGCGCTCGTCAGCCTCGAGCTACGCTCAACCTGGGTGAGGGGAGCGAACGCGCCGAGCGCCTCAGTCTGTGGTTGAGGGTTTGCTGGCGTGGCCGTGACCAGCGCGTTTGTTATGGGAGAACCCTCAAGCTTGCTCCGCCCCTTCCTCTTGCGCCGTTCCTTGAGGAACTGCTCCTCCGCCACTCTGGTGCGGTGGATCTGCGCCATGGGATGCGAGATGCCGTGGGCGTCCTTGTCTGGACAGAGCTGGCTGAGAGAAGCGGAGCTGGGTAGCTCGAGGTTGACGGAGAGGCGGTCTGCCAGGCGGCCGATGGCGTCAACCAACTCGTCCGAGGTGCCGGGGATGACCTTCGCATGGACGTAGCCATTGAACCGATACTCGTCGCGCAGCAGGCGCAGGCACTCGATCATGCGCTCGGTGGTGGCGTCCGGCGTTCCCAGCACGCCGGACGAGAGGAAGAGCCCCTCGATGTAGTTGCGGCGGTAGAAGTCCACCGTGAGCTCCGCCAGCTCGCGCGGGGTGAACGTGGCGCGCGGGACGCTCGCCTGCCTGCGGTTGACGCAGTAGGCGCAGTCGTAGCTGCAGGCGTTGGACATGAGGACCTTGAGCAGCGTGACGCAGCGCCCGTCGGGCGTGAAGGAGTGGCAGAGCCCGCCTCCCTGCGCGAAGCCCACCTTGCCCGCCTGCGGCGCGCGGTCAACACCCGAGGAAGTGCAGGCGGCGTCGTACTTGGCCGCGTCGGCCAAGATGCCAAGCTTGGTGAGGGTGTCCATGCGCCAGCGCTCCTCGTTGGTAGAAACTTCTGTTCGTTTCACCAGTATAGAGGAACAGCTGTACGTTAATTGCGAGAATGGGGGAGTGGTGTCCCCATATGCTGATGTTGACCGAAACGGGCCCCGCAACGTCAACATTCGCAAGGGAGGGGAGGCGCCACATGTGGGCGAGGACGCCCCCGCAAGCTGATGTTGACCGAGATCGACCCCGCAACGTCAACATTCGCAAGGGAGGGGGGCGCTGACGAAAGCAAAAAAGTGCGAGGTGGGCCGATAAGCCGGGTTCTGTCTGGGGCGACCATTTATCTACTGCGGACGTCACCGTCCGCCTCTAGCGCGCTACCCGAGCGCAGTGCGGGCCACACCATTGCGCTCCTACATGCGTTTGCTCCGGAAGGGGCTTGCCAAGCCGCCGTGTTGCCACGACGCTGGTGGTCTCTTACACCACCGTTTCAGCTTTTCTCTCACCCACAGCGGCAAGCCGCCGAGGGCAGCGGGAGTCTTCTTTTCTGCGGCGCTTTCCGTCGGGTTACCCCGCCAGGCCGTTAACCTGCTTCCTGCCCTGTGGAGCCCGGACTTTCCTCATGACGTGCAAGCACGTCCCGCGGTCGCCTGGCCCACCTCGCGCGTGCCATTGTAGCACGTCAAAGCCCGTATCCCGCGCGTTTGAAGAACTCTGCACATGGAGGCTGATCACGCTTTGCTGTATTGATGTGCCGTAGGCACAACACGCACTTTTCGCGAGACCGCACCAGAGGGTCCGACCCTTTGGTGCGGTCTCGCGCTCATCTGCCGCTGCGATGCACGCGGCGCACGAACGAGCACGTACAATGTGCACTATGTATGGCGATTTGCGAGAGGAGAAACCATGGCACATTTTCCGAAGGGCTTTCTGTGGGGCGGCGCGACTGCGGCCAACCAGTGCGAGGGCGCGTGGCTCGCTGACGGAAAGGGCGAGAGCGTCGAGGACCACTTGACGGGCGGCGCGGTTGACCGTCCGCGCACCTACACGCGCGTCATCGACCCCGACACCTACTATCCCAGCCACGAATCGGTGGACTTCTACGGCCACTATGCCGAGGACATCAAGCTCTTTGGCGAGATGGGCATGAAGATCTTCCGCACCTCCATCAACTGGAGCCGCATCTATCCGGTGGGCGACGAGACCGAGCCCAACCAGGCCGGCGTCGAGTTCTACCGCAGCCTCTTCCAGTGCTGCAAGGATAACGGCATCGAGCCGCTCGTCACCATCAGCCACTACGAGATCCCCTGGGGCCTCTGCGAGAAGTACAACGGCTGGGCTGACCGTCGCTGCATCGACTTCTACCTCAACCTGTGCCGCACCATCTTCACCGAGTACCAGGGCCTCGTGAAGTACTGGCTCACCTTCAACGAGATCAACATGCTGCAGAACGGCGGCCTGGGGAGCCTCATCGCCGGCGGCATCCTGCCCAAGGAGGACGTCGTCCCCATGGGTCTTGTCCCCACCGACGACCCAGACGAGCTCAACACCATCTACGCCGCGCTGCACCACCAGTTCGTGGCCAGCGCCAAGGCCGTGAAGCTCGCTCACGAGATCTGCCCCGACTACATGGTTGGCTGCATGATTGGCGGCGGCCCGTCCATCTATCCCTATACCTGCGCGCCGGCTGACGTGTTGGGCGCCCAGAAGAAGCTACAGATTGGCACCTGGCTCTGCTCTGACGTGCAGTGCCGTGGCGCCTATCCCGGCTATGCCAAGCGCTTCTTTGCGGACAACGGCATCACCATCCCGATGGAGCCAGGCGACGAGGAAGTCTTGCGCGAGGGCACCGTGGACATGTACACCTACAGCTACTACATGACCAACTGCTTCTCGGCCGACCCCGACGTGACGCAGGACGGCGGCAACATGGTGATGGGCGTGCCCAACCCGTATCTCAAGAAGAGCGACTGGGGCTGGGCCATCGACCCGGACGGCCTGCGCTGGAGCCTCAACGAGGTCTGGGACCGCTACCAGATCCCCATCATGGTGGTGGAGAACGGCTTTGGTGCCATCGACGAGCGCGGCGAGGACGGCAAGTTCCACGACGACTATCGCATCGACTACTTCCGCGCGCACATCCAGGCCATGGACGAGGCGCTGGCAGACGGCGTCAACCTCATCGCCTACACCACGTGGGGCTGCATCGACATCGTCAGCGCCGGCACGGGCGAGATGAAGAAGCGCTACGGCTACATCTACGTTGACAAGGACAACGACGGCAACGGTGACCTGCACCGCGAGCCCAAGGACTCCTACTACTGGTACCAGAAAGTCATCGCAAGCAACGGCGAGGACTTGGCATAGAATTTGATGTGTCCCGGGGCTTCCCCGGGACACATACATGTTAGGCGCAGGCTCTCGCTTCCAGAGGTGGACATGCAGGTGGACACAAACAAGAGCAACGCTACAAGGATCGTTGCAATCGTCGGTGCGGTGATCGTCACTATCATCCTCGTCGTGGGAACCGTGTGGATGGGGCGCGGTGCCACGCGTGACACGCAGCAGGCCGTTCGCTCGGTCAGCCTGCTCTATCTCGACGAGCTTGCGGGCCGCCGCGAGCAGGTGGTGGCGTCCAATCTGCAGAAGAGCATCAACGACATGCAGGTGGGCATCGAGCTCATGGGCGAGGACGACCTCAGCGACCTCGAGCACCTGCGGGCCTATCAGGCGCGCATGAAGCGCCTGCTCAACCTTGAGCGCTTTGCCTTTGTGGACACCAACGGCCTCATCTATACCGCCCTCGGCCCCGAGTACAACATCGACGACTACCACTTCGACTACCGCAACCTCAGCGGGGCCGAGATCTCCATCCTCAACCTGGAGAGCGAAGACAAGAAGGTGGTCATCGCACAGCCGGTGGACATTCCCTTTGAGGACCAGACCCTGGTGGCGTGCTTCATCCAGATCGATATGAAGGAGATGCTCAGGGGCGTCTCCATGGACGCCGCCAGCACCGACACCACCTTCTGCAACATCTACACGCCCGGCGGAGTCGCGCTGACCAACACCGTGCTGGGCGGCCTCGCGGCCGAGGACAACCTGCTTGAGGCTATGGAGCATGCCCAGTTCGAGGGCGGCTACTCCTACCAGCGCTTCCTTGATGAGTTCACGTCGGGCGCCCGCGGCGAGGTCTCCTTCACCTACGGCGATGTGCGGGGGACGCTCGCCTACGTGCCGATTAGCGGCACGGACTGGCTGCTGACGTACCTCATCCGCGAAAGCGTCATCAGCGAGCAGATCAGCGGCATCACCCAAGGCATCATCACCAGGAGCGTCGTGCAGTCGCTCCTCACGGTGGCGGCGCTGATTGGCATGTTCGGCTTCATCATCGCAGAGAATCGCCGTCACGCCCGTGCCATGCTGGAGAAGGAGACCGCCGAGGCGGAGAACCGCACCCGTCAAGAGGAGCTGCAGGTCAAGCTGGCGCTGCAGGAGCAGCTGCTGGAGCAGAGCCAGGCACGGGAGCGGCAAGACGAGCTCATCACGGCGCTGGCCTCCGACTACCGTAGCGTGTACTACCTGCGGCTTGATGAGGACACCGGCATCTGCTACCAAGCGCGTTCGGACCTTGATGGCCTCAAGGAGGGCGACAGCTTCCCGTATCTGGAGTCCGTCACCGCCTACGCCAACCACTACGTCACGGAGCAGTACCGCGAAGACTTCCTGCGCTTCATCCAACCCGACAACATCCGCGAGGCTCTCAAGGAGAGCCGGGTCATCTCGTTCAGGTATCTCATCTCGGTCAACGGGAACGAGTCTTACGAGGTGGTGCGCTTTGCTGGCGTACGCCGCCCCGACGACCGCGATGACGCCGCGGTGCACAACGTGGGCGCCTGCTTTGCCGACGTCGACGCCGAGACGCGCGCGGCCATGGCGCAGAACGAGGCCCTGAGCGACGCGCTGGGTGCGGCCGAGCGCGCCAACAACGCCAAGACGGCGTTCCTCTCCAACATGAGCCACGAGATCCGCACACCCATGAACGCCATCATCGGCCTGGACAACATCGCCCTCAACGACCCCGACCTGCCCGACAAGACGCGCGAGTATCTGGAGAAGATCGGCGGCTCGGCGGAGCACTTGCTCAACCTCATCAACGACATCCTCGACATGAGCCGCATCGAGAGCGGCCGGCTCATCCTCAAGAACGAGGAGTTCTCGTTCCCCAAGCTGCTCGAGGCCATCAACACCATGTTCAGTGGCCAGTGCTCAGACCGCGGCCTTGACTACCAGTGCCACACCAAGGGCCACTTGGACGACTACTACATCGGCGACAACATGAAGCTGCGCCAGGTGCTCATCAACATCCTGGGCAACGCGGTTAAGTTCACGCCGAAGGGCGGAGAGGTGAACCTCACGGTCGAGCGGGTCGCCCAGTTTGAGGGACAGTCCACGCTGCGCTTCACCATTTCCGACACGGGCATCGGCATGAGCAAGGAGTTCCTGCCGCACCTGTTCGACACCTTCAGCCAGGAGGATTCCTCCGCCACCAACAAGTACGGCAGCTCGGGCCTCGGCATGGCCATCACCAAGAACATCGTGGAGATGATGAACGGCAACATCGAGGTGCAGAGCGAGAAGGGCGTGGGAACCACCTTCGTGGTGACGGTGACCCTTGCCGACAGCGACCGCTCCGACAGCGACGATGAGGACGAGCTGGTGCGCCCGCAGGAGATGAGCGTGCTCATCATCGACGACGACCCGGTGGCTTGCGAGCATGCGAAGCTGGTGCTTGAGCGCGTGGGCATCGCCGCGGAGATCGCGGCTTCGGGGGCCGAGGCCGTGGAGATGGTCCGTCTGCGCCATGCGCGCCGCGCGCCGTACAACCTCATCCTGGTGGACTGGCAGATGCCCGAGATGGACGGCGTGGAGGCCACGCGCCAGATTCGCTCCATTGTGGGGGCCGAGTCGGCCATCATCATCCTGACGGCGTATCGCTGGGACGACGTGCTGGAGGAGGCCGTCCAGGCTGGCGTGGACAGCTTCATCCCCAAGCCACTCTTTGCGTCGACGGTGCTGGAGGAGTTCAGGAGCTCGATGCGCAAGCGCAATGCCCTGGCACGGCGCAACGAGCACAAGGCGGAGCTCACGGGTCGCCGCATTCTTCTGGCTGAGGACATGCAGGTCAACTCCGAGATCATGATGATGGTGCTGAAGATGCGCGACATGGAGGCGGAGCTTGCCGTGAACGGTCGCATCGCCGTGGAGATGTTCGAGGAGCACGAGCCTGGCTACTACGACGCCATCCTCATGGACATGCGCATGCCCGAGATGGACGGCCTTGAGGCGACGCGTACCATTCGTGCGCTTGACCGTCCCGACGCGCAGGAGATTCCCATCATCGCGCTCACGGCAAACGCCTTCGACGAGGATGTACAGCGAAGCCTGCAGGCGGGCCTCAACGCGCACCTGACCAAGCCCGTCGAGCCCGACGCGCTCTTCGCCACCCTGGAGTCCCTGATCCGCGACTAACCCTCGTGGGACGCCCGGCCCGCGCGTGGGACACCCAGCCCGGAGGTTTCTGTCCCACTTTGTGGGACAGAAACCTCCGGGCTGGGTGTCCCACGCGCGGGCTGGGTGCCCCACGGGAGCTTCCAACTTATATAACAGAGTTGGCTATACTGGTGCCTGCCCATTCGACGCGTCGGGGGAGGCGCCATGTCCAAGGACTCCATCAGCAAGACCGCGCAGGTCAACCTTCAGATGCTCGCGAGGCTCGGCGTGCCCGAGGCCGTGGCGTTTCGCGACGCGCTGCAGCTTGAGGGAGACCCGCTCTCCGCGTTCGCGCACGTCCCCTTTGCGCGACGCATCCCGCTCTGCATCTCGTGCATCTCGGAGGTGCTGTACCAAAGCGCCAACCAGCTCATCCTTGAGGCCGACAACCCCACGATTCTCGACCTCGCCTGCGGATACTCGCCCCGCGTGCTGCTGATGGCGCCCAAGGGCTACACCTACATCGGGGCCGACCTGCCCGACGTGGCACAAGACCTCATGGAGCACAGGCGCGAGCTTATCCCGGCCAACGGGGAGTGGTTTGCCGGGTATCGCATGACCGACGTGACCAACCAGGAGCAGATGGAGCACGTGCTGGCGGCGCTCCGTGAACAGATCACGATTGTGACGCAGGGGCTGCTCTCGTACCTCAACCTCGACCAAAAGCACGAGCTTGCCGAGAACGTGCGGAGTCTTCTCGCTCGCGACGGTGGCTGCTGGATCATCCCCGACGCCGACCCGGGGACCATGCTGGTGGACACCTTCGGCGCCGTGCTGGGCAACACCGCGGCAGCCATGGTGAGCCAGATTTACAAGATTCTGGACGCGGCGGTGGGCCGCGACACGTCAAAGGTGAGCTGGCGTAGCGGCGAGGAGATGGCTGCCGCGCTGCAGGAGCTGGGCTTTTCGGTGCGCCGCGTTCCGCTTTACCGCGACGGCATGGAGCTGCGGTGCCTTGACCAAGTGGGGGAGAAGGCCGCGGAGCGCCTGGTGAGTACGTGGCAAGAGAAGTCCTCGCTCATCGTGACCCTGCCCAGTGATTGCTGACCCCAGGGCCGCAAAGAGCGCTACTGCATGAAGGCGGGCAGCTCGCCGCGAGCGCTGGCCTCGGCAATCTCTGCCATCGCCTTCGCAACCGACTGCTCGCATGCGTCGCCGATGTGCCAGCGCGCCGCTGCCGCAGCGGCCTCGCTCGCGTTGGCCACGGCAATCGAGTTGGGAACGGCCTGCAGCATGGAGAGGTCGTTGTCCGCGTCGCCAAACACGGCGACCTCGTCAAGACCGACGCCCAGCGTCTCGGCCATGATGCGCACGCCGTCGCCCTTGCCGTAGCCCTTGGGTGTGATGTCAATCACGGCGGCGTTGGGGGAGGGCATAACGAAGTCCAGCTCAGGCACCTCGGCGGCAAGCAGGTTGCGCAGGATGGGCGTGTTGGTCACGTCGGTGCCCATGCGGATGATGGTCTTCATCGAAGGCGCCGTGACGCAGGGCTCGACGCGCGAGACAAACCGCCTGCCCGAGTAGGCCGCGATCTTTTCGGGGTTGCGCGACACGCCCCACGAAGCCTGGTCGTTCTCGAGGTTGAAGATGACCATGATGCCGTACGGCTGCTCGTCGACGATGTCGGCCACGCGCTGCAGCACCTCCGCGGAGCACCACTCCTCGTGTGCCACGCGGTTGTCCACGTAGATGAGCTGCCCGTTTGCATAGGCGCCTGACGCGTATGCCCACGCCTGGTCGCGGAAGGTCTGCGCCATGGAGGCGGGGCCGCGGCCGGTTGAGGGACCAAAGTGCACGCCCGCGTCCAAGAGCGCGCGGATTGCTGCGAGCCCCTCGTCCGTGATGACGGCTTCGTCAAACGGCGCGCCGGGCTCGTGCGCGATAAGCGTGTTGTCGAGGTCGGTAAGCACGAGCTTGATCATGGTTAAGCCTCTCTGATGACTAGGATCGAATCATCCGCAGGTCAGTGACCTCGGTGCCCAGCGTCAGCGTCTGGCGCGCGCCGTCAAACGCAAAGCCGCAGCTGCGGTAGAACGCGATGGCGCGCTCGTTGCCCTCGAGCACCCAGACCGCGTGGCGGCTGTACTGCGGCATGCGCGCGAGCGCGGCCTCCATGAGCGCCGTGCCGATGCCGCGACGGTAGTGCGAGCTCAACAGGTAGAGGGCGTAGACCTCGCCGGTGTTCGCAAGGTCGTCGCCGCGGTAGGGCCCATAGTCCGCGAAGCCCACCACCTCGTCGCCGTCTTTGGCAAGGAGTGTCGGGATGCCGGCGTGGAAGGCACGAAGCGCCCGCTCCTCAGAGAACTCGTAGGTCCGTGCATCAAGAAATGTCTGGTCAACAAGGCCGTGGTAGGCCTCCTTCCAGGCAAGCCAGTGCACGCGCGCCTTGCCCCTGGCCTCTTCCTCGCTCGTCATGTTGACGATGCTGATCGCCATGCTCGTCACTCCACCGGACCACAAGGTCCGACCTTGTGGTCCGGTTGGTTGCAACGCTAATGGGCGTCTGCGCTAAACGCGGGTGCCGGTGAACTTGGCCTTGAGCAGGCCGGCCTTGAGCTCGCCCGAGATGGTGTCGCCCGACACGGAGCCCTTCACGCTGGCCTTCTTGTGGCCCAGAGGCGTGTCGGCCTCAACCTCGCCGGTGAAGCTGTCGCCGTTCACGCGACCCTTCTGCACCTCGACCGTCCTGCCCGCCGCGCGCACATTGCCCGTCAGCGTGTTGCCAGAAACGTGCAGCTCAAGCGTGCCAGCGACCTTCTTGCCCATGGCCTCGACCGTCACCTTGTAGGTTCCCTCAACTGCCATCATGGCTCCTTTCGCGTTAGACAACTCTGCCAAGGCCATGGTAGCGCAGTCCCCACTTGCTCATGTTGACGAAAAGGGGCCCTCCCGGGTCAACATCAGCAGGGACGAAGCAAACGCTCACCCCTGAACGCTGCAAGGATTTAGTAAACTCAACGCCTCGCTTGCGACCGCTTTTGCCACTGCCGTACAATCAAATCAACGAGTTACTCATCAGGGAGGAGTGGTAAACATGGGATTCTTCGACAAGCTGTTTGGCACCAAGAAGGTGGAGAAGCCTGAGGCCATCGCGGTGACCACCGAGAAGGGCGCCGTCTACGCGCCGGCGGCCGGCAAGGTCGAGCCGATGAGCTCTCTGCCCGACCCGGTCTTTTCCTCTGGTGCCATGGGTCCCTGCCTGGGCGTTTGGCCTGCTGACGGCAACGTGTACGCGCCGGTCTCCGGCACCGTCACCGCCGCCATGCCGCACGCCTTCGGCTTCCTGGGCGACGATGGCGTTGAGGTCCTCATTCACGTGGGCGTGGACACCGTCGAGATGAAGGGCGACGGCTTCACGGTGCACGTGAAGCAGGGCGAGCACGTCACCGCGGGTACGCCGCTGCTCACCTTTGACAAGAAGAAGGTTGCCAACGCCGGTCATCCCGACGTGGTCATGACCATCGTCACCAACGCCGATGACCTTGCTTCCGTCGAGGCCGTGGGCGCGGGCGATGTCACCGTGGGCGACAAGCTCTTCCAGACCGCCTAACCATCAGCACCTACACAAGTGGGACAGGCACCGTGGTTCTGAAATCCGAACCACGGCGCCTGTCCCCTTTGTATGGATGGTATGCTGGTCGTGCGAGAGCGCGAGAGGGGAGCGACCATGGCGACGGGATACGTCACGCTGGCAGGCGGCGTGGAGGCGAGCGGCGAGTTTGTGGACCGCCGGAGCCGCTTCATCGCGCAGCTCCGCCACGTGGAGAGCGAGGCCGAGGCCAACGCGTTCATCGACGAGGTGCGCGCCCGCCATCACGACGCGCGGCACAACGTTCCCGCGTGGATCCTCGCCGACGGTCGCGAGCGCTGCTCAGACGATGGCGAGCCCCAGCGCACGGCCGGCATGCCCACGCTCGAGGTGCTCCGCGGCGCTGGCCTGGCCAACGTCTGCTGCGTGGTGACGCGCTACTTTGGCGGCACGCTGCTGGGCCCGGGAGGCTTGGTGCGCGCGTACGAGGCCGCCACGCGTGAGGCCGTCACCGCCGCCGAGGCCGCGGGCCAGTTTGTCACCATGACCTTGGTGACGCGCGTGACCTGCGTCATCCCGTACTCCGCCTACGGCCGCGTGGAGCGGCTCATCGCCGACTGCGGCGGCAAGGTGAAGGACTCCGTGTTCGCCGAGGACGTGCAGCTGACCTGCGCCTTCTTGTCCGGCACGGAGGAGCGCTTCACCGCGGCCATGCGCGAGCTCGCCAACGGCGAAGAGCTCTGCCTCGTGTCCGAGCCCACCTTCGCCGAGTTCTGATTCGCGTCCCATCCAAGCCGCCACCCATACAAACGGGACAGGCACCGTGGTTCGGATTTCCGAACCACGGTGCCTGTCCCGTTTGTATGCGCAGAAGTCTAGTCAGCGAGCGAGCCCATCGGGTCCCACGGCTCGAGCACCGTGGGCTCCTCGGTGTCGTACACCGCGCGCTCCTCGTCCGTCAGGTACTTCTTGTCAACAACCACCTGGTAGACGTACTCGTCAAACCACTCGTCGGCCAGCGTGTTGAAGCCGTCCCGCGCGTGGTCCTTGCCCCAGCTGTTCTCGACCTTCCACAGCTCGGGCTTGCCGTCGGCGTCAAACCTGACGCCCTCAAGCACCATGGCGTGCGTCATCATCGACTCGCCGTAATCCAGGCGGTCGGCCTTGTTCAGGCAGGTCTCCACGGGGAAGCCAAACAGCGTGTCGATGTCGAGCGCCGCGCGGTCCATGATGCCTTCCTCGCGCACGTAGCTCTGGTCAACGTCGCAGCCAAACCACACGGGCAGCTCATCGCGGAGCTGCGCGATGGCAACCTCCTTCAGGCGCTGCGGCGCAAGGTTGAGGTAGCGCACGCCGCCAGCCTCCACCACGTTGCCCAGGCGCGACACGGTGTAGGTGTGGCCAAAGGGCTTGTCGGCCGTCGGCGCGCTGATGAGGCTGATGTAGTCATCAAGCTCCATGCCCACGGCCTCGGCAAAGAACTCCTGTGGCGTGAAGGTGCCCGACAGCACCACCTTGTCGTCCTTGTCGCGCAGACGCACGTCAAATGACACCGGCGGCTCGCCCAGGCAGGTGACCAGTAGGTGGTACACCTCGTCCATCATGTGCTTCTTCATGGCCACCATGAGGTCGCTCCTGACGCCGGCCTCAGCGCTGTCGCGCAGCAGCTTGGCACAGCTGCGCAGGTAGCGAGTGAGATACTTGTCCATCTCGCGCGTGTTGGACGAGCACGCGGTCTCGGGCATGGCCTCCTTGGGCACCGCGCCGTACTTCTTGGTGAGGGCACGGAACATGTCCCACTGGCCGCCGTCGCTGATTGGGTCGGACAGCAGGTACGCCATCAGGCGGCCGTTCAGCGGCTCGTCCAGCGTGTCGAGGATGTTCTCCAGGAACCAGTTGCTCTTCTCCAGCTTGTCAAAGAAGAGGGGGTAGGCCTCGCTGAACTCGAAGCTCTTGAGGTTGTACTTCTTCATGGTGCGGTAGCGGTACGTGTTCAGGCTCGCAAACATCCAGCAGCGACCAGAGCGCTTCTGGTCGGTGCGCTCTCCCGTGCTGACCTCAAGATCCCAGCTCATCCCGTTCGCGGCGATGCCCTCGGGCGTGCGCGCGGCCGCTCGGATGCCCACGGAGCTGACGGCGTTCTTGGCAATGATGTTGGCGCGATCGGTGTGGAACGTGGCCTGGAATACCGCGAGGTCGTCTGGCGTTACGCACGTGTTCTTGTCCATGGGATCTCCTGTTGCAGTCGGAAAACTTTCTATGCCCTGAGAGCATAGCACGACGGCGCGCCCGTACAGGTCGGCTATACTCAATGGCAATGTCGACAACATGAGGAGAGGTGGCCAGCCGTGTCATTTGCCTCCTACGGTCTAGCGTATGACGTTCCTGCCCATGGGTTGCGCGTGCTTGAGGCGCTGGAGGATGCCGGGTTTGAGGCCTGGGTGGTTGGCGGCTGGGTGCGCGACGCCCTGCGCGGCGCACCTTCCCACGACGTCGATATCACCACGTCGGCCCACTGGCAGCAGACCCGCTCGACGCTGCGCAAGCTGGGCATCACGGTGCACGAGACGGGCACGGCCCACGGCACCGTCACCGCCGTGGTGGACGGCGAGCCCGTGGAGGTGACCACCTTCCGCGAGGAAAGCACCTACACCGACCACCGCCATCCCGACAGCGTGCGCTTTATCACCGACATCACCGAGGACCTCGAGCGGCGTGACTTCACCGTCAACGCCATGGCGTATCACCCCGAGCGCGGCCTGCTTGACCCGTTCGGCGGGCGAGATGACCTTGCCGCGGGCGTCATCCGCGCGGTGGGCAACCCGCGTCGCCGCTTTGCCGAGGACGCGCTGCGCGTGCTCCGCGCCGTGCGCTTTGCCGCGCGCCTGGGCTTCAGCATCGAGCCCGCCACGCACGAGGCGCTGATCGCCGCCGCGCCTGACCTGGCCAACATCGCACAGGAGCGCATCGGCCAAGAGATGAACGGCATCGTGCAGACGGGCAAGGTTGCCTGGGCCATGATGAACGAGCCCGAGGTCATGTGTGCCGCCATCCCCGAGCTGTCCGCCATGGTGGGCTTCAACCAGCTGAGCTCCTGGCATGCCTACGACGTGTACGAGCACACCGCGCGCGTGTGCCGCGCCGTAGAGGAGTTTACGGCGGGCGTCGCCGCGCCGGAGCTCCGCTGGGCAGCGTTTCTGCACGACGTGGCCAAGCCGGCCACGTTCACGGTTGACGCGCAGGGCCGCGGCCACTTCTACGGGCACCCCAAGGTGGGCGCCAAGATGGCCGAGATGATCATGCGCCGCCTGGCCTTCCCCAAGCAGTTCGTGGCGCGCACCTGCACGCTCATCCGTTACCACGACCATCGCATGTACCCAAACAGCCGCTCCGTGCGCCGCACGCTCGTCAAGCTGGAGCGTGCCTGCCCGGGCGACGCCCGCGCGCTCATCTACCAGCTGATCGACATCAAGCGCTGCGATGCGGTGGCCAAGGTGCCTAAGGCCGCCCACTACGCGGTTGAGCTCGACGTCATTACCGAGGCTGTCCGCGCCGAGATCCTCAAGAAGCCGCCGCTGCGTACGAGCGAGCTCGCCATCGGCGGCTGGGACGTGATTGACAGCCTGTGCATTCCGCCCGGACCGGTGGTGGGCCGCGCGATGTCAACAAGCGCAACTCGGGTCGTACCTACGTTGCAAGTAAGTTAATCATCCCAGCGCGTAACCGAATGGCATACGTCCTGCTAAACAATGCTCCCCAGATGTACGCCGCCGTGCGCGGCACGACACAAGGGAGAAAGACATGCAACTCACCAGAAGGAATTTCCTGGCCGGCAGCCTGAGCATGGCCGCGCTCGCGCTCACCGCCTGCGGCGGTGGCTCCTCCAACGGCGGCTCCTCTGACGCCGCGCCGGAGGCCAAGGTCTACAAGATCGCCACCGACACCACCTTCGCCCCGTTCGAGTACGCAGAGGCCGACGGCACCTACGTGGGCATCGACGTCGAGCTTCTCGCCGCCATCGCCGCTGACCAGGGCTTCCAGTACGAGCTCGAGCCGCTCGGCTTCGACGCGGCCCTGCAGGCCGTCCAGTCCGGCCAGTCCGACGGCGTCATCGCCGGTATGTCCATCACCGACGCCCGCCGCGAGATCTTCGACTTCTCCCAGCCCTACTATGACTCCACCGTGTGCGCCGCCGTCGCCGACGCCACCATCGCCTCCCTCGACGACCTCAACGGCAAGACCGTGGCCGTCAAGACTGGCACCATGAGCGAGGCCTGGGCCGAGTCCCTCAAGGACCAGTACGGCTTCACCACCGTCCAGTTCGACACCTCCGACATCATGTACCAGGACGTCGTTGCCGGCAACACCGCCGCCTGCTTCGAGGACACCCCGGTCATGAGCTACGCAATCGCCACCGGCAACGTGGCCCTCACCATCATCGCCGAGGCCGCCTCTGACTCCGAGTTCGCCACCCCGTACGGCTTCGCCGTCAACAAGGGCGCCAACCCCGAGCTGCTGGCCGCCTTCGACGCCGGCCTGGCCAACATCAAGGCCAACGGCACGTACGACCAGATCGTGGGCACCTACGTCCAGTCGGTCGGTTAACCTTCGCTAGGACAGGGCGCCCCGCTGCACAAGCCGGGGCGCCCTGCTTCCGCGATTGGCGAGACGAAGTGGCTTTGGCAGCAAAGCCGCATCGTCTCGCCAATTGCCGTACGTACAGAAAGGAGGCACCATGAGCTTCTTTGACCTCTTGGCCGAGTCGCTGCCGCTGCTTTTGCAGGGACTGGTGCTCACGCTCGAGCTGGCGGGCCTCTCGCTTGCCATCGCCATGGTGCTTGGCGTGCTCGCCGCGCTGATGGGGCTCTCCAAGAACCCCGTCCTGCGCTTCATCAACAGCGCCTTTGTGGCCATCATCCGCTGCTCGCCGCTCTTGGTGCAGACGTTCTTCATCTACTTCGGCGTCACGGGCGCGCTCGGCATCCGCATGAGCGCCTTCACGGCAGGCGTCATCGCGCTCTCGCTCAACGCGGGCGGCTACCTGTCCGAGATCTTCCGCGGCGGCATCCAGGCCGTGGACCGCGGCCAGACCGAGGCCGCGCGCTCGCTCGGCCTTTCCGCACGTCAGACCACGTGGCGCATCATCCTGCCGCAGGCCATCCGCATCTGCCTGCCGTCGGTGGTCAACCAGTGGTGCATCACCATCAAGGACACCTCCATCATCTGCGTTATCGGCCTGGCCGAGCTCACCCGCATGGGCCAGCAGATCATCGCGCGCACGTACCGCTCGTTCGAGGTGTGGCTCATGGTCTTCGTCCTGTACTTTGTGGTGATCTACGCGATCACCGTCATCTCGCGCATGGTGGAGAGGAAGGTGTCGCTCGATGGCTAAGGTCGAGATCAGGAACCTGCACAAGCGCTTCGGCGACAACGAGGTGCTCAAGGGTATCGACTGCGATATCGAGACGGGCGAGGTCGTGTGCGTGATCGGCCCGTCGGGCTCCGGCAAGTCTACGTTTCTGCGCTGCATCAACTGCCTTGAACAGCCAACGTCGGGCACGGTGCGCGTCGACGGCAACATCATGGACGCCGACGCACCCAACATCGACGAGCTGCGCGAGGACGTGGGGATGGTGTTCCAGCACTTCAACCTCTTCCCGCACCTGTCCGTCATCGAGAACGTGACCATCGCGCCCGTGCTCCGCAAGAAGATGGGCAAGGACGAGGCCAACCAGGTGGCGCGCCAGCTCTTGGAGCGCGTCGGCCTGGCCGACAAGGCCGACGCCATGCCCAACAGCCTCTCCGGCGGCCAGAAGCAGCGTGTGGCCATCGCCCGCGCGCTCGCCATGCGGCCGGGCCTCATGCTGTTTGACGAGCCCACGAGCGCCCTTGACCCCGAGATGGTGGGGGAGGTGCTCGACGTCATGCGCCAGCTGGCCAACGAGGGCATGACCATGGTGGTGGTCACGCACGAGATGGGCTTCGCGCGCCAGGTTGCCGACCGCGTGCTGTTCGTTGACGGCGGCGTCATCGCCGAGGAGGGCACGCCGGACGAGGTCTTTGGCAGCCCCAAGAACGAGCGCACGCAGAACTTCCTGAAGATGGTCCTTGAGGCATAAGTGCGGGACGTCAGCCGCGCAAACTGATAAAGTTACCCATGTGGAAGCATGGTGCCGCGGACGCATGCGGCCTTGAGGAAGAGGAGACGCCATGGCGCTGAAGGTTGACTACGTTGAGAACGGTGACTGGCTGGTCGTGAAGCCGTACGGAAAGCTCGACACCAACTCGTCCGAGGAGTTCCGTGAGGCCATGCGCGCTGCCATGGACCGCTCCGACCACGTTGAGCTGGACCTCGACGAGACCCTCTACATCTCGTCCTCCGGCATCCGCGTGATCATGGAGGCGGCCAAGCGCCTGCCCAAGCTGGGCTTCAAGATCACCCACGCCGGTCCCGCCGTCATGGAGGTCTTCGACGTCACCGGCCTGGACGAGGTCATCTGGGTCGAGCCCGATTCAGTTGAGGGCGGTGCGAACATCAAGGCCCTCTTCTTCGACGTTGACGGCACGCTGCTCTCGCACAAGCAGGGCATCATTCCGCAGAGCACCATCGACGCCATCCACGCGGCACAGGCGCGCGGCGTCAAGGCCATCATCGCCACCGGCCGCGACATCGTCGAGCTGGACAAGCTGCCCATCCACGACGTGGACTTCGACGCGTACCTCACGCTCAACGGCAACATTTGCCTGGACTCCAACCGCAAGATGTTTGACGGCAACCCCATCGACCAGGGTGAGCTTGAGGTGCTGGTGAGCATCTTCCAGGCCGGCCGCATTCCGTTTGTGCTGATCGGCGAGGAAAAGCGCTACATCAACTACGTTGACGACGTGGTCATCAACACGCAGCTGCAGACGCACGGCACGATCCCCGATATCGGTGAGTATCACGGCGAGGCCATCTACCAGTGCATGGCGTTCGTCGATTCTGCGATGCGCCAGCGCCTGGAGAAGCTGCTTGACCAGTGCACCATCACTAGCTGGAACGAGACGGGCATCGACATCATCGCCAAGACCGGTGGCAAGGACGCGGGCATCCAGAAGTTCCTTGACCGTGAGGGCATCACCAGGTCGCAGATCATGGCGTTTGGCGATGGCGAGAACGATAAGCCCATGCTGGAGTACGCGTCCATCGGCGTGGCCATGGGCAACGGCGTGGAGAAGCTGAAGGCGATTGCCGACTACGTGACCACGTCCGTCGACGACGACGGCATCGCGAACGCTCTGAAGCACTT
>OMWB01000019.1 GCA_900314645.1 uncultured Actinomycetes bacterium
CGTCGCCAACCAGGGCAAGGCTAAGAAGTAAGCTTACTCACATGTGAGGGCGCCGCCCCCTTCCCTGCTGGCTCCAAGGGCTGAGACAGTCGCCAGCAGGGAAGGGGGCGGCGCATGTCTCGACGCTTGCTTCCGGGGTCACAAATATGGTGCGGCGCTTTGCGCCGCGCTGAGCTATTGAATGAGGTGCGGCGATGCCGCACCTCATTCTTTTTTAACTCCCCGTTGGGGAGTTAGTGCTTTATGCCGCACCTCATTCTGTAATGGGGGCGTAACGCGGGTGTGGGAAGCTATGGGTGATGAAATGACGTATCCTTTCTTTTGAGAGAGGGAGGTACACATGAGCACCGACATGAATATCGATTTTGTCCTGCGAACTATCGAGGAGCGCGACATTCGGTACCTGCGCCTGTGGTTTACCGATGTGCTGGGCAACCTCAAGTCGTTCTCCATCGCTTCCGAAGACCTCGAGCAGGCCTTTGAGGAGGGCATCGGCTTTGACGGCTCGGCCGTGGAAGGCTTCGTCACGCCCGAGGAATCCGACATGCTCGCCTTCCCTGACCCCACCACGTTCCAGATCGTGCCGCGCATGGGCAATCAGGCCGCGACGGCGCGCATCTTCTGTGACATCAAGACCCCGTCGCGTGAGCCGTTTGACGGCGACCCGCGTGGCTGCCTCGAGCGCGTTTTCCGCCAGGCCGACAACAAGGGCTATGTGCTGATGGTTGGCCCCAAGATCGAGTACTTCTACTTCAAGGACAAGGGCCCGGTGCCCGTGCCGCTGGACGACTCCGGCTACTTTGACCTCACGGCCTTTGACTCCGCCACCGACCTGCGCCATCAGACGATCCTCATGCTGGAGCGCATGTCCATTCCCGTGACGTACTCCTACCACACCAACGGTGCCTCGCAGAACGCCGTCGAGCTGCGCTATGCCGACGCCCGCACCTGTGCGGACAACATCATCTCTTCGCGCATGGTCATCCGTCAGGTGGCGTACGCCAACAACATGTTTGCCTCGTTCATGCCTAAGCCGCTGACCAACGTCTCGGGCTCGGGCATGTTCCTCTATCAGTCGCTCTTTGACCATGAGGGCAACAACCTCTTCTGGGCGCCCAAGGAGCATCACGAGGCGCACCTCTCCGACATCGCGCAGCACTATGTGGCTGGCCTTCTGAAGTACGCCCCGGACTACACGCTCATCACCAATCCCACGGTCAACTCGTACAAGCGCTTGGTGCGCAACGGTGAGGTGCCCATCTATGCAACGTGGGGCCGCAAGGACCGTACCGCGCTTGTCCGCGTGCCCACGCACAAGCCGGGCAAGCACCAGGCCACGCGTGTTGAGCTGCGTCAGGCTGACCCCACGGCCAACCCGTACCTGACCTTTGCCATCACGCTTGCCGCGGGTATCCGTGGTATCGAGGAGGGCCTGCGCCTTCCGGAGGAGGTCTCGACGGTTGCCATGACCGATGCCGAGGCTCGCGCCCTCGGCATCGAGCGTCTGCCGCGCTCGCTGGGTCGCGCTATCGAGCGCTTTGAGAACAGCTCGTTTGTGCGCGAGGCGCTGGGTGACCACGTCTGCGACTACCTGCTAGACGTCAAGCGCCGCGAGTGGCATGACTACCGCTCCACCGTGACCGACTGGGAGCGCGAGCGCTACTACGCTGGCGTGTAAGTTTCACCTGATTGGATGAATGCCCTGCAACCTTTGGCTTGCTCCCTGCGGAGTTCAGCTGATTGTTGCGGGGCATTCTTGTGACCCGCTCGTCGCTCTATACATCCAACTAACCGAAATGAGATTGCAAATCAGACGATTGCGTTTTCAGAGCACCGATTCGTTAAAAGACTTTTGTGTCAGCTTTATAAACAACCGTGCAAATACACCATAAATATACGCAAATGCACGAAGATGTAATCAGTCGGCCCATCGGGGGCCACAGCTGCCTTGTGCACTGGAGAGACCGGTACTCCCGCCGACATGCGACAAGGCACGTCCCACTCTCAAGGAAGGGGATATTCCATGAGTAACCTGACCCGTCGTAGCTTCCTGGCCGCTTCCGCTTCCGCCCTCGGCCTCGTGCTGAGCGCCTGTGGCTCCAAGAAGGAGACCGCAGAGGCTCCCGCCGATGCCGCGCCGATCGAGTTCACCACTGTTCAGGAGGGCAAGCTGATCGTCGCCTCCGACCTGGATTTCCCGCCGCTGGACTCCTTCGAAGGCGGCGTTGCTTCGGGCTTTGACGTTGACCTTTCCAATGCCATCGGCCAGAAGCTCGGCCTTGAGGTCGAGTACCTGCCCCCCATGGACTTCGACTCCATCATTCCGATGATCAAGCAGGGCGGCAAGGCCGACATCGGCAACTCCGCCTTCTCCATCACCGAAGAGCGCAAGCAGGAGATCGACTTCACCGACGCCTATCTCGACTCCAACCTCGGTGTTGCGGTCAGGGGAGACCTTGGCATCGTTGGCGGCGAGGAGGCCATCGTCAAGGCGCTCAACGCCTCCGACATGACCGTTGCCGTCCAGGCTGGCACCACCGGTGAGGCGTGGGCTCGCGAGAACCTGCCCGAGGCCAACATCGTGCCGCTGGCTTCCGTCACCGTGTGCATGACCGGCGTCTCCACTGGCCAGTATCAGGCGTTCTGCGCTGACCTCCCCGTCATTGGCCACCAGTGCGAGGTCTCCTTCAAGGACTGCAAGATCGCCCTTGAGATTCCGACTGGCGAGCAGTACGGCATTGTGGTCTCCAAGGACAACCCCGGCCTCACCGCCGCCATCAATCAGGCCCTCGCACAGCTCGAGGCCGACGGCACCATGGCTCAGCTCAAGGAGAAGTGGTTCGGCGCCGCATAAGCTTTTAGCGCATAGCGTTTCTAGAAAGAAAAAGATGGGGTAGGCGGAGCCTTTTGGCGCCGCCTACCCCCTACTATCTTCAATGCACATGCATTGATGTGCGCGGACGCATGTCTACGCACGCCCTACGAAAGGATTCATTATGAGCACACTTTCCCGTCGTGACTTCCTTGCCGCCTCCGCCTCCGCGATAGGCCTCGTCCTGACCGCCTGCGGTGGCTCCAAGACCGATGGTGGTGCTGCTGACACCGCTGCCGACGCAGTTGCCGCCGAGTACACCCTCGTAAACGAGGGCAAGCTCACCTGCATCTCCAACCTGTACTTCCCGCCGTTCGAGTCCATGGACGAGAAGACCGGCGAGCCCGTGGGCTTCGACATCGACATGTCCAAGTCCCTCGCTGAGCACCTCGGTCTTGAGGTCAACTGGCTGCCCAGCCAGGCCTTTGACTCCCTGGTCCCCACCATCAAGGCTGGCGGCACCGCTGACATCGCCATCGCCGGCATGACCATCACCGACGCCCGCAAGGCCGAGGTTGACATGTCTGACCCCTACGTCGACTCCAATCAGTCCCTCGTGACCAAGGTCGGCTCCGAGGATACCCTCGAGACCCTCAATGCGGCCGAGAAGAAGATTGCCGTCCAGGCTGGCACCACCGGCGCCGACTGGGCTGCCGAGAACCTGCCCAACGCCACCATCGTGCCGCTTGACGACATCATCAGCGCCATGAACGGCGTTTTGACCGGCAGCTATGACGGCCTCGTCACCGACCTGCCTGTCTCCTCCTACCAGATCAAGAACTCCTTCACTGACCTGCAGATCATCGAGGAGATCCCCACGGGCGAGCAGTACGGCATCGCCATCTCCAAGGACAACCCTGGCCTTACCGCTGCCATCAACGCCGCGCTGCAGGCCATGGAGGACGACGGCTCTCGCGACGCCATCGAGACCACGTGGTTCGGCGCCGCGCTGTAGCACCTTTGCCCGGATTGGGCTAGAACCACTGCGGGGCTCCGGCGCAGCCGGGGTCCCGCTGCATGCATAAAGAGGGGAGCGAAATGAGTCTCACAACGTCGAGAAAACCGAAGGTGGCGCTGGGCGCAATCATCCTTGCGCTGATGGTCGCGCTGATGCTTCCGACCGAGGCCCAGGCAATGACCACCAACAAGGCGACGGCGCGTCCTAACGAGAACGGCGGCTCCAACGTCATCGGCGGTCTCCCTACGCGTCTGACGTGGGAGGGCACGGTCGAGGAGGGCGAGGAGATTACCTCCGTCACGTTGACGCTTCCGCAGGGCTCCACCTTTGCGGGCTCGTCAACGAAGGTTACGGCGCTTGAGGGTCTCAACCGCACCAGCATCGACGGCGTTGCTACGCCCGACAACAACACGCTGACGGTGGTCTTCTCCGAGCCGGTGCCCGAGAACCTGCTCGTGCGCCTCGAGGTTGAGGGCATGGAGTTCCCGTCTGACGGCGGCGAAGTCGTGGTGGGTGGCATGTACGTCAACCAGAACGGCGAGCAGCAGCTGGCAGACTCCAAGCCCATCAAGACCATCCCCAACACCACGCTGCAGGCCATCGTGGCAGATCTCGACGCCAACCCCGCCGTGGCTGCCTGGAACTCCAACCCGTTCCTCGGCATGTTCTTCAAGCCGCAGCTGCTGGTGACGGCGCTCTTCTCGCTGGCACCGGGCTGGCTCCTCTGCCTGATGATCGTGGTCATCGCGTATCCGTTTGCCATCGCGCTGGGCCTGTTCTTCGCGTTCATGAAGATCTCGCGCTACCGCATCCTGCGCGCCATCGCCATCGTCTACATCAACATCCTGCGCGGCACCCCGCTCTTCCTGCAGATCTACATCATGTTCTTCGGCCTGCCGATGATGAACATCAACATCGACAACAACGTGCTGGGCGTCATCGTCATCGCCATCAACGCGTCCGCTTACCTTGCCGAGATCTTCCGTGCGGGCATCCAGTCCATCCCGCAGGGCCAGTACGAGGCTGCGTCCTCGCTGGGCATGAGTTACTTCCAGACGATGTTCTCCATCATCCTGCCGCAGACCATCCGTCGCGTCATCCCCACGGTGACGAGCGACTTCATCACCTCCTACAAGGACACCTCGCTGCTTTCGTCGGTGGGCGTCATGGAGCTGATGATGTTTGCTAAGAACCTCACGTCGGTTTCGGGCAACATGACCCCCTATGTTGCCGCCGCCATCTTCTACCTCGTGGTGACCCTGCCGCTCATCAAGGTGGTCACCTGGATCGAGAACCGCATGGCTCACTCGGAGCGCGGCGGCGGCCCTCGTCCCAAGGCCGCGAAGAACGATGTTGAGAAGTCCGCTTCTGACGACCTTGCCGCAGCTGAGCTTTCCACCCACGCCGAGGCGCTTAACCGTGAGCCTGGCGCTTGGACTGGCGCACTGTCCCCGTTGAGCGGCGTTCCTGCGGAGGTGTAAGACCATGGCACTTTTTGGTAAGAAGCATTCCGGCCTGGAGTCGGTCAAGATCCCGCCCGCGATGGGTGCCGAGGAGGCTGCGCGCCTTGGCATGAAGCACGATTTGCCCCTGTCAAAGCACATGTTCATTGAGGGCGAGCACCCGGTGGTGCGTATCGAGCACCTCAACAAGACCTTCGATGGCGAGACCATCGTCCTGCGCGACGTCAACCTCAACGTGTGGAACGGCGAGATCGTGGTAGTTCTGGGCCCGTCGGGCTCGGGCAAGTCCACGATGCTGCGCTGCATCAATTTGCTTGAGACCCCGACGGCCGGCCACATCCTCATCGAGGACGACGAGATTACCGGCAGGAAGGCCAAGGACGTCAACTTCATCAGGCGCGAGCTGGGCATGGTGTTCCAGAGCTTCAACCTCTTCCCGCATCTCACGGCGCTTGAGAACGTCATGATCGGCCAGACCAAGGTGCTCAAGAAGAGCAAGGAAGAGGCCCGTGCCGAGGCCATCAAGCAGCTTGAGGCCGTGGGCCTGGGCGACCGCATTGACTACAAGCCGCCCCAGCTTTCTGGTGGCCAGCAGCAGCGTGTGGCCATCGCGCGCGCCGTGGCCATGCACCCCAAGGTGCTGCTCTTTGACGAGCCGACGTCAGCGCTCGACCCAGAGCTCGTCCGTGACGTCCTCAACGTCATGAAGGACCTGGCCCTTCACGGCGACATGACCATGATCGTCGTTACGCACGAGATGGGCTTTGCCCGCGAGGTGGCTGATCGCGTGGTCTTCATGGAAGGCGGCGTGGTGGTGGAGCAGGGCCTGCCCGAGGACGTCTTCGACCACCCGAAGAACGAGCGCACGGCCCAATTCCTCGGATCTATCGAGTAAGGCCGCGTTTGCACTGAACCTGACGCATGAGAGGCGCAAAAACAACGCTTCGTGACAGTAACATGTAGGAAATACGAAGGAATTCGACTACCACCAAAATAGTTACATAAAGCTTTGCGGCGCGATGAAGGCGAAAAAGTCCTGCATCGCGCCCTCTTTTTCTATAAAGAATCGAACAGAAGCCCAGCTTAAAGGTATTGCAGCGCGCTAAAGTCAAGTTTTGTGCTAGTCTTAAAAAGTACGTATGTTTTCAGTCTTGTTTCATTCTGTTAGCGGCATTGATTTGGAGGTCTGCGGAGTGCATCACAAAAACATCCTGCATATTGCCCGCACCTCGCGTCACCACGACCGCATGCGCGAGCTCAGCCACGCGATTGACGTCTCCATCGCCCTCGCGACGCCCATCACCTTCCCCCAGGCAATCGCCTCGGGCCACGAGTTTGACCTTGTCATTCTCGATCCAGAAGGTATCGATCAGAATACCCTGAATGCGGTCGATTCTTACGTGTCTGACAACGGCTTCATCCCCACGCTGCTTGTGACCGACGAGGACAAGCTTGCCAAGATGCATCTGCCCGTGCAGGGCCGCAACGACTTCATCCTCTCAACGGCGGGTGAGGCCGAGTTTGAAGTGCGTTGCTCGCTCTTGCTGTGGCCTGGCGAGGAGAGCGCGCCAGCGGACATCGTCACTATCGACAACATGACCATCAACCTGGCGACCTATCAGGTCTACATCGACTCCGTCCCGGTTGACCTCACGCTCATGGAGTACTCGCTGCTGTCCTTCCTGGCCACGCACCCCTCCCGCGCCTACTCGCGCGAGACGCTCCTGCACCGCGTGTGGGGCTTTGAGTACTGTGGTGGCACCCGTACCGTTGACGTGCACATTCGTCGTGTGCGCTCGAAGGTAGGCCCGCAGGTGGCGAGCCACATCGTCACGGTTCGTGGCGTTGGCTACCTCTTCAAGCTGTAGCGCTTGCTCGTATCGATTCGTTTCGTGCCCGTACGGTGTCACAGCCGTGCGGGCACGTTGCTGTAAGGATGCGAATTGCAAAGAATCCGTGATTTGCGGCCGTCGGGGCATCCAACGTCGCCAACTGGTCTGGCAAGTCGGTTAGGTAGATGCGCGAGTGGGGTATCCTATCCAATGTGTGAGTACTGACCGACAGGATGGGCTATGAAGCTACAGCACATTATCTTGGGCGACGTTGCCATCGCGGCGCTGGCCATCGCGCTGTGGTCGCCCATTGTGGGGCTCAGCCCCTTTGATCCCAATATCCTTCGTGCCGCGGCGGCTATCACCAGCTACGTGGCCATTCCCGCGGCGGCCGTGATGGTTAACCGTCCGCTTCTGGGCATGGGCGAAGAGGAGCCCGAAGAACAGCACATGATTGACCCTGCCATTCGTGGTGACGCGCTGGGCAACGGCGACGAGCTGCGCAAGGCGCTTCAGAGCCAGTCCGAGCTTCCGCATGTCGGCACCTACGCGAGCGACGCCCTTCGCCAGATTGATGCTGCGCGCCGCAAGCGCAAGCAGATCGTTGACATGCTCTCCACCGGAAAACTGACCCCCGGCTCGCTCGCGTGGCAGCGCTTTGTCTCGGGCATCGACGAGGCCGAGACCACCATCCGCAAGAACTCCGCCCTGGTGAGTGCCGCATGCACCTCGTTTGACGGCAACGACTACGAGCAGCTGTACGCCTCGGTCTCCTCGGGGGAATACCGCAACGACAACCTGGACGACGAGGTGCAGGTAGAGCGCCTGCGCATTTACCAGAACACGATTGGGCAGCTCAAGGGCTTGGTTGGCAACAACGAGCGGCTGCTGCTTGAGCTCGATCGATTTGCCTCTGAGGTGTCCATGCAATCCATGACGCCGTCCGATGAGAGCTCAGAGCGCATGCTTACTGAGATGCGTGTGCTGATTGATGAGGCGCGCCGTTACGGATAGCGCGCCCGAGTGAAAGGAACAGACAAGATGGCTGGCAATAAGAGCGGGGCGACGGGCAGGCTGGTGTTTGTCCTTGCCTTGGCCTTGGTGTTTGCTGTGGCTCTGGGAGGGCTCTGGGTCTTCCGGAACTTCGGCAAGAGTGACCGCGTGGTCAACGCCGAGGACGCAGCTCGTACCATCGAGCGCCTCTACAAGAGCGTCGACCCTGATACGGCGCCTCCCATCAAGGAGGCCGTCGACGTGGAAGACATGCTCGACGAGGCTGAGGAGCTTCCCGACATCGACACCAACGCCGTGACCGTTGACGGTGGCGCGGGTGCCACCGAGGTTTGGGCATCGGGCGAGAAGTCGGGCAGCGGCACGGATGGCTGGATGCGCGAGATGGCCGAGGCCTACAACCGCGAGGGCCGCGCCGTTGACGGTGAGGCGGCGAGCATAACGCTGCGCAAGGTGGCCTCGGGCCTTTCGGTTGATTACATCGCGACCGGCAAGGCAGCCCCTGCGGGATACTCGCCCTCCAACATGCTGTGGGTTCGCCTGCTCAATGCGCGTGGCGTGACAACCACGACTGTTACTGAGCGTACGGTGGGTAACCTGGCAGGCATCGCCCTCACCACCGCCAAGCGTGACTGGTTGGCATCCGAGTACGGTACGACGGACCTCTCCGCCATCACTGACGCGGTGGCGTCCGGCGAGCTGGTGATTGGCTACACCAACCCCAACACCTCGGCTGCGGGCCTCAACCTGCTGGCGGCGGCCCTTGACCGCTATGACTCGGCAAATCCGGTTTCCGAGACGGCCATCGCGGGCTTCACAAGCTTCCAGGCGAACATTCCGTTCGTGGCCATGACCACCCAGCAGATGCGTGACGCGGCCCAGCGTGGCAGCCTTGACGGCTTCGTGACCGAGTTGCAGGTGTACCAGCTCGACGCTGACCTGCAGCGCAACTACGCCTTCCTGCCGTTTGGCTGGCGTCACGACAACCCGCTGGTGGCCGTGGATGGCGCGTCGGATCACGACCGCGCGGTGCTGGCCGACTTCGCGACCTACTGCGCGGAGAACGGTGGTGCGCTGGCCGAGGAGTATGGCTTCAACCAGATGGACTCCTACGACAGCGAGTCTCCCACGCCTGAGGGCAGCACGCTGTTGCGCGAGCTTGAGGCCTACAAGCAGGCCAAGGACGCTGGCTCTGTGGTGATCGCGGTCTTTGTCTGCGACGTGTCGGGCTCCATGGACGGCGCGCCCATCCAGACGCTGCAGTCGTCGCTCGTCAACTCCATGCGCTACATCGGCACCAACAACTACGTGGGCCTCGTGTCTTTCAGCGGCGACGTGACCATCAACCTGCCGATCGCGCGCTTCGACATGAACCAGCAGGCGCTCTTCAAGGGTGCAGTCACCAAGGGGCTGCGCGCCTCGGGCAACACGGCCACCATCGACGGCATCATCGTCGGTGCCAAGCTGATCGAGGACGAGCTGGCCAATCACCCGGATGCCAAGCCGATGCTCTTCGTGCTCTCCGACGGCCTGCAGAATGCCGGCCACACCCTGAAGGACGTGGAGGGCGCACTGACCGGCCTGCGCATCCCGGTGTACACCATCGCCTATGGTGACGATGCCGACCTTGCGTCGCTGAAGGCCATCTCTGCCATCAACGAGGCCACCACGCTTTCGGCCTCCACCGATGACATCACCTACCAGCTGAAGAGTCTCTTCAACGCCAACATGTAACCGAAGGCACGAGGTGCGTCCTGGGGGCTACCCCCGAGACGCACTAGTGCGTCTCGGGGGTAGCCCCCAGGACGCACCTAACAGAAAGAAGGAGTGAATCATGAGCGACACCAACGAGTTCTCCCTCATCGTTCCCGACGTAGACCAGGTAGCCGAGGAGGTTGAGGCCAAGCTCGCCGTGAGCGACCGCCAGAAGGAAGCCACCGGCAACGCCATGGAGAAGCAGGCCGACGCCATCATGTCCATCGACCTCTCCGACATGCAGAGCCGCGACAAGGCCCGCCAGGCAATCGAGCAGCTGGGCGCCGGCACCACGGCCCTCTCTGCCTCGCAGAGCCGCATGACCGCTTCCTCCATCAAGTCCATCGCGGAGGAGGGCGCCGGCGGCAAGGAGATCGCCACCAACCTGTCTGACCTCGCCATTCGCATGCGCAAGCTCGACCCGTCCAAGATCGACTTTGCCCGCAAGGGCCTGCTCTCGAAGTTCCACGACCCGGTGGAGAAGTACTTCGAGCAGTTCAAGAGCGCGCGTGAAGAGATCGAGTCCGTGATGGTGAGCCTCAAGCGCGGCCGCGACACGCTTGCCGCCGACAACGTTGAGCTCGAGCGCCAGGAGGTCAGCCTCGTCAAGGACTCCCAGACGCTGGC
This sequence comes from uncultured Actinomycetes bacterium, assembly GCA_900314645.1. Classification (GTDB taxonomy): domain Bacteria; phylum Actinomycetota; class Coriobacteriia; order Coriobacteriales; family Atopobiaceae; genus UBA1367. Next base: position 10,519 of record OMWB01000019.1, read on the forward strand.
CAAGGAGCTGGACATGGCCAACCAGCTCGAGGTTGCTCTGAACGATGCCATTGACCGCGCCGAGGAAGAGGGCGTTGACCCCGAGAAGGTGCGCTTCGTGCGCCAGGAGATCCTCTTCCCGCTGGAGCAGAAGCGACAGGACCTGCAGACGCTCCTGGCCGTCAACCAGCAGGGCATCGTGGCCATGTCGGTGCTGCGCGAGAACAACCGCGCCCTCATGACCAACATCGACCGCACGAGCCAGATCAGCCTGCGCGCTCTGGATACCGGCGTGATGATCCAGCGTGCCCTCCACGACCAGCAGGCGCAGATGGAGAAGGTCAAGATGGTGGGCGAGGTCACGGAGAGCATCATCCGCGGCAACGCCGAGGCGCTGCGCACGCAGGGCGCCGAGATCCAGCGCCAGTCCACCGAGGCCATGATTGACCCGGCCGTCATCAAGGAGTCCTTCGAGCAGGTATTCGCCGCGCTTGAGGAGGGCGACGCCTATCGCGAGGCCGCCATCCCGCGCATGCAGGCAACCATCGCCGAGCTGCAGGCCCTGACCGACAAGGGCCAGGAGCGTCTGAATCGCCTCGCGCAGTCAGGCCGCCTCTCGCTCACCGAGGGCAAATAGCGCGTTGTGGACAAAGGTGGGCTACCCCCTTTGTCCATGTCTATAGACCGATGTGGGGCAGGGGTTCCGAACCTCTGCCCCACATGTTCTTTCAGGAAACAAAAAGGCTTGTTTCACCGGCATGGATTTGGACTCGACGGCTCTCTCGACCCTCACAAGGGGTACATTCTCATCTGTACAGACAGCGTCGAACGACGCGACATATCAACACGGGAGTGATGATTATGGCAGACGAGCAGATGAACTACGAAAGCCAAGACGCAGCGCCGAAGGACACCGGTGCGGAGGAGGCCTATCGCTCGCTGGAGAGTGACGACACGGCAACCCAGCCGACCCAGCTGAACCCCACGCAGGTCAATCCGGCAGCTGCGCACTATGTGCAGCAGGGAGCTCAGAGCACCTATCAGGCGCAGGGTGGCGTCTATGGGCGGCAGGGCTATCCGCAGCAATACCAGCAAGGCCAATACGGGCAAGCTCAGTATCAGCAAGGCCAGTACCAGCAGACGCAAGGCAGGCCGGTCAACCCGTACGCCCAGCAGCTCCAGCAACAGCAGGCGTACCAGCAGGCTCAGCAGCAGCGAGCCTACCAGCAGGCGCAGCAGCAAGCGTACCAGCAGGCCCAGCAGCAGGCGCAGCAGTCGTACGTGCCGCAGCAGCCGGTTGCGACCACGCCGCAGAAGAAGGACCGCAGTGGTCTGAAGTCCGCGCTGTTCGGCCTTGCCGGAGGCGCCGTCGGCGCCCTTGCCGTGGTGCTTGCGCTGCGCGGCATGGCCTTCGCGACTCCTCATGTGACCACGCCGACCACCGAGAGCGCTGCTGGCCAGACCGTTACCATCACGCCCAAGAGCGAGGACATCACGGTCTCCCAGGCGGTTGCGGCCAAGGCCCTGCCGTCGGTGGTGTCGGTGTACGTGGAGTCAAACGAGGGCTCGGGCTTGGGCTCGGGCGTCATCTTGGACACCGACGGCAACATCCTCACCAACTGGCACGTTGCCGGCGACGCCAACTCGGTCAGTGTGACCATTGGCGGCAAGAGCTATGATGCCACCCTCGTGGGCGGAGATCCCTCATCTGACCTGGCCGTTGTTCATGCAGACCTTCAGGGCGATACCGTGACGCCCATGGAGATCGGTGACTCCGACGCGCTGGTGGTGGGCGACTGGGTGATGACCATCGGCAGCCCGTTTGGCCTTGACCAGTCCGTGTCTGCGGGCATCGTCAGCTCGCTTGCGCGCAACGAGCTCATGCAGTCCACGTACGGCACCACTATCTACGCAAACCTCATCCAGACCGATGCCGCCATCAACCCAGGCAACTCCGGTGGTGCGCTGGTCAACAGCAAGGGACAGCTGGTGGGCATCTCGACGCTGTTCTCCTCGAGCACCGAGAGCTTCGCGGGCATTGGCTTTGCCATCCCGGGCAACTATGCGGTTCAGATTGCGAACAAGATCATCTCGGGTGAGCAGGTGACGCACGCCTACATCGGCCTCTCCATGCAGACGGTGAACGCGCAGAACGCGGCAGCCAACAACCTGTCCGTGAACCAAGGTGCGTACGTGGCTGAGGTCACTGAGGGAAGCCCTGCCGCCGAGGCTGGCATCCAGGCAGGCGACATCGTCATCGCCATGGGTGGCCAGCAGATCACCTCGGCCGACGGCATGATTCTGGCCGTGCGCTCGCACTCCATCGGCGAGACGGTGAAGGTCACGGTGATGCGCGGAAACGAGCAGCTCGACTTCGACGTGACGCTCGGCTCCGACGAGGCACTGCAAGCCCTGCAGCAGCAACAGTATGAGGAGCAACAGCAGCAGTACCAGCAGTGGCAGGAGCAGTACCAGCAGCAGTACCCGCAGGGCGAGGGCGACGGCTATGGCTACGACAACGGCTACGGCAACCCCAATTACGACGACTTCTTCGAGGAGCTGTACGAGTACCTGTACAACAACAGCCACGGTGGTGTGTACGGAGAGTAAGTTGCGCTGAGGTGTGATCACGTCGGGAGAGACCCCGATAGTTGCCAGCAACACAAAGCACGCCTTGGGAACAAGCCCAAGGCGTGCTTTTTAGTTATGCTAGGAGTGATGTCCTTGAGGAGGTGTTCGGTGTGTGCGAGATCTTTGCCGTCTGTTCGCTTCGGCCGGTCAACGCCAATGCGCGCCTTCGCGAGTTCTATGCACACAGCGTGGACCATCCGCATGGCTGGGGGCTTGCGTGGCGCGAAGGAGACCATGTGCAGGTCTTCAAGGAGTCTCTGCCTGCCATAGACTCAAACTATCTGCGCGCCGTCCTTGATGAACCCATCCGTGCCTCGCAGCTCGTAGGGCACATCCGCAACGCCACCAAGGGCATCGTGTCCATCCAGAACTGCCACCCATTCATAGGCTTTGACGAGATGGGCACCGAGTGGGTCATCGCGCACAACGGTACCATCATCAACTCGGCACTCATCCAGGGATACGATGAGCTGGAGATAGGCCAGACCGACAGCGAGCAAGTGGTGCTGTTCCTGATGGATCTGCTGAACGAGGCGCTGCTTCGCAAGGGAAGTGACCTTGACTTCTCAGAGCGGTTTGTGGTGCTGTCCCATGCGCTCGCGTCGCTCTCCGTGGAAAACAAGCTCAACCTGGTGCTGAACGACGGCACGTACACCTACGTGCACACCAACACGGTGCGCGACACGCTCTTCTCGTCACGCGTAGGGCAGGCCACCTACTTCTGCACCGTGCCGCTCAAGGACGGGGGAGACTGGAAACCAATCCCGCACTGTCGACTGATTGCCTACAAAGAGGGCCAGATGGTGCGCATCGCTGCCGCACACAACTACTTCTTTGATGACGATGGGTATCTGGAACGCCTGGGTATCGAGGTGCCTGTGGCATAGCAGGTGAGGGGGCAGCATGGCTGTTGCAACAATCTTTGATGTGGTGGCGGCACGAGAGGCGCTTACGTCGGCGGGAGTGCCTTGTGAGCTGCATCTACATGACGCCTGTGGAGCACAGACGATGGAGCTGAAGCTCGCGGATGGCGCCGAGCGGGACGCGCTCGTGCAGGCCTTTGAGGTGGTGTCGGCCGAGTTTGCCAAGCGCCGCCTTGCGGTTGAGGTGGCCGACAACGAAGGCCGCATTCTTCGGGTGGTGTAGAGGGCTATAGGCTGACCTTCCACCAGGGCTTCTTTGCTGCAAAGGCCTCGAGTGGCAACAGATATGCCTGCTCCTCCTTATCAAGTGCCGCACGGGCAAGCGAGAACAGCCGCCCCTCCCAGGTGCGCAGTGGCTCACCATAGACGAGACCGTCGAAGCCATGTTCCTGAATCTGGGCGATGGCGTCATCCACATCAGCCTTCGTGAGAGGCCAGGCGCTTCGCGAAGCTGCGGCCTCCTGGCCCACGCCCAAGGCCTCCTCCACGGCATCCAGTGACGCATCGGAGTAGAAGAGTCCCTTGATGAGGGCCGTGTATCCCAGCACACACTCCTCGGGCAAGCTGTCAGCGGGACGGATCTCCACAAAGCGCTTTAGACGTACGTCGGGCCAAAACATCGAGATGATGTGCTCAACGTCGTCGTGACGCATCGGCGCGTCGGCATACACTTCTGACGCGGGCGTATCAAAGAATGGACGTAGGCGCTCTCCGCCCGGGTTGTCAGCGGCGGGGCGCGTGACAAAGATGGGCGAGGTGCGCAGCAGCCAGTCGGCATAGGTGTCAAAGCCAAAGCTCTCGTCAAATATGCCGGGAATGATGCCGCAGCGTTGGTTGTCAACCTCGCGCCATAGCTGCAGCCGGCGGATGGGGACGTGGTTCTCCTCCGCCTCAAAGACCTGCGTGTTGTCCGCAATGGCGGCGAGGATGGGTGAGAGGGCCGCCGCCACGCGCATCTTGCGCACGGCATCCGCCTCCGAGGCATAGTCAACGGATACCTGCGTGGATGACGAGGCTCGCATCATGCGGTCTCCATCGCTGTTGATGTGGGCAAAGTAGGCGTTCATGAAGTCGTAGCGCCTCTTTGGGATGAGCGTGAGCTCTTGCGCGCGACGCGTGGTGTGGTAACCATGAGCCTCTAAGTGTGCGTTACGTTCGCTAAGAATGGGGTCGACCAGCGACCTGAAGTGGCGATAGGCCTGCTCGACGTCGGCCACGCGAGCGTAGGGCGCCACGCTGATCTCGAGCTGGGCGGCTGGCTCAAGCGTGATGGATCCGTCGTCGCCCACCAAGCCCAGAAGGTCGCGCTGCGCGTTGTACGAGGCGTGCGGGTAGTCGGGCGAAAGCTTCGCGAGGACCTCGCGCACACCGATGCGACCATCAACGGGCTCGTACGAGACGGGGTTGCCATCATCGGCAAGCACGAGGTGCTCTACCTCCACGCCCAAAAGGCCGGTATTGCCTTTGCCCTTCTCCCCACCATGGAAGAAATCGATAAGCCGTGCGCGATTCTGCGCAGCGTAGTCTGCCTGTGTCATGGGCCAGTCCTCTCCTGACAATGCGACGAGCGTGCGGGGCCATCGTGCGCTTCTCTGGCGTGAGCAAGCGAGTTTTATACTCCTAGCAAAATGGTAGGAATAATACGGTGAAGCCTTACTTATGTCAATGAGTGACGGTGACTCTTCCTCATCCGGAAACACTCCGACGCGAGCGAACGTGGAAGACAGACGCTTTCAAGATGCATCTCGAGGCATTACTTGTCCGGCGGGCAAGGTATCCTTATGGGGTGAGACGTCGACGGAGGGGTCATGAACGAGATTCGCTGTCCGCACTGTGGCAAGGTGTTCCAGGTTGATGAGTCGGGCTACGCGCAGCTGCTCAAGCAGGTGCGCGACGCCGAGTTTGAGCGCGATATGGCAGAGCGTGAGCGGCTGCTTGATGCCGCGCATAAGAGCGCTGTTCAGGCGGCTGAGACGCGAGTCCGCGCAGAAGGGGAGCGCGCGCTGGCAGAGCGCGACGGCAAGATCGCGCAGCTCCAGGCGCAGCTTGAGCGCAAGGATGATGCCGTGAGCCTGGCCCGTGCCACGGCGGAGCGCGAGGCAGCTGAGCGTGCGGCAAAGCAGGCGCAAGAGCTTCAGGGGCGTCTGGCCGAGCGTGACGCAAAGATCGCAGCGCTGGAGCAGCAGCTTGCTTCCCAGAATGCCACTGCCAAGGCTGAACAAGCCCTTGCGGTAACTACGGCAACGGCTGAGGTGGAGCGTCATGTGGTCGAGCTCGAGGGCCAGGTACGTCAGGCCCAGTCAGAACGCGCGCAGGCCGAGGCAACCATGAACGCGCGCCTCGCCGAGCAGGCCGCCTTCAAAGACCAGCAGCTCCGTGAGAAGCAGGACGAGATCGATCGTCTGCGCGATCAGCGTGTGCGCCTGACCACCAAGCTGATCGGCGAGTCGCTTGAGCAGCATTGCGAGATGGAGTTCAACCGTTGGCGCGCCACGGCGTTTCAAAACGTCGAGTTCCACAAGGACAACGAGGTCATTGGCGGGTCGAAGGGTGACTACGTCTACCGAGAGGTTGACGAGAACGGTGTGGAGGTCCTCTCCATCATGTTCGAGATGAAGACTGAGGAAGAGACCACCACGCACCACCACAAGAACGAGGACTTCTTCAAGAAGCTCGACCAAGACCGTCGCAACAAGCACTGCGAGTACGCGGTACTCGTGTCCATGCTTGAGCCGGACAGCGAATACTACAATGCCGGCATCGTCGACGTGAGCTATGCGTACGAGAAGATGTATGTCATCCGCCCGCAGCTCTTTGTGCCCATGATTACCATTCTGCGCAACGCCGCACAGAGGAGCGTGGAGGCCCGTCGCGAGCTGGCCCGCGTGCAGCAGCAAAACATCGACGTCACCAACTTCGAGGCCAAGATGGAGGAGTTCAAGCGCGGGTTCAGCGGCAACTATGAGCGGGCGAGCAAGAAGTTCAACGCCGCGATTCAACAGATTGACAAAGCCATCGCCGACCTTCAGAAGGTCCGGGAGAACCTGACGTCGTCCGAGAACCAGCTGCGCCTGGCAAACGAGAAGGCCGAGGGCCTGACCATTCGCAAGCTCACCTGGGGCAACCCCACGATGCGGGAGAAGTTTGCCGAGGCCCGTGCGCTGCAAGAGGATGAAGAAGCCGAGGACGGGGACGAGGAAGAGGTCGTAGAGCCCGAGGTTGAGGATTAGAGCGCAGAGCTCCATCCTTATTCGATGTGTTTTGTTTGACAGATACCCCTATGGGGTATATGCTCCTTCGTGACAAACGAAGGGGGAAGCCATGGCTGAAGAGACTCACAACTGCTGCGCCGAGGCGCACCAGAAGCACACGCCACGCTCGGAAGAGCTGAAGCGCGACGTGTCAAAGCGCATCAACCGAGCTGTTGGCCAGCTCAACGGCATCAAGACGATGGTTGAGGAGGACCGCTACTGCGGCGACGTCTTGACCCAGCTCGCAGCCGTGGAAAAGGCTGTGGCGTCCATCTCGCGCATCGTCATGCGCGACCATCTCCAGACCTGCGTCACCGAGCGCATTCAAGCTGGTGACCAGCAGGTTATTGACGAGGTTATGGATCTCCTCAAGAAGTTTAGCTAAGGGGTTGGCATGGCTACCATTAAAGAAACGTTCGACATCACGGGAATGACGTGCGCGGCGTGCTCGGCGCGCGTGGGCAAGGCGGCCGGGGAGTGCGCCGGCGTGACCGAGGCCAACGTCAACCTGCTCAAGAACAGCATGGAGCTCACCTACGACGGCTCTCCCAAGACGGTGGATGCCGTGGTGGCCGCCATCGAGAAGGCGGGCTACGGCGCCATACCGCGGACGCAGCGTTCTGTTGCTGGATCCGCTTCCGCTTCTGCGAAGTCCGCCGCGCCGGTCACGGACGTGGCTACGCAGGCCATCGAGGAGAAGCGTCGCCAGCTCATCGTCAGCGCCATCTTCTCGGTGCCGCTTTTCTACATCGCGATGGGCCCCATGTTTGGCTGGCCCGAGATTCCGGGCATCGCGGGCATGGAAGGCATGATGGGATCGGCCCTCACGCAGCTCTTGCTGTGCATCCCCATCCTGTTTGTGAACCGCCACTACTTTGTGGGCGGCTTTAGGTCCCTGTGGCACCGCGCACCCAACATGGACTCGCTCATTGCCATCGGCTCGGCGGCAAGCTTTGTGTTCTCGATTATCAACATGTACGCGATGGCCGCTGCGTTTGGCCACATGGACATGGAGGCCGCGCACGAGGCCATGCATGGCCTGTACTTTGACTCCGCGGGCATGATCTTGACGCTCATCACGCTGGGCAAGTTCTTCGAGGCACGCGCAAAGGGCCGCACTACTGATGCCATCACCAAGCTGATGGACCTTGCGCCGAAGACGGCCACCGTGGTGCGCGAAGGGGTTGAGGTCACCGTTCCCACCGAGGACGTGCAGGTGGGGGAGCGCGTCATTGTGCGTGCGGGCGAGTCTGTGCCGGTGGACGGCGTAGTGGTCGAGGGCTCGGCGCTGGTGGACGAGAGCGCCATCACGGGCGAGCCGGTGCCTGTGGAGAAGGCTGTGGGAAGCACGGTGACTGGCGCCACCGTAAGCACCCGTGGCTGGTTTGCGATGGAGGCTCGCGCGGTTGGTGACGACACGGCGCTTGCGCAGATTATTCGCCTGGTGGACGAGGCCACCAGCTCGAAGGCGCCCATCGAGCGCCAGGCAGACCGTATCGCGGGCATCTTTGTGCCCGTGGTGTTGGCCATTGCTGCCGTGACGCTGGTGGGCTGGCTCGTGCTGACTCATGACGTGGCGGCGGCATTGACGCATGCCATCTCGGTCCTCGTCATCAGCTGTCCGTGTGCGCTGGGCTTGGCCACGCCCACGGCCATCATGGTGGGCACCGGACGCGGTGCGGCAAACGGCATCCTCATCAAGGACGCCGAGTCGCTCGAGACGGCATGCTCGCTCACTACGGTAGTGCTGGACAAGACCGGCACCGTGACTGAGGGTGCCCCGCGTGTGACCGACGTGGTACTGTCTGACGGTGTCACCGAGATTGACCTGCTGTTTGCCGCTGCGGCGCTGGAGCGCAAGAGCGAGCATCCGTTGGCTTCGGCCATCTGTGCCTACGTGGATGAGATCGCGCCGCGCATTGACCAGGGCGTCGAGATTGAGGACTTTGAGCAGATTCCGGGCGGCGGCTTGGTGGCTGCCGTTGCCGGGCGGGTCACGCTGGTGGGCAACGCGCGCCTGATGGAGGAGGGCGAGGTGGACGTGTCAGCTCTTGAGCCGCGCGCCGACGAGCTTGCCGCAGAGGCCAAGACCCCGCTCTACGTGGCCTCTGACGGTCGTGCGCTTGGCCTGATTGCCGTGGCTGACCCCATCAAGCCCACGAGCGCAGCAGCTATCGAGCGTCTGCATGCGATGGGTGTGCGCACCGTGATGCTGACGGGCGACCAGGAGACTACAGCCGCCGCCGTGGCTCGTCAGGTGGGCGTGGACGAGGTCATCGCTGGTGTCCTGCCCGACCAGAAGGAGCAGAAGGTCCGCGAGCTGCAGGAGGCGGGCGAGAAGGTGGCCATGGTGGGTGACGGCATCAATGACGCCCCGGCGCTGGCCCGCGCGGATGTGGGTATTGCCATCGGGGCCGGCACCGACGTTGCCATCAGCTCGGCCGACGTGGTGCTTATGCGTTCCGACCTCTCGGACGTGCCCACGGCCATCGAGCTCAGCCGTGCGACGATGCGCAACATCCGCCAGAACCTCTTCTGGGCGCTCTTCTACAACGCGATCTGCATCCCCGTTGCCATGGGCGCCCTGAGCCCGTGGGGAATCACCCTGAACCCCATGATCGGTGCTGCGGCCATGGGCTTTAGCTCGGTGTTTGTTGTTACGAACGCGTTGAGGCTACGCACATGGAAGCCGAGCGTGGCCGCGGCAGCATCGTCCGCGGACGTCCTCGCAGCAAAGAGCGCTGCTGCGGAATGTCCGCTTGACGATGCTGCCGTGGCCACGCTCCCTGTGGCAGACTCACCTGAGAATACAGATTCAGATGCAGACGGTAACGTCGTTGAGAGTACGACAGAAACGGAGAGTGACATGCGTAAGGTAGAACTGAACGTTGAGGGCATGATGTGCGAGCATTGCGTTGCTCATGTTAAGGAGGCTCTTGAGAAGGCGGGCGGGCATGATGTGACCGTGAGCCTCGACGAGGGCAAGGCGACCATGGAGGTCGGCCTCATCACCAAGGACGAGAAGCTCGTCAAGGCCGTGGAGGACGCTGGCTACAAGGCTACCGTCGCGTAAGCACGCTTCGCCCAGCCCAAATAACATACATTGGATTCTCGTCTCAAATCAAGACAAGCTGTCTACCTGCGCGTTTATATATAAACAGGTACGCTGACAGAATCCAATGTATGTTATTTGGGCTACCAGTCTCTCCAGGCGCAAGTTGGGTATGTACTGAACACTTGCGAGAGGGGAGAGGGCCATGCAGCTTGCGCTTTGTGGGGTTACGGCACTCAGGGTGCTGAGGGCAGTCCGACAAGGACGCGTGAGCAAGCAGGGAATACCTTGTGAGCGCACGACCCTCCTCTTCCCAGATCCCGGTCCAGGACGAAAGCGGTTTACGCCCAAGCTCCTCGAAGACCTACACGTCGGCCAATGGCCCATCCCCTTTGATCGTCCGCTTGACGTGGCGGTCCCCGACCAGCGCCAGCGCATCCAAATGACGGGTGTTTCCTGCAAGGTATGGAGTCAACCGGCGCTTCAAGAGGCGTTTATCTCATTGGGTGAGGGGATTCAGGTCTCCAGTCCTGAGCTGCTCTTCATTGAGATGGCTCAGGTGATGCCGCTCATCAATCTCGTGCTTTTGGGGTGCGAGCTCTGCGGCAGCTTCGGCCGCGACCCGTTGGATCCTCACGACGGGGACGTGGCCTATTGGGTTGAACCGGTGACATCCGTCGAGAAACTACGCAGCTTTGTCAGGTCATGTAGGAGCGTGCGTGGACTGTCTCGTGCCGAAGAAGCCCTGTGCTATGTGATGGATAACGCCTGGTCGCCTATGGAGGCACTCGTTGCCGTGATGGCCGCGCTGCCAGTCAGCCATGGTGGCTATGGGCTCTCTCCGGTTGTTCTGAATAAGCGCGTATCTATGTCTGGCTTCGCCTCACGCGAGTCTCGGGTTCCGGACATGCTGTTTGCGGACGGAACGACGGGCCTCAACTACGACGGAGAGGACCATCTCGACCTTGGGAAGGTTGTTGTCGCGGCACAGAGGATTGGCTCCAACGCAGAAGAGGGCTCGTCTGAGCAACAATTGAGCTCCGCTTTAGGAGAGGTCCGCAGCAAATACGTTGACGATCGTCGTCGCGACCGCGAGCTTATGGCTTCGGGACATCTCGTTTTCTCGGTTACCAAGGAAGACTTGGCAGAGAAGGGCGGTTTGGATCGGGTCATAAGCTTAGTTCTGGACGCCATGGAGCGTGACGGCAGCGTGGATGTGCGCATGCAACGTGCGTCTATGCGCATAAAAGAGCTGGTGAGGGAGCGACAGGACGTGCTGTGGTCGGCGATGCCTGGCGCGCTTGGCGTTCAGGCTCGCCAGCGTATAGCGCGAAGAAAAGTGCGGCGGGAGCGTGCCGTAGAAGCGATCAATGCTTCGCTGAGGGATAAGGGCGCATGGACTACGGTTGTGTTCTGAAGAACTAGCTCGAAATAACATACATTGGATCTTGCTAACCTCACGCTTGGTTTATAAACGTGCTGGTAGATTGATTAATACAAGTTTTGATGAAAATCGAGTGTATGTTAATCGGCCGGCAGGGCACCATTTCATGAGAGTTCGCCTCACATCAAGCGCAATGCGGTAAAGTTTCCATGCAAGCAACGTGATGGGAGACGCTCATGGCAGACGTGCAGGTAGGACAGCAGACCTCGCTCTTCGGTGACCTCTTTGACAGTGCGCCGGAACCCACTCCAGCGGCGCAGAAGACGGCCAAACCCAAACAAACCCCAGCTCAGCGAGCTGCTGAGCTCAACCGCATCCTCAACCATGCGGCATATCGCTACTATGCGCTCGACGCGCCCGAGATGACGGATGCCGAGTTCGACCGCCATCTGCAGGAGCTCCTCGCGCTTGAGGCCGCGCATCCCGAGCTCGTCACGCCCGAGAGCTACACCCAGCGCGTGGGCGGCTACGTGTCCGAGCAGTTTGAGCCCGTTACGCACGCCATGCGCATGTACTCCATGGACGACGCCATGAACCTCGACGAGCTCGACGAGTGGCTGGCCCGTACGGACGAGGCGCTGGGCGCGAGCGAGGCAAACCCCGTGGCGTACACCTGCGAGCTGAAGATTGACGGCCTGGGCATCGCCCTCACGTACCGCGACGCGCAGTTTGTGCGTGCAGCAACGCGTGGCGACGGCACCACGGGCGAGAACGTCACGGCCAACGTGCTCACGGTGAAGGATGTCCCTGGGGCATTGGCGCCGAAAGGGCTTGCCCGTGTCGACGCGGGCGGTGAGGGCCTCTCGCTTGAGGTCCGCGGCGAGGTCTACATGCCCAAGCGCAGCTTCGTGCGTCTGAACGAGGCGGCGGACGCCGCTGGTCAGCAGCCGTTTGCCAACCCGCGTAACGCGGCTGCAGGAAGTCTCCGCCAGAAGGATCCCAAGGTCACGGCTCATCGAGACCTCGAGACCTTCATCTACGCCATCGCGGACGTCACGCCGGTCGATGTGGCCAGCCAGGCCGATTTCCTGCAGTGGCTGCGCGACTGCGGCTTCTCCGTCAACCCCAACGCCAAGCGCTGTAAGTCAGCCGCGGAGGTGCATGAGTTCTGCGAGCAGGCGCTTGCCCATCGCGATGACCTTGACTACGACATCGACGGCGTGGTGGTGAAGGTCGACTCCTTCGCCAGCCAGGCAGCGCTCGGCTTTACGGCGCGTGCCCCGCGCTGGGCCATCGCCTACAAGTTCCCGCCCGAGGAGAAAAACACCGTCCTGCGCGAGATTCGCATTCAGGTTGGCCGTACGGGCGTGTTGACGCCGGTGGCGGAGTTTGACCCAGTCGTGGTCGCTGGCTCGACCATCGCGCGCGCGACGCTCCACAACATCGACGAGATTCGCCGCAAGGACGTACGCGTGGGCGACACCATCGTGGTCCACAAGGCTGGTGACGTCATCCCCGAGGTCGTAGGTCCTGTGACCGAGGGCGACGAAGGACCAGCGCACGAGGCGCGGCCGCTCTGGAACATGCCCGAGTTCTGCCCCAGCTGCGGAAGTCCCGTGGTTCGTGAGGAGGGCGAGGTTGCCTATCGCTGCGTCTCCATCGACTGTCCGGCCCAGGCGTCCGAGCGCCTTATCCACTGGGGCAGCCGCGGTGCCATGGACATCGATGGCTTGGGAGACGAGCTGGTCAATCGTATGGTTGAGCAGGGCGTGCTCTCTGATGTCGCGGACTTCTACGACCGCCTGACCGAGGACGCGCTGGCCGAGCTCTGGACGGGCCGCATGAGCGTGGCGGGGGAGAAGATCGTGGTGGGCAAGACCATCGCGGCCAAGATCATGGCGCAGGTCGAGGAGTCCAAGGGCCGTGGCCTTGCGCGCGTGCTCTTTGGTCTAGGCATTCGCCACGTGGGTGCGAGCGTGGCCGCGGCTCTGGCGAAGCGCTTTGGCTCGATGGAGGCGCTTGCCGCGGCAAGCGAGGAGGACATTGCCCTGGTCGAAGGCATCGGCCCCAAGATTGCTCAGAGCCTGCATGACTTCCTGCAGGTACCGCGTAACCTTGCGGTGGTCGAGCGCCTACGCAAGGCGGGCGTGGTGCTTGAGGAAGAGGTCACCGAGCCGGTGCGTCCCCAGACGCTGGCGGGCCTCACTTTTGTCCTGACGGGTACGCTGGAAACCTTAAAGCGCACCGACGCGGGCAACGCTCTCAAGGAGCTGGGCGCCAAGGTCTCGGGTTCGGTCTCCAAGAAGACGAGCTACGTGGTGGCTGGTGCCGCGGCGGGCTCGAAGCTTACCAAGGCCCAGCAACTGGGCGTTCCCGTGCTGGACGAGGACGCGCTGCTCAAGATTCTCGAGACCGGTCAGCTGCCCGAAGCATAAGGCGATTGTTGACATAGACCCGCCCCCTCGGTCAACATCCGCTTGAAAGGTTGCCCGCTCGTGACCCTCAAAGCGGATGTTGACCGAAGGGGGCGGGTCTATGTCAACAATCGCTTGTGGCCCTTCAGGTTGTGCTCAGTGACGTCGCGCAATTGTGGGGGCCAACTCACTTTTAAGGTATTTTAAGGTCTGCTTCGTAAAGTATGTCCCAGCAACGGAAGGGACATGCCATGATGCAGCTCACATTCAAGCGCTACGAAATCAAGTACCAGCTCACCGAGGAGCAGTGCACGCGCCTCATGCAGGCGATGGCACCGTATATGGTGCCTGACGAGTGGGGCGCCTCTACGGTATGCAACGTCTACTACGACACCCCGTCAAGCCTGCTCATCCGCCGCTCGCTCGAGAAGCCGGTCTACAAGGAGAAGGTGCGCATCCGCAGCTACGGCCCGCTCAAGCAGGGCTCTCCCGTCTTCCTCGAGCTCAAGAAGAAGAGCGAGGGCGTAGTGTACAAGCGTCGCGCCACGATGGATCCTGCTCGCGCGGCCCAGTTCCTGCGCGGCGAGGGAGACCCGCAGAACCAGATCGAGCGAGAGCTCGACTTCTCGGTCCGCCGCTACGGGGGCCTCGTGCCCGCCGCGTACATCGCCTACGACCGTGAGGCCTTCTATGCCTCCGACGACCATGAGTTCCGCATGACGTTCGACCGTCGTGTGCGTTACCGCACCGAGGACATGGACCTCACCATGGGTAGCGCCGGAACGCAGATTCTTCCCGACGGCAAGGTGCTCCTTGAGGTCAAGTGCGCGGGCGCGATGCCGCTCTGGCTGGTGCGCTTCTTGTCTGCGGAGCACATCTACAAGACGAGCTTTTCCAAGTACGGTACCGCCTACCAGCAGATTCTTGCTCGCCAGCTCGCGCCTCGCGGACGCCACCTGAGCACGCTGCCGTCGTATGCACCGGCTCCGGTCCGCGTGCCTGCCCTTCGGCGTCCCAGGTTTGCTGACGCACAGGTCGCCGTCGCGTAAGGCTCTGAAAGCCCGCAGCCCCTAGTACGCAACCTATAACCCAACACAGGTAATCCTCGTCCCGAAAGGAACGTCCATCATGTTTGACTCGCTCTTCTCCACCACCGACACCGTCACCACCGCCATCTCGCTCACCCCGTTTGTCGTCAGCGTTGCCACCGCCCTGGCCCTTGGCCTGGTGGTTGCCCTGTGCTACTGCTTCAAGAGCCGTTACAACAAGGGCTTTGTGACTACGCTGGCGATGCTTCCGGCCATTGTGTCCGTGGTTATTGCCATGGTTAACGGCAACGTGGGTGCTGGCGTGGCCGTTGCGGGCGCCTTCAGCCTCGTGCGCTTCCGCAGTGTTGCTGGCTCCGCCCGTGACATCGGCTTCATCTTCCTCTCCATGGCGATTGGCCTCGTCTGTGGCATGGGCTACGTGGGCTACGCCGCCCTGATCACGGCCATCCTTTGCGGCGGCTTCTTTGTGTACCAGCTGGTGGGCTTTGGATCAGGTAGCGAAGCCACCGACCGCACGGTGCGCATCACGGTGCCCGAGGACCTCGACTACACCTCGCTCTTCGATGACCTCTTCGCCCGCTATACCACCTACTGCGAGCTCGTGAGCGTCAAGACGGTCAACATGGGCAGCCTGTACCGCCTGGTGTACAACGTGGGCATGAAGGATGCCACGGCCGAGCGCGCCTTCCTCGATGATCTGCGCTGCCGCAACGGCAACATGGAGATCTCCATCTCGCGACAGGAGACGATTGCCGAGCAGCTGTAAAAGGCGAAACACCCACAATTCCGTGCTCCCATAGCAAAGGACGGGCCCTTTCCTCGGGTTTTGCGAGGAAAGGGCCCGTTTTCTCTTTGGGAACTTCGAAATGTGGGTGTTTTATTCCTGCGTCTCAGGCTCTCCGAGGTAGTTTATTCCGCCGGTGAGCTCGCGAAGCGTACCTTCGTCCCCATAGATGAAGGCCTCGGCACAGGCGGGCCAAC
This sequence comes from uncultured Actinomycetes bacterium, assembly GCA_900314645.1. GTDB lineage: Bacteria > Actinomycetota > Coriobacteriia > Coriobacteriales > Atopobiaceae > UBA1367. Next base: position 26,183 of record OMWB01000019.1, read on the forward strand.
GGTCGAGCGCCTCAAAGTACAGGTCGCCAAAGCTCAGGTCGCTCACCGCGCCGGTGTTCGGGTTTTCCCACGGGTGGCAGGAGAGGTTTGCCGCGGGGCACTCGTCGCTTCTGCGCACGTAGTGGCCCAGCGCGCGCACGTATGAAGCCTGTGAGGTCAGGCGGTCAAGCTTCTTCAGCAGCTTGGTCCTGAAGGACGGTGCCGGATCAACGATGGCATAGATAAGCTCGTAGTCATCCACAGAGCCCTCGTAGGCGTCCGCCGCGATCTCGATACCAAAGACCTGCCAGGCAACTTGCGCGAAGAGCGCTCCGGCAACCCGCACCACTCGGTCAGTGTGTGCCAGGTTGGCCGGCGTCGGAGCATCCTCGACAGTCAGGCCGCGCTGACTCCAAAGCATCCAGGTGTCAAGGTCGCTCTCGATGATGGCGTGAACTTCGTTGCGTTCGGGCTCGAGCTCGGGATTGGCTTTGCACAGGGCTGTCTCCTGCGCGTAGACAAAGGGATGCGCGATGCTGTCCAACACGTAGTGGCTCAGCAGACCCAGCACAAAGGCACGGCCAACGCACTTGTCATCTTCGGGCAGGTGGGTCACCGCATCGTGCAGGGCCATGAACGCCTCAACCACCTTGCCGGCGTGCATGTCGGTGGCCAGCTTGGCGCAAGCCGCCGCGACTGAGCGCCTGGCCACAAAATGTGCCCAGAAGGGGTCGGGACCCTGGTTGCCCAGAAGGAAGGCGAGCAACTCCTCCTGGCCATCGATGATGCCTTCAGGAAGGCGTGTCGCCGCGTCTTCGCCAAAGAGATGATGCGTGATGATGGCGGGCATGATGACTCCCGAATACGGATGAATAGTGAAATCATCATAACGGTTGTCGCCCCGTACAGGCTGAGAAGACCTGCAAGTGAGCGACAAAAGGGCGGCCCCGCAGGGCCGCCCTCACACGTTTCGTAACGTTGGCGTTAGGCAACCTTGGCGCCGCCAGGAATCTCGCCGCCGCAGTGCGGGCAACGAGTTGCACCCTCCTTGACGTCCTCAAGGCAGTGCGGGCAGACGGGCGAGGGAGCTGCCGGAGCGGGCTCCTCCTTGATGAGCGTGTTCTTGAAGGCGTTGACGGCCTTGACGAGGTTGAACACGATGAAGGCGACGATCAGGAAGTTGATGACGGCGCTGATGAAGGCGCCAAAGTCCATGCCGGCGACGACGAGGGAGCCGGCCATGTCGGTGCCGCCACCAGTGAGGGTGGTGATCAGCGGGTTGATGACGTCGTCGGTCAGGGAGGTGACGATGGAGGTGAAAGCACCGCCGATGATAACGCCGACTGCCATATCCATGACGTTGCCCTTGGCGATAAACTCCTTGAACTCATCCATGTAGCTCATGATGCATCCTTTCTACTGTGAGTCTTACCGGGCGAGAAACTAGCCTAGCACATGTGAAGGAAAAGTGAAGGGGTAATCTGCTGTGGAAACAGAGCCGCAAGGTTTCTCAGCTAGCCGCGCTTCGGCCGTTGCAGGTCGTCGGTGTCAAGCCAGATGGTGACGGGGCCGTCGTTGACGAGACTCACCTGCATGTCCGCACCAAAGATTCCCTTGCCACAGGGGACCTCGGCTGCCGCGAGTGAGCAAAAGTACTCGTACAGGCGGTTGCCCAGCTCTGGTCCTGCCGCTTTCACGAATGCCGGGCGGTTGCCCTTACGGCAGTCGGCGTAGAGCGTGAACTGCGAAACAACCACGACCGATCCTCCCACCTCAACCAGCGAGAGGTTCATCTTGCCGTGCTCGTCGCTGAAGACGCGCAGGTTGCGGATCTTCTTCCAAAGGCGCTCGGCGAGCGCCTCGGTGTCGTCGGGGCCCACGCCCAGAAGGATGAGGTATCCCAGGCCGCATGACCCGGTAACCTCCCCCTCAACCGAGACCGAAGCGCTCGTGACGCGCTGCAACAAAGCCCTCATGAAGGTCCTCCGTAACATCGATAGCGACCGAAGGGGTAGCCCCCAAAGGTCACTGGTGGCCTTTAGGGGCTACCCCTTCGGTCGCTGAAACACGTTTACAGACCGTAAATCGTCGAGTACTTCTTCACCAGGTAATCCGTGAAGTACGTGGCCGAGAACGCCTCGCCGCAGGCGTTCTTGATGAGCTCATCAGAGTCCTTGGAGCGACCGTACTGCCAGATGTTCACGCGCAGCCATTCGCGGATGGGCGCCAGGTTGCCGTCGGCAAGAAGGCCAGAGAAGTCCATGCCCTGCCTGATCATGGCTGCGCGCAGCTGCGCGCCGATGGCGCTGCCAAACGCGTAGGTGGGGAAGTAGCCGATCATGCCCTGCGACCAGTGCATATCCTGCAGTGCGCCCTTTGCGGCGCCAGGCACGCGAACGCCCAGATAGGCCTTATAGCGGTCTGCCCACAGGCCGGGGATGTCGGCGGCGGTTGCCTCGCCGGACATCAGCAGCTGCTCGATTTCGTAGCGGATGAGTACGTGCAGCGGGTAGGTGAGCTCGTCTGCCTCGGTGCGGATGAGGCTCGGCTCGGCGCGGTTGGCGATGAGGTAGAGCTGGCGCGCGGTCACGCGGTTCATCTGGCCGGGGAAGTGCTTGCGCATGGCGCGCAGCAGGTGCGGCGCGTACTCCTCGCTGCGGCCCACGTAGTTCTCAAAGAAACGCGACTGGGACTCGTGCATGCCCATTGAGGTGCCGCCCTTAAGCGACGTGTAGTTGAAATCAGGGTTGACGCCCGTCTCGTACAGGGCGTGGCCTCCCTCGTGCAGCATGGAGTAGATGTTCGAGATGACGTTGTCCTCGTGCACATGGCTCGCGATGATGCCGTAGTTGGTGGTGAGGGCGTCGGTGAAGGGGTGCTCGGTCTCGAGCAACAGCATGACGTCCTTGTCGAGCCCCTCAAGCTCCATGATGTCGCGCGCGAGCGCCCACTGGCGCTGGGTGTCAAACTTGCCCTCGAGCGGCCGACGAGACGGCTGGCGCTCAGACTTCATGACGTCGGCCAGAAGCGGCACCACCACGTCCTTGACCTGCGTGAAGAAGGCATCGTAGAAGGCGCGGCTCGTGCCATGCTCGAACTCGTCCAGCCAGACGTCGTACGGGTCTTTCTCCGCATTCTTGTAGCCAGCGATGGTGCGCATGGAGTTCACGATACGGTCCATGTACGGCTCGAACGGTGCCCAGTCATCGGCGGTCTTGGCGCGCAGCCACACGTTGTAGGCCTCGCTGGTGAGTCGCGTGAAGTCTGCCTGCTCGTTTGCCGGGACATCCACCAGCTGTGCGCGGCTGCGGCGCAGCACCTTGACCTGTGCGAGCTGCATGGGCGTGAGCAGCTCCGAGTGGGCCTGAAGGCGGTCGAGCAGAGCACCGGTCTCCTCAGAGCACAGCAGCTCGTGGTCCTCCTGCTCCAGGATGGCCATGGCCTCGGCGCTGTCGCGCGAAGACTTGGGAGGGTCAATGGTGCTGCTGTACGTCATGATGCCGCTCAGGGCATAGCGGTGGGCGTAAAGGTGACGCTCGAGGTCATCGAGGGCCGCCTGGTCTGCCTTGGGATTATCGAGGGCAGCCGGCGCGGCCATCTCGGGTGTGCCAGGGATGCGCAGGTGCTTTCCCTCCGAAGGCGTGGTTGCAAGGTTGTCAGTTGTGTTGGATGCAAGCTCGCTCATGGGTCCTCCCGTTTCTGCTGCGTTCGTGCACCTTTAAAGTTTAGCCCACCATGACCGAACACGCCGCGCATCCGCACGATTATGCCGTCTCTCATCACGGAGTTAAGATTTTGAGCGATACTTAGCCTGTCGTGTTTTGGGCGCACTGCGTCTTTCGAAAGGGGAGCACTATGGATCGTGTACTGGGCATTGACATCGGCGGTACCAGCATCAAGGTTGGCTTGTTCTCTACTGAGGGCACGCTTGACGCCGTGACCAAGATTCCGACGGGCGAGATCGTGAGCGAGGCCGCGTTTGCCGTGGTCACCAATGGCCTGAAGGCGCTGCTGCGCGAGAATGGCGGCGCCCCCGAAGACGTTATCGCCATTGGTCTTGACGTTCCCGGCCCCGTCGATGATGACGGTGATGTGGGCATGCTCGCCAACATCGAGCTTGACCCCGACGGCCTGAAGGCCGCCATCCTGCGTGAGTTCCCGCGCGCGAACCTCGCCTTTGTAAACGACGCTAACGCGGCCGCTCTGGGCGAGCTGTGGCAGGGCACCGCCAAGGGTGCCAAGAGCTTCGTGCTCATCGCTATCGGCACCGGCGTTGGTGGCGGCGTGGTTGCCGGCGGCAAGCTCGTCTCTGGCGCATTTGGTGCTGGCGGCGAGATCGGCCACATCACCGTGAACCGCGACGAGACCGAGTCCTGTGGTTGCGGCCGCAAGGGCTGCCTCGAGCAATATGCTTCCGCCAAGGGCATCGTCAACGGCTACAAGGCTGCCTGCGAAGAGCTGGGCCTCACGCCGGTCCATCTGGATGGCCCCACGGACACGCTGTCCATCTTCAACGCACATCGCGCGGGCGACAAGGCCGCCAAGATCGCCATCGACAAGATGTGCGATTACCTCGGCTACGCCATGGCCCAGATCTCGCTCGTCGTTGACCCGCAGGTCTATCTGATTGGCGGCGGCGTGGGTGGCGGCTTCAAGCTGTACTCCGAGGACCTTCGTACGGCGTATCGCAAGTACTGCCTGGCCCCGAGCGCCAGCACGCGCATCCTGCCGGCCAGCCTGGGCAATGACGCGGCCATGTATGGTTGCGCCTTCCAGGCTCTTTCCGAGCACTAGTAGCATTTCGTTTCGGTGCGTCCTGGGGGTAGCCCCCTGGGCGCACCGGGTGCGTCTAGGGGGCTACCCCCAGGACGCACCGGGTGACAAAAAGAGGGGGCCGATACGCGTGGCATCGGCCCCCTTTGGCATGCGGCTATGCGCTGATGGCTTACAGGCCAGCGGCGATGGCGTCGGCGATCTCGGCGACGTCCTCAGACGCGAAGATGCCAGCGCGGAACTTCTCGTCATGGAGAAGGACGGCGACCTTGGAGAGCAGGCCAAGGTAGGTGGTGGGGTCGCTGGCGGGAGCAAACAGGGCGATGGCGGCCTTGATGGGCTCGCCGTCCATGGAGGCCCACTCGACGGTGTCGGTGAACTTGACAGCAACGAGAGAAGCGGCCTTGACGGCGTCGGTCTTGGCGTGCGGAATGGCGAAGCCGCCAGTCATGCCGGTGCTGCCCAGAGCCTCGCGGGCCTTGAAGGCCTCGAGGACGGCGTCGCGGTCATCAGAGATACCGAGCTCAATGGCCTTGTCGGACAGGAAGGCGAAGACCTCGTCGACGGTGGCGGCAGGGACGTCCAGGAAGACGTGCGCTGAGTTGATGTAGCTGCTCATAAAATGGTTCCTCCATTCGGTGGTGAGGGACAAACTCAAATCACCATACCATCAATCAAGCGAAGCAAACCGTACGTGTTGGCAACGTGTCCAAATCATCCGTTGACCGCGCAATATGAGCATTCCTCTGCATCCGTCCATGGTTGAGGGGAACCGTGCCGTCCCGATTGCTGCACAATGGTTGCGTATCAACCTTGATGAAAGGAGCCGTCATGGGAACCTACTACGTAAAGGCAGATCGCTTCGTCCTTCCGGGATACGTCGCAGGGCCTGGCTATCTTCCCATCACTGACGGTCGCTTCGGCACGTTTGCGCAGGAGGTACCCGAAGGTGCCGAGGTACTCGACCGCGCGGGCTGCTGGGTCGTTCCTGGCTACGTGGACACGCATATTCACGGCTTCTTTGGCGTTGATGTCATGTACTGCGACTCCGAGGGGCTCAACGCCTCGTCGCTCGAGCTCGCGCGTCATGGCACCACGTCATGGACGCCCACCACGCTCACCGCTTCCATCGAGCAGACGCGCGACGCCTGCGCGAGCGTGTACGCGGCTGACGAGATGCGTGGCCCTGACTACGTGGGCGCTCGCATCCAGGGCATCTTCTTGGAAGGCCCGTTCTTCACGGAGAAGTACAAGGGCGCCCAGAACAAGGCTTACATGCTTGACCCGTCGGTGGACGTGTTCCGCACATGGCAAGACGTCGCGCACGGGCTCATCTGCCGAAGCGCGCTTGCGCCTGAGCGCGACGGAAGTCTCGCTTATATCTCTCAGCTGGCCGACCTTGGTGTGGCTTGCGCGCTCGGCCATTCAGATGCGAGCTACGAGCAGGGGCTGGCGGCCGTGGCGGTGGGCGCAAACTCCTTTGTGCATACCTATAACGCCATGAGTCCGCTGCACCATCGCAACCCGGGCCTGGTGGGATGCGCCATGACCACGCCTGATACGTACTCGGAGCTCATCTGCGACGGCAAGCATGTCTCGCCTGGTGCGGCCATGGCCCTGATTCGCGCCAAGGGTTGGCAGCACGTGGCGCTCATCACCGACTGCTTGGCCTGCGGGGGCATGCCCGACGGCGAGTACGTGCTGGGCGAGCTGCCCATCGTCCTCGCTGACGGCGTGGCGCGCCTGCGCGACGAGGGCAACATTGCGGGCTCGGTGCTGACGCTTGCGCGCGCCGTGAAGAACGTGGTGGACTGGAACATCGTGACGGCCGAGCAGGCTGTGCGCATGGCAACTGAGGTGCCGGCAAAGATGTCGCTCATTGACGATATGTGCGGCTTCATCCTGCCTGGGCGCGACGCGGACTTCAATGTGCTTGAGGCTGACCTCACCCTGCGCGAGACCTACATGGCAGGCGCGCTGGTACGGTAACAACCCAGCCGTGGGGCACGGGTTCGGAACCCGCGTCCCACCCATGTCCACAGCCACTGAGTTAGGCGGCCTGTAGCCGCTCTGCCTCGCGCATCTCGCGCAGGATTCCTATGGCCATAGGCACTGCGATGACGGTGGTGATGAGGTCCGTGGTGGGCTGAGCAATCTGCACGCCCAGCATGCCCAGAAGCGGCGGCAGCACCAGCACCACGGGCCCGAGCACTAGGCCAAGGCGGCACGCTCCCAAGAAGGTGGCGCGCCACATCTTGCCGCTCGTCTGCAGCAGGAAATTGGTGACCATGGCCACGCCGGTAAACGGCATGGTGATGCTGCACAGGCGCAGGGTGACGGTACCAAAGGCGACGACGTCGGGGTCATCGCGGAAAAGGCCAATGAGCTGCGGTGCGTACAGGAAGGTCACGACGCCGATGGCTGCAACTGAAATAAAGGCCAGCTTAATGGCCGTGAAGTATGCTTGACGAATGCGGTCGTAGCGCTTGGCTCCCAAGTTGTAGCCGCAGATGGGCTGGAACCCTTGACCGATGCCAATCTGGAAGAAGTTGCCCACGCCGGTGATGCGCTGGACCACGGCGATGCCCGCGATGGCGGCGTCACCAAACGGCGCGGCGGCGTTGTTGAGCAAGCTTGTGGCCACGCCCAGCATGACCTGCCGCGCAAATGAGGGAACGCCGCACGTGTTGATCTCCTTGAACATCCGCAGATCCGGCAGGCGCACGTAACGGAGACCAAGGGGCGTAATCCCAATGCTGTGCATCTCGTAGAGCAGCAAGAAGAAGCTGAAGGCCTCGCTGACCACGGTGGCCAGGGCGCTGCCGGCGATGCCAAGCCCCATCGGAAAGATGAAGATGGGCGTCAGGATGGTGTTCAGCACGGCGCCCGCCACCATGCAGAGCATGGAGTAGAGCGCCTCGCCCTGGAACCGTAGCTGCATGTTCATGAGGAAGCCGCTGGCAATGAACGGCGCGCCGAAGAGGATGATGCTGATGTAGGCCCGCGCGTAGGGCATGATGGTCTCGGTGGCCCCGCCAATCAGGCAAAGCTGGTCGAGGAACAGGTGGCCAACGATTGCGATGACCGTACCGATGGTAACGGTCGCCGCAATTCCGGTGTTGACAAAGGTGGCGGCCCGCTCAGTGTCGCCCGATCCAAGATTGCGGCTCATGGGGATGCCGGTACCTTGCGCAAAGTAGAACGCAATGGCCTGGATGACCGTGGAAGTCACAAAGGCCACGCCCACGGCCGCGCTCGCGCTCGTTTCGCCCATCTGGCCTACGAAGAACGTGTCGGCCAGGTTATAGAGGGTGGTGACGACGTTGGCGAAGATGGACGGCGCGGCAAGCGAGAGGATGAGCGGCTGCACGGGACGCTCTAGCATCTCGCGGCGCTTGTCCTCGGGCGTCTGCTCTTTGGTCGGTATCAGGGACTTCAGCGATTTCATATCAGCTATGGTACGCCCGAGCCGTGGGGTCCCTCGGCATGCCAAGAAAAGCCCACAAGCAAAGGCTCCGGGTCCTTAAGGGGCTACCCCCTAAGGACGCGGAGGCTATTCCCACGTCTTCCAGACCTCTGGTGCGTAGCCCACCGTGGCCTGCCGTCCGTTGCGTACGATGGGCTGCCTCAGCACCTGCTGGTTTTCCATGAGGACGCTCTCAAGCATGGATGCAGGCGTGTGGCGTGCCAGCGCAACGGCATACCCGTCTTTGGCTGCATCGTCAATGAGCGCCTCAAGCCCACCGACCGCCTGTGCGACGGAGCGTAGCTCGCCTTTGGAAAGCTCCTTTTCGCGTAGGTCAATGTACTGGAACTTGATGCGACGCTCCTTGAACCAGCGCTCGGCCTTGCGGGTGTCGCTGCTCTTCTTGGTGCCAAAGATCTGGATGTTCATGGTGTCTCCGGTTTCCGTTGGGCATCGGTGCTCGGTCGCCTACCTCATGATACGTCACGGATTTGGCCCATGTGGTTGCGTTTGCGCAGGTACGAGATGATGCCGGCGGTCACGCCGAGCGCGATGATCACCGGCCAGACGGCCGCGCGATCCATGGCGTCGCAGGCGCGCGTTCCTAAAAAGGCCCCAAAAGTGAACGCGGCGATGATGGAGAGGTACAGCGCCGCCCGCTTGAGGCGCTTGGTGTCATGGCGCACGATGCCCATAAAGAGTGCGTCAACAAATTTGCGCAGGTTGCCCGTGGACATGGTGGTGACGATGGCCTCTCCGCGGAAGGTGGTGAAGGTCTCGTACTGCATGGCAGCAACAAAGCTGACGATGCAGTTAGCCAGCTTGTCCCACTCCTCGCCCAGCGGGATGAGACTTACGATGATGAGGCCAACCATCTCGACGAGCAGGATTGAGCGACGTACCAGGCGGATTTGGCGGCGCTCAAGGATTTCCTTGATACCGAGTGCCACCATAAGGCCAAGCACAAACGAGCAGATGGGCGCGAGATAGAAAAGGTAGCGGTCGCGAGCTCCGTTGGCGAGCGCGATGCCCAGCTTGACGATGTTGCCCGTCTGCGCGTTGGCAAAGACACCGCCCCGCTCAAAGTAGGTGTAGGCATCCAGAAAGCCGCCCACCACCGTGAGGATATAGGCGACGCGCATGCGCTGTGAGGGGACGAGCGCGCTTTCGTTTGTGGCCATAGTCGCTCCTTGCGTCAGGGGATCGCACATAAATGATTATGCACAGATGTGAGGAGGGGCGGGGAAGGGCTTGGACGGATTTGTGGCGCTCTCCGTCTGCGTCCAGGAAACTACACACAGTTTCTCTTCGATTGAGTGCACGGTGAAGCCTGCGGCGCGTAGCCGGTTTGCTCGCTCTATGCCGAGTGACTGCAGGGCCTCTCGTTCCGAAATGCTGAGTTTCACTGAGCGGTCAAAGGAAGTGTGGGCCAAAAAAACTACCCACAGTTTCACTTCTTTCGAACAAGCTTAGGATAAACCTGCAGGAAGCGGTATCCGTATGTACGAAAAGAAAGAAACTGTGGGTAGTTTCTTCAATGCTGGAAAGCTCTTAGAAGTACAGGTTACCGTCCTCGTCGATTTGGAATTCCACGTTGCCCGTAAAGTAGTAGTCGCCAAAGGCGTCCTTGATGCAGAAGCAGTACAGGTACTTTCCGTCGGGCAGATAGCCGTAGTCAACCGTCAGGGTCTTGGAGGTGAGCGTATAGGGATTGCCCACGTACGTGCTTGCGGTCACGGTCTCGTCGTTGGAGAACGCGTTGTATAGGGGCACGATGACGTCGCCCTTCTTCAACGGCGTCACGCCGCGGTCAACGGCGCCACCTTCGGTAACGCCGTTCCACACGCCTTCCACCTCTACGGCCTCGGTCGCCATGTCAAAGCGCATACGCAGGTAGCACTCGGTGCCGTTGAGCTCGATGGGGGAGGCATAGATGATGTAGTCCTCCGTTGCGCTCACTACGGAGAGGTTGAGGTTCTGCCCGTCGGGAAGCGACAGCCACTCGCCTTCAAACCCGTCGTAGAACTCGCCAGTGCTCCAGTCGCCATAGACGTCGTAGGTCTCGCCGAGCGCGATGTTGTCCGCACCATCCTCGGAGCGCTCGTACACTAGGGCGCTCACCACGGCGGCGTTGTCAATGCCGTTCTGGTCCAGCTGGAACCAGAAGGTGCCGTTGTCGTCCACCTGCGGCTCGGCGGCAAAGGTGATGCCGGCGGTGCTTGTGGAGGTGTGCTCCTCAACGTAGTCCCAGTGGTCCTCGACCTCCTGCTGTTGCTGCGTGTCGGTGGTATAGCCCAGAAGCCAGTTCCACAGGTCGCCGCTGAAGAAGGTGTCGTTCGAGTAGTTCTCGTACTGCGAGCTCGTGGAGCTGTATGTGGCGCCGTTCACCAGACGGTCAACGTACTGCAGGTACGAGGGGTTGACGGCCACGCTCTGGAACGTGGCGAGCTCCTTTGAGCCGTTCACGCGCAGCGGATAGTACGTAGAGAGGCCCGTGGCCGCCGCGTGATAGGTGCCGCGCACCTGGTAGGGCACGGCGTTGTGCAGGGCGGTCTTGACGTCAGAGGCGCTTGGGGTGACTGACGCGCACGCATCCACCAAACCGCCGAGGTCAACCATGTTGGTGTAACCCTCGCGACGGTTGTTGCAGCCGTAGCTGTCCGCCTTCTGGATTCCGCGCGACATGGCAGCGAAGGTCTGCTGGTCAGTGCCGGAGGCGTACATCTCCTGCGAGAAGCGATAGAAGTCCTGGATGAGCTGGTCAATCTTGGACAGGTCAACCACCGAGAGCGTGATGAAGCCCTTGTTGCTGCGGTCGACGGAGGCAAGGTAGCTGTCGCAGACCGTGCGGCCCAGGCTGACGCTGTCGGTGTTGGGGTTCTTGGCCAAGTAGTCACTGATGGACTTGTATTCCCAGCCGTTGCCAGGCTCGCTCTCCTGCGAGGCATACATGTAGTCGGCGTATGAGGCCAAGATGTTGGCGGTCTCGAGCGTGCTCATCAGGCAGGCGTCAAAGCCGATAAAGTCAAACTTCTCCCACATGCTGGGTAGGGCACTCGCGAGGGCGGCGTCAAGCTCGCGCAGCGTCAGCGAGTCGTTACTATTGCGCTCGTCAAAGCAGACGCCCGCGATAGAACCGCCACCGTGATCCCACAGGATGAGGCCCATGTGGTCGGCGGGATAGTTCTTGATGCCCCACTGCAGGAAGTCGGCGAGCGTCTCGGTCTTGCCCATGCTGGCGGCGCTCACGGCGCCGGCATCCATCATCTTGCCCGCCTGGATGACGTAGCGGCCCAGCTGCCTGGCGCTCATGGTGTTGTTGCGCCAGGTCCTGGCACCGCCGGTCTCCACCACAAAGCGCACCTTGTTGCTACCCGTGGAGCTCAGCATCTCGTTGAGGTCCTTGGTGGCTGCGGCGTTCTGAGACTCCAGGTTGGAGCCGCAGATGTAGACGAAGACGGTCCACGTGTCGTCCTGAAGGTTGGCTGGGCGCTTTCCACTGGGCTCCACGCGGTTGATTTCCAACTCCTCCTTGCCGCGCTCAGCTTGGATGGTCAGGCCGCTGGAGACCATGTCAGAGAGCGAACCACCGGACGAGGACGTGCCCCCGCCGGTGCCGCCGCCATCGCTGGGAGCGTACTCAATCTCGACGCAGGCACCCAGGGCGATGCAGGTCATCGCCGCAACCAGCCAACACAGGGCCTTGCGTGCAATGCTCGTGTTTCTCACGATTGTGCCTCCTCGGTGGGGCTAGGCGAGCTTGTTCTGAATCTGCTGCAGAAGCACGGCTAAGGGCTTGCTGTCCTTGGACGTGATGCCGCTTTGGCCGATGATCAGCATGTTGTTCTGATAGGTCACCTTCAGCTGCTTGAGCTGGTCCCAAGTGATGGCCATCTTGCCGCCACGTCCGTCAGCAAGATATACGCCCGTGGTGCTCAGCACCATGCCCGACCTTGCCTTGCCGTCGAGGTCAAGCAGCAGGTAGGGCGTGTCGCTGGAGGGGAGGCCGAAGTTGGTGCGCAGCGTTGCCGCCTTGGAGGTGAGCGCGGTGCCCCACGTGGTCTGGCTGGTGATGCCAGGCTGCAGTGCGCCCATGAAGGCCTCGATGACCTGCTTGGGAATACTGTTGTCCTCAACGCGCTTGTGAGGCTTGATGGCCGCGCGCTTGACGCCGGTGCGGCCGGTCTCAGAGCTCTTGACCTTCACGCGACGCTGGGCGGCGCGATCTTGACTCTCTTGGTCCATGACGTCTCCTTTGTGCGAATGGTGGTGCCACAACGATAGCGCGATTCTCATGCATACGTTCTAACGGTTCGGTCTGGGACCCTATGTTTGGCGCGGAGGGGCAGGACCACAAGGTCCGACCTTGTGGTTCAGGCTTGTGCTGCGTATTCCTGCGCGATCAGCCCCGCCACGGCCTCAAGTTGGTACGGATGCCCTAGCCGGCTGAGGTCAGACGAAAACGACAACAGATCGGACACATAGTCTGGCTGAGGACGTCGTGCGCCACACACCATCCAGATGCGCGGTCGGTCAAGCCGACGAAGCGCGGCGCCAAGGTCTCCGTACTCAAAGTAAGCACCCGTGTACGAGAACACGATGACCAGCTCGTCTTTGCCTGCGCGAGCAATGTGTTCCATTTGATCGGCGAGCGCCGTGCAGGTGTCTATCCACTTGCCTTGCATGAGGAGGTCTACCTGCAGATCGAGCGCGGCTGCCTGCCCCTTCAGCAGGCCGTAAGCGCTGACGCGCTCATATGCGTGCAGGTCATGGGCCAGTCGTTGCAGCGCCGTGCGGTCAACACCGTCGGTGGCCTGTCGTATCGATTGGCTGACGCGCTGAGCGAGCTCGCTGGCGCGTGATTCGGGTGTGGCCCCCGAGATGGGTGCAAACTGCTTCGTAAAGCCGTCAAGGGCCTCGCGCAGTTCGGCGAAGCTCGCAAAGCCGGCCTCACGCGCAAAACGAGAAATGGTGCCCGTCCCCACGTGCGCCGCTGCAGCAAGCTCTTTGATGGAGAGTGCACCCGCTTCATCAACATGGGAGAGCAGGTATCGGGCTATCTCCGCGTTGGTGGAGTCGCGGTCCTCGGCCGAGAGCATGGAGAGCAAGGCAACGGTGAGCTTGTCGTACGTCATGTGGGCTCCAAGTGATAGGGGACAATGCTAACGATACTCCCTTGCGTTCATTGCCGCGTTCAGTTCGTGCAGGTTCCAGCTTCTGGAAACGGTTAGCGGAGCCAGTGGCCCGCGCGTATCGTGGGCAGTGTCAAAGAGAGCTGCCAAAGAAGGAGGCCGCAATGAAGAAGGTTGCCGTAATGCTTGCCACAGGCTACGAAGAGGGAGAGTCCCTGTTTGTGGTGGACATCATCCGTCGTGGCGGATTTGAGTGCGAGAGCGTTGGCCTCAATGATGCGCAGGTCACGGGCTGTCATGACATCACCGCGCTTGCCGACAAGGTCTTTGATGGTTCGCTGGATGAGTACGACATGGTAGTGGTGCCGGGTGGTATGCCAGGCGCTTCAAACTTGGCCGATGACCAGCGCTTTGTTGATGCTCTGCGCACGTTTGGCAACACCGAGGGCAAGCTCGTTGCCTCCATCTGCGCTGGTCCCATGTCGCTTGATCGCGCGGGCCTGCTTGCCGGCCGTACGTTCACCTGCTTCCCCACGCGCAAGGACTCCATCGGCAAGGACGGCACGTGGGCGGATGAGGTTGTGGTTCGCGACGGGAACGTCATCACGTCTCAGGGTCCCGGGACTACGCTGCACTTCGCGTTTGCGCTGGTGGACGCCTTGGGCGGCGACGGAGACAAGCTGCGCAACGCCATGCTCTACACCAAGGCGCTGTCGGCCTAACTTGTAAAAGACCCATCGCCCTTTGGACGCCATTTTTGCAAAACGACCTGCGGTTTCTGCAAAAATGGCTTCCAAAGGGCGATTGGCTTTTTACAAAGCAGCATCCAACGCGCGGAGACCCGCCCCGTAGCGCTCGGGAATGTGCTGCAGATGGTTTCCCGGCCCCAACACATAGTCAACGCGACAGCCTCGGCAGCGCAGGAGCTCAACGCACTCCTCCATACGCTTCTGGACGGTTCGCATGAGCGGCTGGCCGCCGCGCTTCTCCTTTGTTCCGAGCGAGAAATACGCGTAACGGCCCGTCAGGTCGCCATCCATCCCTTGCAGATGCTCGACCCATCCCTCGTACCAGACCGAGCCCGAGAGGCATCCGCACGCAGTGAAGGCGTCACAGTGGGTGAAGGCGTAGAGCGAGAAGAGACCGCCAAGCGAGTATCCGCAGATGGCGCGTTCTGAGGGAGCGAGGCCGGTCTCGGTGGCAATCTGCGCTTCAGCGGCAGGGATAACGTGCGCAAGAAGATCCTCCAGCGTCTCGGCGGCGTGGCCCTCAAAGTCAGGCTCCTCGCGGTAGAGGGCGGCAGCGGGCCATGGTGTGAGGGCCGCGTTCCAGCAGGCCACCGGCACCGTCACCACCCATGATTTTAGCCCGTCTGCATATATGGCCACGTCAGACGGATGCTCCGGCGAGTCAATCACGTAGATAACGCTCGTCGCTTCGTGGCGCGAGCCCGATAAAACCGTATAGCGAGCAAGATCGATGTATCCCACGTCAGTCTCCGTATGATCGTCCACGTCAGATGCTACAAAAGCCATTGCATTGCAGCGATATAAAACTTTTAGCCTTCGTTTCCTCGGTGCATCATACTCTACTGTGTTTTCGGCAATCGAGGGAGGGAACCCATGAAGATCTCTGGAAGGCACCTTCTGGTGCTCATCGGCATGTGCGGGCTGCTCGCTTCAGGCATTGGCCTGGTCACCAACGTGTCCGGCCTCTTCTTCACGCCGCTCATGGACGAGTTTGGCATTCTGCGCGGGCAGGCGAGCCTCATGCCCACCATTTGCAACATCTCGCTGGCTGTGGGCGGGATGATGGTCCCGCGCCTGCTCTCTGAGAAGAGCCTCAAACCGCTGATGATCGGCGCGACGGCAGTGCTCGCGGCTTCTACCGCGGCGCTTGCGCTCTGCAGCTCCATCATGCCCATGTATCTGCTCTGCGTGCTGCGTGGCCTCTCTGCCGGCTGCCTTACCTTTGTGTTCGCGACCACCATCATCAACAAATGGTTCATTGCGGGCGTTGCCCTGGCCACCTCCATTGCCATGAGCTGCAGCGGTCTTGCCGGCGCGGCGTTCTCGCCGGTGGTGAACGGCGTCATCGCGTCGAGCGGCTGGCGCGCGGGCTTCCTCACGGTGGCGGCGCTCACGGTGGTGCTGAACCTTCCTGCCATCCTGTTCCTCCCCTCGATTGACCCGCGCACCAAGGGCCTGGCGCCGCTCGGTGCTGACGAGGCTGCTGCTGCGCAGGAGAACGCTGGTGGCGTCACAAAGGCCGAGGAGGTTCCCGCGCCTCCCATCGATATGCTGGTGTTCATCGCCGTGGTGGCCTTCGCGCTCTTCGCGTCCGCGTTGACGGCCCTGCCGCAGCACTTCCCCGGCTTGGCCGAGACCTACTCGCTTGGCGCGGCCGTGGGCGCCGCCATGCTCTCTGTCTCCATGATCTCGAACAGCGCGGGCAAGATTCTGCTCGGCGCGCTCATCGACCGCATCGGCACCAAGCTCTCCGTGCTCCTGTACACCGTGCTCAACGCCGTCGCCGTGGTCATGATGCTCGTGATGCATGCCCCGACGCCGCTCATCATTGCCGCCGGCTTCTTTGGTCTGTGCTATGCGCTGGGCACAGTGGGCATCTCTATGCTCACCCGTGACGCGTTTGGCATCGGCAACTACAGCAAGACGTATCCCACCATCAGTCTGGTGGGCAATATCGCCAACGCTGCCTTCGCCACCGTGGTGGGCTTCATGTATGACTTCACCGGTGGCTATGCGGCCACGCTCATCATGTTCCTCGCCATGCTCGCTGCCGTGGTCGCCATCGTGCTCTTCGTGTACGGACGCACTCCGCAGGAGGCGTAAATCCGACACCCATACAAATGGGACAGGCACCGTAGTTCTGAAATCCGAACTACGGTGCCTGTCCCATTTGTATGGGTAGTCTATTACTCGCCGACGACGGGGTAGCTCACCAGGATGCCGTCCTCAAGGCGCACCACTGTGTCGGCTTCGGCATCATGAGACCAGTAGTCGCCGTAGGTGTACTTGATGTACAGGTACGGACCCCAGTCGTCCTGCTCGGAACGCAGCTCGGTGATGGAGTAGGCGCCGTCAAGCCAAACGCTCTCGGACCACTCGGACACGAGTGAGAGCTCGATGGCATTGGGGGCCTCGTCACCGTTGTCGTAATACTTGAACGCGTATGTCTCGTCCACGCCGTCGCCGTTGCCGTCCCACGAGAACGTCGCCCCGTTCAACAGGTCGATCGTCCCGCTGTTCGCTTCCTTCTGCGCGTCTCGCTCGTCGAGGTACGAGATGAGCGAGGTCAGCAGCGCACCCATCTGTGAGGAGTCGCGCAGCTCATACAGGCGCACGCTGTCGCCCTCCGTCAGTGCGAAGTAGTCAGAGGTCTGGAAGTCGAACGTGTAATGGCGGCCATCCTTCCAGCTGAACGTGAAGGCGATGTTGTTCGCGTCGGTGGGAGTTGCCTTGGCAGCCTTGTCCGAAATCTCGAGCGCGGTCAGGCTGCGCCATGTCGCGGCAATAAAGCTCTGGTCATCGAGGGTCTCGCTGTTGCCATTGGCAACAAAGAAGAAGAGCTCGTCGGGCATGTCGGCCCCGCTGGTGATGCCAGCGTCGAGCGCGTCGAACTCCTCGCCAGAGAGGAACTCCGCCAATGTGACGGTCCGTCCAGGCAGAAGGCTGCAGCCGGTAAGGACTGCGGCTGCGGCGAGCAAGGAAATGAGCAACGCGGCGGCGCGCTTCATGGTGGCTCCTTAAGGGGGTGAAAGACGGGCGTGAAGCGAGTGTAGCACCGATTGGCCAGACAGCGCAGCGCATCGGTACCCGTTTTTTGCAAAGCCGTAGGTGTTTTAGAAAGCACGTGCATCGGAGTCCGACGCAACGGTAGAGTGGTCGGCACATGGGGCACATACGGCGGGAGGAAGCATGGCAAAGGCCCTGTTCTTTGACATCGATGGCACGTTGCTTGACTCAAAGAGCGACTCGGAGGAGGTCCCCGAGGGCGTGGTGCGCGAGCTGAGGCGCCTGCAGGACGAAGGGAACCGCCTCTTTGTGTGCACGGGCCGTCCGCGGCTGCTCATTCCGCAAGACCTGGGCGACTTTGGCTTTGACGGCTTTGTCCTGGCAAACGGAGGCCACGTTGAGATTGGTGGCCAGACCGTGTATCAAGAGCTGATGGGCCGCGAGCTGGCAACGGCCGCCGCGGACCTGCTGACAACTATGGGCTTTGAGTACACCATCAGCAGTGCGCACCATATCTTCCTCCCGCGCGACTACGGAGTGATGCGGGCCTTCTTTGCCGACATGGAATGGTGCTTCACGTTTGACTTTGACCGCGCAGACGCCCTGGCACGCGCCATCAAGCTGGAGTGTTTCCCGTCGGAGGCAGATCGCGAGCGCATCCGCCAGGCCGTGGAACGCGAGATTGGTTCGGGAGCCACGTTCAATGACAACGGCACGCGGGGCACGCTCGAGCTGTATTCCTCGCGGCTGTCAAAGGCCACAGGCATCGCCATCGCGCTCGAGCACTTTGGCATCGCGCGCGAGGACAGCTATGGGTTTGGTGACGGCACTAATGACTTGGCCATGATCCGTGCGTGCGGCACGGGAGTGGCCATGGGCAATGCGTGCGACGAGCTGAAGCGCGAGGCCGATCTCGTGTGCGGCGACGTGAGTGAGCGAGGCCTCGAGCTTGCGCTTCGCGACCTGTTTCCCGCGTAGTCCCGGGGCCGATCAGAGATACCGGTCGTCCCGCAGCTTCAGGCGGTGGGTCGTCTCGCCCTTGAGGAACGACGTGCCCATCTGCTTCCAGCGCTCGTCGCTCAGATAGAGCTGCTCAAGGGGGTCATCCAGCTCGTCGAGCTCCTCAAACGTCGTGATGCACGGGTGGAGGAGCGCGAAGTCGTCGTGATGGAGGTGACCGTTTCCCACCTGATCAAGGTTCTGGGTCCCAAAGAACATCCGCACCTCGTCGAGGGACGCCTTCTCGTAGCCCTCAGCCAGCATGTAGGCATTCCAGCGCGCATGCTCCATGCGCAGCAGCCACTCGTGGTCTGCCCGTGCGGTACCTCCGAAGGGCTCCGTGTCGTGCAGGAACGCATAGTACCGCGCGATGAGCCGGCCAAGCGGGGAGTCTCCCTGCTTGATGCCTCCGCTCTTCATGGCTTCCTTGACCAGCGAGATCTCCTTGCTGAAGTCGGAACTCCAGTCAACGTGCTTTACGTCGTCAAGCAGCTGCGCGTCGGGCTGCATGCCATGAAGCCCCAGGATGCTGCTGCGTGCAAACGCATAGATGCGGTACTTGCGGTGCAGGTCGGCTGCGCGCGACGACCTTCTGGAGTACTCCGTCGAGCGGTTCTTGCCCCAGAGCGACTCGTAGGTGAATACGCTTCGCTCGCCGATGCAGCGGATGTCGTAGCGTCGGCCGCCGCGGCTTGCCGTCGAGACCGCCGTGGCAAGACTCTTGTCGCGGACCAAGGCGACGATCAGCGGGCAGCGAAGGGCAAAGGTTCCCGTGCCCTTGGCGGCGCGCTGTACGGCCTCGCGCCACAGAATCTGCGACGTACGCAGCGCCACCTGCGCCGTCAGTGTGTCGTCGCCCAGGCAGATGAGACAGTACGTAATCTCCTCGGCATGCTGCTCCAAGTACTGCGTGTAGCCCTCTGAGAGCGCATCGATGTTCAGGAAGCGGTATGTGCAGCCTCCTTCATAGCAAACCGCCTGCTGGTAGGCACCCGAGACAAGATCATCAAACCCCACTTGGGCAGATCGCACGCCGGCAGCCACATCTATGACGTCGAGGTCTACCTTCAGGCTGTCTATCTGCGAGCACCAAGCGGAGGACCTGATGAAGCGCGTGCCCACGCTGCCGGCGCCAACGACGAGGACGCGCGGATTGGCAGGCTCGATGAGGGGGACGAGAGCTGTCCGCTGGCCAACGCCCTCGTTGGGTGACTTGGGGTCCGCGGGCAGTTTCTCGGCCGTTATGAACAGCGGATACGTATCAAGGATGTTCTCCGCCAACCGCTGGCTGTAGTTTACGATGCGAATGGCCATGTCCTCGTTGTCCACGCCCTGAGGGTTGAGCAGGGGCTCGAGGTCGTCTCGCTCGGAGCACAGGATGATGTGCGTAGACTCCTTGTCCTGCGCGGTCAGGCGGCCCTTGAGCGCCAAGGCGTCTGTGAGGTCGTTCGCTGGGTCACCCATCAAGACGTAGGTCCACGACGTGTTGTTGGCCCTGCGTGGGAGGATCTTTGCCACGTTGCGGTCGAGGAAGATGGCGCCACAGTCACGCGCCTCGTACTTGAGCGGGGTCCCGCGCTCCTCAACGGAGGCAAAGCAGAGGGACACGCGCTTGGATGAGCCGGCCCGCTGCGCACCGTTCTCGTACGTGCGTATCACGTCCTGTGCGAGCGCGAGTGTGTCTTTGGTGAGATGCGAGAACACGTACGTATCTTGGTGCAGCGCGCGCAGGTAAAGTCGCGGCACTGCAAGGCTCCGCCGGAAGATGGAGGCCACGAGGCCGACGGTAGCGAGACGGCAGATGGCGGAGAGGGTCATGCCGTACAGATAGATGGCGTAGAGAAGTGGCGTGCTGGTATCTTGCGGCACGATGTTTCTTGAGGCGATGGCGTCGAGGGTGGTGTGAACCACCTTCAGCGGTGTCTCGAGCGTGAGCGGAAGAGCTGCCACGCCGATGGAGAGCAGGAAGACCGAGAGCGCAAAGAGTTCCATAAAGGTGGCGTAATTGATCTTGCGGTGATCCTCTGGCCCCAGAATCGTGCCCCTGAACGTGGAAAGGAAGAAGGCCTGCAGCAGCGCGAGAAACGACAGCGCCGCCCAGGCTGTCAACCAGAGCGAGGTGGAGTTGGGCTGGAGAGCTTCCATAGCAGCGCCCCTTTGCATGCCAGGTGCCAATGACGATGGTGTGCTTCGCGTGCGCTTCTATTATGCGTCAACAGGGCGGTCGTCTCAGAGTGATTGTTGTTTGGGCAGGGTCTTGCAGACTCACGTTTCATACAGCGGTGGGCCGGGCTGCTCTCGCAACCCGGCCCACCGTTTTGGCTGAGACGGTGCCCCTAAACTGTGCTACGCTTCCCAGCCTAAGCCGACGCCGTTCAAGGCGCGGCTAACCCAGCGGTAGTCGGCCTCCTTCCCATAAGCCTTCTACCTGCGGTCTATTGACTTGAAGATCTAGTCCAGGTCCTCACCGTTGCTCTTGATTACCTTCTGGTAGTAGAAGAAGGAGTCCTTGCGGGCGCGGTGCAGGTCGCCGGTGCCGTCGTCGTGCTTGTCGACGTAGATGAAGCCGTAGCGCTTGCGCATCTCGCCGGTGCCGGCGGACACGACGTCGATGGGGCCCCACCAGGTGTAGCCGATAAGGTCAACGCCGTCGTCAATGGCGTCGCCCATGCACGCGATGTGCTTCTTCAGGTACTCGATGCGGTACGGGTCATGGATGCGCTCGACGCCGTCCTCGATGACGACCTCGTCAAACGCGCCCATGCCGTTCTCAACCACCATCAGAGGAATCTCATAACGGTCGTAGATCTCGTTCAGGGCAAAGCGCAGGCCCTGCGGGTCGATCTGCCAACCCCAGTCGGTGGCCTCGAGGTACGGGTTCTTGCCGCCCATGGACATGTTGCCAGCGGTGGTCTCGGCGCCCTCGTGCGTGGTCACGGTGTTGGACATGTAGTAGCTGAAGCTGTAGAAGTCGATCTTGCCCTCGGCAAGCAGCTCCTCGTCGCCCGGCTGGATGTCAGGCGTGGCGCCCCACTCCTCCCAGAGCTTCTTGGCGTAGCGCGGGTACTTGCCGCGCGCCTGGACGTCGGAGGCGTACCAGTTGCTCATGCGCATGTTCTTCTGGTTGGCCAGCTCGTCCGCCGGGTCGCAGGTGAGGGGATAGGTGAGGATGAAGCAGTCCATGTTGCCCATCTTCACGTCGGGATAGTTCTCGTGGACGTACTTGATGGTCTTGGCGGCAGCCACGAACTGATAGTGCAGCGCGTTGACGCGGTCCTGTGCGGAGGTCTTGATGGCCGAGTTGGGGCCAGAGAAGCCCTTGAGCATGGAGGTCGACAGCATGGTGCCCATGTCAGACCAGCCAAGGTTGTTCTCGTTGAAGGTCAGCCAGTACTTGACGCGGTCGTGGTAGCGGTCGATGACGGTCTTCGCGTAGTTGAAGAAGATGTCGATGAGCTCGCGGGAGGCCCAGCCGTTGAAGCGCTCGACCAAGCTGTAAGGAATCTCGTAGTGGGACAGGGTCACGAGCGGCTGGATGCCGTGCGCGACGCAGCAGTCGAAGACCTTGTCGTAGAACTTGAGGCCGGCCTCAAGCGGCTCGCCGTCGCCGTTGGCGAAGACGCGCGACCAGTTGATGGACATGCGGAAGACGTTCCAGCCCATCTCGGCGAAGAGGGCGATGTCCTCCTCGTAGTGATGGTAGAAGTCCGTAGCCTCCCAGCTGGGATACAGCGCGTTGGGGTCAAAGACTTCGTCGATCTGGCGCGGGATGCCGTGGATGCCGTCGCCGCCACGGAGGTGGTCGTCGATGCTGGCGCCCTTGCCGTCAACGTTCCACGCGCCCTCGTACTGGTTTGCGGCCGTTGCGCCGCCCCACAGGAAGCCCTTCGGGAATGACATGTCGTGCCCTTTCTCTTCTGCCTTCTCCTCTTTGCCGGTTCGCCGCCTAGCGAAACGTAGCCATACTGCACCCGACTATACGATGTGGAATCAATCTCATATGCGTCCAGTTTCGCTCTATGGAGAGCGTCAACTGGTGGACGGCAGCCCGGACGATCAGGACGGGGGACTGATCGTCCCCGAGGGTCCGACTCCGGCGGTGCGCTTTTTTGACTCAGAGCGGACCACAGGGTCCGACCCCGTGGTCCGTGCGCTTACACTATGCACGGAAAGCAAATGAGAGGAGAGCGCTATGGATTACGCTGCGGAGTCACTGCGCCTGCACCGCGAGCTGAAAGGCAAGATCGAGATTGCCCTTCGCGCCGACGTGAGCACCTCGGAGGCGCTGAGCATTGCCTATACCCCGGGCGTTGCGCAGCCCTGCCTTGAGATTCAGAAGGACATCAACCAGAGCTATGAGCTGACGCGGCGCTGGAATACCGTGGCTGTAGTGACCGACGGAACTGCCGTCTTGGGCTTGGGTGACATTGGCCCCGAGGCAGGCATGCCCGTGATGGAGGGCAAGTGCGTGCTCTTCAAGGCCTTTGGTGGCGTGGACGCCATCCCGCTCTGTGTGCGAAGCAAGGACGTGGACGAGATCGTGCGCACCGTTGAGCTCTTGGCCGGGAGCTTTGGCGGCGTGAACCTGGAGGACATCTCCGCCCCGCGCTGCTTTGAGATTGAGCGCCGCCTGAAGGAGGTCTGCGACATCCCCATCTTCCATGACGACCAGCACGGCACCGCTGTCATCACGCTCGCGGGCATGATGAACGCGCTCAAGCTGGTAGGGAAGCGGCTCGAGGACGTGCGCATCGTGACCTCTGGCGCTGGAGCGGCAGGCATCGCCATTATCCGTCTGCTCATGGCCATGGGTCTGCGTGACGTTATCATGTGCGACCGTCAAGGCGCCATCTACGAGGGCCGTGACGGGCTCAACCCTGTCAAGCAGGAGATGGCGCGTATCACCAACCCCGAGCGCCGGGCGGGCTCGTTGGCCGAGGTCATTAAGGGCGCTGACGTCTTCATTGGCGTGTCGGCGCCGGGTACGCTGACCGGTGACATGGTGCGCACCATGGCTAAGGACCCAGTGGTCTTTGCTTGCGCTAACCCCACGCCCGAGATCTTCCCCGAGGAGGCGCTGGCCGCTGGTGCTGCCGTGGTCTCTACGGGACGTTCGGACTACCCCAACCAGGTGAACAACGTGCTCTGTTTCCCCGGCATCTTCCGTGGAGCGCTCGACGTGCGTGCGTCTGACATCAACGATGCGATGAAGATTGCCGCGGCTAAGGCCATTGCGGGCCTAGTCAGCGACGAGGAGCTTCGAGCCGACTACATTCTGCCGAAGGCCTTTGACCCACGCGTGAAGGATGCCGTGGCCGCAGCGGCTGCCGCAGCCGCGCGCGAGACCGGCGTCGCCCGCATCTAGCCACCCGAGGCCGCAGTGAGCACGTCATAATGGGTTGTGTTGAGTGTTTTGCACATACTGGGGAGGCGCCATGCATATCGCAATCATTGAGCCGTTGGGCGTAAATGAACAGCTGGTCAGAGGCCTGATGGATGAGCTTGAGGGCCATACGTACGACTACTACACCGAGCGCTCGGTTGACCAGAACGTGCTTGCCGAACGCGCCAAAGGCGCAGACGTGCTGGTTGTAGCCAACGCGCCGGTGGGGGAGCAGGTCCTCGCTGCTGCGCCCGACCTCAAGATGCTCTCGGTAGCCTTCACCGGACTCGACCACATCGACCTCGCCTACTGCGAGGAGCACGGCATCAAGGTGGTCAACTGCAGCGGCTACTCAACTAATGCAGTGGCCGAGGAGGCTTTTGGCCTCGCCAT
Organism: uncultured Actinomycetes bacterium; assembly: GCA_900314645.1. GTDB lineage: Bacteria > Actinomycetota > Coriobacteriia > Coriobacteriales > Atopobiaceae > UBA1367. The sequence continues at coordinate 50,063 of OMWB01000019.1, forward strand.
CAGCGTGTACCGCCACTTGGTGGAGTGTGACGCGCGTACGCGCGCGGGTGCTGACAAGAGCGGCCTCGCCTTCCGCGAGCTCCACGGCAAGACCCTCGGCGTGGTGGGCAATGGTGCCATTGCGCAGCGCGTGATGGAGATTGCCCGTGCCTTTGGCATGAAGCTCCTCTGCTGGGCGCGCACCCCGCGTGAGCTGGACGGCGTTACCTACGTCTCACTTGACGAGCTCTGCGCGCAGGCCGACATCCTTACGCTGCACGTGCCCGCGGTTCCCGAGACGCACCACCTGATTGATGCTCGCCGCATCGCGCTCATGAAGCCCACCGCCATCCTCATCAACACGGCTCGAGGCCCGGTGGTTGACAACAATGCCCTGGCAGAGGCGCTGGAGAATGGCACGATCTCTGGCGCGGGGCTCGACGTGTTCGATACGGAGCCGCCGCTTGACCCCGACCTTCGCATCCTGCATGCACCGAACACCGTGCTCGCGCCGCATATCGGCTTCGCCACGCAGGAGGCTCTGGACGCACGTGCGCATCTGGCCATCGAGCACGTTCGCGAATTCCTGAACGCATAGGTGCTGAGCGCATAGGCGCCTGGACATCCAGGCGCCTATCCTTCGCCTCACAACAAATGCTGCTTACCGGGGCCCTCGCCCCTAGTGGTGCATCACCACCGCGATGATGAGGTATACCACCATCATGAACACCACGGCCGCAGCGGCCCCGGCAACCATTTGGATTGCTATGCGCAACGCCTTTGGCATCCTACGCTCGCGCTCGATCTCGTCGGGCTCCTTGCCTTCAAGAAAGGCCTGGACCTCCTGCATGGTCTCGATGTCGTAGCGTTTCTCGATGCGCTCGGCTATGAACGATGTCGCCACACCTGCAAGCAAAAGGAACAGCGCGACAATACCAAACGGCGAGGTCAGTGTTTCGCCCCGCATTCTGAGCAGCGCGAGCATCACGGCGCCAACCGCAATCAGCCCCAGTGCGACCGTCATGCTTGCCTTGATCTTATAGCGTTCGAGTTCGTAGTTCTCCATCTGCTTTTCCATGGCCTCAACGTCTCCTCTCACGAGTGAATCAACGGACACGTCAAAGAGGTTGCTCAGCAGAAGCAGGCTCTGCACGTCGGGATACGTCTTGCCGGTCTCCCAGTTGCTGACGGTCTGGCGCGAGACGAAGACCTCCCGCGCGAGGTTCTCCTGAGAGATGCCCAACCGCTCGCGCTCTTCCCGAATGCGCTTTCCAACTTCCACCGCGTCCCTCCTTCCGTGTTGTTGAAGACGATGCTGCCATGTTGTGCCTAGACCTTACCACCCAAAGGCTTTGACAAGGGCGCTCGCATGGCGATAATTGGCTGTCAAAAGCCTTTGACAGGGGGTTTTATGGTGTTCTACCACGAAATGTACTACCCACCGGCGGACGCGACGCGCCTGCTACACATCTACCTCCCGCGCGACTACGACGCCAGTCAGGAACGCTATCCCGTCATGTACATGTTCGACGGACACAACCTCTTCTTTGACGAGCGCGCAACCTATGGCAAGAGCTGGGGTCTATTGAGCTTCCTGGACTCGTGGGAAAAGCCGATGATCGTGGTGGGCATGGAGTGCAGCCACGAAGGGCAGAGCCGCCTGGATGAGTATGGGCCCTACGCGCGGACACTCTTGGGCCACAAGATCAATCCGATGGGGGAGCAGACCTTCCAGTGGATCATCAACGATATCAAACCGTGGGTGGACGCCAATCTGCGCACGTGGGCGCACCGCGAGGCCACGGGCATCGGCGGCTCCAGCATGGGCGGCATCATGAGCTTGTACGGTGTCATCGTGCACAATGACGTGTTTGGCAAGGCCGCGTGCCTAGCTGCAGGAGCGCACTGGTACGAGCGGTTTGTGATGCGTGACCTGCGAGGCGCGTACGTCAACCCTGACACGAGCGTGTACCTCTCGTATGGCGAGGACGAGAAGGGTCGGGTGCCCGCTGGGACCGATCCAGCGACAGACTCCGCTGAGGCTAAGGCCACAGCTCGCATTACGACGGCGCTTGAGCAGCGGGGCGCCCGGACGCTGACGTACTTCCAGGCGGGTGGCCGTCACTGCGAGGCCAGCTGGGAGCAGCAGAACCGTCGCTACATGGACTTCCTCTGGCTCAATCGCTAGGCCGCTCGGGCACCGCTTGGGGCAACGAGGTGGTAGGACGAATTCGTGGTTCGTGGATAGCCTGCCCTTTCCTGAGCCATGTCTCAACAAGGAGCGGGTCGTCTGCTTTAACTGTACGACGAGGTCGTTGCCGGATATCCGCAGGCAGCCCACTGTGCGGAGAAGGCCGGCGCACTCATTGAGCAGCGCCTCGGCGGCAAACTCACCAAGGAGGAGCAGCTCTACCTCATGCTCCACGTGAACCGCATCAGCGAGCGTGTAGCAAACAGATAAGGCGATTGTTGACGCCTGGGACGCCCGTTTGGTCAACATCCGCTTGAGGGGCAGCGCTGCCCCTCAAGCGGATGTTGACC
>OMWB01000011.1 GCA_900314645.1 uncultured Actinomycetes bacterium
TCCGAACCCAGAAGTTAAGCCCCCGAGCGCCGATGGTACTGCGGAGGAAGTCCGTGGGAGAGCAGGACGTCGCTGACCAACAAGGGGCATTTTGCGTTTTAGATAGGGGCGCCATCACCGGTTGGGTGATGGCGCCCCTTTTTTGCATAAAGAAGGAGTTTTATCCAATAGTGCCGTCAATCTACGAATTATGCTGGCAGAAAGCTAGCAGATTTCTGCACAGACGTAACAGAACGTCTTGCTCAAATTACGCCACCATCTTTGTGCCATTAGGTATTGTCAATACCGATGACGGAGATCAAAGGAGGTGGCATGCATGGATGCGGTGGCCACACAACGACAGGGGCGCTTGGAAGGCGCAGGTCAGTCGCTTAATACGGCGGGGCTCACAAGAAGCGAGATTGTCGGAAGGAGATTTCGCCTTCGCGTGCTGGCTGGGGAGCCTGAGGCGCGTGTCGTGTTCATTTGCGCCGAGTGTGGCATGGGCAAGACGTGGCTCGCGCAGGATGCACTCGCCTATCTCAAGAAACAGGGATACTGCACGCGCTATGAGAGCTTTGAAGGCATTGAGAGCGAACGGGCGTGTCGCAAGCTGATGGCCCTTGCCCGCGAGGTAAAGACCATGACGCCAGAGCCTGGCGGGTCGAAGGCTGTCGTAGTGGATGACCTGCCTCCAATCGAGGAGTGCGATCTGGCGCGGGTCAAGCGGGCGTTGGGGCGGATGGTATCGGCCAACACCTTTGTGCTGGTTTGCACCCGTCCTGAGGGGGAGGCGCTTGCCGAGGAGATGGCCTCCTGCCAGCGTTTGTTGTCTGTCGATCTGATCGAGATGTATCACGTGGAGCTCGAGACGCACGGCTTCGAGAGCGTGACCTCTACGCGGGATATTGCATGTTTGGTGTTTGACGGCACGACCCAATCATCTTCGGTTCATAGCAAGAGGAAGGCATGGTGCAAGGCTGTTGGCTCCTTAGCAAACGGCCTGTTGCGCGAGACTCTGCCCCTTGAAGACCAGCAGCTTCGTTTGGCCATGATGCTGATGGGTACGGGCGGCTTCGACGAACTGCAGCCTGTCGTGGCTAGGCTTGATGCCGAGATGCTTGATTGGCTGAGCAGGGATACGCCTTTCTTTGGAATAGACCGTGTGCAGGGCACCTTTGAGTGTGCTGGCCTGTCAGAGCTTTGGGTGTTTGAGGAGTGCGTGGGACAGCTCAAGGATGCGTGCGGGCGCATGCCCGAAACCGTGGAGAATGCCGCGTACGCATTGGCTGCCCGCGGTGACTATGCGCGCCTTGCGGAGATCTGCGACTTCTGCAGCGACCGCGTCGTTGCTGAGATTTGCTGTATGTGGGGTGTGGAGCTGGTTTGCGACGGCAGGATTGCCTTGGTCGAAAGGGCTCTTCAGCTCCATCGTGATCTTGGACTGCCGCGTACTCCGGAGCAAGCCCTGGCGGACCAAGCGTTGGCATGGGTGGGGGATACCAGTGTGGTGCCAAGCAGCCAAGCCGCGCTAGGTACAGCTGGTGAGGACACCTTTGACCTGGCCAAGAAGCGGCGAATCGTCGAGCTGCTCCGTATGTGCAGGAACCTCGACCGCTGCGCCCCTTCGGGGAAGGTTGCCATCAGAGGCGATGACGACGAGACGGCTCGCGCGCTTGTGCGACACATCAAAGCCCGCAGGTTCATCCTCGCGGGAAGGGCGACGGAGGCATATGCGCTCCTCGTGAACGACCCGCTGAGGCTCATGCCCCATACCCTCGTGTCCGCATGGCTCTGTGATGACTTTGAGATTGCCCAGGCGTTGATCGGGGAGACTCCGCGTGAGGAGGAGCTACGGGCCCATGAGCAGGGGCGTTCGACGATGGCCCAGACGGGGATTGAGCGGCTTGTCAGGTATCAGTCTATGATCGGCCCCCTCATGACCGTGCTCGTCGGCAGGGGAAAGGAGTTTGAGGGCGCAGAGGAGGTCGTGGCGCGTGCCTCGCGCGTCGGAGACGACGGAATCCAGGCGATACTGCTCCTGGCCCTTGCCGTCCTCGACAATCGCAAGAAGGCCTTTGCGAGGGCCCATGTGAGGGCAGTGCAGGCTGCTGACCTGCTGACTGGGACAAATGGGCGCCACCTGTTGCTCATCGCGCGGCTGGTGGACGCGCTTGCTGCCATGGGGCTGGGAGATAACAGCGGCCTTGCAAGCCTTGCTCGCAGAACGACCCCTTCGGTGGTTAGGGACCTTGCAGCGTTCATGGCTTGCCAAGAGGCAGAGGTGGCAGACAGCATCGAGCTCAGCGTGTTGTCGCGCACCAATGGCTCCCAGGACGTCGTCTGGCTGCTGAACGTGCTCTGTAACGACTTTGAAGGGGCCTCAGCGGCCTTCAGAGAGGTGATTCCGAAGCCTTGGTTGGCTATGTCGCGCAGGGCGGTCAAGAAGGTCCAGGCGATGGCTAATCACGGCACGCGCGAAGACGATGAAGAGGTCGCTGCGCGAGAGGTCATGCTTGCCGAGACGAATGTCCAGGCGGCTCATAAGCCCCTCGGAGAGCCTGAGCGGCCCGTCTGCATCAATGTCTTGGGGGAGTTCAGCATGAGGGTCAATGGTGAGCTCATCCCGAGCACGAGCTTCTCCCAAAGGAAGGCACGCTCGTTCTTGACGTTTCTTGCCATGCGTCGCGGCCATATCATGAGACGCTTCGAGTTGGTAGAGTGCGTCTGGCCGGAGGCGGACTTTGACGTGGGGAGGCAGAAGATTTACGAGGCCGCCAGCACGGTGAGGAGAGTCATTACGCGCAAGAACGACGGGAAACGAATCGATCCCTTCGTGGGAAGCAAGTCAGATGGAGTCGTGGGGCTTGATACGAGCATCGTGGCTTGCGACGTGGACCAGTTTGAGAGGCTCTCGCATGCGGCGCTTGCAGAGGATGATGACGGACGTGTGGTTGACCTGGCCATACAGGCGACGGCGCTGTATCGAGGCGATCTGTGCGAAACTCCGTTCGACGCAACGGGAGCTGCCGAGCAACGGCGCAGCGAGCTTCGGAACCTCTTTGTGGATGTCTCGGTTGCGGGTGCATTGGCGGCGATGCGCGATGACCTGCTGCCGCTTGCCGTGCGAATGGCGTGGGCCGCGCATGAGGCGAGCAGCATGAGAGAGGATGTGGTGCTCGTGCTGGTGGAGGCCCTCAAGATGTCTGGTCGCGTCATGGATGCGCGCAACGTGTATCTCTCGTACGCAAGAACCCTGCTCGAGCAGACTGGGGAGCCTCCGTCGGCAAGTCTGCGCGCCACCATTGCCAAGATCATCCCCTCGATGGGGAGCGGAAAGGCAAGGAAAGGCGGTGGGCCCAAGAAGAAGCGCACACTTGCGTATACAGGGTGACGATGAGGTGCGCTTTTGGTGGTGTGACGCGGCGGGCAAAGATGTTGCGCAAGCCTATTGTTAGAGTGTTCTAGGACGAATCTCTGGGTGAGCGTTATCGCCCTTAACTTGGCAGAGGAGCTCATATGGCTGGACTGCTTTCCAAGCTGCTTTCCCGTGGCGCGGACCGTCAACTTAAGGAATTCGAGAAGATCGCCGCGCGCATCAACGAGTTGGGTCCAAACTACGCATCAGACAAGATGGATGACGCCGAGCTCGCGCGTCAGACGATCCTCTTCCGCGAGCGCTTCGCAAACGGCGAGAGCCTCGACAGCATGCTGCCCGAGGCGTTTGCCGCGATGCGCGAGATGAGCGACCGCACCATCCATCAGCGGCACTTTGACGTGCAGCTCATCGGCGGCATCGCCCTGCACCGCGGCATGATCGCCGAGATGAAGACGGGCGAAGGCAAGACGCTGGTCTCAACGCTGGCTGGCTACCTCAATGCCATCGCCGGCGAGGGCGTGCACATCGTTACCGTCAACGACTACCTGGCCCGCCGAGACAGCGAGTGGATGGGCCAGATCTATCGCCGCATGGGCATGAGCGTGGGCCTTCTTCAAAACGGCATGAGGCCGAACATGAAGAAGCCGGCGTATCAGTCGGACCTCACGTATGGCACCAACTCCGAGTTTGGCTTTGACTACCTGCGCGACAACATGGTTACGCGCAGCAACATGCGCGTCCAGCGTGGGCATCACTACGCCATCGTGGACGAGGTCGACTCCATCCTCATCGACGAGGCGCGTACCCCGCTCATCATCTCTGGTATGGGCGACAAGTCCGCGACCACGTACAAGGACTTTGCCCGCGCCGTGCGCGGCCTTACGCCCGACGTTGACTTTGAGATGGACGAGGCAAAGCACACCATCGCGGCGACTGAGGTGGGCCTCGCCAAGATCGAGCGCGCGCTGAACATGGACGACATCTACGCCGACCCGTCGGGCCAGCTCGTCAACCATCTGCAGCAGGCGCTGAAGGCCGAGTACATGTTCCACCGCGACCAGCAGTACGTGGTGGTTGACGGCGAGGTCAAGATTGTCGACGAGTTCACCGGCCGCATCATGGAGGGCAGGCGCTACTCCGAGGGCCTGCACCAGGCAATCGAGGCCAAAGAGGGCGTGTACGTTCGCGAGGAGAACCAGACGCTCGCGACCATCACCCTGCAGAACTACTTCCGCCTGTACGACAAGCTCGCCGGCATGACCGGTACCGCCATGACCGAGGACGCGGAGTTCCGCGAGATCTACAACCTGCCCGTGCAGGCCATTCCGCCAAACCGCCCGGTCATCAGGAAGGACAACGACGACCTCGTCTTCCAGACCATCGACTACAAGTTCAACGCCGTGGCCGATGAGGTCGTGTCGCGTCACCGTGCGGGCCAGCCGTGCCTGGTGGGCACCGTCTCCATCGAGAGCTCCGAGCGTCTCGCGCGCATCCTCGAGAAGCATGGTGTGCGCCACGGTGAGTACGAGGTGCTGAACGCGAAGCATCACGAGCGCGAGGCCGCAATCGTGGCACAGGCTGGCCGCGAGGGCGCCATCACCATCGCAACCAACATGGCAGGCCGTGGTACCGACATCCTTTTGGGCGGAAACCCCAGCTTCCTTGCCCTCGATTACCTGCGCGACGAGGGGTTTGCGCTCGAGGGTGTTTCGGCTGAGCAGCTCAACGCCGCCATCTCCACCGTCGAGCAGGGCGGGGAATGGCCTGGTTTGGGTGAGGTCAAGGAGGATCAAGAGCCTGTCAGCCAGGTTCAGGCCATCGCGGCCATGCGCCGTGCCCGCCTGCAGTGCGCCAAGGAGCGCGAGCGCGTGCTCGCGGCCGGCGGTCTGTGCGTGATTGGTACTGAGCGCCACGAGAGCCGACGCATTGACAACCAGCTCCGCGGCCGCTCTGGCCGTCAGGGCGACCCGGGCGAGACCCAGTTCTACCTGTCGCTCGACGATGACCTCATGCGTCTGTTTGGCGGCGACCGCATGGACCGCATCGCGGCCATGATGAACAAGTACGACATGCCGCCCGAGATGCCGATTCAGGCCAAGATGGTGACCAAGGCTGTCGAGAGCGCCCAGCGCAAGGTCGAGGAGATCAACTTCTCCATGCGTAAGAACGTTCTCGACTACGACGACGTTATGAACAAGCAGCGCCAAGTCATCTACGAGGAGCGCAACAAGATTCTGGACGGCAAGGACCTCACCGAGCACGTGAACGAGGTCACCTACGACACGGTTCAGCGTAAGGTCGAGGAGTATTGCCCCGAGGGCGTGCCCCAGAGCGAGTGGGACCTCACCGGCCTGCGTCGCTGGGTGGTTGAGCTGACGGGCAGGGACGACATGTCCGAGCTCTCGTCCTCCATGAACCAGAGCGACATCATCGATGTCGTGGACGCGTTCGTGGACACTTGCTACAACGAGAAGTCCGAGCGCCTGTCGCCCGAGATTATGCATCAGCTGACCACGCAGGTCATGCTGCGCGTCATCGACACGCGCTGGATGGCGTACCTGCAGGAGATGGACTACCTGAAGACGGGCATTGGCCTGCGCGGCTTTGGTCAGCGCGACCCGCTGGTGGAGTACAAGAGCGAGGCCTACGCGGCGTTTACCGAGCTCGTCAACACCATGTACGAGGACTTCCTGCGTACGATTCTCCATCTTGAGCTTGCCGTGGCTCCCATGGCCTCCCCTGAGCCTGACTCGCTGCGTGGCGCGCGGTTCTCCGGTCCCGCTGACGTTGACGGCGATCAAGGGCGCAAGGCCACCCCGGCCCCGCGCCCGGCCTCTGGCCAGGCCGCTCCCGCGGCGACGCAGCCGGCAAAGCCGATGACGTATCGCAAGGCAGACGACCCTGACATCTTTGTGGGCGTGGGACGCAATGACCCCTGCCCGTGCGGAAGCGGCAAGAAGTTCAAGAATTGCCACGGACGCCCGGGGGCACGATAGGATGGCTGACGTTATTCGGCCCGACGTCCAGGCGCTCGAGACGCGTCTGGGCGAGGTCGAGGGGTACCTGCACATCGATGACCGTCGCAAGGAAATCGCAAGCCTGGAGGAGCAGAGCGCTCTTCCGGGGTTCTGGGACGATGCCGAACAGGCGCGCGTGGTGATGGAGCGCCTGACGCGCGCCCGCGAAGATGTGTCGGCGCTTGCCGCCGCGCGTGCAAAGCTGGACGACGCGAAGACCGCGCTTGAGCTTGGTGACGAGATGGACGATGAGGACCTCGTCATCGAGGCGGCGCAGCTGTGCGAAGAGCTGGCTCAGGACCTGGGTGAGCTCGAGCTCGCTAGCTGGTTCAGCGATGAGCTCGACCATGGTGACGCGATCGTCACGGTGACGCCGGGCCAGGGTGGGCTTGAGGCGCAGGACTGGTGTGCCATGCTCTTCAGGATGTACCAGGCCTATTGTGCACGGCGCGGCTGGAAGGTGACGGTAAACGACGCTCCTGCGGGAGAAGCCATCGGCCTTGACCGGGCCATGTTCACGGTATCGGGGCACAACGCCTATGGTATGCTCCGCGCGGAGCAGGGCGTGCATCGCTTGGTGCGCATCTCGCCAACCGACGCCAAGAAGCGTCGTCAGACCACCTTTGCCGGCGTTGAGGTGCTCCCGGTGCTGCCTGACAACATCGAGGTGGACATCAACCCCGACGACCTGCGAATTGACGTCTTCCACAGTCATGGCCATGGCGGCCAGGGCGTCAACACGACTGACTCGGCGGTACGCATCACGCATCTTCCCACGGGAATTGTGGTCACCTGCCAAAACGAGCGCAGCCAGCTGCAGAACAAGGCGTTTGCCATGAACGTGCTGCGCTCCAAGCTCTACGAGATGGAGCTTGAGCGCAGGGCTGCCGAGATGGACGAGCTCCGTGGCCCCAAGCACGACATCTCATGGGGCAACCAGATCAGGAGCTACGTGCTCTATCCCTATCAGCTGGTGAAGGACCTGCGTACCGAGGTAGAGACGGGAAACGTAGACTCCGTTCTCTCCGACGGCGATCTGGACAAGTTCATCGTGGCGTACCATCGCTGGGCGGTCGGCAGCCGATAGTGGTCCTCGCTGCGGACGCGGCAGCGCTTCCAGACCGCAGCGGTGGCGCGGGTGCCGTCAAATGTCACTCGGTCACGCTCTCTTCACAGTGTTATGTGCGTTTAGGCCAGTTAGCAGGAGGTCTGCTTGCAACTGGTAAAATTCATCTATCTGTCAGCATCGCCTAAACGAAGGAAAGGAGCTCTTGTGGCTAGCCACTTTCGCAATAGCGAGGGACAGGGTGCGGAGGATCTGGAGCAAAACGCAACAGAGACCCTGCAGACGCCAGAGGTGGAAACGACGGATTACCTCGCCGTTGACGAGGACGAGCTGAACGCAATCTTCAGCAGCCTCACCGCCGTGTCGGCGCCAGAGCCCGTAGAGACGCTCGTGACAGAGACAGTTGAAGAGACCGTTGAGGAGGCAGAGCCTATGGTAAATGCTCAAGCTGAGCGTGGGACAGGCGCGTTCTCAGTGCCCGATCCGCTGGCTGAGCCCATGCTGGACGCCGCTTCGGTGCCCGATCCGCTGGCCGAGCCTGCGCCAATGCCTGAGCCGGCCCCCGAGGTCGTTCAGGAGGCCGTAGCTAATCAGGATGTCACCGGTGTTCGTCCGCTTATCGACGAGCCGGCTCCTGTGGTCTCTCGTGAGGGCACCCCTACCATCTCGCTCAGGAACGTAACCGTTATCTATCCCGCCCAGCCCAACAAGCCCGCACTGGACAACGTCAGCCTCGATATCTATCCGGGCGAGTTCGTCTTCCTCGTGGGTCACTCGGGCTCCGGCAAGTCCACCTTCATCCGCCTGCTCAACCGCGAGCTGCGTGCGACGAAGGGTAAGGTCATGGTCGCCGGCCAAGACCTGACGAGGATGCGCAACTGGAAGGTGCCGTACCTGCGCCGCCAGATTGGCTGCGTATTCCAGGACTTCAAGCTGCTTCCGGACAAGACCACCTACGAGAACGTGGCCTTCGCGCTGGAGTGCATCGGCAAGCCTAAGTCGGTTATCAAGGCTCAGGTGCCCGAGGTGCTGCGCCTCGTCGGCCTGGCTGACCGCATGGATGCCTATCCCGACCAGCTCTCCGGTGGCGAGCAGCAGCGCGTCTCGGTTGCGCGCGCCATGGTCAACCGCCCGCCGCTGCTCATCTGCGACGAGCCTACCGGCAACCTTGACCCGGCCATCTCGCTGGGCATCATGAGGCTGCTTGACGCCATTAACCGCACGGGCACAACGGTGGTCGTGGCCACCCACGACCAGGCCATGGTCGACAGCATGCGCAGGCGCGTCCTTGCGCTTGAGGCTGGCCAGCTGGTCCGCGATCAGGAGAGGGGAGGGTACGGCAATTATGGTGTTCTCTAATATCGGTTACTCCACGCGCGAGGCCTTCCATCACTTCCGTAGGAACTGGTCAACCTCGTTTGGCGCCGTCGTCACCATCTTCCTGTCGCTCTTCATCATTGGCACGTTCGTGCTCGGCTCCGCGATGCTCTCCAGCATCGTGGGCAACGTCGAGGACCGCGTTACCATCCAGGCGTTCCTGTCCGACGACGCCCTGCAGGAGGACGTAGACGCGCTCCGCACCCGTATCGAGGGGTGGGACAACGTCGAGTCCGTCACCTACAAGAGCAAGGACGAGGCGCTGCAGGAGTACAAGCAGACCATGACCAACCGCAACGCAGCCGACGCGGTCGCCGCCCTTGACGGCGAGAACCCGGTGCCGGCTTCGCTGGTCATCAAGCTCGACGACCCGCAGCTCGTGCAGTCTGTTGCCGAGCGCCTCATTGCCGACAGCAGCTTTGCAACGGTCTGCGATGACCCGGACAATGTCGCGTCCTCGGTGCAGTATGGCCGTGAGACGGTGGAGCGCCTGTTCAGCGTGACCAACTACATCCGCATCGCCGCGCTCGTGCTGGTGGCCCTGCTGGCCTTTGTTGCCTTCGTGTTCATCAACAACACGATTCGCCTGGCCATCGCGGCTCGCCGTCGTGAGATTGCCATCGAGCGCCTGGTGGGCGCCTCAAACAGCTTCATCCGTGGGCCCTTCGTCATGGAGGGTATCCTCGAGGCACTGTTTGGCGCCATCCTGGCCATCGGCACCCTGCACGGTGGCATGAGCTACCTGGTTCCTAAGCTCGAGAGCAGCCTGCAGTTCCTGTCGTTCGAGGTTCCCATGAACATCGTCCTGCAGACGTACGCTGGCTTGCTGGTAATTGGCCTTCTATTGGGCCTCTTTGGCTCTGCCATTGCCATGAGGCGCTTCCTCAAGGTGTAAGGCAACTGGAAAGACACGTTCAAGGGCGGAGGCGAGGCGTTGGTGCTTCGCCTCCGCCCTTCCATTTGGGAGGTCTGATGGCACGTAAACGGTCACAGAGAAGCGGAAATCGTCGCACACCGGTGCGCAAGCCGCGCCTGACCCTGACGGGTAGGGTGCGCGTGGTGCGTCCTGGCGTGGCAACGGTGGAGACGCCCGAGGGAAGCTTTAGCGTGGCCCGTGGTGGGCTTCACGAGGCGATGGACGGCGACGAGGTTCAGGTGACACTCGTCAGGCGCGGTCCTGGCCCCGAGCAGGCCGTGGTTCACGGCGTGCTCCAGCGTGCGACCTCATCGTTTCTGGGGACCTATGAGAAGGCCGAGCCGCTGGGCGTGGTGGTTCCGCTTGACGGTCGCCTGAGGCACGACTTCTTCGTGCTGCCTGAGGACGACTCGCCCGAGCGTCTGCAGGTGAGCGAAGGCGACGTGGTGAGTGCGCGGATCCTGCAGTATCCCACGAGGCAGTCCGCAGGCGTTGCCACAATCGATCGGCGCGTCGGCAGCGCCATGGACCTCGACATGCTGGTGGAGTCCGTGATCGCGAGCCACGGGCTGTCCACGGTCTTTCCTGACGCGGCGCTCAGGGAGGCGCGTAACCTGCGCGTGGATGCTGGTGCGGAGTTGCGTAGCGACGCAGCACGGCGCGACCTGCGTGGTCTCTGCACGCTGACGATTGACCCCGCCGATGCGCGGGACTTTGACGATGCCCTGAGCGTGCGCCGCCTTGATGATGGCGGCTACGAGGTGGGCGTGCACATCGCTGACGTCACGCACTACGTGCCGTGGGGCTCGTCGATAGACGTCGAGGCGCGCCTGCGCACGTGCTCGACGTACCTGGTTGACCGCGTCATCCCCATGCTTCCTGAGGAGCTCTGCAACGACGTGTGCTCGCTCAGGCCAGGGGAGGACCGTCTGTGCATGACGGTGTTTCTCCAGCTTGATGCCCACGGCGAGGTGACTGGTGCGCAGGCGTGCTCATCGGTTATCCATTCTCATGCCCGTTTGAGTTACGACCAGGTTGATTCCCTGCTACGCAAGGAGTTGGAGCCTGACGAGCTGCCGGTCGCGTGCGGGTCTGCGTGGGAGGTTGCCGACGCGCTCGTGGCGCTTGACGAGGTGGCGCAGCTGCGTCGCGCGGTAAGGGAGCGTCGTGGCGCCATAGACTTTGACACGCGTGAGGCAAAAGTGCTGCTCGATGACCAAGGGCGGCCCACGGGCGTGAGCGTACGCGAGCGCACGGCAGCCACCTCGCTGGTTGAGGAGGCGATGCTTCTCGCAAACGAGGCCGTGGCAAAGATGCTGTCGGACGTCGACGCCCCCGCGGCATACCGCGTGCACGAGCGTCCAGCTCCCGAAGACTTGGCGGCGACCATCCCGCTCCTTCGCGAGCTCGGCCTGGTTGACAACGCATTGGCTGAGCGCGTGGTCGCTGGCGTGCCTTCCGCGATACAGGAGGTCTTGGGCAAAGCTCGTGGCACGGGAGGAGAGTATGTGGCAAACGCCTTGCTTCTCCGTGCGCAGAAGCGAGCCATCTACCTGCCGCGCAATGACGGCCACTATGCGCTGGGCGCCTCGGCGTACTGTCACTTTACTTCGCCTATTCGGCGTTATCCCGACGACATCGTGCATCGCGCTCTCAAGGCGTACCTCAAAGGTGAGCTGACCTCGCGCGAGCAGCGCGAGGTGGCCAAGGTGCTGCCCCAGCTCTGCCGCACCTGCTCTGACCAAGAGCGCGTTGCGGACCTCGCCTCACGTGATTCCCAGAAGGCAAAGATGGCGCAGCTGTATCTTGAACGCATAGGTGAACGCTACTCAGGCGTGGTGGTAGGGTGCGAGCGCTACGGGCTGTTTGTCATGCTCGACGATACCTGTGCGGAGGGCCTGCTTCCCACTCGGGCTCTGGGAGAGGAATGGTTTGCCTATGACGACGAGCGCATGATGCTGATCGGCGAGGCGACGGGCAGAACTTGGCGACTCGGCCAGCGCATTGCCGTTGAGATAACCGGCGCCTCGCCCGAGCGTGGACAGATCGACTTCGCCCTCGCAAGCGTGCGATAGGCGCGACGTTCGCCTGAGGCGGTATCGGGTAGACTGATGAGAAAGCTTTGATAAAGGAGACCCGTATGAGTCAGACGACGTTGACCGAAGAACTGATGCGCGCCGAAGGCCTGCTGATACAGGGGCAGGACGAGTCGGCGCGCGAGCTTCTTGCACGCTTGGCGGAGGATGCCGAGGAATACGTTGACCGCAACTGTCCCACCACCGAGACGCTGCAGTGGTTCAGCTTCCCCACGATCTTCGAACGCCTCGCGTATCGTCGCGTGGAGGAAGACCCGCGCGAGCTGCGCGACGTGGGCGAGCCGCTCGACCGCCTGTACGCAGACCTGGCACTCGCCGACATTCACGTTGGTGACTACGACCACGCGACCGAGGCCCTCAAGCAGGCCGTGCGCTGGAACCCGATGGGCTGCGAGCACCGCCTGAACCTCGCCGATCTGTTCCGTGTGGCGGGCGACATGCGGGAGTACCTCGCCTTGACGTATTCGGTGTTTGAGCGCGCGAGTGAGGCCTCGCATCTGGTGCGTGCATACCTGACGTTTGCCGAGTACTTCCAGGTGTCGGAGAAGCCGCGGACAGCCGCGGCGGCGCTCCGGGCCGCACGCAGGCTTGATACGGGCGACACCACGCTGGAGGCGGCGCTCGACCAAGCTGCCGGCACCGATCGTGACCCCGACTCGGTAAGCGACGAGGAGGCGGCCGAGCTGCTCGCGGCCGAGGGCCTGCCCGATGCGGCCAACGCCGAGATTGCCATCTGCCTCTTGATGTGTGCCGCGGACGCTGCGGCCATGGGGCAGCGAGACGTGGCGACCAACCTTACCCTTCGCGCGCGCGACCTGGTGGGTGAGGAGGCGGCCATGGCTTTGCTTGCGCTCATCCATGAGGAGGACAGCGATGCCAACTAAGCAGTCGGGAAAGCCCGTCCCTGGCAAGAAGGGCAAGAAGACCATCTCGAGGAATCGCGTGGCGCATCACGACTACGAGATCCTTGATACCTATGAGGCGGGCATCGAGCTGACAGGCACCGAGGTCAAGAGCCTGCGCGAGCGTGCCTCGCAGATTACGGATTCGTTCTGCATCATCCGAGGTGGCGAGGTGTGGCTGGTGGGCATGCATATCCACCCGTACTCCAACGGTGGCGTGTGGAACGTTGATCCCGACCGGCGCCGCAAGCTGCTGCTGCACCGCCGCCAGATCGACTCGCTTGACCAGCGGCTGCGCACCAAGGGCCTCGCGCTCGTGCCGCTTGAGATGTACTTTGACGAGCACAACCGCGTGAAGGTGCAGATTGGCATGGGACGCGGCAAGAAGAGCTACGACAAGCGGGCCGACCTTGCACAAAAGCAGGTCAACCGCGACATTCAGCGCGCGCTTAAGGAGCGTAGCCGCTAGCATAGAGAAAAGCAGTCCCAGCCACTGGGGCTGGGCTCGAGGAGGGAGAGTCGCATGGATACCAAGGCAATGTTCAAGTTCTCTTCCGGGCTGTACGTAGTCTCGGCAAAGGACGGCGACGACTACGGCGCGTGCATCATCAACACGGGCCTGCAGCTCACGAGCGAGCCGCTGCAGGTGCAGGTGGTGGTCAACAAGCAGAACCATACCGAGGGCGTCATCGAGCGCGCTGGCCACTTTGCGTTGTGCCCCATCACCGAGGAGGCCGACATGCCCTATATCGGGCGCTTCGGCTTCAGGACCTCCACGGCATTTGACAAGTTCGGTGGCATCGAGTGCGCCGAGACGATTCTGGGCGACCCCTATACGCCGACATGCGCGGCGTGCGTCATCGCCTGCAAGGTTGTGCAGACGCTTGACGTGGGCACGCACATGATCTTTGTGGGCGAGGTGAAGGATGCCGAGGTGCTCTCCGACGCGACGCCGTTGACGTACGCCTACTATCACTCCACGCTCAAGGGAAAGACGCCGCCCAAGGCGTCGAGTTACGTGGCCGAGTAAAGGGTTCCGCAGCCGTTTGCGTTTGACAGCGTTTCACTGATGACGCGACGGCATAAAGATGGTAAGCTGCAGCCATGCGTCTGGCATACGTATGCGGCGCACTTCTATTGGAGAGGGAGAAAGGAGGGACGTCATGGCTGAAGAGACCTATACGTTCCGTTGCACCGTTTGTGGCTGGGAGGTCACCGTCGACACCCCCGAGCTGCCTGATGACTTCGTGTGCGAGGTTTGCGGAGTCGGCCCGGATATGTTCGAGCTGGTCGAGGAGTAACAAACGCTTCCTGGCGCTTTTTGTGCAAGGGAGATAGGTCCGCGAGGGGCGCTTCGGCGTCCCTCGCTTTTTTGTGCGATGAGTGGCTAACATGTGATTGAAGCAGATGCAATAAGAAGGCAAACCGTATACAGAGATGTGAAAAACCGCAGGTAAACAAGCCGACAACGCATGCTAAGGTGCGCGCGATGGTGCAGAAACACGGACGGCGCGTACGCGTCTTTGGTGAAAACGAGGCTTATCAACCCGTTCGACAGGGCGTTGAAAACCCCCGCTCGTCGGGGTTTTCAACATCGATGGCGCGTCAGGCACGGACAGGGGAAAAGTGGGTATACTAGCACCACCCGATTCCTCGGGCTGTACTTTGACATTCGCATGGTGGCGGTTATTCCCCACTCCATCTCATGGGGGTGACTGGTTTCGACAGGGTGGTTCTGAGATGGGCAGCAGGCCGTGGTCTCCTCGCCACGTTAAACAGGGGTACCGTCAAATTGAATTGACGACAACTCTTATCAGGGCTATGCCCTCGCTGCTTAATTAAACCGCAGCCGCTGAACCGGGGATTGCTCCCGTCGCCGGGGACGCGTCATTCCAGGGAGATGCTCCAAGGGACGTAGTTGGTATGCCCGCGGAAAAGACTGAACCAGCTGGAACGCCAAGCGCGAGCCATCAGGTGCGCGGCGTTCGAGACCTAACTGATGACTGAGCCTGGAGACACCTGTCAGGGGACTGCTTTGGACCGGAGTTCGATTCTCCGCACCTCCACCATGATGAATCAGCGGGTCACGGCGCATCGCAGCCGTGGCCCGCTTTCTTGTGCGTAGCGGAGAATCGAACTCTGTGCAGGGCGGAGCCGTTAAGCGGACAGGCCGGCGGCCTGTCCGTAGGCGACGCGGGAGACGGGCGTCAGCCCGTCGAGCGAATGCGGATTGCCGAAGGCAAGACGCGGATTCTCCGCACCTCCACCATACGCTACAGGGCGACCGAGCCAATTTACGGCTTGGTCGCCCTTTTATCAAGTCCCTTCGAGGCGCTTATCGATAGACAAGAAGTGCTAACACGTATACTTGATGTGTCCCGCATGCCGACAAGGATTGGAGCCGAAATGGATATCAAGGAGACCGCGAACGACCTCATCGAGCAGGGCAAGGCCGCACTGGATGCCAATGGCGACGGCAAGATTGAGGTCAAGGAGGTCGTCGACGCGCTTGCTGGCCGCGTGAAGGAGACGGCCGACGCAGCCAAGGAGGCAGTCGACGAGGTCAAGAAGGGCTTTGACGCCGACGGCGACGGCAAGGTGTCGGGCGACGAGGTGCTCGGTGTGGTCGAGGCCGTTACGGGCAAGGCATCTGACGCCGTCCTCGCTGTGGGAGACAAGGTTGCCGACTTCGTCGTGCGCGACAAGGATAAGGTGTAGGGATTTACACGTCCGAACGCGAGCCGGGCCGTCTCTCGGAGGCGGCCCGGCTCGCTTTTTCGTCTGTCTACGCGTGTTACCCCAAAAAGGCGCGAATCTCGTCAAGGCGCTGTGTTGCTTGGCTGCGGCCCTGCAGGTAGAGGTCGAGCAGCTTGCCTCCGTCCTTCTCGCTGACGCCCACTTCAACAGGCTTTTCGGGTGCGACAACCAGTATGGGGCTGTTCTCCTGAGCTTCCAGCGCAAAGAGGCGCTCGCGCATGGCGTTGTAGCGGTCAGCGCGTGTCTGGAGGGCCTTCACGTAATAGGGGAAGTCATCATAGCGGTGCGAGCGCAGCGCTAGGTACTCGTACGTCAGCGGGCTGAGCGTCTTATGGTAGGCACGGTGCTGCGTCATGACAATGAGTGCCTTGTCAGCGGGGGTGTGGCCGGCAACCCGCGCGGCTCCGTCTATGCCCAGCGCGACCTCGTAGGGGATGGAGTCGGTGGTGCCCCCGTCGAGATAGCGATGCCCGTCAATCTCCACCGTGCGCGATACGGGCGGAAGCGACGCCGAGGCCTTCACCTTGACGATGTCCTCCGGCATGTTCATGCAGGGCAGGTAGGCTGGGGTGCCAAATACCACGTCGGTGGCTACGGCGTACATGCGGAGCGGATTCTTGGTAAAGGCGTCGAGGTCGATGGGGTCAAGGCGGTTCTGCACCTCGTCATAGAGAAACTCACTGCCGGCAATGTCGCCCGTGGTAGCAAATGACCAGAGTGACATGAAGCGCCGATCATCTCGAAACGCGAGCATGATGCGCATGCTGCGGCCGATCTGACGACTCTTGAAGCTCGAGGCGGCAATTGCCCCGGCCGAGACGCCCCACGCGCTGGAGAAGTTATACACTCCGTTTTCCATCAACACGTCCAGGACGCCCGCGGTGAACATGCCGCGAAAACCGCCGCCCTCAAGTACCAGCGCGTTATCAGTCATGGGATGCTCCTCTGTAGTTGGTATTGAGTGCTTTATACCCCATTCTGCGGTCCTGAGAAGGGCGACCTGTGAACGGGTTGTGTGGAGATAAAGTGTGGGGTCATCAGGGAATGCGTCGCTGTATACTTTTAGGGCTTCTTTTGCAGAGCCCCGTACTCTCTGAGAAAACAAGCACGCGAAGCCCAGTCCAGGGGGCATCGCACCACACGTATCAATGGAGGAGTCAAGTGACTAAGTCGACTCATTACGCCAAGCCGGGCGAGGTCGAGCGCAAGTGGGTGCTCATTGACGCCGATGGCGCCACCCTCGGCCGTCTCGCCACCCGTGCTGCCATGATTCTGCGCGGCAAGGACAAGCCCCAGTTCACCCCCCACACCGACACCGGTGACTTCGTGGTCATCATCAACGCCGACAAGGTCGTCATGACCGGCGTCAAGGCTGATCACAAGTCCTACTGGCGTTACTCTGGCTACCTTGGTGGCCTCAAGACCGAGTCCTACAAGGACGCCATGGCCAAGAAGCCGGAGTGGGTTGTCGAGCACGCCATCAAGGGCATGCTTCCGCACACCACCCTTGGCCGCAAGCAGGGCATGAAGCTCAAGGTCTATGCTGGCCCCGAGCATCCGCACCAGGCTCAGAACCCCGTCAAGATCGATTTGGAGGCGTAACCGATGGCTGATAACACCGCAGTTTACATGGGTACCGGCCGTCGTAAGGAGGCCGTCGCCCGCGTCCGTCTTATCCCTGGCACCGGCAAGATCACCGTCAATGGCCGCGACGCCAAGGATTACTTTGGCCGTCAGCAGCTCGTTGACAACGCCATTGCTCCGCTCGTGCTGACCGAGACCGCTGACCGCTTTGACGTCTTCGCCAACATGGATGGCGGCGGCATTACCGGTCAGTCCGGCGCCCTTCGTCTGGGCATCGCTCGCGCCCTTCTCGAGGCTGGCGAGTATCGTGCCGAGCTCAAGAAGGCCGGCTACCTCACCCGTGACTCCCGTGCCGTCGAGCGCAAGAAGTACGGCCTGAAGAAGGCTCGTAAGCGCCCGCAGTTCTCCAAGCGTTAAAGCTTCTGGAGCATATGCACCACCAAGGCCCGTCGGTTATCCGGCGGGCTTTTTTCGTGTCTGCTCGTGCGACTCAGGATTGGCGTCGATTAGCAGGGAATGACGGAATACGCATGGAGGGACGGTCGCTGGTAGAATGGGCTACGTTCACATCCCACCGAAGCAGAGAAGGAGCGAGAAATGAAGTTGAAGTACTTCGGGACTGATGGATTCCGTGGCAAGGCCAACGAGGGCCTCAACGTTGACCACGCGTTCAAGATCGGACGCTTTGTGGGCTGGTACTACGGGGCCCGCACCGATAAAAAGGCTCGTATTGTTCTTGGCAAGGACACGCGCCGTTCGAGCTATATGTTCGAGTCCGCGCTGGTGGCTGGCCTCGTGGCGAGCGGCGCCGATGCGTACATGCTCCATGTCATCCCCACTCCGGGCGTGAGCTACGTCACGGCTAACGGCGCCTTTGACTGCGGCATCATGATCACGGCCAGCCACAACCCCTTCTCGGACAACGGCATCAAGCTCGTTAACACTAACGGCGAGAAGATGGATGACGAGGTGCTTAAGCTCGTTGAGGACTACATCGACGGCAAGATTGACGTCCCTCTGGCCACGGGTGACAAGATTGGCTGCACCGTTGACTTCATGCAGGGTCGCAACCGCTACATTGCGTACCTCATCGCAAGCGCGAACTTCTCCTTGCAGGGTGTGAAGGTGGGCCTTGACTGCGCCAACGGTGCAGCGAGTTCTGTTGCCAAGCCGGTCTTCGACGCCCTTGGCGCCGACGTCTACGTGTTCAACAACACACCCAATGGCTTCAACATCAACGTCAACTGCGGCTCCACGCATATCGAGGAGATGCAGTCCTACGTGCTGCGCAACAACCTTGATGTGGGCTTTGCGTACGACGGCGACGCCGATCGCTGCATTGCCGTGGACGAGCGCGGCCGCGTGGTCGACGGCGACCTCATCCTCTACCTCTGCGGACGTTATCTCAACAAGCACGGCGGCCTCTCCAAGTCTACGGTCGTACCGACCGTCATGAGCAACTTTGGCCTGTTCAAGGCACTTGAGGAGATTGGCATCAACGCTGAGAAGACCGACGTGGGCGACAAGTATGTCTACGCCTGCATGCGCCAGAACGGCTACAGTCTGGGTGGCGAGCAGAGTGGCCATGTCATCTTCGGCGATATCGAAAACACCGGCGACGGCATCATGACAAGCCTGCGCATCATGGAGGTCATCCGCGCTGAGAAGGAGACCCTCTCGACGCTCGTGCGTCCTGTCAAGCTGTATCCGCAGCTGCTCATCAACGTGCCTGTGGTCGACAAGAAGGCGACCATGGCGGCGCCAGAGGTGCTCGCTGCCGTGGAGGAGGCCGAGAAGTTCCTCGAGGGCAACGGTCGTGTTCTCGTACGCGCAAGCGGCACCGAAGAGTTGGTGCGCATCCTGGCCGAGGCGCCGACTGACGAGCTTTGCAAGCGCGCCGACGACATCGTGCTGGCGGCCGTGGAGAAGTACCGCACCGAATAGAGTCCAGCGAATACCCGGCCACTGTGAGAGGATTGCCTCCCTGCCGAGCGCGGCGGGGAGGTAATCCCTTTTGTCGCGCTAACGTGATGTTCGTTGCTTTCCGTAGCTCCGTCCCCCGACAAGCTCGCTGCTTATGCTCGGTGCAACCACGGAGCGTTCAATGCAACCGTTAGACTGGGAGACAGGGAAGGATGAGCACGTTACCGAGGAGGGATGCTCGATGATCGATGGCGCAATCTTTGATATGGACGGCTTGATGTTTGACACGGAGCCCATCTGGACGCGGACGTGGGAGCCCGTCCTGGCAACCATCGGCATCGAGTACCCCGAGGGCCTTGCCGACGCGGTGCGCGGCACGTCGGGAAAGAGCATGGAGGCGATTATTAACCGCTATGCGCCGGAGGCTGACGCCACGTATGTGCGCGAGAAGGCCTACGAGATGGTGCACGAGGAGCTCAAGAAGGGCGCGCCGAAGAAGCCGGGTCTCGATGAGCTGCTTGCCTACCTGGCCGAGCAAGGCATCCCCATGGCTGTCGCCTCCTCTAGCTCGCTCGACGTCATCAACATGAACCTCGAGAACGGTGGCGTCGGCGACTACATCGGCGAGCGCTTCACCGGCGTGGGCATGGCCAACCCCAAGCCTGCACCCGACATCTTCCTCAACACGGCGGCGGCTATGGGCGTTGACCCGTCTCACACGTTGGTCTTTGAGGACAGCCTCTCGGGCGTGCGCGCCGGCGTCGCAGGCGGCTTCATCACCGTGATGGTGCCCGACATGCTGGCTCCCGACGACTTCGCCCGCTGGTCTTGAGATCGGCCGGAGTGCTATCCACTAGATATGGTCAAACGTATCTAGTGGATAGTCCTTTCTGTGTCCGAAGTGGTGAAAACGGATGCGGCCTAAGCGGAATTGACTAGTCGGTCTAAAATGTACGACAGGCACAACTCAGCAAAACCAAACGAAGGAGGAATGCCAATGTCCGAAGAGACCAAGACTGTCTTCGACGACGGGGCGGCGCTTGTCGTGAGGAGCAACGAGGAGCTCCCCGAGAAGCTCGCTCTCATGCGCGAGGCGCAGAAGGTCTATGCGACCTTCACTCAGGAACAGGTGGACAAGATCTTCTTTGCGGCGGCCATGGCTGCCAACAAGGCCCGCATCCCCCTGGCCAAGATGGCCGTGGAGGAGACCGGCATGGGCTGCGTGGAAGACAAGGTCACCAAGAACCACTATGCCTCCGAGTACATCTACAATGCGTACAAGAACACCAAGACCTGCGGCGTCATCGAAGAGGACCCCGTGGCCGGCATCAAGAAGATTGCCGAGCCCATCGGCGTGATTGGTGCGGTCATCCCGACGACCAACCCCACCTCCACCGCAATCTTCAAGTGCCTCATCGCGCTGAAGACTCGCAACGCCATCATGATCAGCCCGCATCCGCGTGCCAAGAAGTGCACGGCAGAGGCCGCCCGCATCGTCAACGACGCTGCTGTGGCCGCCGGTGCCCCTGAGCATCTCATCGGCTGGATCGAGGCACTTTCGCTCGAGAACACCCAGACCCTCATGTCCGACTCCGACATCATCCTGGCCACCGGTGGCCCGGGTATGGTGAAGGCAGCCTACAGCTCGGGCACCCCGGCGCTGGGCGTCGGTGCGGGCAACACGCCCGCCATCATCGACAGCACTGCCGACGTGCGCATGGCTGTCAACTCCATCATTCACTCCAAGACCTTCGACAACGGCATGATCTGCGCCTCCGAGCAGAGCGTGATTGTGCTTGACGACGTCTACGACGAGGCGCGTGCCGAGTTCGAGCGTCGCGGCTGCCACCTCCTCCAGGGCGAGGAGCTGGACAAGGTTCGCAAGACCATCATCATCAACGGCAAGCTCAACGCTCGCATCGTGGGCCAGCGCGCCGCCACCATCGCCAAGATGGCTGGCGTCGATGTTCCAAACAGCACCAAGATCCTCATTGGTGAGGTCGAGAGCGTCGACATCAGCGAGGAGTTTGCTCACGAGAAGCTCTCGCCGGTGCTGGCTATGTACCATGCCGCCACCTTCGATGAGGCCATCGCTAAGGCCGAGCAGCTTGTTGCCGACGGTGGTTATGGTCACACGAGCTCGCTTTACATCGACACGCATGAGACCGAGAAGATGGCCCAGCATGCTGCCGCGATGAAGACCTGCCGCATCCTGGTCAACACCCCGTCCAGCCAGGGCGGCATTGGCGATCTGTACAACTTCCATCTGGCTCCGTCCCTCACGCTGGGCTGCGGCTCCTGGGGTGGCAACTCCGTCAGCGAGAACGTGGGCGTCAAGCACCTCATCAACATCAAGACGGTGGCAGAGAGGCGAGAGAACATGCTGTGGTACCGCGTGCCCGAGAAGGTCTACTTCAAGCGCGACTGCATGCCCGTGGCGCTCGACGAGTTGGGCGCCGTCATGGGCAAGAAGCGCGCCTTCATCGTGACCGACACCTTCCTGTACAAGAGTGGCTTCACCAAGCAGATCGAGACCAAGCTCGACCAGATGGGCATCGCCCACGCCTGCTTCTACGACGTGGCGCCTGACCCCACGCTGCAGTGTGCGCAGGAGGGCGTCAAGCAGATCAAGTCCTTCGAGCCCGACACCATCATCGCCGTGGGCGGTGGCTCCGCCATGGACGCGGCCAAGATCATGTGGCTCATGTACGAGCATCCCGAGGCTCGCTTCGAGGACATGGCCATGAACTTCATGGACATCCGCAAGCGCATCTACACCTACCCGACGCTGGGCAACAAGTGCTACTTCGTGGCCATCCCCACCAGCTCGGGCACCGGCAGCGAGTGCACGCCGTTCGCCATCATCACCGACGCCGAGACCGGCATCAAGTGGCCGCTCGCTGACTACCAGCTGCTGCCCAACATGGCCATCGTGGACACCAACAACATGATGAGCCAGCCCAAGGGCCTCACCTCCGCATCGGGCGTGGACGTGCTCACGCACGCCTTGGAGGCCTACGTCTCCATCATGGCGAGCGACTACACCGATCCGCTCGCCCTGCGTGCCGGCTCCTTGGTCTTCAAGTATCTGGCTCGCGCCTACGACAACCCCGACGACGTCGAGGCACGCGACCACATGGCAAACGCCTCCTGCCTCGCGGGCATGGCCTTCGCCAACGCCTTCCTGGGCGTCAACCACTCCATGGCGCACAAGCTGGGTGCCTATCACCACATTCCGCACGGCTGGGCCAACGCCGTCATCCTCACGCGCGTCATGCGCTACAACGCGGCAGAGCGTCCGACCAAGATGGGCAGCTTCAGCCAGTATCAGTACCCGCATGCCAAGGCACGCTACGCTGAGTTCGGTCGCGCCTGCGGCTTTACGGGTGCCAACGACGATGAGGTGTTCGAGAACTTCATCGCCGGCATCGAGGAGCTGAAGGCCCACGTGGGTGTCAAGAAGACCATCGCAGAGTATGGTGTGGACGAGCAGTACTTCCTCGACACCCTCGACGAGATGAGCGAGAACGCCTTCAACGACCAGTGCACGGGTGCCAATCCGCGCTACCCGCTGATCTCTGAGATCCGAGAGCTGTATCTGGATGCCTACTATGACCGTCCGGCCACGAGCTATGAGGACTAGGCGAACGCCTTCCTAGAAGAGGAGCAAACCATGAAACTTCCCAAGGATAAGATCGCCATCGTCGAGCGTCACAACAAGGTGGTCTTTGACTGTGGTGACAGCGTCATCAAGGTCTTCAATGGCAACAAGCCGGCTGCGGACATCCTGAACGAGGCGCTCAACTTGGCGCGTGCGGATCAGGCTGGCATCGACGTTCCCGAGCTGCTGGAAGTGGGCCGCACGGGCGCCAACTGGGCCATCGCGACCAAGAAGGTGGAGGGCAAGACCCTGCGTCAGCTGATTAACGAGGATCCCGACGTCGAGCGCATGGCTGATTTCGTGGAGCTGGAGCTGCACATCCACGCGCACAAGAACGCCCTGCTTAACCGCCAGAAGGACAAGTACACACGCATGATCAACAGCCTGGGTGACGACGTCATCAACGAGGCGACGCGCTACGAGCTGCTCATGCGCCTTGACGGCATGCCCAACCACAACAAGGTGTGCCACGGCGACTTTGTTCCGTCCAACATCATCGTGCGCGAGGACGGTAGCATGTGCGTCTGCGACTGGGCACACGCCACCCAGGGCAACGGCGGGGCGGACTGCGCCACCACGTACCTGCACCTCATGCTGGGCGGCGAGACCGAGATCGCCGAGAAGTATCTGCGCACCTACTGCGAGCGCCAGGGCTGCAGCATGGCCTACATCCAGAGCTGGATGTCCATCGTGGCCGCCGCCGAGCTGGCCCGTGGCCGCGTGGTGGAGCAGGACTACCTGCTGTCCATGGTCGACGTGGTGGATTACTACTAAGAGTAAGGTAGCCTGACCAGCGTCGGACCGGCATAGGGCTTGTGACGGATGCCCCGAGGGAGGAATCTCTCGGGGTGTCCTTTTTCCTGCTACACTTGAGCGCGTGTAAACTGCGGCTCGCTAGATAACGGTTAAGTGGGGTGGCGCATGGCGGCGGGTATCGGCGTCGATATGCTTGAGATAGCGCGCATGGAGCGCGTGATCAAGAGGCGACCCTCGTTCCTCAAGCGGGTATTCACTGATGAGGAGCGGGCCTACTGCGACTCGTGCGCTCGTCCCGCAGAGCACTACGCCGCTCGTTTTGCCGCGCGCGAGGCCGTGCTCAAAGCGCTGGGCACGGGCTTTTCGGAAGGCATCGGCTTCAAAGACGTGTCGGTGACAAACGATGAGTGGGGCAAGCCGATCGCCGTGCTTTCCGGACGCGCTGCGGAGGTTGCGGCAGAGCGTGGGGTGCAGGAAGTAGCCCTCTCGCTTTCGCATACCCGTGATGTGGCCGTGGCCAATGCCGTGCTGGTGACCGAGGATGTACGTCCCAAGGTGGAGGAACGCCAGGATCCCGCACAAGAGCTCCTGGCTTCGTTCAAGGCGGCGCGTACCGTGATCGATGAACTTGAGCGACAGCAGCTGTCGCTCTTCGATAGACAGGATTCGTAGCTCGTGCGAAGCCCCTTTGCGCGGGTTGGATATGGGAGCGTGATGGCGTGCAGCCAGTGCTGAATATTGAGGATGTCCGGGAGGTGGAGCGCCGCCTGGATGAAGAGGGCGTCAGCTTGGCTGAGCTCATGTACCGAGCTGGGGCGGCTGCCGCTCGCGAGGTGGTCGAGATGGGCGAGGTCCATCTCGTCACGGTGCTTGCTGGCTATGGCAACAACGGCGGCGATGGTTGGGTTGCGGCTGAGGAGCTGCGGCGTCGCGGCATTATGGCGCGCGTGGTTACCGCGGTGGAGCCCGATGCCATCAAGAGCGACCTCGCCCGAAACGCCGCGCAGAGCGCCCGGGCCGCTGGCGTCGAGATTATTCTTCGGCCTACTCAGGAAGAGCTGCAGGAGCTCCTCGACGAAACCGATATCGCCTTGGATGCCATCTTGGGCACTGGCTTCAAGGGCGTCCCGCGTGACCCCTTTGACCTGTGGATTGAATGCCTGAATGCCTCCGGTGCACGCGTGGTTGCCGTCGACGTGCCCAGCGGCCTGTCCGCGCAGACGGGGCATGCGGACGGCGCGTGCGTGGTCGCGGACATCACGGTGACCATGATTGCCCTCAAGCCTGGCCTCATCAGTGACCAAGGCCGCGACGTGTGTGGGGCCATCGTGGTCGCGCCTCTTGCGGAGGAGACCGAGCAGTTGGCCATCGATGCTGACCCAGTGGCCTGGCGCGCCGAGCTGGAAGACTATCTGGGCGTGGTTCCGCAGCCGACAAGCGCCGTGGACAAGTTCACGCGCGGGTCAGTGCTTGTGGTGGGCGGATCTCTGCGTTTCCCCGGCGCCCCCATGATGGCAGCAATGGCAGCGGCCCGTGCTGGAGCGGGCTACGTGACCCTTGCGGTACCAGCGCATATCGCACCCATCGTGCAAGCTCATATGCTGGAGATTCCCGTGGTGGCCCTGCCCTGTACCGACGACGGCGTCTTTGCGCCAGAAGCGGCAGAGCTGGTTGAGCGCCTGGCGGCGGGCAAGAGCGCGGTTCTCGTAGGACCGGGAATGCGGGTCTCTTCTGGTTCGGCCGCGATCGTGTCGCGCCTGATGCATCTGGACATACCCCTGGTTGTTGACGCCGATGGCTTGAACTGCTTGGCGCGCCTCACCGAGAACAATGTGGAGTCGTTCCCCGAGCTGCTGCGTCGCCACGCCAAGCTCGTGCTGACGCCGCATCGCGGGGAGCTGGGAAGGCTCGTGGACATGGTCGACACGCCGCCCGACTCGCTGGTCGAGGCCATCGAGGCGGCCTGTCGCATCGTGTGGGCGGACGGAGGCAGCGAGATCTGCGTGGTGGCCAAGGGCTCGGCTACGGCCTGCGTGGGTGTCGAGACCGCCGTGCTGCCCAAGCCAGGTCCTGCTGCTTTGGCTACGGCCGGTTCGGGCGACGTGCTTGCGGGTATCATGGCCTCGATGCTTGCACAGACCGACGTCGATAACGCTGACCTGCCGATGCTCTGCTCGATGGCGTGCGAGGTGCACGGGTATGCGGGATCGATAGCGGCTGAGAAGTATGGATCGCGCGGGGTCATGGCTCATGACGTCATTGATGCCGTGGGCGTAGCTATGGATACGCTTTCGGAGCACATCTCCTTCCCCGAGATGGCGCTTCAGGGATAGTCGGGAGGCAAGGTATGGCAACGGTGAGAGGCCCGGAGGATCGTTGGGCGTGGGTCGAGATTGACCTCGGTGCGGTCAAGCGCAACGTTCGCAGCCTAAAGAAGTGCCTTGGCAGAAACGTGCAGCTCATGTGCGCGGTCAAGGCCGATGCGTATGGCCACGGCGCGGTGCGATGCTCGCAGGCCATGCTGCAGGCGGGGGCCAACCAGCTCGCCGTCGCGACGGTCCACGAGGGCGTTGAGCTGCGCGAGGCAGGCATCGATGCGCCCATCCTCATGCTCAACGAGTGCCCCATGCCAGCAATCGACACGCTTGTTGCCTACGACATCATGCCCTCCATCTACACCTTCGACTTCGGCTTGGTGTACGGAGAGCGCGCTGCCGCGGCGGGCAAGGTGGGCAGGTATCACCTCGCCATCGACACGGGCATGTCACGCATCGGTGTGCTGCCGGTCGACGTGGTGGACTTCCGCCACGGGCTGGACTTCCATCGTGGCTTGGAGTGTGCGGGGACGTTCACCCACTTTGCCACGGCGGACGATGTCGATAGCTGGGACTTCCAGCTGCAGGCCAATCGCTTTGTCGATGCCGTGGCGGCCATCCACGAGGCAGGCCTCGACACCGGCTTGGTCCATTGTGACAACACGCCGGGCATGATCTTGCATCCGCGCGCGCAGTTTGACATGTGCCGAGCGGGCATCGGCCTTTACGGCCTGCATCCTTCGGATAGCACGCGCAGCGTGATTCGCCTGGAGCCCGCCATGAGCGTGCGTGGCCGCGTGACGCGTGTGGTGCGGCCTCCGGTTGGCGCCGGGGTGAGCTATGGCATGATGTACCGCGTGCCCAAGCAGGGCGTGCAGATCGCGACCGTCCCCATCGGGTATGCCGACGGGCTCTCGCGTTCGCTCTCAAACAACATGGACGTCATCGTCAACGGCGTGCGTGCCCGTCAGGCGGGGCGCATCTGCATGGACCAGTTCATGTTTGCGGTTGAGCCCGATGGGCCACGCGGCTACCGCCCCAAGAAGCTCGTCGAGGTGGGCGACGTGGTCACGCTCATCGGCGACGATGGCAACGAAGAGATTACGGCCGATGAGATGGCCCAGCTGCGCGACACCATCAATTACGAGGTGACGTGCAACTTTGGGATGCGTCTCGAGAAGGTCTATGTCTAGGCGCAAGCGCGAGCGGGCAACGCTTGCAGATGCGGAGGGCACCATGGCTGTGATGAAGATCCCGGGACACGACCACCAGAAGCCGCGCGAGGTGACGCTGGAAGAGATTCGTGCGGTTCTTGGTGACTGCCAGCTGTGCCCGCTGGGGCAGACGCGCACCAACCTCGTCTTTGGCGTGGGAAACCCGCACGCGCGGGTCATGTTCATCGGTGAGGGTCCCGGCAAGAACGAAGACCTGCAGGGCGAGCCGTTTGTGGGCGCTGCGGGTCAGCGCCTGAACAGCCTTCTCGCGCTTGCGGGCCTGCGCCGCGAGGACATTTACATCGCCAACGTCATCAAATGCCGTCCGCCCTCAAACCGCAACCCGCGGCCAGAGGAGATCGAGGCGTGCTCGCCGTTCTTGCGCGAGCAGATTCGTTCCATCTGGCCGGACGTCATCGTCTGCTTGGGCAATTTTGCCACGCAGTTTGTGCTGCGTACCGAGCAGGGCGTGACTAAGCTGCGCGGACAGCTGTACCAGACGGGGCACTTCGTGGTTTGCCCAACCTTCCATCCAGCGGCAACGATCTATCACCAGGACTGGCTGCAATACCTTGAGGCTGACATGCGCATGGTTGGCCAGTGGCTGGCCGCGCATCCCGTGGAGGAGTAGCCATGGCGTTTGTGACCACATCCCAGGAAGAGACCATCGCCCTGGGCGAGCGCTTGGGCGCGCTCTTGCAAGCGGGCGACGTGCTCGTGCTGACGGGAGATCTTGGCGCGGGAAAGACCCAGCTCACCAAGGGCATTGCGGCTGGTATGGGCGTTGAGGACGATGTGACCAGCCCCACGTTCAACATCTTGATGGTGTACGACGGGGCTGACATGCCGCTCTATCACTTTGACTTGTACCGCTTGGACGACCCCGACCAGCTTGAGGACATTGGCCTCTACGAGATGCTCGACGGCGACGGCGCCTGCGTCATCGAGTGGGGCGAGCAGTTCTCCGACGAGATTGGCCCCGAGCGGTTGGATGTGTATCTCACGCGTTTAGACGAGCAGGCGGCGGTAGGGGAGGAGCCCCCGCGCGAAGTGCGCTTTGTTGCACATGGCGAGCGTGCTGAGGAGATCGCTGCCGCACTGGAATAGCGACAGAGGAGCCACGCCTCCAGCCCCCCGCGCCTCACGCCATCCATGCCCGTTTTGCGAGTGTGCTCCCCATCTGCTGTGACACGGCTACACTAGGTAGCTGCACATTTCACGCAGATGGGAAGCGTTATGAATCAGAGTCTCTTCGAAAAGCCCCTGCTGGTTCTCGCCATGGACACCTCAACCGACATGCTGGCCTGCGCCGTGGCGCATTGGACGCCCGACGCGGATGGCCTGGGCGCGCAGGTTGAGGTGCTCGTCTCGGGTGACCACCTGTGCCGCCGCCAGACTAACGTTGAGCTGACCAGCACGGCGTTGGATTGCCTGCAGCGTGCGGGCTACACCATGGATGACGTGGATGCCGTGCTGGTGGGGCGTGGCCCCGGCTCCTTCACGGGCGTGCGCATCGGCATTGCTACGGCCAAGGGTGTCGCTTGCGGTTTGGGCTGCTCGCTCCACGGCACCTCGACGCTTGACGCGGCGGCGTGGAACGCGTGGCTGCACGGCGAGCGCGGTCTCGTGGGCGTGGTGGGGGACGCCATGCGCGGCGAGGTCTACCCAGGCATCTACGTGCTCGACGACGAAGGCCCCATGCGTACCTTCCCCACAGAGACGGTCATCAAGGCAAAGGCCTGCGTGGACGAATGGGCCGCGCGCCCTGACCGCGACGAGCTCATCCTGACTGGTGATGGCCTGAAGAAGTACAAGGCACAGTTCGAGGCGGCTGGCTTCGCGCGGTTCGTGGACGAAACCGCGTGGCATCCCTGCTCAGAAGGGCTGCTGCGCGCTGCGGCATCGCCCGACCGCTATGACCCCAACGACAATGGCGATCCCGCGCTGGTGCTCCCCATCTACACGCGCCTCTCTGATGCCGAGGAGAACGAACGCCAGCGTCTGGGCCTTGCGCAGCCCCAGAGCGCGAAGACCTCAGGTGTGTACGAGGGCCTCTCTGGCATCCACACGCAGCTGCGACCCATGTCCGTGAACGACATCGCGCAGGTTGCGGCGCTTGAGGCGGACGCCTTTGCGGGCGCCGCGCACGAGCCATGGTCAGAGAAGCTCTTCTACGAGGACCTGAGCTCGCCGGGGCGCACCTGGTGGGTGGCCCATGACCAGGGGACGATTGTGGGCTTTGCTGGCGGCATGCTCGCGGGCGACCGCCTTGAGGTCATGGACATCGCCGTGCGGGACGACCGCCGCCACGAGGGCATCGGCAGCCGCCTTTTGGCTCGCCTCGCCTATGACGGTCAGACGCTGGGCGCTTCCGAAATCACGCTTGAGGTCCACGTAGGCAACGAGTCCGCGCGTGGCCTCTACGAGAGCGCGGGCTTTGAGCAGGTTGGCCTGCGGCGCAACTACTATGGTCCCGGCAATGATGCGCTGGTCATGACTGCGTCGCTTCCGTTGACCATCGACACGGAGAAGACGGGCGAGCGTCCCGAGCCTCGTGCCTCGGTGCGCCCGTGGCCCATCACGCCGGATCCGCGCACCGAAGAGGCGGCTGTCGCGATTGCGGCGGCGGGCCCCTTGGTGCTTGCCATCGAGAGCAGCTGCGACGAGACAGCCATCGCCATCATCAACGGCGCAGGCGAGGTGCTCTCCAACGTGGTGGCTACGCAGATCGACTTCCACGCACGCTTTGGCGGCGTGGTTCCCGAGATTGCAAGTCGGAAGCACACCGAGGCTATCGTGGGCGTCTTTGAGGAGGCGCTTGCGCGCGCCGGCCAGCTGCTGGGCGTTGATACGCTTGTACCCTCTGACCTCGCGGCGGTTGGTGTCACGGCGGGTCCTGGCTTGGTGGGCGCGCTCGTTGTGGGCGTGGCCTTTGCCAAGGGTCTCTGTGCCGCCACGGGCCTTCCGCTTGTGCCGGTGCATCACCTTGAGGGTCACCTGATGGCAAACCTCTTCGAGACGCCTGACCTTCAGCCGCCATTTGTGGCGAGCCTTGTCAGCGGTGGCAATACGATGCTGGTACACGTGCGTGCCTGGGGCGACTACGTGGTGCTGGGTCAGACCATCGATGATGCGGTGGGTGAGGCCTTTGACAAGGTGGCCAAGGCTCTGGGGCTGGGGTATCCCGGTGGCCCGGTCATTAGCCGTCTTGCGGCCGAGGGCAACCCGCGCGCCATCGCCTTCCCGCGCGCCATGCTCCACAGCCACGACTACCGCTTCTCGCTGAGCGGCCTGAAGACGGCCGTCATCACCTACATCGAGGGTGAGAACAAGGCTGGCCGTCCCATCAACGTGCCGGACCTTGCCGCGAGCTTCCAGGCTGCAGTGGTGGATGTGCAGGTTGCCAAGGCTGCCACGGCGGTTGACGAGTGCGAGGTCTCTGACTTCTGCGTGGGTGGTGGCGTTGCGGCCAACCCGGCCTTGCGTGCGGCCTACCAGAAGAGATTTGGCAAGATGGGCGTGCGCGTGACGGTGCCTCCTATGGTGGTCTGCGGAGACAACGGCGCCATGATTGCGCTGGTGGCCCTGCGCAATCTGCGCGCAGGCGTGACGGCGCCCTTGACGCTCGATGCTGCGCCTAACGCAAAGCTGGGCGAGTGGTCGAGCTCGGAAGCGCCGGTGGTCAGTGACGTCTGGCCCAAGCAGCGCCGCTAAAACAAGGCATTCCCCATTGTGGCGGGCCCAATGGGGAACTCAGCCATTACCTTGCAGTTAACGTGGAGTTTCGTTTGCTCCCTTATCAAAGATTGAGATGCGTGCTTGGCCTAGCATTCCTGCTGCGCACGTAACTTTCACGCATTGGGTTGCAAGGGGGACGGGAATGGGTCCCGTCCGGTTGCGATGCGCGAAAGGGGTCTTTGGCACCAAGGGAGAAAAGAGGAACCGCCATGACTGATACCCGCTCCAGCTTCGCAAACATGCTCAACCAGCCTTCTCGTCGTGACTTCCTCAAGCTTTCCGGCGTCGCCATGGGCGCCCTGGCGCTGACCGCCTGCGGACCCGCCGCCCAGGAGGAGAACTCCGGCGGTGACGAGCCTGCAGAGGGCGCAGTTGCCTCCGCCTTTGCTGCCGATGGCACCCTGCGCGTGGGCATGGAGGCTGCCTATGCTCCGTACAACTGGCAGGCCACCGAAGAGTCCGAGTTCACCATCCCCATCGAGAACGTCTCTGGCGCCTTTGCCGACGGCTATGACGTGCAGATCGCCAAGACCGTTGCCGAGGGCCTCGGCCTGACTCCGGTTGCTGTCAAGCTTGAGTGGGATGGCCTCATCGAGGCGCTGGGCCAGGGCCAGATTGACGTCATCATCGCTGGCATGACCGCTACACCCGAGCGCCAGGAGTCCATCGACTTCACCGATCCGTACTACGTGGGCACCTATGGCCTCATGGTGCAGGCTGGCTCCGCATACGCGAACGCCACCTCCATCCAGGACTTCGCCGGCGCCGCCGTCCTCGGCCAGAAGGACACCCTGCTTGACGATGTCATTGACGAGATTGAGGGCGTCAACCACCTCTCGCCGGTTCCCACCGTGCCCGACCAGATCTCCAACCTGCTGAACGGCGCTTGCGACGCCATCACCTTTGACGTGGGCAACATCGCGAGCATCACCGAGGCGCACCCCGAGCTCGTCGGCATCATCTTCGAGGAGGGCAAGGGCTTCTCCGAGGAAGTGCCCGTCAACATCGGCATCTCCAAGGGCAACGATGACATCGTCGCGCAGATGAACGGCATCCTCGCCGGCATCTCCGAGGACGATCGCCAGGCCATCTGGGCCGCCGCGGTTGAGCGTCAGCCGGAGTAACGAAGATCTCAAGTTGTTGCGCGGCGGGGAGGGGAGGTCAACGTCTCCTCCCCGCTCAGCGCTGCGCGAAGTCGCTTGGGAGGAGACGTTGACCTCCCCTCCCCGCCGACGACTCGTGCCCTTACGTTACAAAAACCATGTTCTACCTGGGGTGATTACGGTTGTTGGAACGGTTACGTAGGATTCAGCGCTTCATCGTTGAGGACCACAGGTATGTGTTCCTCGGCACCTCGGTGATGGCGGCTATCGGGGTCTGGTTCTCCATGCAGCGGCGCTCGGATATGAGCTTTCTACGCGGCGCCTATGCGCTCGAGGTCTTCCTGTATTGGTACCTCATGGGATGGCTGGCGCTATCGGCGATTGCGCTGGTGCTCAAGCTCATCCATTGGAAGGACTATGCCGAGTGGTCGCCCTTCCGTAAGAAACCGCTGGTCACGGTGGTACGTTGGCTGAGCTACGGCGTGTGGGCGGCAACGGCGACTCTCTTCGTCGACCGCGCCGTCATGGGCTTCCTTAGCGTGACGTCCGCGGCGCTTGCGCAAGATAAGAATCCGTCCGACTTCCTCAGCTCCATCGTCTACATGGTGGACAAGAGCTACGGCATCATCCTGCAAGGCATCCTCACCACGGTGGGCCTGTCGGTGTTCGGCACGCTCATCGCCTTCGTGCTGGCCATCCTGCTCGTGTTTCTGCGCATCCAGTCCATCGACCGCTCGGACAATGACGCCGTGCGCTTCTTCAAGTCTGCGGGAGTCCTCTTTGCCAAGGTCTACTCCACCGTGGTGCGCGGCACGCCCATGATGGTGCAGGGCATGCTCATCTACTTCACGGGGTTTGGCCTGCTGAAAGGCACAGGCATGACGGTGTCGCAGATTGGCGCCATCTGGTCCACCTTCGTGGCGGGCCTCGTCACCATCTCGCTCAACTCTACGGCATACATGATGGAGGTGCTGCGCGGCGGCATCGAGGCCGTTGACCCTGGTCAGAACGAGGCAGCTCGCTCGCTTGGCCTCTCGCAGTGGCAGGCCATGATCAAGGTAGTCTTCCCGCAGGGCATCAAGAACGCCATTCCCGCGCTCTCCAACGAGCTCGTGGTCAACATCAAGGACTCGTCGGTGCTCTCCGTCATCGGCGTGTTTGACCTCATGTTTGCCACCAAGACCGTGGTAGGCATCTACTTCAAGCAGGTCGAGATGTATGCGGTAGCAGCTGTCGTGTACCTCTGCCTGACGATGGTGGCCAGCTGGTTCTTGGGCAAGTTCGCGCGCCATCTCTCGGTTGAGCCCCAGCCGCTCACGAGCGTGTCCGACATGAACTCTACGGTCGGCACGGTTGCCGGTACGGGCAGCTCTGAGTATTCGCTGGACATGAAGAAGGCGAGGGGATAGCCATGGCAAACGGCACAGCTCAGGGCGAGCCACTCATCCGAGTCGAGAGCCTGCGCAAGTCCTTCGGCAGCCATCTCGTGCTGAAGGATATCGACCTCTCCGTCAACCAAGGCGAGGTCGTGACCATCATCGGCGCGTCGGGCTCTGGCAAGTCCACCCTCTTGCGCTGCATGAACCTGCTTGAGACGCCGGACTCGGGCCACATCTGGTTCCACGGCGAAGATCTTGCGGCCGACCGCGTCAACATCAATCGCCTGCGCGAGCACATCGGCATGGTGTTCCAGAGCTTCAACCTGTTCAACAACATGAACGTGCTGGACAACTGCACTCTCGCGCCTATCACGCTGAAGAAGATGTCCAAGGCTCAGGCTGAGGACGAGGCAAAGCGCAACCTGATCGCGGTCGGACTGGCCGATTTTATCAATGCGCCATCCACCTCGCTTTCCGGTGGCCAGAAGCAGCGCGTGGCCATCGCGCGAGCGCTCTGCATGAAGCCGGACCTCATGCTCTTTGACGAGCCCACCTCCGCCCTTGACCCCGAGATCGTGGGCGAGGTCCTCAACGTCATGCGCGACTTGGCGGCCGAAGGCATGACAATGGTCGTGGTCACGCACGAGATGGCGTTTGCGAAGAGCGTCTCCGACAAGGTCGTGTTCATGGACCAGGGCGTGATTGCCGAGGAGAGCTCCCCGCAGGAGATGTTCACCAGCCCGAAGCTTCCGCGCACACGCGAGTTCTTGAGCCGCTACCTGGAAGACTAGCTGCGGATGGGGCTGGCAAAGGTTGCCTGCTCAGACAGTCCTCGCCACAGGTCGCCCGACGCCACGCTTCGCGCGGCTGGGCGACCTGGTCTGCGGAACTCGCATTCAACCTTTGCCAGCCCCACCATTCGATATCTTTCTCCCGCGTTGTTGACCGATAATGACGGGTGATACAACGTTGCCCAGGTGAAGAAGGACTGCATGAGGCCTGATTACGTCATTACCAGCAAGAGGGTGTTTACGGGCGCGCTTGGCTGCGACGTGAGCCGGCCGCTTGCGCTGGCTGTGGCGAAGGGACGTATCGTTGCCGTTGCTCCTCGCGAAGAGGCGCAGGCACTTGCGCAAGGTGCTGAGGTGCGGGACTGGGGCGACGCCTTCATCTGCCCAGGCTTCCATGACGCGCATCAGCACGTGTTCCATGCGGCGCTCTTCCCGAGCGCGCTCGCAACCGAGTATGCGGGCACATCGGAGGAAGACTGTGTGGCTCACCTGCGCGAATGGGCGGCCGCTCGGCCTGACAATGGTTCATGGCTCGTAAGCCACGGATGGCGCGAAGCGTTCTGGACCCCCTCGCGCGTGCCGACGCGCGCTTCGCTTGACAAGGCCTTCCCCAGCCGCCCCGTAGCCATGTACTCGGGAGATGCTCACACGCTGTGGGTCAACACGGCGGGACTCCGTGCGCTGGGCATCACCCACGACACGCAGCCTCCCGCGGGAGGAAGCTTTGATTGCGACGCTGACGGACACCTGACGGGCGTTCTTCGCGAGGCCGCGGGCATGGTGTACGTGGCCAAGGTGCTCTCGAGCTTTTCGCTCGGGCAGCTCTGCGACATCTATCGCGACTACTTCCGGAGCCTCCGCTCCATGGGCATCACCTCGGTGTGCGACATGGCGCTCTCGCTCGTGCCTGGTGCAGATGGCATAAACCCGCAGGTATACGAGGCGCTGGAGGCATCTGGTGACCTACTGGTACGGGCTCACCTGTTCCCGACGCTGTCTGATGACCAGTCAAACCTCGAGGAGCTCCAGGCTCGCTATCAGGGGCTGCGTCTTCGTGCCCCAGGCTTCAAGCAGTTCTTTGACGGCGTGAGCAGCCAGCATACCGCTTGGTGTACGGAGGAGTACGAAAACGCGCGGTTCCCTGGCGACGTGGGGCGCCCCACCGTGGCCCCCGAGCGCATGCGCGAGCTGGTCCTTGCCGCGGCGCAGCGTGGTCATGCGGTGCGTATCCACACCATTGGCGATGCGGCCGTTCACGCGGCGCTCGATATCTTCGAAGAGGCGCACGGCCTCTATGGTCATCCGACCCAAGGTCAAAACACCCTTGAGCACCTCGAAGACATCCAGCCGGCCGACATCGCGCGCTTGCGCCAAGCCCATGTGGTGGCTTCCGTGCAGCCGCCCCATGTGACGCTCGACCTTGCGCAGCCTGCGCGCGACCTCGGCGAGTGGCGCGCCCGGCGCATGTGGCCGTTTGACCAGATGCAACGCGAGGGCGTGCAGCTTGCTCTGGGTACGGACGTCCCCGTTGTGCCTCCCACCAGCACCGACGTGCTCTACACCGCCATCACGCGTCGGACGGTGAGGGGTCACGAGCCCGTGGCAGGCTGGTACCCAGAGCACAACCTGACGCGCGCGCAGGCGCTTCGTGCATACAGCCTCGGTGGTGCTCAAGCGGCTGGCCGAGCGCACGAGCTGGGCACGCTCGAGGTGGGCAAGCTCGCGGACCACTGCGTGTGGGATACCGATTTCCTAACCTGCGACGAGGATGAGATACAGCAGGCACGGTGCCTGTCGTCATACACGGAATAGCTTCCGCAGGGTCACATCTTGGCGTTGAGCGCGCGCACGCGCCATCTTCGCGGTACGATAGCAGCGGTCCATTCGGCAGAAGGAGGAGCCATGCAGGACGGGTTCGTCAAGGTCAGCGCCCGCACGCCCGAGGTCCGCGTCGCGGATGTCAACTTCAATGTCGAGCAGTGCGTGCGTCAGGTTGAGGACGCGTGCGCCGACGGAGCAAAGGTGGTCGTGCTCCCTGAGCTCTGCATCACGGGATATACCTGCGAAGACCTCTTCTGGCAAGATGCCCTGCTCGATGCCGCTCAGCGTGGGCTCTATGCCTTTGCCGAGCAGACGTCCGCGCTCGATGCGCTCCTGTTCGTGGGCGTGCCCTGGCGCGTGAACGGCAAGCTCTACAACTGCGCGGCGGCGCTCTGCGGCGGCGAGGTCCTGGCGCTCATCCCCAAGACCTTCGTTCCCAACTACAACGAGTTCTACGAGATTCGTCACTTTACGCCTGCGCCAACCTCCTGCGGCTGCGACTTCATCGACATGGGCCAGGAGGAGCTTGTGCCCTTTGGCACCAACGTGCTGCTGCGCTGCTCGTCCATGCCCGATCTCGTGGTTGCCGCAGAGGTTTGCGAGGACCTGTGGGCGCCCAACCCGCCGTCGGTCGCCCACGCACTTGCAGGCGCCACCGTCATCGTTAACCTCTCGGCCTCCAACGCCATCGTGGGCAAGGCGGCCTATCGCCGTCAGCTGGTGGTGGGACAGAGCGCGCGATTGGTTTGCGCCTATCTCTATACCAGCGCTGGTTGGGGAGAGTCCACCACCGACGTGGTCTTCGCCGGCCACGACATGATTGCCGAAAACGGCACCCTGCTTGCGGAGTCAGCCCCGTTTGGAATGGGCAACGCTACCAGCGAGATTGACGTCTCCTCCATCGTCACCGAGCGCATGCGCATGTCCACCTTCAACACGACGCGTCCTGGCGGCGAAGCGGACTACGTTGAGGTCAGCTTCACGCTGGCGCGCGAGAAGACCGAGCTCACGCGCTTTGTGTCGGCTCGTCCGTTTGTGCCGTCCGACGGCGCCGAGCGCGACGCGCGCTGCGAGGACGTCTTCACCATCCAGGCTTGGGGCCTCGCAAAGCGCCTCGACCATACGCACTGCTCGTGTGCGGTGGTGGGCGTCTCGGGCGGCCTTGACTCCACGCTGGCGCTCTTGGTGACGGTTCGCGCCTTTGACCTGCTTGGACTTGACCGCAACGGCATCATTGCGGTGACCATGCCCGGCTTTGGCACCACTGACCGAACCCACGGTAACGCCACTACGCTTTCCGATGCACTGGGCGTGCAGCTGCGCGAGGTGTCCATCGTGCCGGCTGTACGTCAGCACTTTGCCGACATCGGCCATGACGAGTCCATCCACGACGTCACCTACGAGAACTGCCAGGCGCGCGAGCGCACGCAGATCATCATGGACATCGCCAACAAGGAAGGTGGCATGGTCATCGGCACCGGCGACCTCTCCGAGCTCGCGCTTGGCTGGGCAACGTACAACGGCGACCACATGTCTATGTACGGCGTGAACGGCGGCGTGCCCAAGACCCTCGTGCGTCACCTCGTGCGCTACGTGGCCGATACCTGCGAGAACGATGCCGAGGCCGACATCCTCTACGACGTGCTCGACACCCCGGTCTCGCCAGAGCTTCTGCCTGCCAACGAGGACGGTACCATCGCGCAGCAGACGGAGGACCTCGTCGGTCCGTACGAGCTGCATGACTTCTTCCTCTATCAGGTGCTGCGCCGCAACTTCACGCCCCGCAAGGTGTACCGTCTGGCCGTGTACGCCTTTGAGGGCGAGTATGACGAGCCGACCATCCTGAAGTGGCTGAAGGTGTTCTACCGGCGGTTCTTTGCGCAGCAGTTCAAGCGTAGCTGCCTGCCTGACGGACCCAAGGTGGGCTCGGTGGCCGTCAGTCCGCGCGGCGACCTGCGCATGCCGAGCGACGCATGCGCCACGCTCTGGCTCTCCGAGCTGCAAAGCCTGTAACCCAGTGCGTCTAGGGGGCTACCCCCGGGACGCACTGGGTCCTGCGGTGCGTCCCGGGGGTAGCCCCCTAGACGCATCGGTAGCCTTCACATCGCGCATGTAAAAAATCTAAGTGCCTCTTTGAAGATTTGCACTTTGTCGTGTTATCGAGCGGCATAGTGGGTATAGTTCTCTGCGTTGGAAAAGCGTTCCCGTTATGGGTCGCCCTATAAGTTCGCGCCTCGTGCGCGTAAAGGAGGTAATTGGAATGACGCTTAAGCCGCTGGGAGACCGCGTTCTCGTTAAGCCCGCACCCAAGGAGGATCGCACCTCCTCTGGCCTGTACATCTCTTCTGGTGCCCAGGAGAAGCCGCAGCGCGGCGAGGTCATCGCTGTTGGTGCTGGCAAGCTGAACGACAAGGGCGAGCGTATCGCTATGGACGTCCAGGTGGGCGACCAGGTGTATTACGGCAAGTTTGGCGGCAACGAGGTCAAGATTGACGGCGAGGACTTCCTGCTCCTTCGTGCCGATGACATCTACGCCATCATCACCGACTAGCACTCGCATCCCAAAACCACTTTTGGAGGTATGAACCATGGCTAAGGACATCTATTTCGGTACCGACGCTCGCGCGCGTCTTGCCAAGGGCGTCAACACGCTGGCTGACGCTGTCACCACCACGCTTGGCCCCAAGGGCCGCTATGTCGCCCTGCAGCGCTCCTACGGCGCCCCCACCATCACCAACGACGGCGTCTCCGTCGCCAAGGAGATCGAGCTCAAGGATCCCGTCGAGAACATGGGCGCCCAGCTGGTGAAGGAAGTCGCCACCAAGACCAACGACACCGTTGGTGACGGCACCACCACCGCAACCCTGCTCGCTCAGGTCATCGTCAACGAGGGCCTGCGCAACGTCGCCGCTGGCGCCAACCCCATCGCCATTCGTCGTGGCGTCGAGAAGGCCGTCCACGCTGCCGTCGCACAGATGGCCGAGGCCTCCCAGGAGGTTTCCACCAAGGAGCAGATCGCCTCTGTCGGCACCATCTCCGCTGGCGATCCGCAGATCGGCGAGAAGATCTCTGACGCAATGGAAGTCGTGGGCAAGGACGGCGTCATCACCGTCGAGGAGTCCCAGACCTTCGGCATCGACATCGACACCGTCGAGGGCATGCAGTTTGACAAGGGTTACATCTCCCCGTATTTCGCGACCGAGAACGAGACCATGTCGGCTGAGCTGCAGAATCCCTACATCCTCATGACCGACCAGAAGATCTCCAACATCCAGGACATCCTGCCCATCCTCGAGGCCATCCAGAAGAGCGGCTCCCCGCTGCTCATCATTGCCGAGGATGTTGACGGTGAGGCTCTGGCTTCCCTCATCCTCAACAAGCTCCGTGGCGTGCTGCAGATCTGCGCCGTCAAGGCCCCTGGCTACGGCGACCGCCGCAAGCGCATGCTCGAGGACATCGCCATCGTCACCGGTGGTCAGGTTGCCATGAAGGAGCTCGGCATCGAGCTCACCGACATCTCCGCCGAGATGCTTGGCCGCGCCAAGTCCGTCAAGGTCACCAAGGACGCTACCACCATCGTTGAC
This sequence comes from uncultured Actinomycetes bacterium, assembly GCA_900314645.1. Taxonomy (GTDB): domain Bacteria; phylum Actinomycetota; class Coriobacteriia; order Coriobacteriales; family Atopobiaceae; genus UBA1367. The sequence goes on from OMWB01000011.1 coordinate 39,359, forward strand.
GGCGCTGGTTCCAAGGCCGCCATCGACGACCGCGTCGCCCAGATCAAGACCGAGATCGAGAACACCGACTCTGACTTCGACCGTGAGAAGCTGCAGGAGCGCATGGCCAAGCTGGCCGGCGGCGTTGCCGTCATCAAGGTCGGCGCTGCTACTGAGGTCGAGCTGAAGGAGATCAAGCACCGCATCGAGGACGCGCTGCAGGCCACGCGCGCTGCCGTCGAGGAGGGCATCGTCGCTGGTGGCGGCGTTGCGTTCCTGGTTGCTGCCAAGGCGCTTGACGGCGTCGAGGCTGCTGACGCAGACGAGAAGATCGGCGTTGAGATCATCCGCAAGGCTCTGGCCGCCCCCGTGCGCACCATTGCCAACAACGCTGGCTTCGAGGGCTCCGTCGTGGTCGAGAAGATCAAGGGCCTGCCCGAGGGCCAGGGCCTCAACTCCGCCAACGGCGAGTGGGGCGACATGATCGAGATGGGCGTCCTTGACCCGGTCAAGGTTACCCGCACCACGCTGCAGAACGCTGCCTCCGTGGCTTCGCTCATCCTCATCACCGAGGCTACCGTCTCCGACGAGCCCAAGGACACCACGATCGAGGAGGCCATCTCTGCTGCCGCAGCCGCTGGCGGCCAAGGCGGTGGCATGTACTAATCGGCACGGGGGGCGCAGCTCCCTAAACTAGCCAAACGTCCTCGAAGAGGGGTCGGGCCTAACGGCCCGGCCCCTCTTCTGCGGAATGTTTGGCTAGTTTAGGGAGCTGCGCGCGCCACTTACTACCTGCCTTAATTCATTTCTTTTATGTTGGTACAATCGTTATTTGTGACTCGCACGAACATGAGAGGGGGTTCAATGGCTGAGCAGCGGGACATGCTGGATGATCTTATTGACATCTCTGATAGCTGGCAGGCGCTTTCCAACCCGTTTGGCGGCGTGATGGACACCCTCACGCAGGATCCCAGCAAGATTAAGAAGTGGGATCCGGGCGAGTATAAGGAGGTTCCGCGCCCCAACGCCGTCACCTGCCTGCAGATAACCTCGCAGTCCACCGAGGTGTGTGGGCGATGCCTCGAGGCGTGCCCGACGGCGGCCATCGAGATCCTTCCCGCAGCGAAGAAGATCAAGATCGGTGAGGACTGCCGCAAGTGCGGCCTGTGCTCGGCGGTGTGTCCTGTGGACACGTTCCTTACCAGCAAGCTGGCGGCAAAGGTGCTCTATGACCGTATCGCGCGCGTTGCGAGCGCTTACGAGCAGGCATACATCACCTGCACGCGCGCGCTGGGACGCCTGCCCAAGGACAACGAGATTGTGCTTTCGTGCGTTGGCGCGGTTCCTACCGAGGTGTGGTTCTCCCTGCTTGCGGAGTATTCCAACCTCTGCGTCTACCTGCCGCTTGGCATCTGCGACCGTTGTCGCACCGTGACGGGCGAGGCGGTCTACGCCGACAGCATCGGCACGGCGGAGGAGCTGGCAAACAATGCGGTGGGTCTTGAGGTGGACGCCTCTGCGATGACGCACGAGTACACGCGCGCGTACAAGCGCAGCCAGTTTGTGGGCAACATGGCCCGCGCAGGCATGACGGTGGCCACCAAGGGTGTTCCGGTGCTGTCTGCCGCGCAGCTCGTGGCCAACCGCATCAAAGACCATGGCACGCAGTTGATGAACGTGCAGCGCCAGATTGAGAAGGCGGTTGGCGCCAAGACCGACCAAAGTAGGCGCCGCGTGCTGACGCAAGAGCGAAAGCTTGTCCTTGCGGCGCTTCAGAAGCGGCCTGAGCTGGCAGAGAACTTCCAGCCCCGGGTGCCGGTGTGCGATTGGTCGTTCTGCACGATGTGCGGTGAGTGCGCCAAGGCATGCCCCCTGCACGCGTGCGAGGTTGACTCGAGCGGACACTTCTCGGTCGAGCCGACATACTGCGTGGGGTGCGAGGCCTGCATGATTGCTTGCCCCGAGTGCTGCATCGAGATGCAGCCGTGCGACCCGCAGGAGCTGGTCATCCCCGACGAGAACGCCGAGAAGCTCGCGGAGCGCCGGGCGGAGCTCGCGAAGCGCAAAGAAGAGATGCGCGAGCAGCTCAAGCGCGGCCTCGATGCGGTAGAGCGTATGGCAGAAGGAAACGAATAGCAGGTCAGAGGCTTGAACGTCTCGGCTTGAACGTGCTTTGTACAAGACTTGGAGATGAGATCGTGGCACTTTCGATTGGTATCGTGGGACTGCCCAACGTGGGCAAATCGACGCTCTTCACGGCGCTGACCCGTAAGGGTGGCCTGGCCGCCAACTACCCCTTTGCGACCATCGACCCCAACGTGGGCATCGTGGACGTACCCGACGAGCGTCTGCAGGTGCTGGCTGACATCGTGCATCCGGGCCGCATTGTCCCGGCTACGGTGGAGTTTGTTGACATCGCGGGCCTGGTTAAGGGTGCAAGTGAGGGCGAGGGCCTGGGCAACCAGTTCCTGGCGAACATCCGCGAGACCGACGCGATCTGCGAGGTCGTGCGCTTCTTCTCTGACCCCGACGTTATCCGCCACGAGAGCAGCCATGATCCCGAGAGCGACATGGACACCATCCAGACCGAGCTCGTCCTCGCTGACCTCGGCACGCTGGAGAAGGCCATCCCCAAGCTTGAGAAGGAGGCACGTCGCGACAAGGCCAACGCCCCCAAGCTGGCCATCGCCAAGCGCCTGCAGGAGTGGCTCAACGAGGGCAACCGCGCGGCTGACCTCGACATGACTGACGAGGAGCGTGCGGCTGCGCACGACCTCTTCTTGCTGACGATGAAGCCCATCCTCTACGTGGCAAATGTGGACGAGGACGCCTTGGGAGAGGAGCTGCCCACCATCAATGGTGCCGAGGTCGTGCCCATCAGCGCAAAGGTTGAGTCCGAGCTCATCGAGCTTGATCCCGAAGAAGCCGCTGAGTTCCTGGCTGACCTCGGCCTTGAGCAGAGTGGCCTGGCCACGCTCGCGCAGGCGGCGTACCGTCTGCTGGGCCTGCAGAGCTACTTCACGGCTGGCGAGATGGAGGTCAAGGCCTGGACCATCCCCGTGGGCGCTAAGGCCCCGCAGGCCGCGGGCGTCATCCACTCCGACTTTGAGCGCGGCTTCATCAAGGCGCAGGTCTGCAGCTATGAGGACTACGTGGCGCTGGGTGGCGAGCAAGGGTGCAAGAACGCCGGCAAGCTCCGCATGGAAGGCAAGGAGTACGTCGTCCAGGACGGCGACGTGATGCACTTCATGTTTAACGTCTAACTCGACGAGCATACGCTCCGCCGGGAAGGGCAGGGGCCTCCGCAGCTGCTCAGGCGCGCCTTTGGCGCGCGCTTCGCAATCGCAGCTGCGGAGGTCCCTGCCCTTCCCGGCGGAGCTTCTGAAGCGTCCTGGTTAGGGGCCGTTTTGGGTCAGATTTGGGCTGGGGCTCAAACTGAAGTGCGGGTGGTGTTACTTGTTTCATACGTTCCGTTAATTCACTGTGTGGTTTTATGTGATGCGGCACTGGCGTGGTTAAATACTGCCTTGTAAAACAGAGTCCCCCGAGAGGAGGCTTTTTTTCTGGGAGTCTGTTAGCGCCTGGACCGTAATTGGTTGACGAGGATGGCAGTTATCGAAAGACTCGGCGGATGCTGCCACGGCCACATGCAGTGGGTCGCAGGGAGAGAGCAAAAAGCAGAATCAACACTGTAACAGAGGCTCTTCCGACACTGAGAAACGCACCCGATGCGACACATGTCGCAGCAAAAGGAGATTTCATCATGCGCGTTGTCATTCAGGACGATTATCAGAAGATGTGCAAGTGGGCGGCTGACTATATCGCCAACAAGATTCGCAACCACAAGGAGGACCGTCCGTTCGTGCTCGGTCTCCCTACGGGCTCTAGCCCCATTGGTGTCTATCAGGAGCTGGTGCGTCAGAACCAGGCTGGCGAGCTCTCGTTTGCTAACGTCGTGACCTTCAACATGGACGAGTATGTGGGCCTCGACCATGATCATGACCAGAGCTACTGGTACTTCATGCACGACAACTTCTTCGATCACCTGGTTGACATGAAGCCGGAGAACATCAACATCCTCAACGGCATGGCCGAGGACCCCGAGGCCGAGTGCGCCGCATACGAGGAGAAGATTGCCTCCTATGGCGGCATCGACCTCTTCATGGGCGGCATCGGCGTTGACGGCCACATCGCCTTCAACGAGCCCTATACCTCGCTCAACTCCCGCACGGGTCTGCGTGCTCTGACCACCGACACCCGTATCGTCAACTCCCGCTTCTTTGGCAACGACCCGGAGAAGGTTCCGGCGTTCGCGCTGTCCGTGGGCGTCGGCACCGTTACCGACTCCAAGGAAGTTATGATCCTCATCAACGGCCACAACAAGGCCCGCGCGCTTGCCCATACCGTCGAGGGCGGCGTCAGCCACAAGTGGACCTGCTCTGCGCTTCAGATGCACAACGGCGCCATCATCGCCTGCGACGAGGCTGCCTGCGGCGAGCTGACCGTTGACACCTACAAGTACTTCCTCGACATCGAGAAGGATCAGAGGCTCTAGGATATGTACACCATCAAAGACCTTTATGACCTCGACCACTCGCTGGCGGGGAAATATCTCATGCAGTTCACGTACCCTTGGGAGGCACTCAAGGGCATCAAGGACCTGATTCTTGAGCTTGGCCCCACCCTGGGAGACGACTACGAGGAAGTCCAGCCGCAGGTGTGGGTGCACAAGACCGCGAAGGTCTTCCCCTCGGCGTATCTCGGTGCGCCGTGCATCATCGGTCCCGAGACCGAGGTGCGCCACTGCGCCTTCGTGCGCGGCTCTGCGCTGGTTGGTGCCAACTGCGTGGTGGGCAACTCTGTCGAGCTCAAGAACGTGATTCTCTTCGATCACGTGCAGACGCCACACTACAACTATGTTGGCGACTCCATCCTTGGCTACTACAGCCACATGGGTGCCGGCAGCATCACCTCCAACGTGAAGGCTGACAAGCAGCTCGTCGTTGTCCACAACGGCACCGAGCAGATCGAGACGGGCGTGAAGAAGTTCGGCGCCATGCTCGGCGACCACGTCGAGGTTGGCTGCAACGCCGTCCTCAACCCCGGCACGGTTATCGGACGCTGGAGCAACGTGTACCCCACGTCGTGTGTCCGCGGCGTCGTGCCTGAGCACTGCATTTTCAAGAATAGCGGCGATATCGTAAGGAAACGTGAGAATGGGTAAGTATTTCGGAACTGACGGCTTTCGTGGCGAGGCCAACAAGGACCTGACCTACGAGCATGCTATCCAGATTGGTCGTTTCCTTGGTTGGTACTACGGTGCCAGGCAAGGCAAGAAGGCCAAGATTGTCATTGGTAAGGACACCCGCAGGTCGTCCTACATGTTTGAGTACGCGCTGTGCACCGGCCTTATGGCGAGTGGCGCCGATGCCTACATCATGCATGTGACCACCACCCCGTCGGTGTCTTACATTTGCAGTAGGGACGACTTTGACTGCGGCATCATGATCTCTGCCTCGCACAACCCGTTCTACGACAACGGCATCAAGCTGCTGAACGGTAACGGCGAGAAGATGGACGAGGAGACCATCCTTATGGTCGAGGACTTCATCGACGGCAAGATCGAGATCCCCGTTGCCGAGCGTGCCGAGATTGGCCGCACCGTCGACTTCGTCGCAGGCCGCAACCGCTACATTGGCCACCTCATCTCGATGAACAAGTTCAGCTTCAAGGGCATCAAGGTTGGCCTGGACGTCGCGAATGGCTCCGCATGGCAGATTGCCAAGCACGTGTTTGACGCGCTGGGTGCCAAGACCTACGTGATGAGCGACGAGCCCAACGGCCTGAACATCAACACCGACTGCGGCTCCACGCACATCGAGCACCTGCAGAAGTTCGTCGTGGACAACGGCCTCGACATCGGCTTTGCCTACGACGGCGACGCCGACCGCTGCATCTGCGTCGACGAGAACGGCAACGTTGTCACCGGCGACCACGTCCTGTACATCTACGGCCTGTACATGAAGGAGCGCGGCAAGCTCATCAACAACAAGGTCGTCACTACCGTCATGAGCAACTTCGGCCTGTACAAGGCGCTTGACCTCGTGGGCATTGAGTACGACAAGACCGCGGTGGGCGACAAGTACGTGTGGGAAAACATGGCCGAGACGGGCAACTGCATCGGCGGCGAGCAGTCGGGCCACATCATCTTCTCCAAGTACGAGACCACGGGCGACGGCATCCTCACGAGCCTCAAGCTCATGGAGGTCATGATCGCCAAGGGCAAGCCCATGAGCGAGCTGGCCGCTCCGGTGGTGTTCTATCCGCAGGTTCTGAAGAACGTCCGCGTGAAGAGCAAGCCCGAGGCCCAGAACGACCCCGATGTCCAGGCTGCCGTCAAGAAGGTTGCCGACGAGCTGGGCGATGAGGGCCGCATTCTGGTCCGTGAGTCTGGTACTGAGCCGGTCATCCGCGTCATGGTTGAGGCGGGTACTGACGAGATCTGCGAGAAGTACGTGGATAGCGTCATTGACGTCATTACCGCGAAGGGTCATCTGGCCTAGAAGCACTGCACAGCTCCAGTACGAAGCTGAGAGGCGGTCCCACGAGGCGTATTCCTCGCGGGACCGCCTTTGTTTTGCTGGATAAGGGCGATTTGGGCCAAGTAAACGGACGCTGGTTTGGCACTGGCGGCCATTGATACCAGTTTTTTGCGGTTTTGGGAAGGTCGAAAGAGACACCGTCCATTATCAATGATTCAACTATCGAAAAACCGCAGGTAAAGCTGCATATCAATAATGAAAACAAGACCTCGAAATGCCGCTATGAAAATCGACCTTCCCAAAACCGCAAAAAGCTGGTACAAATTGCGATCCCTTGCCTATACAGGCGGCATCCGATACCGTCTACAGGCCAAAAGGAGGGGCCGCTGCGTTTGCAGCGACCCCTTCACGTTCAACTATCGCTTAAGAGCTAGCCGACCTGGTCCAAACCAAGTACGAGCACGACGTTGGCATCGATGGGATAGCTACCGTCGTTGGCGATGATCTCTGGATTGCCACCGATGACCTCGGCAACCGCGCGAGCCTTCGCCTCGGCGTCGTCACCGTTGTACACCAGGAAGGTGTAGTCATACAGATAGGCGGCGTCGTCAGCAACAGCGGAGAAGCCACGGGAAGCGAGCGTCTCGGCAAAGCTGCTGGCGAGTCCATCCGTGCCTGCACCGTTCAGCACCGAGACGGTGCCGCTGTAATCTAGACCACTCGGCTCGGCAATGACGCCACCATACTGCGACTCGCCGTTCTGGCTAATGGAGCCCGCAATACCAGCCGTGAAATCCTCGTCCTCAGAGGCGTACGGAGGCAGGCCCGCGTCAACGCGCCTCATCATCTCTTGCCACGCCTCGGTGTCGCAGATCTCGTACCAGAGGTCATCGTAGTAGGTAGAGATGGTGGGCTCCTGGCCAGAATAGAAGTTCTTGTCGATATCCAAGTCCTTCATTTGGACGGCCAGGCTCAGGATGGAGCCCAGGTCCATGTCCGTGGTGACATAGTCTGCCAGCGTGGAGATGGTCCCCGACATGGTGACAATGTCGCTCGCGAGCACCTTACGCGCGATGGCCGAGATGACCATGCGCTGGTTGGCCGCGCGGTAGAAATCGCCGCCACCGTACTCGTCGTAGGCATGGCGAGAACGGCAGAGCATCAGCGAGTCCCAACCATTCAGGTGGTGAGTGCCAGCCTCAAGCGCAAGGCCGGTGTACTCCGGGTCGTTGATTGCCACGGGAAGCGTGACGTCAATGCCGCCAATCTGGTCAACGATGGCGACGAACGCGTCAAAGTCAATCTCCGCATAGTGAGAGATCGGTACGCCCGCGAACTGCTGAACAACCTCAACCATATAGCTGGGGCCGCCGAACGAATATGCGGAGTTGATCTTCGCCTCGCCGTTGTAGCCCATGTCCACGTAGGTGTCTCGCGGGATGGAGACGAGCGTGACCTTGACGTCTTGCGGGTCGATGCGAGCGAGGATGATGGTGTCGGCGCGGTAGTTCCAGTACTCCTCGCCTTCTTCCTCGACGCGCTCCTCACCCTTGTCGACGCCCAAGAGCAACATGTAGAACGGGTCGCTCGGCTTGTCGCGCTCCGAAAGGATAGTGAGCAAGTCCTCGTTAGCGCCTGCGGTAAGGCGCTTGTTGATGCTGTTGATGTAGGCCCACGCCACGGCGCCGAATCCAAGCAGACTCACGAGCACCACAACGAGAATGCCTCTCAGGACCGCTCGGCGGGTGCGCCGGCGGCGAATACGTGAATAGTGCGCGACCGCGTTCTCGCGCGAAAGGGCCTCGTCAGAACCGACTACCTGGCCGACTGAGGTGTCGGTGGCGGAAGCGGCATGTCTGCTCGCGACGTTGGCGGAGTGCTCACTGTGCTCCGCGCTGGTCATGGCCCTGTGCTTAGCTGCAGCCAAAAGTCCCCCTTGGTCATGCGGCCTTGCGACCGCTCCTGATCGTTGCGGCGAATGCCGCACGTTCCTGCGTGCCCGCAAGGTCGGGACACAGGCCTATTTATTGTCGGTCAACAGGGCAAATGGCACAACCGAATCTTTCGTTATCCACATAAGTAAACGCGTTTGGGCTGCCTACCTGCTGCTCAGCGTCGGCGGGAAGTTACGAGATGTGAGCACATTTCATAGATGCTGCAGCTCAGCCGTATGATGATGCGGTCATCGCGTTCGAGGAGGTCTCTATGCAGGCGGCGCATCCCAAGCAGTTTGTGGCGGTTCTCGACTTTGGAGCTCAGTACGGGCAGCTCATTGCGCGACGCGTGCGCGACTGTCACGTGTACTCCGAGCTCGTCCCCTGTGACGTCAGCGCGTCAGAGCTTGCCGCAATGGCGCCGTCAGCCATCATCTTGTCGGGAGGGCCGGCAAGCGTCTATGCGGACGACGCCCCTCGTGTGGACTCCGCAATCTTTGAGCTGGGCATCCCCATCTTGGGCTTCTGCTACGGGCATCAGGTTATGGCCGTCACGCTGGGCGGCGAGGTGGCGCATGCCGAAAAGGGGGAGTACGGCCCTGCGGAATTGGTGCGTTCGGGCTCGTCCGAGCTGCTCATGTCTACCCCGGGCGAGCAGACCGTGTGGATGAGCCATCGCGACTCGGTGAGCCGCGTCCCAGAGGGCTTTACGGTTACCGCCCGCACCGCCACCTGTCCCGTGGCCGCGATGGAGTGCGCCGAGAGGCGGTTCTACGCCACGCAGTTCCATCCCGAGGTGCGCCACACTGCCTACGGCCACCGCATGTTGGAGAACTTCCTCTTTGGCATCTGCCGTCTTGAGCCCAACTGGACCATGGAGGGCATCATCGAACAGCAAGTTGCCGCCATCCGCGAGCAGGTGGGGGACGACCGCGTAATCCTGGGCCTCTCGGGCGGTGTGGACTCAAGCGTGGTTGCCGCGCTTGTGCATCGTGCCATCGGCGACCAGCTTACCTGCGTGTTTCTGAACCACGGTATGCTCCGCAAGGGAGAGCCCGAGCTGGTGGAGGAAGTGTTCCGCGGGCAGTTTGACGTGCCGCTGGTGCACGTCCATGCGGAGGAGCGCTATGCTGCGCTCCTTGCCGGCGTGACCGACCCGGAAGAGAAGCGCCGTCGCATCGGCACCGAGTTCTGGAAGGTGTTCTTCGAGGAAGCCGAGCGGCTTCACGGCGTGCGGTGGATGGCGCAGGGCACCATCTACCCCGACATCATTGAGAGCGGTGCGCGCAAGACGGGCGGCAAGGCGTCGACTATCAAGAGCCACCACAACCTGATTCCCTTCCCCGAGGGCGTGCGCTTTGACCTCATCGAGCCGCTTGACCACTTCTTCAAGGACGAGGTGCGCGAGCTGGGTGTGGCGCTAGGCCTGCCCGAGAAGATGGTGTATCGCCAGCCGTTCCCGGGGCCAGGGCTCGCCATTCGCATCATTGGTGAGGTCACGCCCGAGAAGCTCGACATCCTGCGCGACGCCGACGCCATCGTGCGCGAGGAGCTTGACGCCTACAACGAGGACCTCTTCCAGAAGACGGGCGACCGCAACTCTGAACATAGCTGCTGGCAGTATTTCGCCGTGCTGCCCGACATCAAGAGCGTGGGCGTGATGGGTGACGAGCGCACCTATGCGCGGCCCGTCATCTTGCGCGCGGTGGAGAGCGCCGACGCCATGACGGCCGACTGGGCGCGCCTTCCCTATGACGTGCTCGCGCGCATCAGCGGGCGCATCGTGGGCGAGGTCGCGGGCATCAACCGCGTCGTCTACGACATTACGCCCAAGCCTCCCGCGACGATCGAGTGGGAGTGATTCAAGGACCTACGAGACGGAGCTGAAGAACCTCAGCGCGTTCTCGTAGAAGAGCTTGCGCGTCACGTCGAGGCCAAAGCGCTCCTCGAAGCGCTCGAACAACGCTTGCTGGCCCGAGCAGTCGGCCAGCCATGTGGGGACGTCGGCCCCGTCTCGGTCGGAGCCAAGGGCAATGTGGTCCTCGCCGCCCAGGCTCAGCCAGTGGTCAACGTGGGCGGACAGCTCGTCAAAGGTGTAGGCGTACCCGCCGTCATGCACGAAGCCCTCATGGAAGTTGAGGCCCACCACACCGCCGCGCGCCGTCAGGGCGCCGAACTGCTCGTCGGTGAGGTTGCGCAGGTGGTTGCACACGGAGCGCGCGTTTGAGTGCGTGGCTACGTAGGGCTTGGTCGCGATCTCGTCCAGCTCCCAGAAGCCCTTCTCGTTCAGGTGGGACACGTCCGCCACGATTCCATGCTCCTCGAGCGCCGCAACGTACTCCCTGCCCAGCTGGGAGAGTCCCTGGTCAGGGTACTCGTTTCCGCTGCCAAGAACGTTTTTATAGTTCCACGTGACCCCGGCGATGAGCACCCCGTCACGTTCAAACTCGTCCACGACCTCAAGCCCGGCATCGAGGCACGCGGCGTTCTCCACCGTGAGGATTGCCGCAACCTTGCCTTCGTCCAGGATGGATGGGATATCGGAAAACCTGCGCACTTGCGCGAACGTGTCGCTCTGCTCCTCCATCTGCCGCTTGAACCACGCGACGCCCTCTCGGTACCACTCGATTGCCGGGATGTCTCCCTGCACGTCGCCTTCCGCATCGGGGATCCAGATGGCGTAGCACTGTGCCCAGCGCACCCCTCCCATTCGGTTGGCCGATATCTGGGCGTTGGTGTCGGCGAGGTCGCCCGAGAACTTGTTGTTGAAGTTTGCGTAGGGGGCGTGTGACCTCATGCCCAGGACATCGATCGTGTCGGCATGCATGTCAAAGCTGTCTATGGGAAGCCTTGCGCCTGTCATCTCATCCGCTGACGAGGGATCCTGCTGACCACCACTTGCGGGAAGTGCGCATGACGTGACCGCGAGCGTGGCCACGCCAGCCATACCAGAAAGCAGCGTCCTTCGTGAGATGTTGAATGTGGTGCCACGGGCCATGTGTCTACCTCCTTTGTGTCTATGTAGGTAGCATACAAAAGCCCAAAGCCTGCAATCAATCGTCGATGAACCGATACCCGATTCCGATCTCAGTGATGATGTACTCGGGGTCGGTCGGGTCCTTCTCTATCTTTCTTCTGAGATTGGTCATGAAGACGCGCAGAGATTGGTAGTTGTCCTCGCCGCCATTGCCCCAGATGCTGTCCTGGATGAAGTGATGAGTCAGGACTTTCCCTTGGTTCTCAATCAAAAGCTTGAGAATACGGAACTCGATCGGGGTCAGGTGAACGGGCTTGCCCTCGATTGTCACCTGATGAGAGCTGACATTCATCTCGAGCGAGCGGAAGGAAAAGACGTCGTTCTTCAGGGGCACCGGGGTCGCCTTGCGGAGAGCAACCCTGATTCTCGCCATGAGCTCCCCAATGCTGAAGGGCTTCGTGACGTAGTCGTCCGCCCCGTTGTCGAGCGCCTCCACCTTCTCCTTCTCTTTTTCTCGGGCCGAGACGACGATTACCGGCGTGGACGAGATCGCCCTAATCTGCGAGAGGACCTCTCTTCCGTCCACGTCTGGCAGCCCAAGGTCGAGCAAGACCAGCTCCGGCTTGTCCGACAAGAAGCGAGAGATTCCCGAGAGCCCGTTCTCTGCAATGATGGGGGTGTATCCATTGGTCTTCAAAGAGAGCTCAAGAAGACGGATGATCGCCTTGTCATCCTCGATGATTAGAATCAGGTTGCTCACGATTCGCCATCTCCTTTCCCGGGATACTGAAACGGAAGGTCGCCCCGCCCTTGCTGTTGTTGAAGGCGGATATCTCTCCTCCGTGGGCCTCAACGATTGCCTTGCAGATGCTGAGACCGAGTCCGGTGGAACGCCTGCGGTCAAGCTTGGAGGTCAACGAGTAGAAGTCCCCAAAGATCTTGTCCATGAGGTCCTCTCGGACTCCTCCGCCGTTGTCAGAGACTTCGAAGACAACCGAATCGCCCTCCGGGTAATACGAAAGCTCAATCTCGGTACCGTTGGGAGTGTGCTTAATCGCATTATCAATCAGGTTGACGAAGACCTGGATCAGGAGTCGACTGTCACAGTAGACCGTCATGACTTCCTCGTTATGCCTGATTGTGAGCGTGTGCCCTTGCAAATGGTTGCGCACGCGTCGGTTAATCTCCAGGCAGAGGTCATCCGTCATCTCTTCCTGCCGGTTGACCAGCTTCCTTCCTTCCTGCAGTCGAGATAGCTCCAGCAGGCTCTCAACAAAGACGGTCAGGTCGCAGGACTCTTGGTAGATGTCCCTGATGATGCTCCTCTTCTCCTCTTCTCCAATGGCGGAGAAGCTCGTGTTGAGGAAATCGGAGCCGCTTTGGATCATCGTGAGCGGTGTGCGAATGTCGTGGGACAGGCTGCGTAAGAGCGACGTCTTGAACTTCTCGTTCTCAAACTGGATTCGCGTCTCTTGCCGCTGGTCGGAGATCCTGTGGTTATCCAAGACAATCTCGATTTCTCGCAGGGAGTTCTCAAGGTAAGCCTCGTCGTCCTCGTTGTCTTCCACTCCCGTGTCTTCCACAATCATGGCGCCGTACTGCTCCGTCTCGGAAACGATCGGATAGATTGAGACGTCCTTTCCCTGTAAGAGGCCGCTGCCCCTGTTCAGGACCGTGTTCCTCTCCCTGGAGAAGTCGATGGCTTCCTGCAGGGACGTGCAGATGTCACGATGTCCGTAGATGGCGCCCTCTGCTGTCGAGATTGCCACCTCTTTCTATTCAGACGCTCCTCAAGTACGGGGGTGACTGACTCAAAGATGTCATCGGCAGACTTCACGCTGTTGAGTGTCTGCAGCAGCTCGTACATGGTGGAAAGTCGCTCTTGGTTCCTGTGGGAAATCGTGATCTGCTGCTGAAGCTGCACAACCAGAGAGTTCACGACAAAGGAGACGATGAGGAAGATGATGAAGCTGACGTAGTGGTTCGGGTTGTAGATTCGAAGCGTGTAGATGGGCTCCGTGATGAAGTAGTCAAATGACAGCACAAAGACCAAGGAGCCCAGTACCCCGTACAGAAGCTCCTTGGTTTCGATGATGATGATCAGGATGCTGAGGACGAAGAAGAGGTAGATGATCTCGTCTCGGGCATTGAGCTCATGAAGGGACAGCTCCAAGACGATTGTCATGGCAGCGACAGACAGAAAGATCAAAAGACCTCTGTACTTCTGTTGCATCTACAGGTTCTCCTTATGGCGGATATCCCTAGCTCCCAACAGGATTGCGCGGATAATCACCATAATCTCAAGCCTCCCGAAGAACATGCCGAGAATCGATGTCCACAGGATTATCGGGTGAGCGGAAGCTCCTGTGATGCCGACGGTCAGGCCAACGGTCGAGAGCGAGGAGATGAACTCGAACATGGAGTCCTGCAGGGAGTAGCCGAACAACGTGAAAACGAAGGAGCCCACAAGGAACAGCAGGAGATAGAGGATGGTGTAGCTTGAGACGGAAAGCATCTCGTCTTCCTCAAGCAGCTCTCGCCGCCCCGTCCTTCGGATGTAGATCGGTCGAACCATGCCCTTGCGGTAGATGGTCTCTCGGATGATTTTGAAGATGCCCTTTAGGGACACGATCAGACGGTACTGCTTGAGGCCGCCGCCCGTGGACTCGCTCTCGCCGCCGATGATCATGGCAAAGATCATCAGAGAGAACATCGCGGCCGGAAGAACAGTGAAGTCATTCACCGTGGCAAAGCCGGTCGTCGTGATGCAGCTGACCATCTGAAACAGGGCGATTCTGAAGCGATCGAAAACTGGTCCATCGTTCAGGCTGGCAAAGGAGAGCAGCGTGATGATGGGCAGGAAGACGACGAGGAACCGCACCTCGCAATGATCGAAGGCTTCCTTCCACTTTCCACGTAGGACAAGGAAGTGGATGACGAAGGTCGTCGCTCCCATGAGCATCAGCGCGATGGTGATGAGCTCCACCGCAAAGGAGGAGTAGGCACCGATGCTATCTGCGCGCACAGCAAAACCACCCGTGGACACGGCCGCGATTGAGGTGTTGACCGCGTCAAACGCCGGAACGCCTGCCACGATGTATGCCAGCGTGCCGATTGCGATCATGCCCAGATAGATGGTGAAGATCACGCGGCTGTTGCCCATGAGCGTCGGCATGAGACGATCCGTGTGCCCCTCTGCCATGTAGATGTGTATGCCGTACCTCTGGGAGAAGAAGTTCGTGACGATGAGGACGAGTCCGACGCCACCGATGAACTGCGAAAGCGAGCGGAAGAATAGGAACACATGGGGGCAGTTCTCGACGTCTACGACGGAGAGGCCGGTCGTGGAATAGCCGCTCGTCATCTCGAAGACGGCCTGGGTGAAGGTCATGCCGCCCTTGATAAGCCATGGAACCGCGCTGATCAGGATTGCCACAATCCAGACGCACACGACCAGAAGCGAATAGTAGTGCGTCTCGAGCCGTTCCTCAGACTGAATCGGGTACAGCAAATTCGCAAGATAGCTGAGGCCGATAGAGAGGATGCCCGGGATCGCAAAGCAGTGAATCCATCTGATCTCTTCTGGATAGAAGACCAGCAGAGCAAGGGGGACCAGCTGGATGATTCCGATGATGCCGATAAACCTTCCAAGATACTGAAGGATTCGGCGGTACGTCTCTTTCATGACCGTTTTCTCCGGAACAGGGCGGTTACGCGCTCCATGGACTCTGCGGTGGTTACGAGGAGAACCTTATCGCCGTCCTGCAGTACCGTCTTGCCGTTTGGAATGATGCCTTGGTCCTGACGGTAGACGCAGCTGATGCTGGCAATGCCAGAAAGGTTCAATTGCTCAAGCGACTTGCCGCACGCCTCATCGTCTTGCTTGATTCGAAGCTCAAGAATCTGAATCTTGTCGTCTTCCAAGGAGAGGGAGTCGATGAGGCTGTCCAGAGAGGCGGAGGAGTGAATCTGCTCGCCAAGAAGGTACGTTGCGCAGAGGACGGCGTCGACGCCGAGCTTCTTCAGCAAGGACACGTTCTTGGGGTTGACGACTGTGGCAATGCAGCGCTTCACACCGAGCAACTGCTTGGCCGTCTTGCAGGCAACGTAGTTCTTGATGTCGTTTTGGGACAGCGCGATGAACAGGTCGGCACCCTTTGCGCCCGCGGCAAGGAGGTTGTTCTCCCGAACCGGGCTTCTGTGGATGACGGGTATGTTGTTGCGCTCCGAAAGGTAGTGACAGGCCTTTTCGTCTCGGTTGATGACGATGAGGTTGTTGCCCCTGCGGTTGAACAAGTTGATGAGGTAGTCGGCCTCATGGAGGCCATCAGCAATGACGATCTTCATCTTCTGCTCCCTGCATTTGCGACGGCACTCTGAAACTCCCGACTGAATTCGTCCAGAGAAAGCAAGAAGGGCAAGATTGCACGAACGGAGGGATAGCGGCAGAGCCTCTCTTTCTGTGCATCTGCCAGGCGGACGAAGATCCTCGGAACGCCAAACACAAAGTGACAGACATCCGTGAGGAAGACATTCGTGTCGTCGTCTTCTGTCGAGATGACCACTACGTCGGCGTTTTTGATGCCGATACGCTGCAGAACCTCGATGTTGCTGGCGTCAGCGACTTCGAAATAGCCAGTGAAGTCCTCCACGTTCATCAGGGCGTCTTTGTTCTTGTCGATGACGGTAACGTGGTAGTTCTGCTCGTTGAGCAGCGCCGCAATTGAAGACCCGACCCTGCCGGCGCCGATAATGATGACGTTACCGTTCATCATTCGCCTCCCCGAGGATCTCGACCGTCTTCACAGCCGCGAGGTTGACGTATTTGATCTTGTTCGTGAAGTGACTGATGATGATCAGAAATGGGTCTTCCAGCCTGACGAAAGATCCTGTTTCCGCTACCGAACCCTGACCGCTCTGGTAGGTCAGGCGCAGCCGCTTTCCTTCAAAGTCTTTCATGGCAGCCTCCTTTGCGCCACGATTGTAGGAAAGGGGGCTGTTAGGATTCTATTGGGGATTGCCGCGATACCTGTTAAGAAGCTGTTAGGATGGGCGGCCTACGGAGTCTCGGCTGGTGCTGTCACCCCAAACAGGGGAAGTCTTCACGTAGGTCCAGCGATACGGGAAATCCGGCGTCTTGATGCGCTCTATGAGCATTGCTGCGGCGAGCCTGCCGATGTCCGTACTTGGGATTCGGGCGGTAGTCAGGGAAGGATTGACGATTGCCGATTCTGGTGAGCCGTCGAATCCGGCGATCAGCACGTCCTCGGGGACAGAAAGCCCCTTCTGCCTCAAGGCGCCCATCAGCTGTATGGCCAAAAAGTCGTTAGCGCAGACAAACGCGTCAGGCATCTCTGGCATGGCATCGAGCTGTCCCCGCAGCCACTCGATGCTCCTGTAGAGGATGCTGTCCTCTTTCAGAATGCAAAGGTCCGGATTGTATGGGAGACCGGCCCCTTCGAGTACCGCTCGGAATGCGAACCACCGCTCATAGAAGCCGTTGCAGTGTTCGTAATCCCCTACAAAGCCAAGCTTCTTTGCCCCAGCTGAAATGATCTGCCTCACGATTGCCGTTTCACTGGCCATGTTCTCCATTGAGACGAAGTCGCATTCGATCGGCGTCTTGCCCGCTCGGGCAAAACCATCCACAAACACCGTCGGTTTTCCCAGTGAGCAGACCATCTCGATGTAATCACGGTCAAACAGCTCGATGCCAAGGATTCCGGTGATCTGTTCAAGGTCAAAGAGGGAAGGGAGTGTTTTCGAGGCGAGTTCCTCCGGAGTCACCTCGTACATCTGCATGGTGTATCCAGACCGGGAAATCTGGTCGGTGAAGCTTGTGATGAAATAGGCGCCGAAATTGTGGCTCAGAAGCTTATGCTGCGTGAGCACGGCGATGTTTGCGCTGTGTCCGCTCGCGGCAACGCTGTTTGCCGTGTACTGGTAATAGCCTAGTTCCTGCGCTTTGGAGAGGACGATGTCCCTGGTTGCCGTTGGCACGTTCCCGCGTCCGTTGAAGACCTTCGAGACCGTGTTTCGAGACAGTCCACAGGCATCGGCGATCTGCTGCATGGTGACACGCTTCAGTGCCATGAGTGTGCTCCCCTTGAGTTGCGTAAGAACAACGATATGGCAGTAATTTACAAAACGTACAGTACTTTGTGGCGCGCGAGACAGGTCTGTTTATGAAAGATGCAAAGCTCATGGCGAGTGGCAGCAAAACCGTCCACCCATACAAACGGGACAGGCGCCGTAGATCGGAAATCCGAACTACGGCGCCTGTCCCGTTTGTATGGGTGCGTTTACTTTTCGGCGGGTTCCCACTTGCAACGTACGGGGGACACGATGGCTCCGGTGGCCTTAAGCTCCTTCATGGCCTTGTCAACGACCTTCCGCTCAAGGCCGCTCAACTCGGCGATCTTGCCTGCTGCCAGCGGGGTACCTGCCTCGCGCATCGTCTGCAGAACCAGTTCCGTTGCCTCCATGACGTGCTCCTTTCGCTTGATGACCACTGTGTCTGGTATAGCCCATCAAGCTGCTCGGGGCTCAGTCAAAGGGCATCCTATCGGCCGCTGGCCTTGTCGTACAGCAGGCGGTCCTTGATGGGCTGCGGGTCAATGCCGAGTGCCTCCATGAACTTGAACGCAAACGGGTACGGAGCGCAGGGTCCCTGCGAGGTCACCACGTTGGCATCCCATACGGCAACCTGGTCAGCAACGAACTGAGAGCTCACGAGCTTGGCGCCATAGCCGGTATAGCCCGTGGCACGCTTGCCAGCGAGCACACCCGAGGCCTCAAGCACCGTGGTGCCAGAGCACAGGCCGCCGATGAGCTTTCCCGCCTCGTCAAAGGCGCGGAAGGTGCCCATGACCTCGTCGCTTGCGATGAGCGGTGCCGCAGCAGCGCGGCCGCCAGGAACCACAATCGCGTCATAGTCGGCCACGGCGTCGGCGGAGAACATGCGGTCAGCCTTGATGGTCATGCCCTGCATGGTGTGAACCCACTGGTCCTTCCCGGTGGCAAAGCTGTGGCAGGTAAGCCCAGCACGCATGAGCAGATCCATGATCTGCACGGTCTCGCTCTCCTCGCAGCCGTCGGGCATGAGGACGGCCACCTTCTCGGCGTGGAAGGGCTTCGGGGCAATAGCCTCGCCTTCGGGCGCGGGCCAACGGCCAGCCTCGGTCTCCCAAGAGGGAACGCCGCCAGCGACGTCGAAGACGTTGTAGTAAATCGTGCGGTTCTTGACGGTCTGGGAGTCGCCGCCCAGTGCGTCAACCAACGCAAAGGCAAAGGCGTAGGCAAACGCGGGACCCTGGCCGGTGATGATGTTGCCGTCGGTCACAACGGCTTCGTCCACCCACGTGCCCGCATTCTCGATCTGGTCCTTCACACCGGGGTAGCAGGTGAAGCGCTTGCCCTCAAGCAAGCCCGCGCGGCCCAGGGCATCAGGCGCGGCGCACATGGCGCAGACCCACTTCCCCTCAGCCGCCGCCTTCTGCAGCGCGGCGATGAGCGAGGCGTTGTCGCGCATGGCGTCAGATCCGCCATAGCCGCCAGGGAGCACCACCATGTCATAGGCGTCCAGCGAGCCGTCAAACACCGTATCGCAGCGCATGGCAATGTGATGCGTGCCTGCGACCTCCTCGGCCTCAAGTCCAACCATCTCGCAGGGAATCTCTGCGCGACGGATCATGTCGACGATGGTGAGGGTCTCGCCCTCTTCGCATCCGGGAGCCGCGATAACTGCAACCTTAGCCATGGTTTGCCTCCTTGTTGTTGACTGCTGAGGCCATATTACGGACGTTTTGGCACCGCCGAAAGCCGTTTCCGCATTCTGGAAATGCTACTAGGACTTATGCTATCGCTTGTAGACTATTTGATGTGGAAGTCTACAGGGAAGGCGGGGGAGAAATGAAAATCGGTGGAAGGTATCTGGCGGTAGTTGCCTGCATGTGCGGGCTTTCGATGGCGACGGTGGGCCTCTTGACCAACGTCGCGGGGCTCTTCTTTACGCCTATGGCTGATGACTTTGGTGTGATGCGCGGATCGGCGAGCCTCACCCTCACTATCGCCAACACCTGCGTTGCGCTGGGCGGCCTTGCCACGCACAGGATTTCTAAGGCGGTGCCGCTGCGCGTGATGCTTCTGGTTGCCACCGCCGTGATGGCTGGCTCGACCTTCCTCATGTCCTTGGCTCCCAATATGGCGTTTGAGTACGTGCTTTCAGCAACTCGTGGCCTTGCGGGCGGCGTCATGGGCTTCGTGCTGGTCACGATGGTGCTCAACAAGTGGTTTGTGGCGCAGCTGGGCCTGGTTACGAGTATCGCGATGGGCTTCAGCGGCCTTGCGGGCGCCCTCTTTACCCCCATTATCCAGCCCGTTATTGATGGTGCTGGTTGGCGTGCCGGCATGGTGCTCGTCGCTGCGCTTCAGGCTGCCCTGTGCGCGCCCGCAGTCCTCTTGGTGCCGGCCGTCGATCCCACCGAGGTGGGCGTGCGCCCCTTTGGCCTTGTGGGTGACCGCGAGAACATCTCGGCACACCATGGCGACGACAAGCCGGTGAAGGTCGATCAGCTTCTCTTTGCGGGTGCCGTGTGCTACGCGGTACTTGGTGCCGCCGCAACAGCCATGCCGCAGCATTTCCCGGGATACGCCGAGGAAGTGGGCCTTGCCGCAACGGGCGCTGCCATGATCTCTGCCTGCATGGTTGCCAACACCGTAGGCAAGATCGTCATGGGCTGGATGATTGACCGCATCGGCGCCCTCAGGTCCATCACCGTCTACACGGGACTAGTGAGCGCGGCCATCGTGCTTTTGCTGGTACTGCGCCTGCCCGCCGTCTTTATCGTTGGCGCCTTCTTCTATGGTCTGTGCTACGCGCGTGCAACCGTGGGCCTCACCATGATGTGCCGCGAGGTCTTTGGTAACCGTGGCTCCGGCATCGTCTATCCGGTCGCCGCCCTTGGCACCAGCATCTCCAATGCCGTCTTCTCTGCTGCCCTTGGTTATGCGTATGACCTTACGGGCACCTACACCATCTCGCTCGTCGCGCTATTCATCTTGCTGGTTGGCTCGGTCGTGCTCACGTTTTGGTGCTATCGTCGTGCTGTCATGGGAACGGGCCACGCAGAGTAGGTCTCTATGGATAGCGAAGGCGAGCGCCTCGTAAAGGCAGTCATGGACGTCAATCTTGTGGACCCGGTCTCCCGGGCCCGCGCCCGTCAAGCTGCTGAGTCGCTTGCCTCAGACCACGTCACAGAAGCGAAGAGCCGCATGCTTGCCAAGCGGTTTCGCGCGCTTGTCGAGGCTGATGCGGGCGGCGCGCAGATTGCGGAAGACCTCGAGCGCCTTGCGGCAAGGCTTCGTCAGCTGGACCCGCATTACACGGGAAAGAGTGGGGCTCTGCGCAGGCTCTTCAAGCGCAAGGAGGACCGCGCCCAACGCTTTGTTGCCGCGCGTGAGGACTTTAAGACGATCACAGACTCGCTTTCGCGCTCTTCGGCGGTGCTCAGGCAGAACAGCGTGGCCTTGGAAGCCTTTGAGGTCGATGCGGCTGCAGAGGCGCGGCAGGTTGCCGCGAGCATCGAGCGGGCGGATGCCTTGTCCGCCACGCTCTCTGCGTCCATCGGGGATGCAAAGCTTGCTGCCGAGAAGGCTGACGTCGTCAGCTTTGCCGAGCGCGAGGTGCTTATCCCCTTGGAAGAGCACCGCCAGCACCTGCAGAGCCTGCGGGCCGTCAACCAGCAGATGCTCTTCTCGCTTGCCATGTTGAGGGAGACAAACGCGGCACTCATTCAGAACATCCAGCAGATCACGCTTGCGACGAGGGGCATCTTGGCTGCCACAAGCCTCAGGACAACGCCGGATGGACCCGCGTCAGAAGACCTGTCGCTCAATGACTCGCTCGAGGAGCTCTCACGTGCGCTGGACGCACATACCGCTTGGCGGAAAGAAAACCTCGCAAAAAGGTCAGAGGCTCTGCAGGAGCTACAGAACCTATCAAGTGAGGCCTTTGGCTCGAGCGATTACGTATCATAGGGGTGGGGTACCATCCTTTTGAGGCGGGTGCGTGTGACCAGCCTTAACGTGGCTATCAGGTTGACCTGGTGACCACGATTCTTTCTGCGGACTGCTCTGCGCCAAGGGAGTTCTCTCATGGAATGGGTGTTTGTCCTGATGCTTGTGATGGCGGCGAGCTGGATTGTGCTGCCTGCCACGTTGATAGCGCTTGGGGCTCGGTTTATCAAGCGTCGCGTTCTGGGGCCTGCGGCCACGCGCTCCACACCGCTGTTGCCGGGCGCCTCGCGGGATGGTTGTCCTGCGGCGGAACGAGACGCGCTCATCAAGATGGAGCGGAGGCTTGCCACGGCACACTCGAACTGTCTCGCGGCGCTCGACAACAGGCTGGAAAGCGAGCTTGCCCGTGCGCGGGTTGCGCCGGCGCTCGACGAGGCGTTTGAGCAGATTCGTGACGAGATCGAGTCCATCTACGCGTTCTGCGAGCGTAACGACCTCGTAGGCACGCTCAAGAAGGCGAACTCCTCTACCACGGCGAAGGACATCTACTTGCAGGCTTACCAGCGTGACCTCGCAAAGGTTCAGGATGCCATCCTGAAGACGGAGGAGTGCCTGACTGCATACGAGCGCACTGTTGCCACGCTCGAGGTTTCTTCCGTTGGTACCGACATTGGTTCGGACTACGACATCGCCATCGAGATGCTGGATGACCTGCGTGAGGAGCTCCCGCGCTACAACCTCGAGGATCGGGTGTAGCGGCTGGCTCACTGGGCCGCGCGCCCATAAGCCCGTTTCGCGCCGCTTGTGCCATGGCCTGCCTTACGAAGTGGGTCGTCTGCGTGCCGTTGCATATAATCTGCAGGTAGAAGCATGCATGGGCGACTGGTCGTGGGGTGTGAGGTCGGTATGGGCGAAAGAACCGTGGGGGCACAAGAGGCGATTCTGCGTGCCTTCTGGACGCTCTACCGACAAAAGCCCCTTGACCAGATACAGGTCACGGAAGTCGTGCGAGCTGCACGCGTGCACCGAAGCACCTTCTACCGGCACTTTGATGACCTGCGCGGCGCGCTTGACGCCCTGGAAGACCAGACCGTGACAAGTATTGTGGAAGCGCTCTGGCAGGGCTTCCCCCAAGATGAGTCTACCAACGCGGCCTCTGTGGCGGATGCGCTCCGCGAGATGGTGGAGCTGCACGCAGAGCATGCGTATTTCTTCCGTTTGCGTGGGGAAACGCGCTTTGAGGAGCGCCTCGTTGAAGAAGCGAGCCCTCTCATCAGGGGTTTATTGAGCTCTGACGTTGATGACGAGGTTGCCGACTATCTGATTCGCGTCGCGCTCTCAACCTTCCTGACCAGCATGGCGTATGCGTACGGCCTGAGCCTTTCCGAGGCGCCCGAGGCGCCGTACCAGTCCACCATGCGCATCTTCATGGGCGATATCGTGCCCAGCGCAATCCCATAGCCAAGTGACAAGAGCCTGAAGATAAGGAGCCAATCATGGCAGAGCTGAGAAGCCAGGCCGTTCGCAAGCTCGCACCAGAGGCCGACCCTCTCCGCATGGGCATGGGGTGGACCGTCTCGGAGCTTGCCCTTCCGCAGGTGATGGTGGCCTCTTCGTTTGGCGACAGCCATCCTGGCTCCGCCCATCTTGACCAGCTGGTGGCAGAGGCATGTCAGGGTGTGCGCGAGGCTCATGGGCGCCCGGCACGCTACTTTGCTACCGACATGTGCGATGGCATTGCGCAGGGCCACGACGGCATCAACTACTCCCTGCCGCACCGCGACGCCATGGTCAACCTTATCGAGGCTCAGGCCTGTGCGAGCGGCTTTGACGGTGGCATCTTCGTGGCCAGTTGCGACAAGTCCATGCCCGCCATGCTCATGAGCATCGGCCGCCTCAAGGACATGAGTGCCGTGGTGGTGACTGGTGGCGTTATGGAGGCGCAGCTGCTCCCGCAGCGTTTCGTGGTGGACGACCACGCCTGTGCCATCAACGAACTGCTTACCCTTGAGCAGATCGGCAAGTTCGCCGCGTGGGAGCAGACGGGTGTCATTCCCACCGAACAGCTGGACTACTACAAGCAGCACGCATGCCCCAGTTGCGGTGCCTGCTCGTTCATGGGGACGGCCTCGACCATGCAGATCATGGCCGAGGCGCTTGGCCTCGCGCTCCCAGGGAGCACGCTGATGCCCTCCACCTCAGAAGAGTTGCGGCAGTCCGCGCGCGAGGCAGGGCGCCAGCTGATGTGGCTCATCGAGCACGGCATCACGGCGGCTGACATCGTTGACCAGCGAAGCTTTGAGAACGCCATCCTGGTGCACGCGGCCATCTCGGGTTCCACCAACGCCACGATGCACATTCCCGCCATCGCGCACGAGTTTGGCTACGAGATGTCGGCGGAGATCTTCGACCGCATGCATCGCGGTGCCCGCTACCTGCTGAACATTCGCCCTGCGGGTGACTGGCCGGCCCAGTGGTTCTACTATGCCGGCGGCGTGCCGCGTGTGATGGAAGAGATCAAGGACGTGCTGCACCTGGATGCCCTGACGGTCACGGGCAAGACGCTCGGCGAGAACCTTGAGGAGCTGCGCGCCTCTGGGTTCTACGAGCACTGCGACGAGCTGCTCGCCAAGCACGCAGAGCAGCTGGGCCGTCCCGTCTCGCGAACCGACATCATCCATACCGCGGCTGACGCGAAGGGGACCGACGGCAGCATCGCCATCCTGAAGGGAAACATCGCTCCCGAAGGCTGCGTCATCAAGCACACCGCTTGCCCGAAGAGCATGTTCAAGGTGACGCTCACGGCCAAGCCGTATGACTCCGAGGAAGCCTGCATTGCCGCCGTGTTGGGTGGCGAGGTCAAGCCGGGTGACGCGGTGTTCATTCGCTATGAGGGACCCAAGGGATCGGGCATGCCCGAGATGTTCTATACCGGCGAGGCCATCTGCGCTGACCCCGAGCTTGCGTCATCGGTGGCGCTCATCACGGACGGTCGCTTCTCGGGGGCTTCGCGTGGCCCGGTCATCGGACACGTGTGCCCCGAGGCGGCAGCTGGCGGGCCCATCGCCCTCGTTGAGGAGGGCGACCTCATCGAGATTGACGTCGAGGCGCGCACGCTGCAGATGGTGGGCGTGCAGGGAAAGCGTCTCACGCCCGAGGAGGTCGATGCGGTGCTCGCCGAGCGCAAGACTCGTTGGAAGGGCTTTGAGAGCAAATACACGCATGGCCTGCTGAAACTGTACGCCCAGCACGCCGTGAGCGCCATGCGCGGAGCGTATATGGCCTAAGGCGCCTGTTGACGCCGCGGGACGGCTTTCTGTCAGCAACAGCAGGGAGGGCAGCACGATGTGCTGCCCTCCCTGCTGTTGCTGACAGAAAGCCGTCCCGCGGCGTCAACAG
This sequence comes from uncultured Actinomycetes bacterium, assembly GCA_900314645.1. Lineage (GTDB taxonomy): Bacteria > Actinomycetota > Coriobacteriia > Coriobacteriales > Atopobiaceae > UBA1367. The sequence goes on from OMWB01000011.1 coordinate 64,207, forward strand.
GCGCAACTGAGAACGTTAGCCCATGAGGCCGGTGGCAACCGTCATGAGGGCGATGATCACGCCCACGATAGACTCGCCACCCAGAAGGCCCGAGGCCACGATGATGCCCGTATCGTCGTGGCTGAGCTCGCCCTCACTGCCCTTGCCGTGCTTGGCGATCAGGTCGTAGACGACCTTGGCCAAAGCGCCGATGGGCGCGGAAAGCGACATGTAGAACGGCAGGTACACGCCCAGGCCAATCATCATGGCCGGAATGCGCAGGCAGTAGAGCACGATGCCCGCGATGAGGCCCACCGCAAATGCCGGAACGCTGGGGATGCCCGTGACCATGGTGGCCACCACGGATGCCTGCGCGGAGACAAACAGCTGTCCCGGCCCAAAGGCGCCGGTGCCGTAGGCGCTCACCAGCGCGACCATGACGGCAACGGAGACGCCCGTGCCGAGCAGGGCCCCGATGGCTTGGCCAATCCACATCTCGCGCGGGTTGGTGCCGATGAGCTGGCCCGTCTTGAAGTCGCTCATCACGTCGCCGCCAAGGCCGCACGCAACGGCGATGATGCCTGCCACATAGAAGAGCTTGATTTGGTTGGACTCGCCCAGTGCCGCCACGGCAAGCAGCACGATGAGGCCAAAGATCTCCATGGGGTCGATGCCGGTCTGGCCGACCGACTGGGCGCTCATGATGGTGGTGACAAAGCTGAGCAGCACGATGACCGCGCTTGCCACGGGGCTCAGCCCAAGGCCGAAGCAGACGAGCAGGGAAGCCGCCGCAACCAAAAGCGCCAGTCCGCCCACGTCGAGCAGGCGGAGGCCGCTGCCCTTCTCGCCCTTACGGCTGAAGTAGTGCGGGATGCTGGGGATGATGTCGCGCAGGACCACGCCCAGGCCAGAGCCCATCATGAGGCCCATGCCCAGGCTCGAGACGATGCCTTGGGCCGTCGCCACGTCGTACAGCCCCAGTGTGGTGCCGCCCCAAATGATTCCGAGGTTGGCAAGCACGGCCCCACCAAACCAGAAGGCCACAGCCGCGCCACCCACCAAAAAGCCAATGGAGAGCATCATGGGGCTGTTGTACAGGCCAAAGCTCACGCCGGGGATGGGCAGGGTGAGCAACATGGCGGGAATCACGCCCAGCACGTCGCGGGCCACGCTCCATGCGCCGGCAAGCGCCATGGAGCCAAAGAGCTTGACGCCGGTAGCTCCGCCAGCCTGGCTCGCGCGCAACGTCTCTGCGGCAGCAACGCCGATGGGGTATTCAAGGTTGGATTCCTCCACGAGGCGCTTGCGAATGAGCGCCGTGCACACAAGGCCCAGCAGGGTGCCTGCCAGCGCAACCAGCAGCATCTCAACCCAGCTGACCTTGTCTGCCTGCCCTAGCATCCAGATGCCCGGGATGGTGAAGGCAAGACCGCCGGCCACCATGGAGCCAGCCGACATGATGATCTGCGTCACGTTTGCCTCGTTCAGGCTGTTGTGGCCAAAGGCGCGCAGCAGCACGAGTGCGGTGATGGACGTGAAGATGGTAGGCCAGGGAAGGGCGCCCATCTTAAGGGCGGTGTAGACCGATGAGGCGGTGATGATCACGCAGCCGACGATGCCGATGATGACTCCGGCAAGGCTGATGCCCGATCCTCCAATCGCGGGTGTGCCACTCGCTGTGGTGGTTTTGGGTGCGGTCGCCATGTGCTTTGGGTTGGTAGCCATAAACCCCTCCTTTGCGGATGTTGCGACGTGCGTTGGTAGTATCCCCGCAGAAGAGGAATCTCAATCAAAAAGATTTGAATTGTAATGGGGCTACTCCCAGTCCTCGAGGTCCTCGGGCTGGATGGTGCCGAGGATGTCCTTGCTCTCGCCAGCGCCTTCAAGGCGCGCAACGCGCATGGCGTGGTTTGCGATGGCGTGCTCCATGAAGTTGCGGATGTCGCGCGCGTTGGCAAAGTTCTCGGGCTTGGTGGCCACGCGATGCTCGATCATTGCGCGGGCGCGCGCCTCGGCCTCAGGCGAGAGACGGTATTCCTGCCACTCGAGCTTCTGTTGCAATATGGCCATCAGCTGCTCGGCGGTGTAGTCGTCGAAGTGGATGACGTTGCTGAAGCGCGAACGCAGCCCGGGGTTGGAGTCCAGGAAGCGCTCCATGAGATCGGTATAGCCAGCAACAATCACCACGAGGTCATCGCGGTGATCCTCCATGGCCTTCAGCAGCGTGTCCACGGCCTCTTGGCCAAAGTCGCCCTGGCCCTTGTCAACGGTGAGGGCGTACGCCTCGTCAATGAAGAGCACGCCGCCGAGCGCTTCCTCAATAACCTCCTGCGTGCGGGTTGCGGTCTGGCCGATGTAGCCTCGCACCAGTCCGGAGCGGTCCACCTCAACCAGCTGCCCCTTGCGCAGCACGCCCAGAAGCCGGTAGATGCGCGCAACCAGCCGGGCCACGGTGGTCTTGCCCGTGCCTGGGTTGCCCAGAAACACCATGTGCTTCGAGACGTCGGCGGGCTTCATGCCCTGACGCTCACGCATCTGCTGCACCTGAATGAGATTGACCAGCATGTTTACCTGGCGCTTCACGCCCTCGAGGCCAATGAGCGACGAGAGCTCGGCAAGGGCCTCCTCAAGCTCGCTGGAGTTCTCGTTGGCGCTGGAGGACTCGGGTGCGCCATCTTCGGCCTGCGTGGTTGCCGCGGAAAGGTCTACCGATGGCTCTACGATCTGGTAGAACTTCTGGTTGCCTGAGCGCCAGACCCCGTACTCGCGCAGCATCTTCTCCATGGCCTCAAGGGAGCTTGTGAGCTGCGCGGCGTCGGCGTTGGTGGTCTCATGCGAGCGCAGCGCAAGAATGGACATCCCGAAGACCTTGAACGTGTCGTAGATGATCATGGACGCCTGGCGCTTGAAGGGGTCGGGCTGAAGCTTGTTGCCTGCGTCCGAGACCACGGCGTATTTGAGAATCTCGGGCACGCCCTTGTACACGGATGGGGTGACGTAGCGCTTGCGGCGCATGGACTTGATGATGGGACTCTCGAGCGAGTAGCCAAGCGTAACGCGGATGAACTCGATCTCGTCGTCAGCAACGATGCCGTCGGCCTCGGCGAGTGCCGAGCCAAAGAGGGCGAGGTCGCTCTTGAGCTGCGTCCTGAGGGAGCTGCCCAAGGCCTGGCAATTGCCCACGTTGGCGCTGCGGAGGGCATCGCATACGGCGTATGACTTGGTGAGAAGGTCGCGCAGGTCGAGCTGTTCCATGGTGCAAATGCTTTCTGCTGAGGATGGTGATACGGGCCGTCGCGGGCTGCGCCTATGGTACAACCTTGCGTCTCTTTGGCATTGTGTTTTGCCGAAGCCTGCACAAACAGTGCCTATGGCTTCGTTTGGTACGATACGTTCCGCGAAGACGTGAACGACGGAGGGTGCATGGATTTGACTACGTTGCCAGGCTACGTTGCCGGCTTTCCTGATGAGTTGGGACTGAGAGAGCTGGGCGGGCTCGTGTCCGCCGACGGTCGGTCGGTGCGGCATGGCTTGCTGTACCGCGGCTCCGCGCTGACGGGGCTCACCGAAGAGCAAAGGGCGCGTATTGATGCGCTTGACCTGCGGTTTATTCTCGATTTGCGCGCGCTTGGGGAGACAGAGGGCAAGCCTGACTACGTTCCGGACGGCTGCGAGTACGTACGCATTGGCGGCATGGCGGAGGAGGACGGAACGGAGATTGACTTCTCTCCGGCAGGCATCGGCCGCTTGCAGGCCAAGTTTGCGGAGTACGGTCCGGCGCTCATGAACGAGCTCTATGCGAGCATGGCCTTTGACAACCGAGCGGTTCACCTGCTGATGGAGCGCTTTGTCACTGGTCAGGTGCCGCTCTACTTCCACTGTTCGGCGGGAAAGGACCGCACAGGCGTATGCGCGGCCATGTTGCTCATGGCTCTGGGCGTGCCTGACGAGACCGTCATTCAGGAATACCTGCTGACCAATGAGTACCGCGCGCGCATTATCAACCTGCCGCTCGATCAGATTCCAGATTCGGTAGGAGAGAACGAGCGCGCGAATTGGGCACAGGTGAACAGCGTGAGTGCGGACGCCCTGCAGGCGGTGCTTGACGCTATTGATGCGCGCTACCCAACGCGCGAGGCGTACTTTGCCGAGGAGTTTGGGATGGATGCGGAGACGCTTGCGTCGCTGCGTGACCGATACCTAGAATAGCGATGCGAAATCGCTTCAAGACACCTAGCCGAGAGCTTTGAAGAAAGGAACTCCCATGATCAAGGAGCTTGTGAAGGACCAGGCCATCCTCTCCCAGCGTTGCGAGAAGGCTACCGCCGACGACGCCGAGCTGGCACAGGACCTCATCGACACGCTCAACTCGCTGGACGACGCCGCGTGCCTCGCCGCAAACCAGATCGGCGTCACCAAGTCGCTGGTGGTGTGGCGTGACGATGACGGCAACAACCACGTCATGTACAACCCTCGCCTGATGATGGGTCTGCAGGCCGCCAAGGCCATCGAGACGTGCCTTACGCTCGAGGAGCCGGTCAAGGTGACGCGCTACAACAAGATCAAGGTCTCGTTTGAGGAGCTCGTGGATGGCGCCCTCGTCGAGCGCAAGCGCGACTACGTAGGCTGGGAAGCCCAGATGATCCAGCACATGATGGATCACTGCCGCGGCAAGCTGGTGTAGCCCAGTGCGTCCCGGGGGTAGCCCAGGTGCACCGCGGTGCGCCTGGGGGCTACCCCCGGGACGCACTGCGTTCAATAAACTGATAAGAGTTGATTTCGTAATCCCTGCTGACAGCTTGGTTACGCGGGTTGTGCCGTAAGGTAGCCAAGTCGCAGTTGTGTTGTCTCCCCGCATGGGCAGGGAGCAATCGAAGGGATGTGAAATCGTATGAAGAACCTGAATCGCCGCTCTTTCCTCGGCGCAGCCGGCAGTGCAGCCGCGCTGTTCCTGGCCGCTTGCGGTGGTGGCTCCTCTGACTCCGGCAGCTCCGATGCCGGTGCTGATGCCGCTGCTCCCGCCGGCAAGTATCTTGGTGTCATGCTGGGCACCAACGTGATGTCCCTCGACACCGACCTCGCCACCGACGGCGACTCCTTCGAGGTCATCGCTGACTGCATCGATGGCCTTATGCAGATGGACGCCGACGGCGCCGCCGTTGCTGGCCTCGCTGAGTCCTACGACCTCTCTGATGACGGCTGCACCTACACCTTCCACCTGCGTGACGCACAGTGGAGCAACGGCACTCCCGTTACCGCCAACGACTTCGTCTTCGCATGGCGCCGCATCTGCCAGAACGCTGGCGAGTATGCCTACATGATGGACGAGATCGGCAACATCAAGGGCGCTGCCGCCATCATCGCCGGCGAGCAGTCTGACACCACCACCCTCGCCGTCAACGCCACCGACGACAAGACCCTCGTTGTCGAGCTCGAGGTCCCCGTGTCCTTCTTCCCCTCGCTGATGTACTTCCCCACCTTCTATCCTATCAACGAGGAGTTCTACACCAGCCTCGAGGATGGCACCTATGGCACCAGCCCGGACACCTTCCTGTCCTGCGGCGCGTTCCAGCTTGAGGACTACCTCCCCGGCACCGCCAGCCTGTCCGTGAAGAAGAACGAGGGCTACTGGGATGCCGCTCGTATCCAGCTCCCGGGCATCACCTATCAGGTCGTCGGCTCCTCCGACAGCGCCCTCACCGCCTTCAAGAATGGCTCCCTCGACGTCGTCATGATCTCCGGCAGCCAGGTTGCGGCCGCTGAGGAAGACGCTGAGCTCTCTCAGAACCTTAAGGTCACCGGTGCTGGTTACATGTGGTATCTCTCCTTCTCCCAGACCGAGAAGAACGCCCAGGGCGGCATGCTCGCCAACCAGAACCTGCGTCTCGCCATCTCCAACTCGCTCGACCGCGAGTCCCTGGTCGACAACTACGTGATGGACGGCTCGCTGGCCACCTACACCGCGGTTCCGCCTCAGTTTGCCGCTAGCGCCACCACCGGCGAGGACTTCTCCGCTGACCAGGCCAAGTTCGACGCCTTCATCGGCCATCACCCCGAGCAGGCTCAGACGTACCTCGCCGACGCCAAGAAGGAGCTCGGCGTCGACACCTTCGAGTTCACCATGATCTATGGCAACAACGAGGGCGACGAGGTCGCGAAGGTGGCCCAGGCCATCAAGGAGCAGGTTGAGGGCAACCTCGAGGGCGTTACCATCAACCTCCAGGCCATGACCAAGGCCGAGCGTCTCGACAAGATGCAGAACGACAACTACGACGTCGCTCTCACCCGTTGGGGGCCGGACTACGCTGACCCGATGACCTACCTCGGCATGTGGATCACCAACAACTCCAACAACTATGGCTTCTGGAGCAACGCCGAGTACGACCAGATCATCGCTGACTGCACCACCGGTGCTTACATCAACGATTACGACGCTCGTTGGGCCGCTCTGTACGACGCCGAGACCCTGGTTATGCAGGAGGCCGTCATCGCCCCGCTGTACACCAAGGCCAACGCCAACCTCATCTCTGCTGGCGCCCAGGGCATCGAGTTCCACCCGGTGGCCCTGAACCGCGTGTACAAGTCCGCTACCCTCGCGTAGTTCACGCGCCTTTTCTGCCCGTAGGTATCCTTGGGCGCCGGAGCGGCCGCATTGTGCGCTCCGGTGCCCTCTTATTAGAGAGGGGTCTTCATGAAGAAGTACATCCTCAAACGAATAGGGCTTGCGCTGGCGACGCTGCTGCTGATCATCTTCGTGCTCTTTGTGCTCGTGCGCATCATGCCGGGTAATCCCTTCCCGTCCGAGCGCATGAGTGCCGAGCAGATTGCCAACAAGCGTGCGGAGATGGGGCTCGATGACCCCATACTCGTGCAGTTTGGCCGCTATATGATGGGGCTTCTGCACGGTGACTTTGGCAAGGGCACGTCTCTGTATTACGGTGCGCCCATCAAGACGGTGATTGCCACCTGCATCTCCAACTCGTTCCGCATCGGCGGTCTGGCCATTGTGATGGGCACCGTGGTCGGTCTGCTCTTGGGCATCACGGCGGCGCTCAACAAGGGTCACTTCCTCGACCACTTCTGCACGGTCTTCTCTATCTTGGGCGTGTGCGTGCCGGGCTATGTCTTCCTGATCTTCTTGCAGTACTACTTCTCATACAAGATCAGCATCTTCCCGTACTTCTTCGATGGCTCGCGCTTCCTGTACTCGTCCATCCTGCCTGCCATCTCGCTGAGCCTCTTCACCATGTCTACGGTGGCGCGCTTCACGCGCAACGAGATGGTTGAGGTCATGGACTCTGACTACGTGCATCTGGCAGAGAGCAAGGGCATGTACGGGGCAAAGCTTGTCACTCGTCACATCCTGCGCAACGCGCTCATCCCCATCGTCACGGTGCTCGCGCCGCTGGTGGTTGACCTGCTGACGGGCGCGCTCGTCATCGAGAAGATCTACGGCATCAACGGCATCGGCAAGCTGATGGTAGACGCCATCGCCGGCGAAGGCGTTGACTACAACTACGTGCTCGCGCTGGGCATTCTCTACTCGGCGCTCTACATCGGCATCATGCTCGTGGTTGACATCCTCTACGGCGTGCTTGACCCGCGCATCCGCGTATCCGCAAAGGAGGGTGATGCCTAATGGCCGAAATGACGTATCAGCCCACCAAGGAGGACTTCGAGTTCCTTACCGGGCGCGACATCACCACCGACCAGAACTTTGCCTCGCAGAGCTACTGGAAGGGTGTCGCCATCCACTTCCTGCGCGACCGCCGCGCCATGATCGGCCTCGGCATCGTGGTAGTCATCATCATCCTGGCTATCCTTGGCCCCATCCTGAGTCCCTATGGCTATCGCGACATCGTGAGCTTTACGGATGAGACGGGCAAGGAGGTTGTGGCTAAGGGTGTCTCGCCGCAGCTTGGCCTTGGCGGAGACGGCCCCTTTGCTGACCACATGTTCCTCTTCGGCACCGACGACCTGGGCCGCGACCTGTGGACCCGCACTTGGCAGGGCGCTCGCGTCTCGCTCATCATCGCCTTCGTGACCATCTTCATCGACATGATCATCGGCATGAGCTACGGTCTCATCTCCGGCTACTTTGGCGGTGCCGTGGACAACATCATGCAGCGCATCGTCGAGGTCGCCAACTCCGTGCCGCGTCTGGTCATCGTCTCGGTGCTGGCCATCTTCATGCCCAAGGGCATGGGCCTGGTTATCGTGGCACTGCTCCTCACCGAGTGGATTGGCATGAGCAAGATTGCCCGTGCCGAGATGCTGCGCATCAAGGAGCAGGAATACGTGCTGGCAAGCCGCACCCTCGGCGCGCATAGCATGCACATCATCTTCAAGCAGATCCTGCCCAATACCATCGGCCCGATCATCACGCAGATGATGTTCTCCATCCCGACGGCCATCTTCACCGAGGCCTTCCTCTCGTTCGTGGGCGTGGGCATCATGCTTCCGCAGTGCTCCATCGGCTCGCTCATCGAGAGCGGCTTCAACAACATCACTACGCTGCCGTACCAGATCCTTCCGCCCATCATCGTGTTGGCCCTGCAGATGCTCGGCTTCAACTTCATCGGTGACGGGTTCCGCGAGGCGCTGGCGCCAAAGCTGGAAGACATGTAAGGAGGTGCGCACATGGCAGAAATGAATGAGAAGGCCATCCTGCAGATTCAGGATCTCGACATCTCCTTTAGGACCAACGCTGGCGTGGTTCACGCCATCCGTGGCGTCAACCTCGACCTCCAGCGCGGCGAGACCGTCGCCATCGTAGGCGAGTCCGGCTCGGGCAAGTCAGTCACCGTCAAGGCGGCGGTGGGCCTGCTTGACGCGAACGCCACCGTCAATAGCGGCAAGATTCTGTACCGCAACCGTGCGGAGGACGGCTCCGAGCAGATTATCGACCTGCTGACGCTCTCAAAGCGCGAGCTGCGCAGCACCATCAACGGCAGCAAGATCGCCATGGTGTTCCAGGATCCCATGACGAGCCTTGACCCCACCATGACCATCGGCAAGCAGGTCATGGAGGGCATCCTGCTGCACAAGAAGGTCGACAAGGCCACCGCGCGCGCCCGTGCGCTCGAGCTGCTCGAGCTGGTGGGCATCACCGACGCAGAGCGTCGCATGAAGGCCTATCCGCATCAGATGTCGGGCGGCATGCGCCAGCGCGTGGTCATCGCCATCGCGCTCGCCTCTGACCCCGAGATTCTCATCTGCGACGAGCCCACCACGGCCCTCGACGTCACCATCCAGGCACGCATCCTCGAGCTCATCAAGGACGTCCAGGCACGTCTGGGCATCAGCGTCATCTACATCACGCACGACCTCGGCGTGGTCGCCAAGGTGGCTGACTACGTCAACGTCATGTATGCGGGCAAGATCATCGAGGTTGGCAACGTCAACGAGATCTTCTATGAGCCCAAGCATCCCTATACCTGGGGTTTGTTGGCCGCCATGCCCGACCTTGAGACCGATGACGACCGTCTGGCTTCCATTCCCGGCAGTCCTCCCAACCTGCTGCACGAGCCCAAGGGCGACGCCTTCGCCGCGCGTAATGCCTATGCGCTCAAGATTGACGAGAAGGTCGAGCCGCCCATGTTCAAGGTCAGCGAGACCCATTATGCCGCCACATGGCTGCTGCATCCCGACGCGCCCAAGGTAGAGATGCCGGCAGAGCTTGCCGCGCGTCTTGAGCGATCCAAGAAGGAGGCTGAGAGGTACCTATGACAGAACCACTGCTTAAGGTCAGGGACCTGACCCAGCACTTCCGTATGTCGCGAACCTTCACGGTGAAGGCCGTCAACGGCGTGTCGTTCGACATCTACCCGGGCGAGACCTATGGCCTCGTGGGCGAGTCTGGCTCTGGTAAGACCACCATCGGCCGCAGCATCATTCGCCTGTACAACCCCACGGCGGGCAGCGTGGTCTTTGAGGGCAAAGAGATTACGGGCAAGCTCGATCGCGAGACCGAGAAGATGCTCCGCGAGGATATGCAGATGATCTTCCAAGACCCGATGAGCTCGCTCAACCCGCGCAAGAAGGTGGGCGACATCATCGGCGAGGGCTTGGACATTCATCACCGTTACGCGAGCTCAGCAGAGCGCGACAACGCCATCAGCGAGATGCTGAGCAAGGTGGGCCTCTCCCCGGCACATGCCGAGCGCTACCCGCACCAGTTCTCTGGTGGTCAGCGTCAGCGCGTAGGCATTGCGCGTGCGCTGGTCATGAATCCCAAGCTCATCATCGCTGACGAGTGCATCTCCGCGTTGGACGTGTCCATTCAGGCGCAGGTCGTCAACCTGATGAAGGACATCCAGGACAGCACGGGCTGCGCGTATCTGTTCATCGCGCACGACCTCTCGATGGTGAAGTACATCTCTGACCGCATCGGCGTGCTGCACCTTGGCTACATGGTTGAGACCGGCACGACGGAGGAGATCTTCGCCAACCCCGTGCACCCGTACACCAAGAGCCTGCTTTCGGCCGTCCCCATCCCCAACCCGGAGGTTGAGAAGCGTCGCAAGTCCATCGCCTACGACTACAAGACTTCGGGGATTGACTACACCAAGGGTACCGAGCATCCGCTTGAGGGTACCCACAGCGTGCTTTGCACCGACGAGGAGCTCGCTCGCTGGACTGCTTAGTCAAGGTTTCGAGTGACCGAAAGGGGTAGCCCCCAAAGGTCACCAGCCTTGTTGCTGGTGACCTTTGGGGGCTACCCCTTTCGGTCACTGAGGATTCGCTCTTAGTGGTGGAAGAGCCTCATGCCGGTGAAGCACATGGCGATGCCGTACTTGTCGGCCGTCTCGATGACGTTGTCGTCACGGATGGAGCCGCCGGGCTCGGCGATGAACTCGACGCCGGACTTGTGAGCGCGCTCGACGTTGTCGCCGAACGGGAAGAACGCGTCGGAGCCAACGGTGACGCCAGTCTGCGTGGCGATCCACTCAGCCTTCTCCTCGCGGGTGAGGGGCTCGGGGCGCACGGCAAACCACTTCTGCCACTCGCCGTCACGCAGGACGTCGTCGCACTCCTCGCCGATGTAGACGTCGATGGCGTTGTCGCGGTTGGCGCGGCGGATGCCCTCAACAAACTGCAGGCCAAGTACCTTGGGATGCTGACGGAGGTACCAGGTGTCGGCCTTGTTGCCGGCAAGGCGGGTGCAGTGCACGCGGCTCTGCTGGCCGGCGCCGACGCCGATGGCCTGGCCGTCCTTGACGTAGCAGACCGAGTTGGACTGCGTGTACTTGAGGGTGATGAGCGAGATGATCATGTCGCGGATGGCGCTCTCGGGAACGTCCTTGCGCTTGGTCACGAAGTTGCTGACCAGCTCAGCGTCCACCTTATAGAAGTTGTGACCCTGCTCGAAGGTGATGCCAAAGACGTCCTTGGTCTCGATCGGGGCGCACTCGTAGGTGGGGTCGATCTGCACGACGTTGTAGTTGCCGCCCTTCTTCTGGGCGAGGATGGCCAGCGCTTCGTCGGTGTAGCCAGGAGCGATGATGCCGTCAGAGACCTCAGGCTTGAGGTAACGGGCCACGTCGGCGTCGCAGATGTCGGACAGGGCTGCCCAGTCACCATAGGAGCTCATACGGTCAGCGCCGCGAGCGCGAATGTAGGCGCAGGCGATGGGGGAGGGATCGGGCATGGTGTCAGGCACGAAGTAGATCTGACGGTCGATGTCAGAGAGCGGGGTGCCCACAGCGGCGCCAGCAGGCGAGACGTGCTTGAAGGAGGCGGCGCAGGGAAGGCCAGTGGCCTCCTTGAGGTCGCGCACCAGCTGCCAGCTGTTCAGTGCGTCGAGGAAGTTGATGAAGCCAGGCTTGCCCTGCAGGACGGTGACGGGCAGGTCAGACCCATCCTTCATAAAGATGCGGGCCGGCTTCTGGTTGGGGTTCATACCATACTTGAGCTCAAGTTCGTTCATGGGGTTCTCCAATCTTCGGGGAAGAGGGATGCCAAGGTTGCCTGCTCAAACAATCCTCGCCGCAAAGAGCGCGGCTGCGGAACTCGCATTCAACCTTGGCATCCCTCCCCTTAGTTGCATCAGTTAATCAATAAAGATGGCGCGTCGCTTCGCGACGCCCTTAGTTAGTCGCCCAGGTGCTTGTTGTAGATCTTCACGTCGCCGTGGACGTTGGTGTAGAGGCTGATCTTGTTGTCCTCGTTGAGGGCGGCCCAAACCTCGTCGGGGGTGGGAAGCTTGACCTCGATGGGCTCGCCAACAAAGCTGGGCAGGGGGTTGCCATCGCCCACATAGGTGGAAAGGAAGTAGCCAACGCCCTCGTCGGCACCCTCGTACGCGAAGAACTCGCGCAGGCAGCGGCCGCTCTCCTGATGCTTCAGGATGGAGAGCTCAAAGCTGCCGTCAGCGTAGAGGACGGTGGAGATGCGCGGGGTGAAGTTGGGCGCGTCGGGCTCGAACTCACGAACCATGCAGCCGTCGCGGAAGCTGCCCTTCTCGACGATGGTGTCGGTCTGGTCACCGTTGGTCACGACAAGCGCGTCGCCCATGGTGCGCACGGGGTGGTAGATGATGAGGCTGGGGTCCTCAACCAGCTCGGGCTGGTGAGCCTCGGTGCGGATGCCGTCCTCGGTCTCAACAAAGATGCGGTTGCGGCTGTTGAAGCTGCGGCCCATGATCCAGTAGTACACGACGCCTTGGCCAACGACGATGCCGCGGCCGGGGTAGGGGTTGTTCTTCAGAAGCTCGACGAGGTCCTTCACGTGGTTCTCCTCTCCTTCGGCCTGCCCGCAAACAAAAAAGGCAAGCCACTCTCCTTACGAAACGTGACTTGCCCAGACGGTCGGCGATATGTGACGCGCTGCTCCACCGCGGTTGCCCGCGACTATCCGTCAGTCACAGCGCGTGTATGGAGCAACTCTAGCATGCCAGCGGTAAGAAATTGCCCGCGAACGGCAGAAACCCACGTAATCCAACAATTGGACGAGAGAAATCGCTCTACTCCCATGCCTCCATGACGGCAATCGCGTCTGTTGGCGTGACCGTTGGCACTACTGCCTTGGCGAGCATCCCTTTGTCCCAAGTGACCACAAGGTCTGCCCTTGTGCGCTTGGACGCTGCTCGGACAAGGTTGTCCTCAAGGTCTCCATCCACGGTACGCCATTTGGATGCGAGCCACACATCTGAGAGGTCTATGCCGACAGGCGTTGCGACCTCCTGCATGTTGTCCACTACACCCCAGGCAATGCGTTGAATCGCTTGGGCATCAACTTCGGAGAGCGTGCCTTGTTGAGCTCGGACGATACGCTTATACTCGCTTCCCACGACGTAGAACACGTCCTTGATGATGGGGGCTGGAAACGCAAGCTCGATGCCGAGCTGCAATGCGCAATCGACAAAAGCCTGAGACTCTGCTGCATGTGGGCGATTGGGCAGGTACTGGTCAAGCCATACGTTGGTGTCAACAAGTACGATGTGGCTTTGTCTGCTCACCAGATGCCTCTTTCCTGCATGCGCTCAACGAGGGCATCTGCGTAACGGTCTCTGTCGGACACGTCCGAGGACGGCATTGCTCCCGTCGGGTCTACTCCGAGTTCGACGAGCCCCTCTACGAAGAGCGCCCGTCCACGACGAATGGCCGCAAGCTTCGTCGCTGCGTTCTCTGAGGCGCTCTCATCTTGCACGCGCAAGCCAAGAACGCGCTCAACCTGACGCAGATCTGCCGTACCATGAGCGATCTTTTGCCAGAGCGCTCGTATGAGCTGAGTTGGGTTGGTGCCCGCCTCAGTGAGAACCGCGTCTCCGGCTGTCTTCAGTCTGCCGTCAAGGCGAATGTTCATTTGGGAAAGTGTTTGCGCTTCCATGCGTGGGCGCCCTTCAAAGAGAAGCTAGCATGCTAGCTCACATAGTAGCAGAACCAAAGACCAGCACGAAAGGCATTAAAAAAAGACGCCTCGGGCCCAACCGACACCTTTGTCTGCTGGGCCCGAGGACGCCGGTTATATTAAACAGAGCCCATTACCCAATCAGCGTCGGATCAAGTGCGGAGCTTGCGAAGTCCACGAACTGGATGGTCTTTACGGTCAGGTCATTGACGAGGCTTGCGTCGTCCATGTCAATACTGGAGTCGAGCATCTCGTTGAACTCCACTGAGAAGCGGATGGGGCCCCTGTCAAAGTTAGCGCGCGTGCCGTACTCGCCAACCATGTCGAAGCCCTGGAACTCGAAGCCTGCATTGATGAGGTCCTGGCCGGTCTTGCCTGTCAGCGCCTCCTGCTCTTCTGGGGTGAGAAGCTCGGCCGAGAGATCCTCGACGCTTGAGATCGGCGCGGAGCCCACAATCTCGAGGACCTTGTCGGCATAAGACTCATCAAGGAAGTCGAGATCGTTGATTTGGTCGCACTGCTCGGCCGTGATGTCGGCAACCACGCGCATGGGGGTTCCATCCAGCACAAGGGCGCAGATGTAGTGGTTCTCATCCCACGCCGTGGCCTCAAGCTCAGACTCGATGGCGAGGACGTCTCCGAGCGTCTTCAGGCTGGAGATGTCTGCCGTTGCAGCTCCTGCTTCGCTCGTAGTGGCGGGAGTTGTGTCGGTTGCGGTGTCCGTGCGCTGGGCGCAGCCGGCAAGGGGCATGAAGGAAAGCGAAAGTGCGAGAGCGGCGGCAATGGTCTTGGTAGTAGTTCTCATGAGGGACCTGCTTTCTTTGAGTGACCTGCGTAGGTATTAAATGATACCCGCAGGTTGTGCGCCTTATTCTGACGGTGGACACCTAGTGGTAGACAACGTTGCGGAGCTGTTTGTTGGCTACGTATCGCTGCACGTTCTGGGTGCAGATGTTCACCACGTTCTCGAGCGTAACGGGCAGATGCCAGAAGCCCGCGACGTGGGGCGTGATGAGCGCGTTGGGCTGCTGCCACAGTGGATGATCTGCGGGAAGTGGCTCTGGGGAAGTCACGTCGAGCGCGGCGCCAGCCAGGTGACCAGAAGCAAGGGCCTCTACCAGCGCATCGCTGACCACAAGGTCGCCTCTGCCAGCGTTGGCGAAGATGGCCCCTGGCTTCATGCGAGCGAGGAAGTCCGCGTTTACCAGGCCACGAGTCTGGGGCGTGCTGGGCAAGAACGCCACCACGACGTCCGCCTGAGGCAGAAGGTCGGGCAAGTCGTCCATGGTATGAATCTCGGCAAAGGGTTCGGGGCCTTCAGGCGCAAAACTCGGAAGCGTGCGCTTGATGCCAATGACACGTGAGCCCAGTGCGTGCATGATCGAGGCAAAGCAGATGCCGATGTTGCCCGCGCCGAGAACCAGCACGTTGGCCCCTACGGGGCTGGTGACAGTGCCGTGCTCGCCCCACGTGCCCGAGAACTGATCGTCACGATACAGCGGGAGCTTCTTCATCAGGGCGTAGACCATAGCTGCCGTGTGCTCGGATACTGCTTGGCCGTAGGCGCCAACGCTGTTGGTGAGGAGCACGTCCTTGGCGAGGATGCCGGGAACCACATAGGGGTCGGCACCTGCGGAGGTCAGCTGAAGCCAGTGCAGGTTTGGCGCGTCAGACAGCAGCTCGCGCGGGACATTGCCGATGATGACGTCGGCCTGACGGACCATCTCGGCGGTGACGTCGGCGGGAAGTGCCTGCACGATATGGGCGCCAGGTGCTGCCGCCTGAAACTTCTTGAGGTGCTCGGGTGTTGCGGGCAGTGCTACCAGCAGGTTATTGATTGCAGGCATGAATCCTCCTTGAACTAGGTACATGCCCCCATTGTACCTGTGTGGGTGCGTCCTGGGGGTAGCCCCCTAGGCGCACTAGTGCGCCTAGGGGGCTACCCCCAGGACGCACCCACACAGGGGCGCACTCTTTTTGGCGAGCTTAGCCGAGCTCGGCGCCGTTGGACTTGCAGACCTTCTCATACCAGAAGAAGGAGTCCTTGCGGTAGCGGTTCATCTCCTTGAGGTCGAACTCATCGCGGTCCACGTAGATGAGGCCATAGCGCTTGGAGATGCCCTCGTGCGTGGAGATGAGGTCAAAAGCGCTCCAGGGGCTGTAGCCCATGAGGTTGACGCCGTCGGTGATGGCCTGCTGGCAAGCGATGATGTGCTGGCGCAGATAATCGATGCGGTAGTCGTCGTGGATGCGCGGCACGCCATCCTCAAAGACCAGCTCGTCGCGCACGCCGCAGCCGTTCTCGGTGATGAGCAGCGGCAGGCGGTAGCGCTCCCACAGCTGGCGCAGCGTCACGCGCAGGCCTACGGGATCAACGCCCATGCCGTAGCTCGTCTTCTTCTGCAGCGGGTTGCTCACGTTAGCGGCGATGCCCGGGTAGGTCATGAGGCCGGTCATGAAGGCCACGCGGCCACCAGCGGCCTTTGCCTCGGCGATGACGCGCTGACCCTCCTCCTCGTCAACGTACTTCGCGCAACCGGCGCCGTAGTAGTTGAACGCGATGAAGTCGGGGTGAGCATCGCGCAGGGCGGCCATGTCGTCCTCGGTGACGTCCTTGGGCTCGATGCCCTGGTCAACCCAGCGCTGCCACAGGGCCTCGGGGTAGGTGCCAAAGACGGCGGTGTCGAGGAACAGGCGGTTGCGCATCTGGTCCCAGTCCATGGCGGCAAGGTTGTCCTCGGGCGCGGAGCTGGCCGGATAGATGGCGGTGATGTTCGGCGCGGGAGCAATCCACACGTCGGGGCACATCTCATGGCACATGATCATGGCCTTTGCTTGCGCCACCAGCATGTGGTGGTTGGCCTGCCACACGCCGCCCTTGTCCTTGTACTGGTCGCCCTGGAACAGCACCATCATGTTCTGCTCATTGATGGTGAGGAAGTACTTGACCTTGGGACCGTACTCCGTGAAGCAGATCTTGCAGTACTCAAGGAAGTCGTCGATGCACTGGCGCGAGGCCCAGCCGCCGTACTTGTCCTGCAGGCACTGCGGCAGGTCAAAGTGGTAGAGCGTCACGACGGGCTCGATGCCATACTTGTGGCATTCGTCGATGACGTCGTGATAGTGCTGGACGCCCAGCGGGTTGGGCTCGCCTGTCCCCTGCGGAAGGATGCGCGGCCAGCCGATGGAGAAACGGAACTCTTTGAAGCCCATCTCGGCCATGAGGGCGATGTCTTCCTTGAAGCGGTGGTAGTGGTCGACGCCGTCGTTGAAGTCAGTGTAGCCCTCAGGAACTGGGGCGGTGTCGGATACGCACAGCGTGCGGCCATCCTCGAGATAGGCGCCCTCACACTGGTACGCGCTTGACGAAGCTCCCCATAAGAACCCCTCGGGAAACGGTTTGAGCTGCTTATAGTCCATGCTCTCTCCTCTCACGGAATGTGCCTCCATGCGACTGGCGTATCAAATGGCGTGCGGGGCAAAGGCTCCCTGGCTTCATCTTTCGGCGGCAGGCAGGTGACAAGTGGCCTGTTGCCTATAAATTGAACTTTTGGACGTTACGCTAGCAGCTCTGTGCTACTCTGTTCAACATCAGACTACGAGAATTGAACTTTTGGAGCACCGAATGTTTTCTCAGAGACTTAAGGAGGCGATGGGGAAGAAGGGCCTCAAGCAGGTTGATCTTCTGCACATTGCTTCCGATCAAGGCGTGAAGCTGGGAAAATCGCAGCTCAGCCAGTATCTTTCCGGGAAGACCATGCCGCGCCGCGACATGTTCGCCTTCCTTGCCTCGGCTCTGGGCGTCACCGTTGAGTGGCTCTCCGGTGACGCAGAAATTGAACTTGCCCAGCCAGCGCCCATCGCACCAGTATCAAACAACCTTCAGGAGGCCCCCATGGCACTTCGTAAGTTCAATAAGTCCAGCAAGCTTGACCACGTATCCTACGACGTGCGCGGGCCTGCGCTCG
This sequence comes from uncultured Actinomycetes bacterium, assembly GCA_900314645.1. Lineage (GTDB taxonomy): Bacteria > Actinomycetota > Coriobacteriia > Coriobacteriales > Atopobiaceae > UBA1367. The sequence goes on from OMWB01000011.1 coordinate 82,005, forward strand.
ATGAGGCAATGCGTATGGAAGAAGAGGGTATCGACATCCTCAAACTGAACATCGGCAACCCCGCACCGTTTGGCTTCCGCACACCTGATGAGGTGGTGCAGGACATGGCCTCCCAGCTGCGCGACACTGAGGGATATTCGGACAGTCGTGGTCTCTTTGCCGCGCGCAAGGCCATCATGCAGTATGACCAGCTCAAGGGCATTCCCAACGTGCAGATGAACGACATCTACACCGGAAACGGCGTCTCTGACCTCATCAATCTGGTGATGCAGGCCATGATTGATACCGGCGACGAGGTGCTCGTGCCCAGCCCTGACTACCCGCTGTGGACGGCGTGCGTCACGCTGGCTGGCGGCAAGGCGGTGCACTACCTCTGCGACGAGCAGGCTGGCTGGCTGCCCGACATTGCTGACATGCGCTCGAAGGTCACGAGCAACACCAAGGCCATCGTCATCATCAACCCCAACAATCCTACGGGCGCGCTGTACCCGCGCGAGGTGCTGGAAGAGATTGTCGAGCTTGCACGCGAGCACCAGCTCATCCTGCTCTCGGACGAGATCTACGACCGCCTCGTCATGGATGGCGAGGAGCACGTCTCCATCGCGAGTCTCGCGCCGGATCTCTTCTGCATCACGTTCAACGGCCTTTCCAAGAGCCACATGATCGCTGGCTGGCGCATCGGCTGGATTAGCATCAGCGGCAATAAGCGCCTGGGCAAGGGCCTTATGGAAGGCATCCACATGATGTCCAATATGCGCCTGTGCTCAAACGTGCCGGCGCAGTCCATCGTGCAGACGGCTCTCGGCGGCTATCAGAGCGTGAAGAACTACGTGGTGCCTACCGGCCGCGTGTGCAAGCAGCGCGACTTTGTCTACGAGCGCCTGTGCGCGATGGACGGCGTCAGCGTGGTCAAGCCCAAGGCGGCGTTCTACATCTTCCCCAAGCTCGACCCAAAGAAGTTCAACATCACGGACGACGAGCAGTTCCAGCTTGACCTGTTGCAGGATCAGCACGTGCTCATTGTGCCGGGCAAGGGCTTCAACTGGGAGACGCCGGGCTACTTCCGCATCGTCTACCTGCCGCGTCGTGCGGTGCTGGGCGAGGCGCTCGACAAGCTCGAGGTCTTCCTCAAGTACTACCGGCAGTAATCGAGCATGAGACGAAGATGTCGTTTCCAGAACAGGTCAAGGCGGTCATCTTTGACGTTGACGGCGTGGTGGTGAACAGCGAGCTCATCTTCTTGAACAGCGCAACGCGTTACCTTGAGCGGCATGGCGTGCATCCCAAGCTCCCCCAGCTGACGCGCTTCCTTGGCAAGTCGGAGGCCTATGCCGCAATGACGGTAGCTAACGAGATGCTTGAGGGACGGGTGACGCCAGAAGAGGCGCGCGAGGGAATCTACGGCGAGGGTTGTGGCTATGAGGAACTGGGGCACCTTGACCCCATGCCAGGTCTACCGGAGTTTCTCTCGTGGATGCGCCGAAACGATATGCCCGCTGCGATAGCAACGAGCGGTACGGCAGCGCGGGTCGATCTGGTGGTTGGTGGGGCAGGTTGCTTAGATGCCTTTGATGTCATCGCCACGGTTGACGACACGGGTGTCTGTAAGCCTGACCCAGCCATCTTCAATGTGGCTGCCGAGCGGCTTGAGCAGCAAGGCATTGCGCGAAGCCACATGATTGCCGTCGAAGACTCTGCCAATGGAATCGCCTCTGCGAAAGGCGCCGGTCTGTATACCGTGGGGTTTACGGGCTCGGGTATCCCGCAGGATGTTTCGCAAGCTGATGTGGTAGTTGCCAGCTTCGCCGAGCTCCAGGCCTTAATCGAACGATAGCCCCGAACGCGGCGCCCGGCCCGGGACACCCAGCCCGGAGGTTTCTGTCCCACAAAGTGGGACTTTATTTGTCGCGGCTGCGTATGATGGACGCACCACGGCGTCGGTGATCGGGAGCTGCCGTGGAGCCGGCCGTCGGCGGGCCCGGTATGGCCGTGTGGGACTACCCCGTATGGTTCGTTTCTGTCATGCCGCCGGGCCCGCTGGCGCCCCAGATGGCCGATAGGTTGCTGACCTGGGCCCTGAGCCCGTCCCATAAAGTCCTGCCGCGCGGGCGCCTGCGACGCCCCGGCCTCCCAGGAGAGGAAGGGGGCAGCGATGGAGGCTGCTCGCGACGTCGTGCTCGGGTTCGACGTCGGAAGGTACTCCCACCACATGACGGCCATCGACGCCGAGACCGGGGAGGTGGTCGCCAGCAGGGGCGTCGAGCAGGGCGAGCGCGACATCCGGGACGCGATCGGGCCGTACGCGGGCCGCCGCGCCGCCGTGGTCGTCGACCAGCCCGGGGACCTGTCGTCGCTGCTCTTCGCGGTCGCGCGCGACATGGGCTGCGAGGTGGGATTCATCACGCCCAGGGCGATGGCCGGGGGCATCGACCTCTACGGCGGCGAGCTGAAGAGCGACGCCCACGACTCGTTCGTGATAGCCGACCTCGCGGCGCGCATACCGTCGCTGGTGAGGGCCGTCCCCGAGAGGCGCGCGGACACCGAGGAGCTCGCCTCGCTCATGTCGTACGACCGCGAGCTCACCGACGACGCGCGCAGGGCCGCCTCGAGGATCCACGGGCTGCTGCTCGCCACCTGCCCGGCGCTCGGGGCCGTCTACGCCGGCCAGCGCGTCAGGCAGGCGCTCCCGCTGGCCATGCTCGCGCGGTTCGGCGGGGCGAGGGGGCTCCTCGCCGCCGGCGGGGACGGGGTCGAGGAGTGGGCGCGCGGGCAGCCGAGGTGCGGCGCCAGGGGGCTCGCCTTCGCCCGCGCCGCGCTCGAGGCGGCCCGCTCGCAGGGCGTCGTGGCCGGCCCGTCGCCCTTCTACGACGAGCTGCTGAGGATCGAGGCGGCCTCGCTGAGGTCCGCCCTCGACGCCAGGGAGGCGGTCGGGGCCCGCGTGGACGAGCTGCTCGGGAGGATCCCCGACGCGCAGGTGCTGCTCTCGATGCCCGGCGTGGGCAGGGTCACCGCCGCCACCTTCGTGTCCGAGGTGCCGGACGTCTCGCTCTTCGCGAGCGCGGCCAAGCTCGCCGCCTACGCCGGCCTCGCGCCGCGCGTGAGGCGGTCCGGGCGCTCGCTCAACTCCGTGACCAGGCCGCGGGCCGGGAACAGGAGGCTCAAGAGGGTCCTCGTCCTCTCCGCCGCGCGCTCCGTCGACCTCTGCGAGGAGTCGAGGGCGTACTACGACCGGAAGCGGTCCGAGGGGAGGTGCCACTACTCCGCCGCCGTCGCGCTTGCCCGCCGCCGCATCAACGTGATGTACGCGATGCTGCGCGACGGGAAGCGCTACGAGAGCAGGCTCGGCTAGCCCGATTCCACCCGACGCTCGCCGGCCGTCACGGCCCCATTGTACAGGGGCCGCGCGTCAGCATGCCAAGTCCTCGACGTTGCGGGCCTCACTGCCACCGCCAGGTGAGCACGGCGAAGAAATAGGTTGACAGAAACCTCCGGGCTGGGTGTCCCGGGCCGGGCGCCGCGTTGCTTCGAGTTGGCTAATTGCTTCCTACGCCAGCTTCCTACGCCATCATCTCGGCGAAATCAGCAAGCACACCCGGGATGTCAATCTGCTGCGGGCACACCGCGGCGCAGCTTCCACAACCAAGGCAGGCGCTCGGCTGCTTGTCGGCCGGAAGCGCGCCCAAGGCCATCGGCGCGATGAAGCCACCGCCCGTGAACTTGTGCTCGTTGTAAAGTGCAATGAGGTGCGGGATGTCCAGCTCCATCGGGCAGTGATTGGTGCAGTAGTGGCAGGCGGTGCAGGGTACGCCCGTGGCCATGGTGTCGCCGATAGAGAGGATGGCGTTCCACTCCTCGTCGGAGAGCGGCTTATCCTCGTCCCATGTGGCGATGTTGGCCTTAAGCTGCTTCATGTTGGACATGCCCGAGAGCACCATCGTGATCTCCGGCACGGTCTGCAAGAAACGGAAGGCCCATGCGGGAATGGTTTCGTCCGGACGCAGGGCCCTGAGCTGGGCTTCATACTGCTCGGGCAGCGAGGCCAGCTTGCCGCCACGCAGCGGCTCCATGACCCACACGGGGATGCCGTACTCGGAAAGCAGCGCGACCTTCTCGGAGTCTTTCTGGAAATGCCAGTCGATGTAGTTCAGCTGCAGCTGGCAGAACTCCATGTCCTTGCCGTACTTCTCGAGGAACGCGCGCAGCACCGGTAGGGCGCCGTGGCACGAGAAGCCCAGGTGACGGATGCGGCCGGCCTTCTTCTGCTCAAGCAGGTAGCTCACGGTGCCAAAGCGGTCGTCAGCCAGGTAATCGTCGATGTTGGACTCGGTCACGTTGTGGCAGAGGTAGAAGTCAAAGTACTCGACGCCGCACTTCTCAAGCTGCTTCTCAAAGATCTCTTCCGCCTTGCCAAAGTTGCTGTTGGCATAGCCCGGGAACTTGGTGGCAAGGTAGAAGCTGTCGCGCGGGTACTTGGCAAGCGCGCGGCCAAGCACTTCCTCGGAGTGGCCACCGTGATAGCCCCATGCGGTGTCGTAGTAGTTGATGCCGTGCTCCATGGCGTAGTCAATCATGGCTGCGGCGGCTGGCTCGTCGATGGTGTGGTCGTCGCCGTCAACGACAGGCAGGCGCATGGCACCAAGGCCAAGGCCCGAAAGCTTGAGGTCCTGGAAGTCGCGGTAAATCATGGATGGGCTCCTCTCCAACGGTAGCGTCCCCACGCCACAGTACGTCGTATGACCTCTATTATGTCTGCTAAAGACTGTCATTACCAATGCCTAAACGACAGTCCATGCCATACGTTCTACGCATGACAGTGCTGACATCACTCGCACAGAAGCGTGAGCTCGTCAATGAATGCCTGCATAGGCTTGGTGGGCATGACCTTGCGCCAGAGAACCTTGTGCGTAGCCTCGACGCGCGGAGATAGGGGACGGAAGCACAATCCGTCGGAGCTACCTTCCTCGCCGATGAGCCCGCCGTAGGTGAGCATGACACCAATGCCCGCGCTGACGAGGTGCTTTGCGTTGAGGGGCAACCAATGGTTACAGACGATTTGGCGCTCCAGATGCGCCCGCTCGCTTCCGGCCCAATGTCGCAGCGCGCGGCTAAAGCCCTGCGGAGGGGTAATAAGCGAGTGGTCGAGCAGGTCACCTGCGTGTACCTTGTCGAGCATGACGAGCGGATCATCCTGCCGCATGACAACGCCCCAGACATCACGTACGGGCAGCACCAGCTGGTTGAACTCCGCATTCTCACCGGAGTCGCAGTCAAGCAGAAAGTCGTAGAACCCGCGTGCGAAGTGCTCTTTGAGGTCCGCAGACGTGCCGTCGTGTACGTCGAAGGTGATGCTGGGGTAGCGCTTACGCACGCGAGCACAGGCGGTTGCCAAGATAGAGAACGCTCGCGTTTCGCCCGCGCCGATGTGTACCGTTCCGGTCACGCTGCTCACGGGCATGGCCACCTCTTCCTCGGCCTTGTCGGCGAGTTCGAGGATGTCTCGGGCGTAGCGGTTGAGCACTGCACCACGGTCGGTGAGCTCGATACCAGTGCGACCGCGCGTGAAGAGCGGTGCACCCATCTCCTGCTCCAGCTGTGCCAACTGACGGGAGAGTGTGGGCTGCGTGACGTGCAGCACCTTAGCGGCATCCGTGATCGAACCCTCGTCCACAACAGCCGTGAAGTACCTGAGAACCCTGAGCTCCATACTGTCCTCCTTTACATGCCTAAAAAGCATATAAAGATACTCGCTATAGGTATTGGATATGCAAAGGACATCATACCAAAATGGAAGCAGCAACAAAGCGCTTCAGCGAGAGAGGCAACGTACATGGAAAAGCAGCGTTTTGACATTCGTTACGCGATAGTGGCGGTGGCCATCTGCCTGTTGGCCTGTGGCACCATGGGACTTCCCAACGCATACGGAGTCTTCTACACCCCGATGTCAGAAGCCCTGGGTGCTGGTCGTGGTGCCGTTACGATGCACATGTCCATATCCAACCTGTGCATCGGGCTTTTCACGCCCATCGTGGCGCGTTCTTTGGCGCACGGCCACAAGATGCGTAACGTGCTGCTGGTCGCGACCGCGCTGGTCCTTGGCTCGGGCGTGGTCATTGCGCTTGCTCCCAACACGCTGATCATGGATGTCGCAGCCGTCGTCCGCGGCATCGGCTTTGCGGCGGTCGCGATGTTCGTCATTACGCTCTATATCGGCAACTGGTTCCAGAAGGGGCGCGGCACCATCACGGGCATCGCGCTCTCTGGGTCGGGCATCGGCTCTGCCATCGCGAGCCCCATCGTGACTGCCTGCATCGAGCGCTTCGGCTACCAGATGGCCTACCTGGGGTTTGTTGGCTTCACGGTGCTCACCATTCTGCCTGTCATCTTCTTCTGCCCGCTTACGCCCGAAGAGGTTGGTCTCAAGCCGTTCGGTGCGGATGAAGCCGACACGACCGAGGCCGATGCAAAGACGTCTGCCCCTACCGAGGACCTTGGCCTCAAGCTCGTGTACCTTTCGCCCACCTTCATCGTCCTCGTGATCTTCGTTCTCGCCATCGTGCTCATCACGACGCTCTCCGGCCACATGGCCTCGCTGGCGCAGGACTATGGCTACAGTGCGCAGGTTGGAGCGCTGCTGCTCTCTGCAAGCATGATTGGTAACGTCGTGAGCAAGTTTGTGCTCGGAGCCCTCGCGGACCGCATTGGGGCATTCAATGCCTGCGTGTGCTCGCTCACTACGACACTTGCTGGTCTTGTGCTCATCCTTCTGAACCTCGGTGGTCAGAACGCGCTGCTGGCATCTGGCTTCCTCTACGGCACGAGCTTCTCCATTGGCTCGCTGGGCATCTCGCTGCTCACGCGCCACATCTTCGGAGATGCGCAGTATGCCGATGCATACTCCACGATCTCCCTCGTGACCAGCGTGGCCTCTGCCTTGGGTGTTACGGCCGCTGGCCTTGCCTACGATGTGACCGGTTCGTACGCGGCGCCTATCATTGCGGGTATTGCGCTGGTGGGCATCGCGGGAGGCTGCCTGGCATATCTGCGCTGGCGTGTTACGACGCGCCCCTGGGAGAAGCGCGCTCAGGCATAGCTCGCCGTGCAATGCAAGACGGTTAGACGGCCAAGAAACACGGAACGCTAGGAGACAGCTGATGAAGATTCTGGTTCTGCAGGGAAGCCCGAACACCAAGGGGTCGACCGCTCTGCTCGTGAGCGAGTTTGCACGCGGCGCAAAAGAGGTGGGTCACAACGTGGAGGTTGTGGATGTCGCAAATCTCGACATCGCCCCCTGCACCGGTTGTGTTGCCTGTGGCTACGAGGGTCCGTGCGCTCAGTCGGATGATATGGACACGCTGCGGGCGAAGATCCTCGCCTCCGACATGCTCGTCTTCGCCACTCCGCTGTACTACTACGGCATGACTGCGCAGCTCAAGGCTGTCATTGACCGCTTCTGCTCCGCAAACTCGCGCATCACCGGTAAGCAGCTGAAGTCCGCGCTTCTCACGGTTGCCTGGAATGCAAATGACTGGACCTTCGACGCGCTGGAAGCCCACTACAACACGCTAGTGCGCTACCTCAGCCTTAGGGATTGCGGCCGCGTGCTCGGCTACGGCTGCGGTACGACGAGCATGACCAAGCGCTCGCAGTTCCCCGGAGAGGCGTACCGCCTGGGCAAATCCCTCTCGTAACACCCCCGGACAATCAAGACGGGGGACTGCGGACAAAAACTTGGACCGTCTTGGGGTCCGGTTGGGAGGTCCGCATGTACGATAGGCTCACGATAGAGGTGGCGCTCGGCACCCTCGCCTCCGGGGGGACGGTGAGGCAGGCCGCGAGGGCCGCAGGGGTGGGCAGGTCCACGGTGAACGACTGGGCGCACGGCCGCCTGCCCTCGGGGACGGGAGGGGCGTTGGACGCTGCGGAGAGGGCGGCCTACGAGGCCGCGATGACCGAGAACATGCTGCTCAGTGCGGTGTTGGACGACCTAAAAGCGGCAGGCTCGCACCCCCTTTCGATCTCGAACAGGAGAAAGTGCGAGCTGGGCGAGAGATTGCGCGAGGCGACAGGCCTGCCCCTGCGCGAGGTCACCGCTTTCTTGAGGATATCGAGGAGCTCCTATGAGTACCACAGGGCCCGCCTCGGCGCCGACAAGTACGCCGGGCTGAGGGCCGAGGTCAGGGCGCTGTTCGCCGAGATGGGCGGCGGCCGCGGCTACCGCCCCGTGTGGGCCGAGCTGAGGAGGCGCGGCACGCGCGTCTCCGAGAAGGTCGTGAGGCGCATCATGCGCGAGGAGGGCCTCTCGGCCTCCAGGCGCAGGCGACGGCGCTGGAGCTCCTACGCGGGCGAGGCCTCCCCGGCCCCGCCGAACCTGCCGCTGCGCGCCGACGGCACGCACGACTTCTCCGCCGCCGCGCCGAACGAGCTGTGGGTCACCGACATCACCGAGTTCCGCCTCCCCTCCGGCGAGAGGGCCTACCTCAGCCCCGTCGTCGACTGCTTCGACGGGCGCCCCGTCGCCTGGTCGTGCGGCCCCAGGCCCACGGCGGCCCTCGCGGACTCGAGCCTGGAGGCCGCGTGCGCCACGCTCGCGCCCGGCGAGCGGCCGGCCGTCCACTCCGACCGCGGGGGGCACTACCGCTGGCCCGGCTGGGCCGCGATCTGCGAGGCCCACGGGCTCGCGCGGTCGATGTCGCGCAAGGGCTGCAGCCCAGACAACGCGCGCATGGAGGGCTTCTTCGGCACGCTCAAGTGCGAGTTCTTCCACCCGAGGGACTGGTCGGGCGTGGGGCTCGAGGAGTTCCTCTCCGAGCTCGACGCCTGGATGCGGTGGTTCAGGGAGGGGCGCGCCTCCCAGGCGCTCGGCTGGCTCACGCCCGACGAGCACCGCAGGCGGCTGGGCTACGCGGTGTAGCATGTACAAGAAAACGTCCGCAGTCCCC
>OMWB01000052.1 GCA_900314645.1 uncultured Actinomycetes bacterium
TCCCGTCGTGTACGGGCGCCAGGGCATGGTTGGTGCCCGCAGCAGCCGCGAGATTGGCATGCATGCCGTGCGCGGCGGCACGGTGGCCGGTACGCACGAGGTGCACTTCTTTGGCCCCGACGAGGAGCTGTGCCTCACGCATAGGGCCACCAGCAGGCAGATCTTCGTCAACGGCGCGGTGGCTGCCGCCAAGCGCCTTCTGCAGCGCGAGCCTGGGTTCTACACCTTCGACGAGCTTATGTTTGAGTAGCGCCTGGTGGATATAATCCGGACGATTCGTATACGGTGCCCCCGTCGCGACAGTGAACTGCGCCCCAAAACTTGGACGCCAATAATACCAGCCCACTAGGCCACCAATCCAAGGGACTGATTCCGGAACTCCTCCGGGGTCAGTCCCTTAAGCTTAACCTGTCTCCTCCTTGTGTTCCAGTGCACGAGGTAGGCGTCGAGATCCCTCTTGAAAGACTCGAAGTCGGGCCACTCCTGGCCCCTGAAGAACTCGTCCTTTATGTGGCCGAACACCTGCTCGGTCGCCCCGTTGTCGAGGCAGTTGCCCTTCCTGGACATGCTCTGCACGATGCCGGCGCCCTCTAGCGCCCGCACGTACGTGTCGTGCTGGTACTGCCAGCCCATGTCGCTCTGCATGACGGGATGCGCTCCCGCCGGCACCTTGGGCAGCAGGATCGCGAGCATCTCCTCCTGCTGCGCGAGGTCCGGGTGGAGGGAGACGGACCATGCGTGGAACTCCTTGCTGCCGAAGTCGTAGGCAGGCGCGAGGTAGGCCTTGCCCCACGGCTGCTTGAACTCGGTGACGTCCGTGCCGAGCTTCTGCCACGGGCCGTCGGCGGAGAAGTCCCTGCCCAGCACGTTCTCGAAGGTGCTGCCCACGACGCCCCTGTAGGAGTTGTACCTGTGGTAGTCGGTCTCGCGGCGTATGCCGCAGCTGATGCCAATCTCGCGCATCATCTTGAGCGCGGTCTTGTCCGCTATCGTCACGCCCTCCTCCGCCCGCAGGCACATGGCTATCTGCCTGTGCCCGCAGCCGTTGGCCGTCCTGCCGAATATCTCGCGCGCCTTGTCCCACAGCTCCGGCCTTGTGGGTCTCTTCGGATGGGCGAGCGCGTAGTAGTAGCTCGACCTGGGCAGGCCTGCGGCCTCCAGCAGGTCGTCCAGCCTGTGCTGCCCCGAAAGCCCGCTCACGACGACCGCCTTCTCGCGGCTCGAGAGCGCTTCTCTGCCTTCAGGGCTATCGATTTTTTTAGGTAGGCGACCTCCGCCTCGAGCCTCTGGACCTGGCGCTCGAGCTCCTGCTCCCTCGTCGCCTCGGGCCGCGGCCGTGCCGGCCCGGGCGGCCTGCCCTTCCGCTTCGGCCGCAGCGCCTCCTCGCCGCCATCCCGGTAGGCCCTTATCCAGCTCTTGAGCGGCGTCATCGAGGCAATCCCGAACCTTGCCATCGCCTCCGGCTTGCTCATGCCCTCCTCGACGACCGCCTTGGCCGCCGCGAGCTTGGTCTCGTACGAGTACGTCGCATTTCTCTTGCCCATGGCTGTAAGACCCTCCGTCCCTATGGACCTGTAGGTGTCCAGCCATTCTCTCACCGCCTCCTCCGGAACGCCAAGGGCTTTGGCGATCGAGGCGCGGCCAAGACCCGCATCGTAGAGCCCGGCGGCCTTCAATCTCAGCTCGACGTCATATATGACCATTCCCATAAAGGTGCCTCCCATTTCTCGTGTCCAAGAAATGGGAGGCAGTTCAATGTCCTGGGATACGCTTCTTCCGGAAGCGACCGGAAGGAGCCGACATGGACAAGGCGACGAAGGAGAGGGCCCTGGAGCTGCTCGCGGAGAAGAAGGGCGGGGCCGGCATCACCTACGCGGACATCGGGGTCGTGACGGGCTACAGCAAGCGGCAGCTCATCAGGCTCTCCAAGGGGCTGGACGAGAGGGGCGCCGGCCACGCCTACGGGCATCAGAAGCTCTCGGCGGAGATCGCGGCGTTTT
>OMWB01000038.1 GCA_900314645.1 uncultured Actinomycetes bacterium
GCACTCGCGTGGGCCCCTAGCCGTTGTTGACGCAAAGTGCGCCCCGCAGGTCAACATTCGCTTATACCAGTAACTCAACGTCTCATCCGGTGCATTCGCACGGGCCCCCAGCTGTTGTAGACGGAAAACGGCCCCGGCATGTCAACATTCGCTTATTGGAGCAGGTGGCCGTATCTTTCGTGGGCCTTCTTGAAGTAGTCGTAGTGCACCACGCGGTGCGCGTCGCTGGCGAAGTAGGACACCAAGCCCTGCTTCAGCATCTTCACGGCGGGCCGGCGCTCCACGCCAAACCGGCCACCGGCTATGAAGTCCGTGGAGAGCTGCAGCTTACAGCCCATGCGCACGAGCTCGTCCGCGAGGCCCAAGTCCCGCTGGATGGCTCCGTAGCGCTCTGGATGCGCGATAATCACCTCGTAGCCCATGCCCTGCAGCTCGAAGATCGTTCGCTCGTAGTCGTCGTACGACGACGACCTTGCCCCTACCGAGAGCTCGAGCAGAAACTCGTTGGAGCCGTCGAAGTGCAGCACCTCGGCCCACTCCAGCCCCAGCTCCATCAGCTTGCGGTAGTTGACCTCAAAGCCCATCTGTAGCGGAAAACCCTCCGCCGCGTCCTCAAGCTCGTAGAAGGCCTGCCACATGGCCTCAAAATCGAAATACGGGCTGCGGCAGTGCGGCGTGCACGTTATGGACGTGATGCCCGCCGCCTTCGCAGCCCGTAACATGGCCAGCGACTCGTCGAGGTCCCGCGCGCCGTCGTCAACACCCGGGAGGATGTGACAGTGCATGTCGCGCATGGGCCCGACCCTCGCTTACTCGTCGATCTTCGGCAGATTCGCCGCGCTCACGTGGCGCACGTGTGACTCGGCCTCGGACGGCTCTGCGGCCTCATCCTCGGCCTCCGCGTGGCGCACCGGGCGCTCGGGACGCTTCGGCAGCGCCGGCTTCGCGGCCTCCTCGGCAGACACGATCGTCGCGGCGGCCTCGCCTTCGAGCAGGGGCGCGCTCACGTCCTTCTTGCTGTCCTTGGAGTAGTAGTACTCGTAGTAGTACTCCGAGTGGGTGCGCTCGCAGTAGTTCATCACGACGCCCGCCAGGTTGCAGCCAGACTTGCTCAGCTGGTCAACCGCAGCGACGACCTCGGCCTTCTTGGTGAAGCCCTCACGCACCACCATGAAGACGGCGTCCGCCTTGGTACCCAGCACGGCCGCGTCAACGAACGTGCCCACGGGCGGCGTGTCAAACACCACGTAGTCAAAGGTCTTCTCGGCAATCTCGACCAGACGAGTGAAGCGGTGCGAGTTGAGCAGGTCGGACGGGTTGGGGATGTGCGGCTCGGCGTCCAGGAAGTACAGGTTGGGCGTGTCGGTTGCCACGGCCGCCTGCGTGAGGGGTACCTCGCCCGCCACCACGGCGTACAGGCCGTACTGCGCGTGCGCGCCCAGCACGCTCGCCATGGAGCGGCGGCGCATGTCGCACTCAACCACCAGCACCGTACGGCCCGACGTGGCGATGGCCGACGCCAGGTTTGCCGCCACGAAGGTCTTGCCCTCGTTGGGCACGGCGGAGGTGATGACGATGGACTTGACGGGATCGTCCACGCTCATGAAGCGGATGTTGGCGAGCAGCGTCTTTGAGGCGTTGACCACACCGTTGAGCTTGTCAGAGCGCGAGGTCTTGTTGCCAAACAGTGCCATGGCCTAGCTCCTCTCCACCGCAGGGAAGTGACCGACCACGGGCACGCCCACCAGCTCTTCCACGTCCTGACCGTTGCGGATGCGCGTGTCAAGCATGTCCTGGATGACCACGATGGCCACCGCCGCGAAGAGGCCCGCCATGAAGCCCACCGCGGTGTAGAGCGTGCGGCGCGGGCCGGACGGGACCGTGGGGGTCTTGGCGGAGTCGATGACGTTGACGGCCTCGATCTGCATGACCTCTGTTGCGACGCGCGACGTGGCCTCTACCAGCGCGTTTGCCACCTCGGCGGCGTTGCGCGGGTCATTGGCCGTCACCGACAGCGTGATGACGCGCGTAGTGGTGGAGCTGGTGACGGAAAGGCTGTAGCCGCCGAGGCTCTCCAGGCCAAACTGCTGGGCCACGTCGTGCCTGACGCGGTCGGAGCGCAGGATGGTGGCGACGTCGTTGGTGAGCATCTGGCCGGCCGAGAGGTCGGACTGGGTGAGCGGCACCTGCTGGTCGTCGGTCTTCGAGAGCACGTACATGGTGGTGGTTGCGGTGTACTCGTTCGGCAGGAAGATGCTGCCCACCGCCACCACGCCGGCCGTTGCCAGCGGCAGCAGGATGACCAGCACCAGGTGCTTACGCAAGAGCCCCAGCAATTCAAAGAGCGTCAAGCTGAAACCTCCTGAAACGTTATATCTGCTTAACATGCAACACCCCGCTTGTGGCGGGGTGTTGGCGGTTGGTTAGTCCTCGTCGAGCTGCTCGGCCACCTCGTCGGAGACCGACATGGTGGTGTAGACGTTCTGCACGTCCTCGAGCTCCTCGAGGCGGTCGATGAGGCGCTGGACCTTCTTGGCGTCGTTGAGGCCAAGCTCGGTGGGGGTGGTGGGGACGCGGGTCAGCTCGGAACCCTTGACCTCGATGCCCTGCTCCTCGAGCGCCTTGTGGACGTCCTGCATGGCGTCATAGGCGGTCCAGACGATCCACTCGTCGCCGGCGTCCTCGAAGTCGTCGCCGCCAGCCTCCATGACGGCCATCATGAACTCGTCCTCGTCCACCGCGTTCTCGCGGTCAGGAACCTTCTTGTCGTCGGACTTGATGACCTTGTCGACCGCGATGGTGCCCTTGCGCTCGAACTGGAAGGCGACGGAGCCGTTGGTGCCGAGGTTGCCGCCCGCGTGGGTGAAGGCGGAGCGCACGTCTGCGGCGGTGCGGTTCTTGTTGTCGGTCAGGCACTCGACGTACACGGCGACGCCTGCGGGGCCGTAGCCCTCGTAGGTGATCTCGGAGTAGATGGCGGCGTCGGCGCCGGAGCCGAAGGCCTTGTCAATGGCGGCCTTGATCTTGGCGTTGGGCATCGAGACCATGCGGGCGCGCTGCACGGCAGCGGCGAGCGTGGCGTTGTTGTCCGGGTTGGGGTCTCCGCCGAGCTTGGCGGCGACGGTGATGTTACGCGAGAGCTTGGAGAAGAGCGACGAACGCTTGGCGTCGATTGCGGCCTTCTTGTGCTTAGTGGTAGCCCACTTAGAGTGTCCGGACATATGGGTCTCCTTTGCATATTGGATGAAACGCACTGATGGTACGCGATAAGGTGGGGTTTTCGCAAGTGTCGTGGGCAATGTTCGTGCGATACACACGACCCACCCATTGCGAATGTTGACATGCGGAGGGTGGTTTCCGTCAACATCAGCTCGGGGACGTGCCTCCCCCCATTGCGAATGTTGACGTCCTGGGGGCACTTCCGGTCAACATCAGCTCGGGGACGTGCCTCCCCCCATTGCGAATGTTGACGTCCTGGGGGCACTTCCGGTCAACATCAGCTGGAAGGGGGCGCGACAGCAGCCCCCTCAAGCTGATGTTGACCGGAAGTGCCCCCAGGACGTCAACATTCGCCTTCGGGTGCGTGGCCCTCTGGGCCCAGCATTCGCCGTAGGGTGTGTAGAACCTGCGGATTTCGGAATCCTCGCCAAATCGCACCTACACCACCCTCAGGCCCATGCCACCCACCCCTACCTGCACCTTCACAACGAATCCGACAGCTCGTGCAGCCTCCCGCAGCTTCCTGCAGGCTGGTGCAAGTCTGCTGCAAGCCCTCTCCCCCACCATTGTCCGAAGCACCGTCGAAGGGAGAGCCATGAGAAAGTACAGCACGTCATCCATCTACCAAGCACTCGACCAGGCCGACCGTCAGCGCCTCTGCCTCACCGTCACCCCACGCGACAAGGTCCAGCGGCAGGTCTACCGCCTCAAGGATGACGGAGAGGTCATATCTCCTTGGAGGGGAATGTTTGTCTTCCCGGATCTGTGGGAGCGACTCTCCCCCGACGAGCAGACTCGCCGCATTGTCCGGACGCTCGCAAAGCGCTATCCACATTGGACGTTTTGCCAGCTCACCGCCGCCGTCATGCACGGCCTAGAGACCTCATACGCCGATCTGCACACGCTGCACGTCGCGGTCAGCGATGACTGTATCACGCGCAGCACGGCCAACATCGTGCGCCACCCACTCGGAAACGTGGAAACAACCATGGCTGACGGCGTGCTCGTCACCTCGCTCGAGCGCACGGCACTCGACTGCCTCGTTGAGCTCGACTTCAAGCGCGGGCTGGCGATTGCAGACTCCGTCCTGCGCGTCGGGCACATGTCTCAAGACGAGCTTGTGGACTACATCTGCTCTAAGAGCGATGTTGTTGGATGGGACAGGGCGCTCAGAGTGGCGCTGCAAGCCGACGCGCGTGCAGCCAATGGCGGCGAGTCGGTTGCTCGAGCAACCATGATTGAGCTGGGGTTCATGTTGCCTGACCTGCAGGTTGCCGTGCCTAACGTCATTGAAGGTGGCGAGCCGTACTATGCGGACTTCATGTGGAACCTAGCCGATGGGACGCGCGTGGCCGGCGAGCTGGACGGCTTGGACAAGTACGTTGACCCGCAGATGACACGCGGGAAGAACGTAGCACAGGTGATGGCGGAGGAACGGAGGAGGGAGTCGAGGCTGGGTGCTGCCAACGTACGGGTGGTGAGGTTCTCGTACGATGAGGTGCTCGATGCGGGGAAGCTGGAGAGGCTGCTCACGGCGTACGGGGTGCCACGGGCCTGAGGGCCACGGACCCGAGGGCGAATGTTGGTCAAGAGGGCCACGCACCTGAAGGCGAATGTTGACATCCTGAGGGGGACTTCGGTCAACATCAGCTGGAAGGCGGCCGCTATCGCGCCGCCTCAGCTGATGTTGACCGAAGTCCCCCTCAGGATGTCAACATTCGCAATACTGGGGTGCTGATGTTGACGGGAAGCCCCCTCCGGATGTCAACATTCGCAATGTGGGGGTGCTGTCAACATTCGCACCTAGTGCTTCCGCTGCTCCAGGACCTCCTTGGCGTCCTTGAAGAAGCCCCAGATCATGATGATCATGATGATGCCGATGGGGAACGCGGAGATGATGCTCACCGACTGGATGTTGTTCATCGAGCTCTCGGAGAACACGAGCGCGATGGGCAGCACGATCAGCAGGATGCACCACAGCAGCTGGATGGGCATGCTCGGCTTCTCGTCGTCGCCCAGCTCCTTGTAGCTGTAGCACGCGGCCGTGAACGCGATGGAGTCGAACGACGTCGCGTAGAACGCGATCATGGTGATCATCAGCCACGCGAGCATGAGCACGGACATCGGCATGGTGTCGATGATGGAGAGGATCAGCGCGTACAGGTCACCCGAGGCCTCGTACTGCGCGATGAAGTCGGCCGCGCCGGTGGCCTGCAGGCCCAGGCCGTAGTTTCCCAGCACGATGAAGCTCACCAGCGTGGAGCCCACGCCAAACACGAAGCCGCCGAGCACGGTCTGACGAATGGTGCGGCCGCGGGAGATCGCGCCGATGAAGAACGGCGCCGCGATGCACCACACCATCCAGTACGCCCAGTAGTAGATGGTCCAGTCCTGCGGGAAGTTGCTGGTGCGCGTCGGGTCCGTGAACGTGGACAGGCCGATGAACTCCTGGATCATCTTGCCAAACGACTGCACGCCGTTCTCAATGATGAAGCGGGTCTGGCCGCCGGCGAGAAGCACCACGCCCAGGAAGCCGAAGAACAGGTAGATGCAGGCTTTTGCCAGGAATCCGATACCCTTGAAGCCATGCAGCACCGCGTAGGTGTACACCGCGCAGGTGATGAGCATGATGATGATGCTGACGGCCGTGCGCGAGATCTGCAGGCCGAAGAGCTGGATGGCCACGCCAGCCAGAAGCGGGGTTGCCACGGAGAACGTGGTGGCGGTGCCCGCGAGCAGCGCAAACAGGGCGAAGAGGTCAATCACGCGGCCCGTGAGGCCGTCGGCCGCCTTGCCGATGATGGGGCGGCAGGCCTCGGAATAGCGCTGACGGCCGCGCTTGCGCACGTGCAGCATGAAGCCGAAGGCCACGGCCAGCACCAGATAGAACGCCCAAGGAATGAAGCTCCAGTGGAAGAGCGGGAACACGCCTGCCCACTCGGTGATGGAGCCCAGCTCCGCGAGGTGCGGGCTGGTGGCGTACATGGCCCACTCGGCGAACGAGTAGAACAGGATGTCGGCGGCCAGGCCGCACGTGAACATCATGGAGCCCCACTCGAAGAACGTGTACTGGGGCTTCTCGCCCTCGTCGCCCAGGACGATGTCGCCGTACGGCGAAACGGCCAGATACACCGCCACGGCCAGGATGCCCAGGCCGATGACCAGGTAATACGAGCCCAGCGTGTCGCCGAAGAAGAAGCGCACCTGGGCGATGACGTCGTTGGACGCCTCGGGGAACGCGAAGAGCAGGCCGGCCAGGCCCATGATGAGCGCGAACGGTACGAGCGTCACCATCCAGTCAACCCTGTTCTTGTCCACCTTTTCCACTGCCTTCATAGCAGCCACCTCCGTCTATGTCAGTGACGGCTCGGCCTCGGTCAGCCGACCCGTCGCATACCGGTACTCAAAGCGCCGCCCGCCGCAGGCAAACGCGAAGCCCACCGCAGCGGCCGTCGCGTCCTTCAGCGGGACGACGTGCGAGATCTCAGCCTCGGCCACGCCCAGCTGGTCCGCCACCGCCGCGAGCAGCGGCGAGCGGGAGTCTGTCACGTAGCTGGCATCAAACTCGCGCAGGTCATCCAGGGTGTCGAACTCGTTGATGACGCCCGGCTCGTAGCGCCGGATGCGCATCTTGAGCTCGTCAAGGTGAGCCATGTAGATGGTTTCCCACAGCTTGCCCGCGGTCTCGGGCAGGTCGTACTCGCGCTGCAGGATGTCAAGGAAGCCGCGCGTAAAGGCCTCGTCCCAGAAGACGTGGCCCAGCATGTACCATGCATCGCGGCCGCCCACGGTTACGGAGTTGATGTAGCCGTCGGCGTCCTCGGTCATGCACCACTCGGCCGTGGGGCCGTCCGCGTACTGCGCGGCGTAGTAGGCGCCGTCCGCCTCCGCCGTGAAGGGGTTCACGGTGAAGTAGTTGTCCGCAGAGCACAGGTAGCTGTTGCGCAGCACGTCGCGCGCCACCCAGATGCTGGAGTTGTTGTTGCGCGTCAGGTAGCTGGGGTTATGCAGCAGGTGCACGCCGAGCTTGCCGGGCAGGTAGTCGAACTGCTCGGCCTTGTAGCCGGTTACGACGTAGACCTCGGGCACGCCGGCCTCCTGCAGCTGGCGGATCTGGCGCTCGATGAGCACCTCGCCGCGCACCTCGGTCAGCCCCTTGTGCCGCTCGTAGGAGAGCGGGACGAACCGGCTGGACGTACCCGCCGCCATGATGACCGCGTTGTCCACTAGCATGCGGTGTCTCCCTCGGCGGCCTCGGCCGCGGCGGCGTCCATCAGCTCGTGCGCGTAGCGGTAGAAGTCCTTGCCGTAGCGGTACTGCGCCAGGCTGTACTCGCCAAACTCCACGCCCAGGTTGCGCTTGTACTCGCACCAGTTGGACCAGAGCAGGCCGCACATGGCCACGTAGCAGTAGATCTTCGCGCGCGTGGCCGTGGGGCAGCCGCCCTCGTCGGCGAAGTAGATGTCGATGAGGTGGTCGATCTGCGCGCGGTCGTACATCGAATAGATGGA
The DNA here is from genome assembly GCA_900314645.1 of uncultured Actinomycetes bacterium. GTDB lineage: Bacteria > Actinomycetota > Coriobacteriia > Coriobacteriales > Atopobiaceae > UBA1367. Next base: position 7,731 of record OMWB01000038.1, read on the forward strand.
GAACATGGCGATGTCGACGTGCGGATCCTGCATGCCGGAGTACTCCCAGTCCGTCAGCTGCAGGGCCTCGCCGTCTGCGCTGGGGTGGAAGAGGAAGTTGTCGGGCACGGCGTCGATGTGTGTGAGGCACCAGTCGTGCGGCTGCGACTCAACGTAGCTGGCCAGCGAGAAGACGTTGGCCTTGGTCTCGGCGTAGTCGCGGTATTCGCTGGGGGCGCCGTTCCACAGGCTCTCGTAGAAGTCCGTGCGCTCGAAGATGTCGAACGTGTAGGGCGACTCCAGGCGCATGCGGTGGAAGCCCTTGAGCTTCTCCATGCAGCGCATGAGGTCGGGGTCGAACTCGCAGTCGCAGACGCGCACGCCGTCGAGGTAGCGGGTGATCTTGTAGCCGGATGCCGGGTCGAGGAAGACCGGGTCGTCGCAGAGGCCCTTGCCGGCGATGGCGGCGTAGGCTGCAGCTTCCTGCTCGCGATCTATCAGCTGGTCGGTGCCCTCGCCCGGGATGCGCATGATGTACTGCGCGCCCTTGCAGGTGAAGATGAACGAGCGGTTGGTCATGCCCTTCTTGAGCACGGCGATGTCGGTGATGTCGGTGGTCTGGACGCCGAAGACGCCGGCGATGGTGTTGAGCGCGTCGCTCTTGAGCTGGTTGGAGTTGCTGTCGAGCTCGCGGAGCTGCTCGTAGGTGTCGATCTCGAAGACGCTCATCGAGGGGACGACCTTCGCGGGGATGCGCATGACCTCGCCGCGGTAGAGCGCCTCCTCCCAGAAGTCGCTGTCGTGCTGCGGGTTGCTCGCCATGGCGCGCAGGCTGGCGCGCAGGAGCGCCGCGTCGTCTTCCAGCAGGTAGGCGATGCCCACCATGGAGTTGCCGGCGGAGTCGCCGTGGACGCGCACGAGCTGGCCCCTGCGGTTGACGCGCACGGTGCTGTCGTCGTCCACGAGGTCGCTGACCATGTACCAGCTGCGCAGCTCGTGGGTGCTGAACGGGTTGGACTCGCACCAGATGTCGGACGGGATGATGTAGGTGTTGGAGATGCGGTCCGCGACGAGCGCGAGCGAGTGGAGGTTGTTCTTGCCGGCGTAGTCGGGGTTGACCTTCAGGCGGACGCCGAACTTGTCGACGAGGTAGTCGAAGCTGCCCTTCATGAAGCCCACGACCACGGTGATGTCGGTGATGCCGACCTCGTGGAGCTGCGTGATGAGGCGCTCGATGAGGGGCTCGCCGTGGACCTCGAGCAGGCCCTTGGGCTGCAGCACGTTGATGGGGACCATGCGCACGCCGAAGCCAGCGGCCAGGATGATGGCGCTCTTGGGGGCGCAGCGGTCGAACTCCTCGGTGGCGAGACCGGTCATGGCGACGTCGTCGGTGAGGTAGCCCGCGTCGGTGAGGGACTTGATGACCTTGTTGACGACACCGAGCGAGTGGCCGGAGCTCTTGGAGAGGATGCGCTGGTTGATGAAGGGCTCTTCGTGGAGCTTCTGCAGGATGTCAGCTTCTTGGATGTTCATGAACATCTCCCTTATCCCGTATTGTGAACAACGGAATTATACGGGAAGAGGGAGAAGCTGCAAGGGGATGTAGCTAGTTGTTACAAAAGTCATGTGGGAATTGCGAATTGCGAATGTTGACGTCCGGGGGCCGCTTCCGGTCAACATCAGCAGGGGCGGGCCGCCTCCCCCAAGCGAATGTTGACGTCCGGGGGCCGACTCCGGTCAACATCAGCAAGTTAAACACCGAGCCAGAGGGTCCAACCCTCTGGCTCG
>OMWB01000003.1 GCA_900314645.1 uncultured Actinomycetes bacterium
CCCAATCCATAGGCGCGGGGCCCCTGCGCTTTGTTTCTACTGGAAAACGCCTAGATGCAGCTTTATGAATTGAACTATTCGTATGCTACGGTTCTAGGACTACGTATTCGCGATTTTGCATAGGGAGTTTCTTATGGCTGACGTACAGCCCATTTCGGTTACCCCGCCCGATGTGGATCCCGCCACTTTTGGGTTTGCCTTTTGCGAGGGTGGCGTTTGCGCTGCTAAGGGCGTAAAGGCGTCCGGAACCCATGCTGGTTTCCGCGCTGACCCCAACCGCCTTGACCTTGCGGTTGTTGCTGCTGACGAGGCGTGCGTTTGCGCGGCGACGTTTACCCAGAACCGATTCTGCGCTGCACCGGTGCAGGTGTCGCGTCCGCGCGCTGCTGCGGGCGTTGCGCGTGCGGTGATGCTGAACTCGGGTAATGCGAATGCCTCAACGGGCGACCAGGGGCTTGCTATTGCCAAGGAGTCTGCAAGGCTGTTGGCGGACGCGCTGGGCTGCCCTGAAGAGCAGGTCTTGGTTGCCTCGACAGGCGTGATTGGTCAGCAGCAGGCTATTGACCCCTACGTGGACGGTGCTGCTGCGGCAGTTGCCGCGCTCGGTGCGGATGTTGACCACGCCCATGCGGCCGCGCGAGCGGTCATGACGACCGACACGGTTCCCAAGGAGGTCTCGCTTGAGGGCGTGCTCCCCGCCGAGGGTGGCCAGCCGGCACGTACGGTGCACATGGGCGGCTTCTGCAAGGGCTCCGGCATGATCATGCCCAACATGGCAACCATGCTCTGCGTGCTCACCACCGATGCCCCGCTAACCGCCGAGGCTGCTCATGCGGCATTGCTTTCCGCGGTTCGTGCGAGCTTCAACAAGGTGACCGTTGACTCCGATACGTCCACCAATGACTCGTGCTTCCTGCTTGCCACGGGCAAGGCTGGAGGCGAGCCGATCGTTGAGGGAACCGCCGCCTTTGACGTGTTTGCTGGCGCGCTCCGCGTGGCGTGCGAGACGCTCGCCCGTAAGATCGCCGCTGACGGCGAAGGAGCCACCAAGCTGGTGACCGTGGACGTTTTGGGCTGCAAGACTGACGAGGATGCCGATACCGTCGCGCGGACCATTGCCAATTCTCCGCTGGTCAAGACTGCCATCTTTGGTCATGACGCCAACTGGGGCCGCGTGGCTGCTGCCGCGGGCAGGAGCGGCGTGGAGTTTGACCAGTACGATGTGGACATTGACCTCTTGGGCGTTCCCGTGCTGCGTGCGGGCATGCCGGTACCCATGGACGAGGACGACATGCTTCGTCGCTTTGAGGGGCCCGAGGTTTCCATCGTCATCGATTTGGGGCAGGGCGACGCGAGCACGCGCATCTGGACCTGCGACTTCTCGTATGAGTACGTGAAGATTAACGGAGACTATCGCACCTAGTCGCGCGGTCCCCACTTTGGTTAGCCCCTCACGGGGACGCATTGAGCGAGAGGAGTAACGCATGGCGCTCAAGCGCGAACGCATTGATGATCAGGCCAACCAGCGGCGCGCCGCGGCACTTGCCGAGGCCCTGCCGTGGATCAATCAGTTCTCTGGCAAGACGTTTGTCGTGAAGTATGGTGGCTCGGCCATGGAAGACATGGACCTGTGCAAGCAGGTCGTGGCCGATATCGTGCTTATGAAGCTGGTGGGCATCCGCGTGGTGCTCGTCCATGGTGGCGGAAAGGCCATTTCACGCCTGATGGACGAGCTCAACCTCGAGGTCCACTTCAAGGACGGTCTGCGCGTGACGGACGGTCCGGCGATGCGCGCCGTGCAGATGGCACTGGTGGGCGAGGTCAACCAGATGCTCGTCTCGCAGATCAACGCCTACGGCGAGTATGGCGTGAGCATCACTGGCGCGGACGGGCGCACGCTCGAGGCCGTGCCCCTCTCGAATGACCTCGGTCGCGTCGGCGCGGTGAGCCACGTGAACACCAAGCTCATCGAGACCGTGCTGGACGAGGGCTACATTCCGGTCATCGCGGGTGTGGGCTGGGCTCCCAGCGGCGCGTACAACATCAACGCTGACCTTGCTGCCAGCGAGATTGCCATTGCGCTGAAGGCCGACAAGCTCATCTACCTGAGTGACGTCGATGGCCTATATCGCGACTTCTCGGACAAGGACAGCCTGTTTTCGACCCTCACCTTGGACGACGCTCAGGAGCTCATCGATTCAGGCGAGCTTGAGGGTGGCATGATTCCCAAGGTGAAGACTTCAGTTGCCGCGCTCGAAGCGGGTGTGGAGCGCGTCCACTTCCTGAACGGTACGTATCCGCATTCCATTCTGCTTGAGGTGTTCACTGACAGCGGTGTCGGCACCATGTTCAAGCAGAACGAGAACTGATCCAGACAAAAGGGGTTGCCCCTTTTGTCCAGCCGAATGAGCGAGGAGGAGATTGCTATGAGCCGCACGTTTGATGAGGCCGTCAAGCTCGACAACGAATACGTGATGCACACGTATGGCCGTCTGCCGGTGGAGTTCGTCCACGGTGCCGGTGCTGAGCTGATTGACGTTGATGGCAACCGCTACCTGGACTTTCTTGCGGGCATTGGCTGCACAAGCCTGGGCCATGCGCATCCCAAGGTGACCGAGGCCATCATGCAGCAGCTCGACCGCGTGTGGCAGGTGAGCAACTACTACTACGTGGAGAACCGTGGCGAGCTGGCCAAGCTGCTCTCTGAGCTGCTCTCCACCACAACTGACGAGCAGGGCAACATAACCGGTTCGACGGGAACGGTATGGAAGTCGTTCTTCTCCAACTCGGGCGCTGAGTCCAACGAGGGCGCCATCAAGGTTGCGCGCCGCTGGGGCGAGAAGCATCTCGACGGTGCTGCCGGTATCGTGTCCGCGCGCCAAAGCTTCCACGGCCGCACGCTCGCCACGCTGTCCGCGACGGGTCAGGATGTGTTCCACAAGAGCTTCGGCCCCATGCCCGCCGGCTTTGCCTCCGTGCCATTGAATGACAAGGATGCGCTGGTCGAGGCTATCGAGCATCCCAGCGAGGAGACGGGTCCCGTGTGTGCCGTCATGCTGGAGTGCGTGCAGGGTGAGGGTGGCGTATGGCCTGCCACCTTTGAATACCTGCGCTTTGTTCGCGATCTCTGCACGCGCAAGGGTCTCGCGCTCATCATCGACGAGGTCCAGACAGGCTTCTTCCGCTGCGGCGCGCCGTTCGCCTTCCAGCTTGCAGGCATCGAGCCAGACATCGTGAGCATGGCGAAGGGCATTGCTGACGGCTTCCCTGCAGGCGCCGTTGCCGCACGCGCCGAGCTTGCCGACCTCATGGTGCCAGGCGACCACGGCTCCACCTTTGGTGGAAACGCCCTCGCCGCAGCTGCTGCCCGAGCAACGGTGCAGACGCTGGTCGACGAGCACATGGGCGAGCATGTCATCGCTACCGGTGCGCATCTGGCCGAGCGCCTTGCCGCGCTGCCGCATGTGACAGAGGTGCGTGGCCATGGCCTGATGCGTGGCGCTCAGCTCGATGTGCCTATCGCGACGCCGCTCGTTGAGCGTGGCCTTGAGGTGGGCCTCGTGCTCAACCACATCGGTGACAGCATCCTGCGTTTCCTGCCGCCACTGGTGGTGACCGAGGCACAAATTGACGAGATGTGTGACAGGCTTGGGAAGCTTATCGAAGAGCTTGCCTAGGCGTACGACGGAAGGGAGAGCGCACCACCGAGGTCTGTCCTGCGTGGTGCAGCAAAGGAGGGGGTTTGCATGAGTGACATTGCACAGGTTGCGGCGCAGATGAAGCTTGAGAGTCCCGTGATGGCAGCCACCTCGCTTGAGGTGCGCAATGCTGCGTTGGCGGGTATCCGCGAGGCGCTGCTGTCCAGCGCAGACGAGATCTTTGCCGCCAACGCGCTCGATCTGGTCTCTGCGGAGGAGTCTGGTGTCGCGCCCGCCATCGTCAAGCGTCTGCGCTTTGACGAGCACAAGCTTGCCGACGTGTGCGCGGGTATCCAGGACCTCATCAGCCTGCCCGACCCAGTAGGCAAGACCCTGCTCGCTCGTGAGCTGGACGAGGGCCTGACGCTCTACCGTGAGTCGTGCCCCATCGGCGTCATCGGCGTCATCTTTGAGGCGCGCCCCGACGCGCTTGTGCAGATCAGCACCCTCTGCCTGAAGAGTGGCAACTGCGCCGTCCTGAAGGGCGGCCGCGAGACGGCCCACACCAACAAGGCGCTTTTCCAGGTTATCCATGCCGCCGCCGTTGAGGCTGGCCTTCCCAACGGCTGCCTCTACCAGGTGGAAGCACGCGAGGAGATTGCCGAGCTTCTGGCCTGCGATACGAGTGTTGACCTGCTCATTCCGCGCGGCTCCAACGCCTTCGTGCGCTACATCATGGACAACACGCGCATCCCCGTGATGGGCCATGCCGACGGCATCTGCCATGTGTATGTCGACCGCGACGCTGACCTTGAGAAGGCTCTGCACATCGTGGTCGATGCCAAGACGCAGTACGTGGCCGTTTGCAATGCGGCGGAGACTCTGCTCATCGACCGCGCAGCCGCAGACGTCCTGGTGGCCCCGCTGGTGAAGGCGCTGCAGGACAAGGGTGTCGAGGTCCGTGGAACCGATGAGGTGCGTGCGCTTGCTGACTGTGAGCCCGCAACCGATGAGGACTGGGACACCGAGTATCTCTCGCTCACCATCTCAGTGAAGCTCGTGGACGGTGTGGATGAGGCAATCAACCACATCAACGCGCATGGCTCTCACCATACCGACGCCATCGTGACCGAGAATGCCGAGACGGCGGCACGCTTTATGCAGCTGGTTGACTCTGCGGGCGTGTATCAGAACTGCTCCACGCGCTTTGCCGATGGCTTCCGCTACGGCTTTGGTGCCGAGGTGGGTATCTCCACCAGCAAGCTTCACGCGCGTGGCCCGGTGGGTCTGGACGGTTTGGTGACGTACAAGTACAAGCTGTTTGGCGACGGCCATATCGTGGGCGATTACGCCAGCGGCGTTCGGAGCTTCCACTTCCGCGATTTGGCATAGCTAGACGAGCATCTGAAGACTGCGAGGGGCTGTAACCTGACCTGTCAGAAGGGGTAACCCCCTGTGCCAGCTACCTGGCACAGGGGGTTACCCCTTCTGACAGGTAGCACGCTCCGCGTCCTTAGGGAGTAGTGCGCCTAGGGGGCTACCCCCGGGACGCACCGTTCGCACAAAGCATGATGGCGCGCTATAACAGATTTCGTATGATAATGCCATGACATGATTGGTGGGAGGAATCAATGGAGCTCAGGACGCTGCGTTCGTTTTTGGCCGTGGCGCGTGAGGGGAACGTTACCCGCGCGGCACGCTCGCTGCACATCACACAGCCAGCGCTTTCACGGCAGCTCGCGGAACTCGAGCGCGAGCTCGGCTGCGAGCTGCTCATTCGTGAGAGCCGAGGCGTAACTCTGACGGACGAAGGCATGTTGCTGCGGAAGCGTGCCGAGGAGATCGTGCTTCTGGCCGACCGCGCGGAGCTCGAGATTCGTTCGCCTGAGGCGGACATCCAGGGCGACGTGTGGATCGGCGGGGGAGAGTCGCGTGGGATGGCACTGCTCGCAGATGCTGCGGTGGAGCTTTCGGAGCGTTATCCAGGGATCCGACTGCGCGTGCACTCCGGCAATGCGGATGACGTCATCGAACGCGTTGAGAAGGGGCTGCTGGACTTTGGCGTGATTATGGGTAGGGAGCCACTGAGGCACTACGACTCGATAGAGCTCCCGTGGGAAGACCAGTGGGGCGTTATCGTGCGCAGAGACGACCCGCTTGCCCAGCGCGAATCCTTGACGATGCAGGACTTGTACGGTTGCCGTCTCATCGTCAGCTCGCAAGGGGCGACGCCCGCGAGTGAAGAGGATGCGACGCTCGGGCTGTTTGGCCGCGAGGGATACGACGTCGTGGCTACCTACACGCTTGCCTACAACGCATCATTGATGGTAGAGCGCGGCCTGGGCGTCTGCGTGTCACTTGACCAGCTCATCTACACGGGAGAGGATTCTCCCCTTGCCTTTGTGCCGTTGAGCGATCTTCCGCCGCTGCGCTCGCGCCTCATCTGGAAGCGCTACCAGCCGCTCTCGCGGGCATGTGACGTCTTCCTGCGCACGTTGCGAGCGCGTTGTTCGTAGCGTTCTGGCAGCGCTTTTCGCACCTTAGAGACCGAAGAGCTCTTCCAAGGTGATGAGCACGCCTTGCTCCTCGTTGCTGGGACAGAGATAATTCGCTGCCGCCTTAGCCTCTTCGCTTGCGTTCGCCATCGCATAGCCATGGCCAGCCCAGCGCAGCATCTCGACGTCGTTGCCACCGTCACCGAACACGGCGACTTCCGATGGGTCGATACCCCAGCGTTCGGCAAGCTTTTGCAAGCCGCTTGCCTTGTGGCATCCGGGGACGATGAGGTCAATGGCGCCGTGGCCACTTGAGGTAGGCACAAGCCCAGCTGTCATGGTCGCACGAATCTCGTCGTAATACGCCATCGTCAGTGGGTGGGGAACCGAAAGTGCGAACTTGAGGACTGGGTCCGTGATGTCGCGCAGGCTGTCAACCCACTCCATGCGGTGGTAGTAGGTGCGCATGAACTCAAAGAAGTCCTCGCGCATGCGGCCGCGTTCGACATAGGCGCAGTTGAGGCAGCTCATCACGTTCTCGACGTCGGGATGCGCCTCAATCCACTCGAGGGTCTTGAGGACCACGTCGTGGTCTATGGCACCAACAAACACCACGTCTGCGTGGTCCTTCACAAAGGCGCCGTTCTCCGCCACAAATGAGATGCTCTCATCGTAGCCGGGGAAGTAGTCGCGCAGCTGCCAATACTGGTTACCGCTGGCGATAACAAACTCCGCGCCAACCTCGGTCATGCGTGCGAGGATACGCCGAAAACGCTCCTCGTCAAAGGTGTGGTTGTGTCTGACAAAGGTGCCATCGACATCAACGGCGACCATCTTGATCTGGGTCATGCATCCTCCCGATGCCAGTGTTGGTACTGGCGTTGAACGGTGGCCTTACTGAATGATTCTCAGGGCGTTCTCAGCCTTAACCATGAGCGTGGGCTCTTCCACCTTGGTCCACTCGTAATCACAGGTTGTGGTGCCTTGACTGGTGGTTGAGGTGGTGTGCGTGATGTTGCCGTTCTCGTCGTACTCAAAGTTGATGGTGCCTGAAGGCTCGCCGTCACGAAGAATGCCGCAGCTTATGGGAAGCCCATTGGGGCCATAGTCGTAGACGTACTCGTTCGTGTAGGGCTCCACGTTGTCATCGACCTCAAAGGAAGTAACAAATCCCTGCTTGTCGTAGGTGGAGACCATCTTGATGTCGTAGGAGTCGGGCGAACCGTCGTAGGACATGATGTACGTGCGCTCAACGATGTTGCCGTCCTCGCCATACACAAACTGCTCGTAGCCGGTGTTGCCCTCTATGCGGGTGATGACGCGACCTTCATCGTCGAGCTCGTAGGTGTAGGACGCAGTGCCCTGCTCCTCACCATTTGCAACGGAGGTCAGTTGAGATGGGTTTCCTTGCTCGTTGAACTGGTACGTATAGGTCCACGTGCTTTCATTGCCCGTTCCGTCAACGGACTTGCCAACTTGCTCGGTGACATTGCCATGCTCGTCAAGCGTGTAGGAGACGACCTCCTCAAGAGAGTTCCCGTCGCTCTCCTCACGGTAGGTGCTCTTGGTGAGGACCCACGCGGCGTCCTCAAGCGTGCGAGCTTGATAACTTGGGGCCTCGGCATCGGGAGACGTGGCTTCCTCGTCTATCTCGGCCTCGCCCTCAGTGGGCCCTTCGGCCTCGGTCACGGCTGCAGGGCCCTCTGGCGCCTTCTTGCCACAGGCGGAAAGGGGGCAGAGTACGAGAGAAAGCGCGAGCATGCCGGCGGCAATGCGGCGAGAAGCGTTGCTTGATGCGGTCATGGTTACTCCTTTTGACCAAGCGCCACGCCCTTAGGACGGGCAACAACAATAGGCAGAGGATACCATGCATTTTCTCGGACGATTCGTCCATGCTGCTACACTGCATAAGGTGCCGACAAGAAAGAAGGGATCATATGGCTGATAACACGGTAAGAATCGCGCTGATCACGGGTTACCTCGGCGCTGGCAAGACCACGCTGCTGAACCACATCCTCTCCAACGAGGAGGGTATTCGCGCCGCCGTCATCGTGAACGACATTGGCGAGGTCAATGTTGACGCTCGCCTCATCGAGAAGACCGGCGTCGTCTCGCAGGTTAACGACACGCTGGTGCCGCTCACCAACGGCTGCATCTGCTGCACTCTGGCCGACGACCTTGCTCGCCAGCTCACCGAGCTTTCCGTCTCGGGCAAGTATGACCACATCATTATCGAGGCGAGTGGCATCTGCGAGCCGGTGCCTATCGCCTTCACCATCGACAACTTCTGCAAGCAGATGTCTGCGCAGGGCATCAAGGTGACGCTGGACAACATCATTGCCGTGGTGGATTGCGCCCGCATGTACGACGAGTTCAACGGTGGCGAGGACCTGCTGGCCGACGACATCGACGAAGACGATATCGAAAGCCTGCTCATTCAGCAGATCGAGTTCTGCACCACCATGGTGCTCAACAAGGTGGACACCGTCACGCCCGAGCAGGTTGCCGAGCTGAAGGCGCTTGTCCGCAGCCTGCAGAAGGACGCCAAGATCATCGAGGCAACGCAGGGCAACGTCGATCTGGCCGACCTGCTCAACACGGACCGCTTCAGCTTTGACGAGGCGTACGGCTCTGCCGCATGGATTGAGGCCATGGAGCATCCTGAGGAGCATGAGGATCCGGAGGTGCTGGAGTATGACATCCAGACCTTCGTGTACCAGCGTCGCCAGCCGTTTGGCCTGGACAAGCTGGAGGGCTTTGTGCGCACCTGGCCGGAGAGCATCATCCGCGCCAAGGGCCTTGCGTGGTTCAATGATGACCCCAACATGGCCTACGTGTTTGAGCAGGCTGGGCATCAGGTCCATCTGCAGGAGAACGGCCTCTTTGTGGCTTCGGCGCCGGAGGCAGAGTTCAAGCAGATCGTGGAAGACAACCCCGAGATTCTGGATGACTGGGACGAGGTCTACGGCGATCGCATGATTAAGATCGTCTTCATTGGCCGTCACATGGACCGCGCCGCCATCGAGGCGGGCCTCGACGACTGTCTGGTTGAGTGGACACCCGCTGACGACGAGGACGAGGACTGGGCGTAAGCTTTTGTGACTCTAGCTAACGTTGACGCGAACGGCCGCCTCCCGGTCAACATCGGCAGAACCTTGCCGATGTTGACCGGGGGGCGGCCGTTCGCGTCAACGTTAGCTTTGAAGTTCCTACAGCGTGAAGTCGTAGTGCGTAATCTCAATCGAGGTGTCGTTGGCGTCATAGAGGTGGAGGCTGCCGGTGATGTTAGCAAGTGCCTCGCCGTCTGCCAGCTCGCTCGCATCAAACCAGCCGATGGAGCCCAGCGTCTCGCCAGCGCGGATGACCTCGTAGAAGGTTGCCTTGTGTGTGGTGCCATCAATTGCCCAGTCGTTGCCGTCCATCACAAGGATGTCGGCTCCCGTCTTGTTGGTGATCTCAAAGAGGATGCCTGGGTCGCCTACATAGTCGCCTGCTGCCACAGCCTTGATGGTGCAGGTGTCATCGTCGACGATGAGCTTGTCTATGTTCGTAACCTCATCAAGGTCGTCGATGGTGTCGCCACCAAAGTACTGAGCCCCGGAGGAATACGCTTCAGACTGATCTCCCCCCTCAGACTGAACTACCTTCTCGGACGGGTCGATGTGCTTGAAGGTCAGTGAGGAGTCACTTTGCGACATGACGAGCAGGCCGTCTGCAAGCCTCATCTTCGCGGGGTCTCCGCCCATCGATAGGGTGGCGCTGTCTTGCTCCTTGGCCTCCCAAGTGCCCGTCACGATTTCGCCAAACATGTCCAGCGCCGCGGTGCCATCTTCATTCAGGTCGAGGTACACGCAGTAACCAAACTCCTTCATGGCCTGCATGTCTTCCTCAGAGGTCTCCTCGCCTTCCTGCACCATGCTCACGAGCTCCCAGGAACCCTTGAAAGCCGCACCCAAATCAGCCTCTGCGCTGGGCTCTGCCGTTGTTTCGCTTGTGGATGTCGGTTTCTGGGGCGCCGGATCTCCGCTTGACGACTTGTTGCCGCCGCATCCTGTCAACGCAAGGCAAAGCGCAAGCATCACAACGAACACGGACCACATACGTTTCATGGTTTGCTCCTCTCCCGTACGTACCCTCATCAAAGGTCTAGCAGGTCTTCCACAAAGCCGACGCGGTAGTTGTCAAATACGACCGAGCCCTCGTCCTGAGTGGCATCGAGATCCACGTCAGCGGCAATGCCAAAGTCGCGGTCACCCTCGGGGTCATGGAAGGTCTGGCGCACGTGCCACACATGGTTGGTACGCTCGTCGCTCTCGTCAATCTCGAAGTAGTCTGCTGAGCGGGCGTCTCCGTCGAGCAGGACCTCCTCGTGCGCCTCAAAGTATTCGTCCATGATGCGCTGCCAGCGCGGAGCACGCCAGCCCCACTCGCCGTCGAGCTCACCCAGCTCGTCGTAGCGATCCTCGGCAGCAAGACGCACGCGTGCAAAGAGCGCGTTGCGTACCAAGAGGGTGATGGCGCGGCGGTCGTGAACCACCTCGTCGGGGTCCTCGGGCGGCGCTCCGGCATCCAGCTCTTCGGAGTCCGCGCCTTCCCATTCGTCGACCAGACTGGAGTCAACCGTGCGCACCACGAGGCCAAGCCACGCGATGATGTCCTCGAGCCGTTCGTCACGCTTGTCAAAGGGAACCGTGCGGTCAAGCGCGCGGTATGCCTCGGAGAGGTAGCGCAAGAGGATGCCCTCTGCGCGTGCGATGCCGCATTTCTGCACGTAACCCTTGAAGTCCGAGGCCGTCTCGAGCATGTCGCGCAGGACGGACTTGGGGCGCGGGTCGTAGTCGCGTGCCCACGGCACCTGCTCGCAATACTGTGCAAAGGCAGCGTCGATGAGCTCCTCGAGCGGCTTCTCGTAGGTGACCTCCTCAAGGCGCTCCATGCGCTCTTCGTACTCGATGCCGTCGGCCTTCATCTCGGCGACGGCCTTGGCGCGCGCAGCCTTCTCTTGGGCCACAAGGATCTGGCGCGGGTCTTCAAGCGTGGCCTCTACCAGTGAGATTACGTCAAGCGCATAGGTCTCGCTCTCTGGGTCAAGCAGCTCGAGCGCGGCAAGGAGGAAGGGGGAGAGCGGCTGGTCGAGCGCGAACCACTCGGGCAGCTCGATGGTCACCCAGTAGTCGTCGACGCCGTCCTCGTCGGGCTCGCACAGCACCACGCCAGCGTCCATCAAGGTAGCAAAGACCTCGTCCGCAGTTGCCTCGAGTTCTTCCTTCTGGGCGTCGGTCTGGATGGAGTCGGCAATCAGCTGGCTGACGCGTGCGCGGGCATCGCCACCCTGCTCGACCTCGGCAAGCACCATGGAGTGCGTGATGCGCAGCCGTGGAATGAGGGCCTCCGGCGTCGCCTCGATGAGTCGCTCAAACGTCTGCTTGTTCCATCCCACGAAGCCCTCGGGCGGCTTGCGCGTCTTGGTGTTGCGTGCCTTTTTGGGGTCTCCGCCAGCCTTTTGCAGTGCGCGAGCACGCTCGATATCGTATTCGGTAGCCTGGGCGATGACGGTACCCTCGGTATCAAAACCCGAGCGTCCGGCGCGGCCGGCGATCTGGTGAAACTCGCGCGCGTTGAGGCGCCGCTGGCGGCGGCCATCAAACTTTGCCAGAGCCGTAAGCAGCACCGTACGAATGGGCACGTTGATACCCACACCTAGGGTGTCCGTGCCGCAGATGACGGGCAGGAGGCCCTGCTGCGCGAGCTTCTCAACCAGCAGTCGATACCGCGGCAGCATGCCGGCGTGGTGCACGCCCACACCCGAGGCAAGCAGGCGCTGGAGCGTCTTGCCGAAGGCCGTGGAGAAGCGCGTGCCCTTGCAGGCCTCCTTGATAGCGTCGCGCTGCTCGCGCGTGGAGACGCCGTAGCTCGCGAGCGCTTGTGCGCTCTTGAGGGCGGCGTCTTGGCTGAAGTGCACGGCGTAGATGGGCGCCTTGCCCTGACGTACGGCCAGCTCGACTGTGGCCTCGAGAGCCGTCTCCACAAACTCGAAGGTCAGAGGCACGGGGCGCGGCGCATCGAGCACGAGGTCAACATCGCGGTCGGTCTGTCGCTCCAGCACGCCTTCGATGGCCGAGACGTCACCAAGCGTGGCGCTCATCAGCAAGAACTGCGTGTGCGGCAGGGTAAGGAGGGGCACCTGCCATGCCCAGCCGCGGTCGTGATCGCCAAAGTAATGGAACTCGTCCATCGCCACGCAGGCTACGTCGCTGTATTCGCCCTCGCGCAGCGCCTGGTTTGCCAAGATCTCTGCCGTGCAGCAGATGACGGGCGCATCGGGGTTGATGGAGGCGTCTCCAGTGATCATGCCCACGTTGTCGCGGCCCAGGATGTCCACCAAGTCAAAGAACTTCTCGCTGACTAGCGCCTTGATGGGCGCCGTGTAGAAGGCACGGCCGCCGCTGCACATGGCCATGAAGCAGAGCCCCAGAGCCACCATCGACTTGCCCGATCCCGTAGGCGTGCCTAAGATGACGTGGTTACCGGCGGCTAGGGAGAGTAGGGCGTCCTCTTGGTGGGGCCACAACTCAATGCCGCGCGATCCGACCCAGCTGAGGAAGAGGTCAAGCGACTGCTCTCCGTCGAGGGCGGGCATGTCCTCGTCCAGATAGGGAAGGTAGAGGGCGAGCGACCCCTTAGAGAAGGGGTTGACTTCGTAGCTATCAGACAACGTATGCTCCGTTCTGCGGGGAACGTACTGGCTGGCGCGCTATTTCTCCTGAACGTGCTTGCCAGTCATGTGCTCGATCTTGAGCTCGAGCATCTTCACGCGGCGGCCGTTCTTGGCAATGTCTGCCTCGATGTCGGTGTCGGCAGGGAAGTACTTGGAACCGAGCGCGTACAAAGAGCTATGGATGAGCTCAGGATCCTCTACGACGCAGATGCGCCCAAAGCAGATGACCGAGTTCACGTAGTACCACCACTCGCCCTCGTTCCGCTCGCCTTCGTCCATGACCGTAAGGCTGGCCTTGTCGTGCGCGATGAGGGCGTCCAGCTTGTGGCCCTCAACTGCGGTATGGAAGAAAACGGAGCCCAGCTCGCCACGGGTGGGGTCGTATACGAAGTTCATGGGGACGCCGTAGGGATAGTCGTCGTCACCCAGCAGAGACAGCACCGAGCGCTTCTGTGTGGCCAGAATCTGCTGACAAGTCTCGATGGGCAAGAGCTGCTTGAACCTTCTCATTTGCCGAAACATGAGGTAACTCCAATCGTTTTTGGTGAGAAACCAAGGGTAACACACGCATGCTAACCCGATGCTTTTCCCACGATTCAGGATGGTTTTCGCTACCATCGGAAGCGGAACGTTGAGGGAGGATCGCGTGAAGGCTGCTGAACAAGAGCTTGTTGCCCGCTGTGCGGGTGGATTCGAGGACGTGTTGGCGCGTGAGCTGCGCGCTCTTGGCATGCGGCGCGTGCGGCCTCTGAACGGCTCGGTCGTCTTCTTTGGCACTCAGCGCGATGCGTATCGAGCCTGCCTGTGGAGCCGCGTGGCCACGCGCGTACAGCTGGTGCTTGGACGGGTCGCTGCAAAGGACGCTGACGAGCTGTACCAGAGCGTGGCTGCGTTTCCGTGGGAGCGTCATGTGCGTGACGGCGCGACGATTGCCATTCGCGCGCACGGCACGAGCGAGACGTTGAGGAATACCCAGTTCACAGCGCTGAAGGTGAAGGATGCGCTGTGCGACCGCCTGCGCGAGGTTCGCGGCGTGCGCCCCGACGTTGACGCGAAGCAGCCAGGCTTTTTGCTGCAGGTGGGGTTGCGTGGTGACCGGGCAACGCTCAGCCTTGACCTAACTGGCGAATCGCTCCATAGGCGTGGGTATCGGCAGGAGGGCGTGCAGTCCGAGGCCCCGCTTAAAGAGACGTTGGCGGCGTCGGTGCTGCTCGCTGCTGGGTGGGACGAGTTGGCAGCCGATGGTGGCATGCTGGTTGACCCCATGTGCGGCTCGGGAACCTTTGCCATTGAAGGTGCGATGATCGCGGCGGGTGTGGCACCAGGCCTTCTGCGTGAGCGCTGGGGCTTTGAGGGTTGGGTACGTCACGATGCCCAGGTGTGGAATGAATTGCTGGTAGAGGCCTATGACGAGCAGGCTGAGCCACGAGCGCGCGTGCGGATTGTTGCTGGTGACATCGACGCCGATGTGGTGGAGCTCGCGCGGGCCAACGCCGAGCGTGCCGGGGTGTCTGACCTCGTGAGCCTTCATGTGGACGACGCTTGCAACTTGGCGCGGCACGTACGCGGTGCGCACGGGATGCACGGACTACTGGTGGAAAATCCGCCCTATGGCATGAGG
Source organism: uncultured Actinomycetes bacterium (assembly GCA_900314645.1). Taxonomy (GTDB): domain Bacteria; phylum Actinomycetota; class Coriobacteriia; order Coriobacteriales; family Atopobiaceae; genus UBA1367. The sequence continues at coordinate 14,473 of OMWB01000003.1, forward strand.
CTGCTTTCGCAGGCCGAGCTTCCTGCGGTGCATGCGGCTCTTTCGGCTGCCGTGGATGCGGTGCCCAAAGGCTGGCGGGCATCCATCATCACCCCTGACCTTGGGATTGACACTGCGCTGGGAAGAGTGCCTCAGGAAGTGATCGCCTGCCACAATGGGCCCATCGAGGCGTGGGTGAGGCGCTACGACCTCTCTGCGAAACCACAGGAGTGCACGGTTACGACGTTCGCCGGAAAGCAGGTGGGAGTGCGCGTTGCCGATGCAGGGAGCGGGCAGTTTGCGAGCCGCCTGCGCAAGATGGCCAAGGAGCGTGCCCGCTGGGCGCGTGGCGAGGGAGTTACCTGCTACCGCCTCTACGATGCTGACCTGCCCGACTATCCCGTCTCGGTCGACGTGTACGCCGGGGCTGCGGAGGACGAGGGCAAGACCTTTGCGGTGGTAGAAGAGCGTCCTCGGCCCCGCGCGGTTGACGTGCAGCGAGCAGGCCGTCACTTTGCCGATGCCGTCGCGCTGACGGCGGCGACGCTTGATGTGCCGATTGAGAATGTGGTGCAGAAGCCGTGGGCAACTGACGCCCTGTATCTGCGCATGAAGGATGCGGATTCGGTCGCAGCTTGGGCAACGGTGTCTGAGGCGGGCTGCCTCTTCAAGAGTGATTTGAGTGGAACCGTAGGAAAGAGCTTGCCTCTCGACCTGCGGCTTATTCGCGAGTTGACGGCAGAGCACTCGCGTGGCGCACGCTTTGCGAACCTCTTTGCAGCGGGAAATGCGGCTACGGTGCTTGTTGCCTCAGCGGGAGCGAAGAGCACAGTGACGATTGATGCCTCAAAGGAGCGCATTGCATGGGTAAATGAGACACTCCGTCTGAACGGGCTTGCCGGCGCGCAGAACACGCTTGTGTGCTCTGATGTCCGTGCGTGGCTTGCTCGGGAGATGCGAACAAAGCGCAGGTACGACCTTGTGCTCTGCTCGCCACCGGAACGACTTCAGGCGCATGGCGAAAGCAAGGCATGGGATCTAGAGAAGGATTTATCAGGTCTCCTTGCGCAGCTTGAAGCCGTGCTTGCGCCGGATGGCACCGTGGTGTTGGTTCTGCCCGCTCATAGCGAGCTGCCGCGCTGCGGCTTTGCCGCGGAGGACGTGAGCGAGCGTGTGGTACCCCACGACTTCGAGCGTTCGCGCAATCATGTGCGTTGCTATCTACTGATGCGATCGAACAGAAGCGCATAGAATACTGAATAAATGGCAATTGAAGGAGGGGAAGAGCCATGGCTCAAGATAAGGTGAACCGCGTCGAGCGGATTCAGGCGATGGAAGAGGCGCTCAACGTGTCACGCGATGCGGCTGAGCAGCTTTCTGAGGCCGTTGCTGCGCAGGTAGATGCCCTTGACGCATTGCGACAGCTCTCGATGTACTACGGGAGCCAGGACTGGTACAAAGACCGCGAAGCAGATGAGCGGGGCAAGCTGCCGGATGACCTTGAGCGCGGTGTGCTGGGCGAGGACCTTCCGTACGAGGTTTTGGTGAGTGCCCGCGAGGCCGCTCTCGCCGCCCTCGAGGTTGCCACCTTGGTACTCAGGGCACTGTAACGTCCAAAGGAGGGGAGAGGGCCATGAACTACCGTCGTTTGGGGAAGACGGGCCTGATGGTGAGCGAGATTGGCTACGGCGGCGAGTGGCTTGACCGCATGAGCGCCGAGGAGGCCCGTGCCATCACCCTGCGTGCGGCTGAGCTGGGCGTCAACATCGTTGACTGCTGGATGAGCGATCCTGAGGTCCGCACGCGTCTGGGAGATGCCTGCGCGGAGAATCCGGGCCACTGGATTGTGCAGGGGCATATCGGCTCAACCTGGCAGGGCGGCCAGTACGTGCGCACGCGCGACGTCGAGGCGTGCAAGGTTGCCTTTGACGACCTGCTCACCCGCTTCCACACTGACCATGTGGAGCTGGGCATGATGCACTACATCGACGACCTTGACGAGCTCAAGCGTTGCCTCGAGGGTCCGTACCGTGACTTTGTTGAGCAGCTTAAGGCTGAGGGCACCATCCGTCACATTGGCATGTCAACACACAGTGCCGTGTGCGGTACCTATGCTGTTGAGCAGGGCGCCGTTGAGATGATGCTCTTCTCCATCAACCCGGCCTATGACATGCAGCCAGGCGACTATGACATCAACACGCTGACGAGTGCCGCAGACGCGGAGTTCGCTGGCTTTGACGAGGGGCGCCTGAACTTCTACCGCCTGTGCGAGCGCGAGGACGTGGGTCTGACGGTGATGAAGGCCTTTGCGGGCGGTCGTCTGATGGACGCTGATCGTAGCCCCTTTGGCGTGGCGCTCTCCGCGACGCAGTGCCTCCACTACGCCCTGACGCGTCCCGCCGTGGCGAGCGTCATGGCTGGTTATGGTAGCGTGGCGGATCTCGAGGCCGACGTCGCGTACGAGACGGCAACGGAGGACGAGCGTGACTATGCGAGTGTGCTCGCCAACGCGCCGCGCAACAACGCGAGCGGCCTCTGCACCTATTGCGGCCACTGCGCTCCGTGCCCCATGGGCATCAACGTTGCGCAGGTCAACAAGTTCTACGACTTGGCGGAGGTGCAGGTGTCCAAGGGCGGAGAGGTGCCTGCCTTGGTGCGCGACCACTACCTCGCGCTTGACCACCACGCGGACGAATGCGTTGCGTGCGGCGGGTGCGAGAGCCGCTGTCCGTTTGGCGTGGGCGTCATCGAGCGCATGGAGCGTACGGCTGAGCTCTTCGCGTAAGGAGCGTGGCAAGACCGCTAATCGAGGCACTCTAGGATATGTAATGAAACCATGTGATACTGGCTACAACGTGTTTGTTTAAACAAGGGGAAGAGGAGGGCAACATGGCAACGGCGTTTCCTGAAGGCTTCTTGTGGGGCGGTGCGGTTGCGGCCAACCAGCTTGAGGGCGCGTACCTTGAGGACGGCAAGCAGCTCAACGTTACCGACGTCATGACGGGTATCGGCAACCACCCCGATATCGAGTGGAACGATGAGACGGGTAAGTGGGAGCCCAGCTTTACCCACGACTTCGTGCATCTTTCCGAAGAGGGCATCGACTTCTACCATCGCTATGAGAGCGACCTCGAGCTTCTGGCGGGCATGGGCTTCAAGGCGTTCCGCACCTCCATTAGCTGGGCCCGTATCTTCCCGCATGGCGACGAGGAAGAGCCCAACGAGAAAGGCCTTGAGTTTTACGACCGCCTACTCGACAAGATGATTTCGCTTGGCATGGAGCCGGTCATCACCATCAGCCACTACGAGACACCGCTGGGCCTTTTGGTGGATTACGGCGGATGGCTCAACCGCAAGATGATCGACTTCTGGGAGCGCTACGTGCGCACGCTGCTCAACCGCTACAAGGGCAAGGTCAAGTACTGGATGACCTTCAATGAGATCAATGTCGGGCGCATGGTGCCCTTCGCGGCTGGTGCCATGCTGGACATCCATCCCACCAACAAGGATGTCGTGAATGCCGACCTCACGCAGTGCCAGATGTATCAGGGTTGGCATCACCAGTTCGTGGCCAACGCGCTGGCCGTTAAGCTCTGTCGCGAGATCGACCCGAACGCCAAGATGGGCATCATGCTCTCGCAGAGCGCCATCGCCACGTATCCCGAGACCTGCAACCCTGACGACATGCTGGGCTCGCAGCGCACGCAGCGCCTGCATTCGTTCTTCTCTGACGTTATGCTCAAGGGCCGCTATCCGGGCTACATCAAGCGCATTTGGACTGAGAACGACGTGAAGCTGGACATCCAGCCGGGCGATATGGAGCTTATCGCGCAGTACACCAACGACTACTTCGCCTTTAGCTACTACCGCAGCCAGGTGTACAGCACGCGCGCGATTGCCGAGGGAACGACCACGTCCAAGGGCGGTGGCCTCACCAGCGGTGCCGTGGGTACGGTGAAGAACCCCTACCTCACCGGCTGTAGCCCCGAGCCCTGGTGCTGGCCCATCGACCCCAAGGGCCTGCGCTACGTATGCAACTATCTGCAGGATCGCTACGACGTGCCAATGTTCATTGTGGAGAACGGCATCGGCCTGGATGAGAACCTCGACGAGACCGGCCACATCCACGACCCGTTCCGCGTGGAGTACACGCGTGACCACCTGCTGCAGGTGGAAGAGGCCATCAAGGACGGCTGCGACATCATGGGCTACCTGTACTGGGGTCCGATTGATGTTGTCAGCGCCGGCACGGGCGAGATGCGCAAGCGCTACGGCTTCATCTACGTTGACCGCTTCAACGACGGTCACGGTACGCTCGAGCGCGTGAAGAAGGACTCCTACGACTGGTACAAGGCCGTCATCGAGTCCAACGGCGAGGCGTTGCACGAGTAGACAAGCAATGCGGGCATTCGAGGGCTGGCCTCGAATGCCCGACCTTTAAAGGAGGTTTCTTATGCTTCATGTTCGTCTGTTCTGTGGTGCCGGTATGTCTACCAGCTTGCTTGCTCGTAGGATGCAGGATTACGCTGACGCGCAGGGTGTCGAGGTGATGGTTGACGCTCGTCCGGTGTCGGCAATCAAGCAGTCATCTGTCGAGCAGCTGCGCGAGCTTGCCTGCGGGCTTCTGGGACCGCAGGTTGCCTTCGAGATTCGTCAGTTCGAGCCTAAGTTCAAGGAGGCTGGCGTTCCCTTTGCGGTCATTCCCATGCAGGACTACGGCATGATTCGCGGTGACCGCGTGATGCAGATGGCCCTCGACATGATCGAGGAAGCCAAGAAGTAGGGCGCACGTCGCTCAAGATGCAACAAAGGTGCCTGACACCAAAGTTGCGCTAAGGGACAGGTGTACCTTAGCGCAACTTTGGTGTCAGGCACCTTTGTTGCGTGTACAGAGCTCTCATCCGACGGCAGCCCTTTGGAAGCTGGCGACTCATGCTCGAGAACGTTTAATACTATAGATTGGTATACTATAGCAGCACATACTATAGGTAGACATATGAATGGAGCTGACATGTTCGTCGCGAGAGATACGGAGCTTCAGATTCTCGAAGAGCTCTACCGAACGGGGACATTTCAGCTGATTCCGATGTGGGGGAGACGTCGTGTCGGAAAGACGCGCCTTCTGAATGAGTTCGTTTCGGGAAAACCTCGGGTTTACTTCTTCACGGCGGGGGAGACCACCGCGCGAGAGAACCTTGAACGTCTGAGCTCGTCGATTCTCGCTTGGTATGACCCCTTGGGAGCCGATGTTGGCTATGCGACTAACGCGCCCATTTTTCCCAGTTTTGACGCTGCGTTTGCGAGGGTGTTTGAAGAGGCACGCGAAGAACGTACCGTGCTGGTGATCGACGAGTATCCGTATCTTGCCAAGTCATATCCGGGCGTTTCGTCGCTTCTGCAGCGTCTTGTTGATGCGTATAAGGATACGAGCAAGCTCATGCTCATACTCTGCGGCTCGTCGATGACGTTTATGGAACACCAGGTCCTCGGCGAGAAGAGCCCTTTGTATGGACGGCGCACTGCGCAGCTCAAGCTTGAGACCTTTGATTATCTCGATGCCAGCAGGTTACTCGCGACAAAAGATCCTATCCGCGCGGTAGAGCTCTACTCGCTAGTGGGAGGAGTGCCGCTCTATCTTGAGCAGCTTGAAGCTGCTCACTCGACGGAGTGGAACATCGCCAACCGGATGCTTGGACAAGGAAGGTTTCTGTACGCCGAGCCCAAGAGCTTCTTGCTGCAGGAGGTGAGCTCTCCGGCACCTTATGCCGCGGTCATTGACGCGGTGTCATCAGGACGCTCTCGTCCTAACGAGATCGCGGATGCAACCGGTATTCAGGGGCCGAACGTGAACGAGTATCTCAAGCGGCTTTCCGAGCTCGGGATCGTGCGGCGCGATACTCCCGTAGGCAGGGCAAACAAGAAGCAGGTCACCTATCGGATTGCCGACAACCTCTTCCGGTTCTGGCACTCGTTTGTCCCGCGCTACGAGCAGGCTATCGACTTCGGCCAGACGGATGCAGTGGCAAAGCGTATATGCCATAACGACCTCGCCACCTTTGTGGGGCATGCGTTTGAGGACGTCTGCCGACAATGGGTGATACGGCGCATGGCGGAGGGAAGCATTGACGTGCTGCCCTCGCGCGTTGGCTCATGGTGGGGTACCGATGTCATTTCGCATGAGCAGGCTGACGTCGATGTTGTGGCCGCCGGCAGTGATGGAGAGCTCGTCTGTGGCGAGTGCAAATGGACAAACGACGCTGTTGATGCGCGGGTGGTCGAGACGCTTGAGAGAAGGGCGCTATCGGTCATGGATCAGCCGAGCTCCGCTCACTTCTTTGTTTTCTCGAAGTCTGGATTTGCCGATTCTGCTCGTCGAGAGGCAAAGCGCGCTGGGAACGTACGGCTTGTGTGGATTGACGAGCTCTTCGAGTAGCCTTGCTGGGATGCGCCCATGCTTCACGCTCTGCTCGTGCCGTGATCTGTCGGTGCGCTCGAAAGATCCTGCAGGGCGTAGACGGGGAGGCCAGCGCTCTCGCGCAAGGTGGCCAGAGCCTGGAGCAGCGCGGTGGCGCCCGAGAGCGTGCTCACGAGTGAGATGCCCCTGTTCACCGCCTCGCTACGCAAGGCCTCGCCGTCTCCACGTGAGCCATGGCCGTGTGGGGTGTTGATGATGAAGGATATGTCGCCCTCGGTAATCCTATCAAGCACGTTGGGATGGCCTTCACCGATGCGCATCAACACCTCGCAGGAAATGCCTGCTGCACGCAATGTCTTCGCGGTGCCCTTCGTCGCCATGATGCGATAGCCCATCTGAGCAAGCGCGAAGGCCACCGGCGCGATGGAGCGCTTGTCAGCGTCCCTCACGCTGATGAAGACCGAGCCTTCCGCTGGCATCTCGTAGTCGATGGCTTGCCGAGTCTTTGCATAGGCTTCGGGGAAGGTTGCCGCAATGCCCATCACCTCGCCGGTCGAGCGCATCTCGGGGCCAAGGCGCACGTCAGAGCCCGGGAAGCGTGCCCAAGGCATGACCGCCTCCTTCACGGCAAAGTGGCTCGGCTCGCGCGTCTCAGAGGGAAGGCCTAAGCTACCGATTGGCTTACCTGCCATGATGCGCGCGGCGTGCTTTGCCAGCGCAACGCCGCTTGCCTTGCTGGAGAAGGGCACGGTACGGCTGGCACGCGGGTTGAGCTCAATCACATAGAGCTGCTCGTCCTTGACGGCATATTGCACGTTAAGCAGGCCACGAATCTCGCATGAGCGAGCAAGCTCCCTCGTTGTCTGCCGGATGCGCTCCACCATGACGTCAGAGAGCGAGAACGGCGGATAGCAGCAAGCAGAGTCTCCGGAATGGATGCCACACTCCTCAATGTGCTCAAGCACGGCTCCCACATAGCAATCCTCGCCGTCTGCGAGTGCGTCGACATCGAGCTCAATCGCATCCTCCAAAAAGGCGTCGAGGTACACCGGGTGATCGGGCGTGATGTGTGCGGCCTCTTCCATGTAGGATGCAAGCGCCTCGTCACTATAGACGATGGCCATCCCACGGCCACCCAGGACGTAGCTCGGCCGTACGATGAGAGGATATCCCAGTGTGCGTGCCGCCCCCCGCGCCTCTTCGGGAGTTGAGGCAACCGATGAAGGCGGATAGGGAATGGCCAAGCGGTCCAGCAGCGCGCTGAAGCGGTCACGATCCTCCGCAAGGTCAATCGCCTCAGAGCTCGTACCCATGAGGGGGACGCCTGCCTCCTCAAGGCGATGCGCCAGCTTGATGGGCGTTTGCCCTCCCAGCGTGACGATGACGCCCGCAGGCTGCTCCACCTCAATCACGTTCATGACGTCCTCAAAGGTGAGCGGCTCGAAGTACAGCCTGTCAGAGGTGTCGTAGTCGGTTGAGACGGTCTCTGGGTTGCAGTTGACCATGACGGTCTCGTAGCCCATCTCACGCAGCGCATAGGCGGCATGCACACAGCAGTAATCAAACTCGATACCCTGGCCAATGCGGTTGGGACCCGCGGATAGGATGACCACGCGGGGTTTGCCCGCCTCGACGTGCTCAGAGGCGTTGCCATCCTCGTAGGTCAGGTAGTGATAGCTCGTTTGTGCGGCAAACTCGCCTGCGCACGTGTCTACGGTCTTCACAACGGGCAGGACCCCAAGCGCCTCTCGCACCGCGCGAATGACGTCTTCCTTGCTGTGGACGAGGTGGGCAATCTGCGCGTCGGAAAATCCCATCTGTTTTGCTGCGAGCAGGCACCTCCTGTCCATTCCAGCCAAACCAAGGCGAGATATGGTGCGCTCCGCGGTGATGATGTCGGCAATGCGGTGCAGGTACCAAGGGTCGATGCTGCTCACCCGCGCTATGTGCTCAACCGTCCAGCCGCGGCGCAGGGCTTCTGCGACGTAATAGATGCGTTCGGCTGTGGGCCCAGCGACTAGCTCGTCAAATCGGTCTTCATCAAAGAGCTGTCCTTCATCACTGAGCCCATCGTGGCCATCCTCTAGGGAGCGAAGTGCCTTCTGCAGCGCCTCCTCAAAGGTGCGGCCAATAGCCATGGCCTCGCCCACGCTCTTCATGCGCGTGGTGAGCTCCTCGCTGGTGCCCTTGAACTTCTCGAAGGCGAAGCGCGGGACCTTGACTACGCAATAGTCTATGGAGGGCTCGAAGCAGGCGGGCGTCACGCGCGTGATATCGTTGGTGATCTCGTCCAAGGTATAGCCCACGGCAAGCAGGGCGGCTGCCTTGGCGATGGGGAAGCCGGTAGCCTTGGAGGCCAGTGCCGAGCTACGGCTCACGCGTGGGTTCATCTCGATGACGATCACGCGGCCGTCGCTTGGGTTGACCGCGAACTGCACGTTGGAGCCGCCAGTGGCCACGCCCACACGCTCGAGGCAGGCCAGCGAGTAGTCACGCAGACGCTGGAGCTCCATGTCGGAGAGGGTCTGCGCGGGTGCCACCGTGATGGAGTCACCGGTGTGGACGCCCATGGGGTCTACGTTCTCGATGGAGCAGATGACGATGCCGTTGCCCGTGGCATCGCGCATCACCTCCATCTCGATCTCCTTCCAGCCCTCGATGGACTGCTCCACCAAGACCTCGGTGGTGGGGGAGAGCGAGAGTCCTTGGCTTGCAATGACGCGCAGCTCATTTGCGTTGTGGGCAATGCCACCGCCTGCGCCTCCCAACGTGAAGCTCGGGCGAATGACCACGGGGTAGCCAAGCTCCTCGGATGTGGCCAGCGCTTCGTCTAGCGTGTGGGCAAAGCCCGAGGCCGCCACCTCAAGCCCGATGTCGCGCATGGCGGCGGCGAAGAGCTCTCGATCCTCGCCGATGCGAATGGAGTCCAGGTCGCAGCCTATGACCTCCACGTCAAAGCGGTCAAGCACGCCGGCCTCGCCGAGGGCAACGGCGCAGTTGAGGGCCGTCTGGCCGCCCATGTTGGGAAGCAGCGCGTCAGGTCGTTCACGCTCGATGATCTTGCTCACGGCGTCAACGGTGATGGGTTCCACATAGGTGCGGTCGGCCGTCTCAGGATCGGTCATGATGGTCGCGGGGTTAGAGTTGACGAGCACGACCTCATACCCTTCCCGGCGCAGTACGCGGCAGGCTTGGGTACCAGAATAGTCAAACTCGCAGGCTTGGCCGATGACGATAGGACCTGACCCTATGACCAGCACTTTATTGATGTCTTCACGCCTCGGCATGGTGGGGCCTCCCCTCGCGGACGTCGATGGAAAGGTACGCGGGACTCACGCGGGAAGCCCCATCGTCGCGCTCGCGCCATGCGTCCATGAGGCGCACGAACGCCTGGAAGAGGTAGCGGGAATCATGGGGTCCCGGCCGGCTCTCGGGGTGATACTGAACCGAGAACGCGGGTATGTCGAGGAACTGTATGCCCTCGGGCGTCCCGTCGTTGAGGTTTACGTGCGTCAGGCGCACGCGGCCGTGGTTCTTCGTCTCCACTACCGGCGCAATCCCTCGCTCTACCCAGTGGCGCAGGTCGTGCACATGCTCCGTCTCTGCGCCAGATAGCTCCGGGACAAGCGGCCCCATGCTCTCGAAGACAAGGCCATAGTTGTGGTTTTGTGCCGTGACCTCCACCCTATGCGTCAGGAGGTTCATCACAGGTTCGTTGCCGCCATGGTGGCCGAAGGGAAGCTTCTCTATCTGCGCGCCGGCGGCCATGGAGACGAGCTGGTTTCCCAGGCAGATGCCAAAGACGGGCACCTTGCCCAGAATGTCCTTCGCGGCTTGTGCGGTCTGGGTGACCTGCTGAGGATCTCCAGGACCGTTGGAGAAGAACACGCCGTCCGGGGCAAGCGAGAGGACGCGTGAGGCAGGGGTGTCAAAGGGGACGCAGGTGACCGTGCAGCCCGCGACCGCAAGCTCGTCCTCAATGCCGCGCTTCTCGCCACAGTCGTAGGCAACTACGTGAAGCGCCGGCTTACCTACAGCAAGCCGCTTCTCGAGAGCCTGCGCATCGGCGGGCACTTTGCGCTCTTGCCGAGGCGACACGTCCGCCACATAGTTGTGTGCACTGATGGCGGGGCTCGCGATAACGCGTGCGACCAGGCTCTCTGGGTTGAGGTCAACCGTCGAGATGGCCGCGCGCATCGCGCCCGTGTTGCGTATGCGCAGCGTGAGCGCTCGCGTGTCCACGCCCTCGATGGCCACGACATTGTGGGCACGCAGAAAGTCTGGAAAGCTGCCCGCTGACTGCCAGTGGGAGGGGATGTGGCACATATCCCGCACGACGAGCCCCTTGAGCGCGGTCCCTGCAGACTGCATGGCAAGCTCGCTGACGCCGTAGTTGCCTACCTGCGGGTAGGTGAGCGTCACGATCTGGCCCGCATAGCTGGGGTCAGTCACAATCTCCTGGTAGCCCACCATGGAGGTGTTGAACACCACCTCACCAAACGCCTCGCCCAAAGCGCCGCAGGCATATCCTCGCAGGCAGGTGCCGTCCTCAAGCGCGAGGAGGGCGGGAGGACGGGCGTCTTCGAAGGCGAGAGGATTCATGTACGGACTCCTTTCGTGAGGCGTGGGCTTGTGACGACGTAGGGCATCCACACAACACCAGATTCGAGTCTATTTATGAGGGAAGCCGCTTGGACAAAACGTGCCCAAGCGGCCATGCCTTCGACTCTCATGCGTCACCCAGGGGAAGCGTCGCTGTATCACGTGTGCAAAGTGTCAGAAATGGAGTGGTCGGTCTTCGCACTCGTTCTTACGCCTTGACAAGGGCCTCGATGGCGCTGCCGATGATCCTGCAGGCCTCATCGCAATCGTCTTCGTTGATGACGAGTGGCGGCACGAGGCGGATGACGCTGTCTCCGATAGCGGTCACCAGCAGGTGGCGCTCAAGGCAGCCATGCTTGACGTCTACTGCCCCAAAGCCCTCATCAAGCTCGATGCCAATCATGAGGCCTTGGCCCCTCACCTCACGTACGTGCGGCAGCGTGGCGAGCTTGTCCATGAGGTAGGCGCCCATCGTGGCGGCGTTTCCCGCGAGGTCGCGTGACAGCAGCTCTTCAATCTGCGCGAGGGCTGCAGCACAGCACACCGGATGCCCGCCAAAGGTTGATCCGTGCGAGCCAGGCGAGAAGGCACTGGCCACCTTGCTGGTGGCGCAGATGGCACCGATGGGCATACCTCCGCCGAGGGCCTTTGCCATGGAGACGATGTCCGGCTTGATGCCATAATGCATGTAGCTCATGACCTTGCCCGTACGGCACCAACCGGTTTGCACCTCGTCGATAAGCAGGAGCATCTCCCTCTCGTCGCAGAAGGCGCGCAACCCCTGCATGAACTCTTGTGTTGCCGGATGCACGCCACCCTCTCCCTGGACGGGCTCCACCATGATGGCGATGGTGTTCTCGGTGCAAGCGTCCTTGAACGCCTGCAGGTCATTGAACGGCGCGTACGAGAATCCATAGGTCATGGGGCCAAAGCCAACTTGGCAGCCGTTGCCTGGCTGGCCCGTGGCGGACATGGAGCCAAAGGTCCTGCCGTGGAAGCCCATCTTTGCCGTGACGATGTGGTAGCGGTTGGGGCCATAGTTCTCGATGCCGTACTTACGAGCCATCTTGATCATGGCCTCGTTAGCCTCGGTGCCTGAGTTCTGATAGAAGATCTTGTCCATGCCGATGGTGGTGCATACCTTCTCAGCGAGGAGCGCCTGCGGGATGGTGTAGGGGTAGTTGAACGTCTGCATGAGGGTCTGTGCTTCGTCAATGACCGCCTCCACGACGCGGGGGTTGCAGTTGCCTGCGGAATTGACGGCAATGCCCGCATAGAAGTCAAGGTAGCGCTCGCCCTCGCTGTCGTAGAGGTACTGGTCCTTCGCGTATTCGGCCACGAAGTCGTAGCGCTCGTACGTGTCGATCATGTAGGTGCTGACGAGGTCCTTTATGTCGTGGGCTGTGCGCCCTGTGTCGATCAGTCTCATTTTCTGCCTACTTTCTCTTATTTGCTCTGCCCAATCTCGCTAGGCTCTATGAGGCCCTTTATCACGAGGTAGTCTTCAATGAGCCGAACACAGCTGGCAATCCCCACACGCTCGCTGTTGAGCGTCATGTCGTAGTTAACGGGATTGGTCCAATAATTGCCGTTGGTGTAGTAGGCGTAGTAGTCAGCGCGGAACTGGTCGGTCTGTTCGATGGTGGCATGCGCGACGCGCTCAGTGACGCCCATGTGCTCTATGGTCCGTTCCACGCAGAAGGCCCTGGGTGCCTCGATATACACACTCACTACGTTCTCCCGGTCCCTGAGGACCCAATCGGCGCACTTGCCCACGATGACGCAGGGCTCGGTGTCTGCCAGGTTGTTGATGATGGCACACTGATACTCGAACAGCTGGTCATCTGATACAAACCGCTCGTTTCGCGAGATGTAGCTGCGTGCCCGTGGGAGGCCGCGCATCAGGCTTGAGAACCCACCGTTGGAGCGAATCTTCTCGTTGACCTCGTCGAACAGCCGCTGGTCAAGTCCGCTCATCTGGCTTGCCAGCGTGAGAATTCGGTTCTCGTAGCAATGGATGCCAAGGTCTGCCGCAAGAAGCGAGGCAATTTCCTTACCGCCTGACCCGAAGCCTCGGGCGAATGTCACCACAAACCTTTCCACTAATACCGCTTCCCTTCTCGTTCGTTTGACATGCCGTGTGTTAGCCAGCCAGATATCGGCTGAGGAACTCCCTTGTGCGCGGGCTCTTTGGGTTGGTGAAGAGCTGACTGGGCGGCGCGTCTTCCACAACGAAGCCGCGATCCATGAAAATGGTGCGAGTGGACACATCCCGGGCAAATGCCATCTCGTGCGTCACGACAATCATCGTTAGGCCGGTTTCCACTAGGTTTTGCATGACGGCGAGTACCTCGCCAACCATCTCGGGGTCAAGCGCCGAAGTGGGCTCATCAAAGAGCAGAATCTCTGGGTTCATGCAGAGCGACCGAGCAATGGCGACGCGCTGCTTCTGACCGCCCGAGAGCTGCGCGGGCTTCGCGTTAATGAAAGGCGCCATGCCCACCTCCTTGAGGTGCGCGATCGCCCGGTCGAAGGCCTCCTCCTTGGGGAGATGCAGGACCTTGCGCGTGCAGAGCATGCAGTTCTCAAGTACCGTCATGTTGCTGAAGAGATTGAATGACTGGAACACCATACCCACCTTGGAGCGATACTCGTTGACTTCGCGTTGGATATCGCGCACCTCTTTGTCGTGGTAGAAGATCTTGCCTGAGGTCTGTCGCTCAAGGCGGTTGATGCAGCGCAGAAGGGTGGACTTGCCTGACCCAGAGGAGCCTACAATGCAGATGATCTCGCCCTTTTGGACGTCGAGGTCAATCTTGCGCAGCACCTCGTGGTTGCCAAAGGACTTGCTGAGGCCCTGGATGCTGAGAATAGCCTTCTCCATGGTTCCCCCTAGTCGTTTTCCAGATACTCGACGGCCAGCGCGTAGTCGTCGGTGTCCTTGAGATGGCGTTCACCTATAAGGAAGAGCCTGTTGAAGGCGAAGCACAGGACGAAGTAGATGACCGCGATAACGAGGTAGCTCTCGAAGTACTTGTAGTAGTTGCCGCCGACGGTCTTTGCCGCCATGAAAAGCTCCTGCACCGCGATGACGTTAAGGACCGATGTCATCTTGAGGTTGGTAAGGAAGGTGTTGGCCATCTCGGGGATGATGTTGGCAAACGCTTGGGGTAGCACCACATAAACCATGGTCTTCATGGGCGACATGCCCATGGAAAGAGCTCCTTCGCGCTGGCCGATGTCTATCGATCCAATACCGCCACGTACCGTTTCTGCCATGTATGCGCCGGTGTTGAGCAAGGTGACCAGGATACCTGCTGCCACGGGTGTGATGGCCACGTCAGCCTGCCTCAGCCCGTAGTAGACGATCATTGCCTGCACAATCATCGGGGTGTTGCGGAAGAGCTCGACATAGGCCGACGTTACAAGCTTAAGAGTCTTGATCAAAGCCTTCACGATGGGAAGGTCATCAGCGCTCATGTCGAGATCCTGGATGATGCCGATGGCAAATCCCAGCACAAACCCGAGGACGGTGCCTACCACTGCGATGTAGAGCGTGTTGATGGTTCCTTCTATGAACATCCCGAAGTATTTGGATGCAAGGAACGCCATCCATTCAAAGGTGTTTTCTGGATTCTCCAAGACGGGGAAATCAAAAGGCATGCAAGCCCCTCCCTTCCATATGCGCGGTCCTAGGTAGGGACGCCAAGAGACACTTGGTCTCGCAAGGGCTAGTTGGCAGCCGGTTGTTGCGTGATGACACGGGCCATAAGCTCATCCATGATTGCCTTCTCATTCCAACCAAGCCCCGTGAGGGCGTCCTGAATCTTGTCGCGAAGTTCGGTGTCATCCTTGCGGGTGGCAATGCAGACGTTGACCATCTCGTCATCACCGATGAAGGTGTCATCTTTTGCCAGCGTGATGATGATCAGATCAGGGTTGGTAAGCAGCGCTGACTGGGCAGTCGGTAGGTCTACGATGCAGACATCGGCCACGCCGTTGGTGACCGCCATAAAGCATTCCGAGGTGGTCTCGTAGTTGCTTCCGGTGTCTGCCCCCTCGATCTGGTCGAGCAGGGGGATCCACCCTGTTCCCAGCTGCGTCGTGACCTTGCAGCCTGTCCCTGCAAGGTCGGAGAGGCCCTTCACGCTTGCGTAGGGACCATCCTTCCTCACCACGATGCAGTTGTCGCGGTAGTAGTAGGGGTCGGTGAACGCATAGGCCATCTCACGCTCTGCGGTACGTCCCATGCCTGCGATGATGCAGTCGTAGTCACCCGAGTCCATGGAGATTCCGATGGAGGACCACTCCACCTTGTGAATCTCTAGTCCCATGCCAAGCTCCTCGGCAATCATCTGGGCTACTGCGACGTCGTAGCCGTACGCATAGTAGTCAGACCCGTAGATCGGCACGGCCTTGCTTCCGTCAGGCGTGGTTGGCGCGTCCTGCGTCCAGTTAAACGGTGCGTATGCGCACTCCATGCCTACGCGCAGGGTGTTAGCCGAAGCCTCTGCCACAAGGGGCTCTCCTTGAGTGGAGCCACCATCCGACTGACCGCAGCCACCCAATACGCTCACGACCGGAAGCGTCGCGCCGGCCAGGGCAAGCCTGAGAAAGTCTCTTCTGTCCATGTCTCTCCTTTCGTCGTTTGCACGCTTGTGACGAAAGGCATGGTCAAGGATTGCCGTTTCGGCGCCATATGGCGTTTGTTGCGGAGAAACGTTTTGTGGGTTACGTTTGGTTACCAGCGGTATTTCTTCCCACGGGCGAGTTTGTTGAGGGAAGGTAACGAGACCTTTTCCAGCGGGGACATCGTTTGGGCGGAGAGGTCCTCAGCTTGCCAACACCTCAGAGAGGCGTTGCTCGAAGCGGTCCTTGCCTTGCGATGTGTGAATGTCCGTGGGGTAGTTGCCACTGAAGCATGCGTCACAGTATCCGTTTCCGCACGTCAAATGTCCTAGCGCCTCCAAGGGCAGGTAGCCAAGGCTGTCGGCGCCAATGACGGCTGCAATCTCGGTCACGCTGTGTCTGCAGGCAATCAGGTGCTCTTCCGAGTCTATGTCAGTGCCGTAGAAGCAGGGATGCAGAAACGGTGGGGCGGAAATTCGCATGTGGACCTCGCGTGCGCCGGCATCGCGAAGCAACTGAACGACTCTCCTGCTGGTGGTGCCTCGCACGATCGAGTCGTCCACCAACACGATGCGCTTGCCGGCAACCGCCGCCTCAATGGCGGCGAGCTTCATTCTGACTTGGCCCTGTCTGCCTGTTGGGGCAATGAAGGTGCGGCCGATGTACTTGTTCTTGATGAGCCCTATCCCGTAAGGAATGCCAGATTCGCGGCTGAAGCCGAGCGCTGCGTCAAGTCCAGAGTCCGGTGCTCCGATGACGACATCCGCATCAACTGGGTGGGTGCGTGCCAGAACCTTGCCTGCGGCGATGCGCGACGCATGGACCGAGACGCTGTCAATCACCGAATCGGGCCGTGCGAAATAGATGTACTCGAACACGCAGAGACGCTTGGATGCCCGTCCGCAATGCTCCCTGCGAGAGGTGATGCCGTCTTTGCTGAACACGATGATTTCGCCAGGATCGACATCGCGGACAAACGTTGCTCCCAACGCTCGGAGGGCGCAGCTTTCTGAGGCAATAACGTATATGCCGTCGGAGGTCTTGCCATAGCAGAGCGGCCTGAAACCATGGGAGTCCCGCGCGCAGATGAGCTTTCGCGGAGACATGAGAACAAGCGAATATGCACCCTCCAACGTGTCCATGGCCTTGCTGAGCGCCTCTTCGATGGAGAGGGCAGAGAGACGTTCCCGCGTTACGACATAGGCGATGGTCTCGGTGTCACTCGAGCTGTGAAAAATGGCGCCTGACAGCTCAAGCGCTATTCTCAGCTCTGTCGCATTCGACAGGTTGCCGTTATGGGCAAGCGCCATGCGACCCTTTAGGTGATTGACCTCTATGGGTTGACAGTTGGCGCGACTGTTGGAACCCGTCGTCCCATACCGCACGTGCGCGACCGCCATCGTCGCGGTGGGAATAGACTCCAGCTCTCGTCCTCCAAACACCTCGCTGACAAGCCCCAAATCTTTGTGCGAGAGAAACACTCCGTCATCATTCACCACGATGCCGCAGCTTTCCTGCCCACGATGCTGGAGCGCCTGAAGGCCGATGCGGCAAAGGGCCGCCACATCCATCGGTCGAGGCGCAAAGATGCCAAAGACCCCGCATTCCTCATGGATGTCCACTGGTTACTCCCCGCTCTTGCCATAGTTTGCCAGTACGCGGGCAGACGGATCGTTCACGTCGCAACCCTCCCACGTTCGGTTGGGCATCCAGAAGTCGGCAACCATCTGCGCCTGCCCGGGGTAGTGCCTCTCAAAGAGCTCGCGATAGAGGAGCGACTCCTTGGTGAAGGGCTGGGCAAACGGGTAAGCCTGGCGCCGCTCTTCAAACTCTTCGTCCGTGTAGCGCTGCTCGGCATAGTCCTTGAGGTAGTCCACCATCGAGTGGCCCACCGCGTCAGAGAAGGCTGCCTTCTCGCGCCAGAGGATGTCGTCGGGCAGAAGCCCCGTACCCTCGAAGGCGTGGCGAAGCAGGTACTTACCCTTGCCATAGGTGTTGAGCTTGAGACGCGGATCAAGCGCCATCACGTAGCGCACAAAGTCAAGGTCGCCAAAGGGCACGCGTGCCTCCAAGGAGTTGACTGAGATGCAGCGGTCGGCGCGCAGGACGTCGTACATGTGGAGCTCGCGCAGCCGCTTCTCCGCTTCCTGTTGGAAGGCTTCGGCTGAAGGCGCGAAGTCCGTGTACTTGTAGCCAAAGAGCTCGTCGGAAATCTCTCCCGTGAGCAGGACCCTGATGTCAGTTTGCTCGTGGATGTACTTGCAGACGAGGTACATACCCATGCTCGCGCGGATGGTGGTGATGTCGTAGGTGCCGAGCAGCGCAATGACGTCCTCTAGGGAACCGATGACCTCTTCGGGCGTCATGGTCACCTCGGTGTGGTGGCTTCCGATGAAGGCGGCCGTCTCACGTGCGTACTTGAGGTCGATAGGGTCTTCCTCCATGCCGATGGCGAAGGTCTCGATGGGGTGGTCGAGCTCCCGCGCGGCGATGGCGCAGACGAGCGAGGAGTCGAGCCCACCCGATAGCAGAAAGCCTACCTTGGCGTCAGACACCAGGCGCTTGCGGACGCCCCCTACGAGCTTCTCGCGGATGGTGGCGCAAGCGGTCTCGAGACTGTCATGACAAACCGTCTCCACCGCCGCGATGTCGCAATAGCGGACGAAGCGTCCGTCTTTCCAATAATGACCAGGTGGGAAGGGGAGGATAGTGTGGACGAGCCCCGCGAGGTTCTTAGCCTCGCTTGCAAAGACGATGTGGCCGCGAGGGTCAAAGCCATAGTAGAGCGGCCTGATGCCAATGGGGTCACGTGCCGCGATAAAGCTCTCGCTCGGTGCGTCATAGATGATGCAGGCAAACTCGGCGTCGAGCATGGCAAAAAGGTCCGTGCCGTGCTCTCGCCACAGCGGCAGCAGGATTTCGCAGTCACTGTCGCTTTGGAAGACGTAGCCCTTCGCGCGAAGATCGTCGCGCATGCTCTCAAAGCCATACAGCTCCCCGTTGCATACCGCATAGCTTCCGCCCAGCTCAAACGGCTGCATGCCTGACGCGGTGAGGCCCATGATGGAGAGCCGGTGGAAGCCCAGCAAGCCATGACCCGTATCAACGATTCGCGAGCAGTCTGGGCCACGAGAGACCGTTCGCTCAAAACCTTCCATGAAGACGCTGAGATCCACATCAGCGCCAGAGTAACCCATGATGGAGCACATGCCAGCTGCCCTTCCTCCTCTTCAACGCGCAGGGCGGGCGCAACGTTTCCGCTGCGCCCGTCCTGCGCGCGGATTGTCTTACACGTAGAAGAGCATCTGGTTATAGCTGGGGACGGGCCACCAGTCCTCGCCGCAGAGGCGCTCCATGGCGTCAACTGCAGCACGCAGAGCATCCATGGCCGGAATGACCTCGTCACGACAGAGCGCGCAGCACTCGGTGGGATTGGCCTTGGAGGCGGCGCGGGTGGCCAGCTCCTCAAGCTTTGCCGTGAGATCGTATACCTCATCAATGCCTGCGGTGATCTTCTCCACGACGTCCTTCTCGGCTTTGCCCGCTATGCCAAGTCCGGCCTTTGTGGCGACGGTCTCTGCCAGGTCTCCCGAGTAGCTCATGAGTGCGGGCAGGTACATGTGACGTGCCATGTACGACATGGTGTTGGCCTCGATGTTGATGAGCTTGGCATACTGCTCAGACTTCGCGATATAACGCGCGTGCAGTTCCGCCTCGTTCAGCACGCCGTACTTCTCGAAGAGCGCGATGTTATCGGGATCCATGAGGGCGCCGAGGGCGTCGGGCGTGGTCTTGAGGTTGGGTAGGCCGCGCCGCAGGGCCTCCTCCTCCCAGTCGGAGGAGTAGCCGTTGCCGTCGAAGATGATGCGCTGGTGGTCGCGGAAGGTGTGGCGCACGAAGCGCATGGCCACGATGGTGAAGGGTTCGTCAGAGCGTGCGGCCACGTAGTCGCAGAAGCGCTCGCACTGCTCGGCAACGGCTGTGTTGAGCACCACGTTGGGATCGGACAGGTTCTGCTGGCTTCCGCACATGCGGAACTCGAACTTGTTGCCCGTGAAGGCAAACGGCGAGGTGCGGTTGCGGTCGGTGTTGTCACGAAGAACCGCAGGTAGCTGAGGGATACCCAGGTCGATGAGTTCGCGCTCTGCGACGTCGGCATGCTCCTTGTGGATGAGCGCCTCGACGACGGGGGAGAGGTTGTCCCCCAGGAAGATGGAGACGATGGCTGGTGGTGCCTCGTTTGCGCCCAGACGGTGGTCGTTTCCGGCCGAGGCAACGGACATGCGCATGAGGTCCGCGTGCTCGTCGACGGCTGCCACCAGGCAGGCGAGGAACACCAAGAACTGCAGGTTGTGCTCAGGGTCAGGGCCAGGCTCAAGGAGGTTGCGGTCATCGGCGCTAATGGACCAGTTGTTGTGCTTGCCGGATCCGTTGACGTACTCGAAGGGCTTCTCGTGCTGCAGGCAGACGAGGCCGTGATGGCTGGCCAGCAGGCGCATCTTCTCCATGGTGAGGAGGTTGTCATCCACGGCTGTGGAGCCCTTCTCAAAGACGGGTGCAAGCTCGTGCTGGCACGGAGCGACCTCGTTGTGCTTGGTCTTTGCGGGGATGCCCAGCTTCCACAGCTCGTCGTCGAGTTCCTTCATGAACTCACTGACGGTGGGACGGATGGCGCCGAAGTAGTGCTCCTCCAGCTCCTGGCCCTTTGCCGGTGCGCAGCCAAACAGGGTACGTCCCGTCAGGATGAGGTCAGGACGGGCCTTGTAGTCCTCTTCCCGGATCAAGAAGTACTCCTGCTCGGGTCCGACGGTGGTGAAGACACGCTTTGGTTTGCGACCAAACAGGGCGAGCACGCGCTTGGCCTGTACCTCAAGGGCGTTCTGCGAGCGTAGCAGCGGTGTCTTCTTGTCGAGTGCCTCACCGGTGTAGGAGATGAACGCGGTGGGAATGCAGAGCACCTCGTCCTTGATGAAGGCGGGGCTCATGGGATCCCACACGGTGTATCCGCGGGCTTCGAAGGTGGCCCGGAGGCCTCCCGAGGGGAACGAGGAGGCATCCGGCTCACCCTGAACCAGTTCCTTGCCGCTGAATGCCATGAGAATCGAACCATCTGAGCGCGGCGTCAGGAAGCCGTCGTGCTTCTCCGAGGTGATGCCGGTCAGCGGCTGGAACCAGTGCGTGAAGTGCGTGGCACCCTTCTCAAGCGCCCACTCCTTCATGGCGTGGGCCACCTCGTTGGCGATGTCGAGGTCAAGCGGTGCGCCGTCATCAATGACCTGCTTAAGCTGCTTGTACGTGGGCCTCGAGAGGCGCTCTTGCATATCGGCGTCGGTGAAGAGCAGTTCCCCCCACTCCGCGGTGACCTTATCTAGGGCCATGGCCGTTCTCCCTTCTTACGTTCGTGCGCCATCATTGGCGCAACATTTGACAGTAGAGAGCCTACCTGCGGTTTATTTCCCTGAAGTGAGAGGTCGTGCCGTGCTTGGCGGCAAACGTGTTAAGGCAAGATTGCGCCACCGTAGCATCTGGATTTCGGCGCTCGCAGGTCGTGCTCAGGAGAATAGCGCGATCAGCCTGCGTGCCGCCTCTTGCGTGTCCACGCGGCCCCCGAAGGTGGAGAAGCGGAAGTATCCCTCACCGCATGCGCCAAAACCTTCGCCAGGCGTTCCCACGATCTGCGCCTCATTCAGCAGATAGTCAAAGAAATCCCAGCTACGCATGCCGCCAGGGCACTCAAGCCAAACGTACGGAGCATTTCTCCCGCCGCAGTACCAGATGCCTGCGCGGTCGAGTGCCTGCATGAGGATGCGCGCGTTCTCCTTGTAGTAGCTCAGGTTCTCCTGTATCTGGCGTTGGCCCTCTGGCGTAAAGACTGCCGCGCCGCCACGTTGGATGACGTATGAGACGCCATTGGTCTTGGTCGTGCGATTTCGTACCCACATGTCATTGAGGCTCATGCTCGCACGTACGAGCGCCTTGGGTACTACCGTGTAGCCAAGCCGCGTGCCTGTGAAGCCGGCGGTCTTAGAAAGCGAGCAGATCTCGATGGCGCAGGTTTTCGCTCCCTCGATCTCCATGATGGAGTGGGGGAGATCAGAATCTTCAATAAATGCCTCATAGGCGGCATCAAACAGAATCACGGAGCCATGCTCGTTGGCAAAGTCCACCCAGCGTTGAAGCTGCGCACGGCTAAAGGTTGCGCCCGTGGGGTTGTTGGGCGAACAAAGGTATATGAGGTCTGCTCGTGCCTCTTCGCTCGGTTCGGGAAGAAAGCCGTCACTTTTGTTTGACGGCAGGTGGACTATGCTGCGGCCCGCCATGACGTTGGCGTCTACGTAGGCGGGGTAGGCGGGCTCGATGACGAGCGCGGAGCTCGAGCGGTCAAACAAATCGAGGATGTCGCCCAGCTCGTCGCTTGCTCCGCTTGAGACAAAAACCTCGTCTGGGAGGAGCTCGACACCGCGTGCGTGGTAGTGCGCGGCAATTGCCTCACGGAGGAAAGGCGCCCCACACTCTGGAAGATAGCCTTGAAAGCGGTCCTTGGTTGCTTGGTCATCCACCGCTTGGTGCAGGGCCTCGATGACAACGTCGCACAACGGAAGGGACACATCGCCAATGCCCATGCGTAGAAGGTGCGCGTCTGGGTGGTGAGCCTGATAGTCGCTTACCTTCTGAGCGATACGCGCGAAGAGATACGAGTCCTTGAGCTCGGCATAGTGACGATTGGGAGTGATCACAGGGCAACCTCGCCTTCGTAAACGGTGCTGGCGGGACCGGTCATAAGTACCTCTCCGTTTGCTTGGACGGTTATCTGCAGCGCCCCGCCATCAAGCTGTACGGTGATGGGCTCATCTTTGGGGCAGAATCCCTTGCTGACAGCCGCGGCAACCGATGCGCAGGCGCCGGTACCGCAAGCCAACGTGATGCCGCTCCCGCGCTCCCATACGCGCATACGAAGCTCATGCGATGAAAGTACCTGAACGAACTCGGCATTAACGCCACCGGGGAAGGACTCGTGGTGCTCGATGCGTGGTCCGAGGGTGGCAAGGGGAACCGCTTCAGCGTCTGACACGAAGAACACCGCGTGGGGGTTACCCACGTTGATCGGCGTGCAGACAAGCATGGAGTCCTCGCCGCAAGACTCAATCTGCACGGGCAACTCGTCGCTTACGACTACGTGACCCATGCTTACGGTTGCTCCACACGCATTGCCGTCCTCTATCTGCAGTACGAGGTGCTTGATGCCCGAGAGTGTGTCGATATCGATTGAGGTCTTGTCGGTCAACCCCTTGTCATAGACGTATTTTCCCACGCAGCGAATGCCGTTTCCGCACATCCGGGCCTCACTGCCGTCGGCGTTGAAGATGCGCATCGTGAAGTCCGCGGCTGGTGACGCGGCGGGCGTGATGAAGATCATGCCGTCTGATCCTGCACCAAAGTGACGATCGGACAAGCGTATCGAAAGGTTTGCGACATCGCTGGGGACCTCTCCATATACGTAGAGGTAGTCGTTGCCCAAGCCGTGCATCTTGGTGAAGTGCATGTGAGGAGCCTCCCTTACAGGCCAATCGTCTGGGCCAGCTCTGTGGCGCACGCGATTCCGTCAGCGATGGCGTTTACCACGAGTGACGAGCCCGTGCGGCAGTCTCCCGCAACAAAGACGGGGGTGGAGCCCTGTGAGACAGCGGCGTGCGAGCCGCCCTTCGTCAGGGGTAGGCCGCGGATATCGTCTGCGCGCGTTACGCCAAACGCCTCGAACACCTGGCCTTCAGGGCCTAGGAATCCCATTGCCAGCAGCACGAGCTGCGCCGGAATGACTCGCTCCGTCTCCGCAAGACGCTCGGGCTTGCCAGAAGACCAGTCAAGCGACACAACGCGCAGCCCGCTGACGCGTCCCTCGTCGTGCAGCACTTCCAACGTATCGACCCCCCACTGCCGCGGGTCGTGTCCTTGTAAGGCCGCAGCCTCGAGCTGGCCATAGTCATCCTTGCGCACCTTGGGCCATTGTGGCCAGATGTCGCCCTTCATACGAGATGCGGGCGGCTCGGGAAGGAACTCTAGCTGTGTCACGCTACGCGCCTCTTGCCGCAACGCCGTTGCTACGCAATCGGTGCCAGTATCTCCTCCACCAATCACCACGACGTCAAGGCCCGCAGCACTGACCTGCGGTTCATTGTCAGCGAGGAGCGCCTTTGTCGCAGAAGTGAGATAGTCGACGGCCAAGATAACGCCAGAAGCCTCCGAGCCTGGCACGTTCAGCCGCCGTGCGTTGCGGGCACCAGTAGCGATGACGACGGCATCATGGGTGGAGACGAGTTGGTGCGCTACAGCGGGATCAGTCACGTCGGTACTGCAGAGCACGTTGATTCCGCTAGCCGACATCAATGACGTGCGTCGCTCCACAACCTCCTTGGGCAGCTTCATGTTAGGAATGCCGTACATGAGTAGGCCACCCGCGCGGTCATCACGTTCCACCAAAGTTACCTGGGCACCGTGTCTCGCAAGCTCCCAGGCGCTGGCAAGGCCGGCAGGTCCCGATCCGATGACGGCAACTATTGGCGCGTCTTTTGATGGCGTCTCAAGGCTGAGCGTACCGAGGCCTTGCGCCCACGCATGGTCGGAGATGGCTCGCTCGTTGTCCCTGATGGTGGTTGCTCCATCATGCAGGCCCAAATTGCATGCCGCTTCGCAGAGCGCGGGGCACACCCTGCCCGTGAACTCAGGGAACGGATTGGTAAGCGCGAGCCGTTCTGCGGCTTCGTCCCATAGCCCGCGGTATACGAGGTCATTCCATTCAGGTATGAGGTTATGGAGCGGGCAGCCCGATGGGCGGGCGCCCCCAAAGCTTGCCCCCACCTGGCAAAAGGCGACGCCACAGTACATGCAGCGGCTTGCCTGCGCCTGTTGCGCTTCGGCAGTTAGTGGCAGCGCCAGCTCGTGGTAATCATGCACAGCCTCGCTTGGCGCACGCGTGGCATGTTCCTGTCGGCTGACCGTGAGGTAGGCTCCTGGCTTTCCCATGGTCCTATGCCTCCTTCCTCAGCGATTCAAACGCAAGCTCTATGGCTTCCTCTCGGCTTACGCCGCTCGCCTGTTCGAGGTCTGCGCGATCCATGATCTGCTGGTACTCGTGAGGCACCACCTTCAGGAAGTGCCTGCGTGCGTCGGCAAACTGGTAGAGCAGCTTGATTCCGCGTGGGCTTGCCGTCCGCTCCACATGCTCCTCGATGAGCTTTCTGATCTGCTCAAGCTCGGCGTCGGTGGGGCGGGTGATTTCGACCATGTCCTTGTTGCATCGCGCCTCAAACGTGCGCAGTTCGTCGTAGACATAGGCCGTGCCGCCGCTCATGCCCGCGGCAAAGTTCTGGCCCACCTCTCCAAGAATGAGGACGGTGCCGCCCGTCATGTACTCGCAGCCGTGATTGCCCACGCCCTCTACCACCAGCGTCGCGCCGGAGTTGCGCACGCCAAAGCGCTGACCGGCGAGGCCGTTGACAAATCCCTTGCCGCTTGTCGCCCCATAGAAGGCGACGTTGCCTACGCTTACGTTTTCGTCAAACTTGTAGGTCGCATCAGTGTGAGGACGCACGGAGACGATTCCTCCCGAGAGCCCCTTTCCCACGTAGTCGTTTGCGTCTCCCTCGATATTGAGCGTGATGCCCCGTGGGAGGAATGCCGCAAAGCTCTGTCCGCCCGAGCCCTCGCAGTCAATGGTGACGGCGCCCTCAGGCAGCCCCTCGGGATGAGCCTTGGTCACGGCCGCACCCAGCATGGTCCCCACGCAACGATTGACGTTGTCGATGTCCGCATGGAAGCGCACGGGAACCATGTGCTCGCGGGCGCTTGTGGTGTATGGGACGAAGAGCGTGGCGTCGAGCGTCTGCTCGAGGTGAAGGTCTGCGGCCATCTCGGGGAAGAAGCGGACGCCGGCAGCACCTGGTATGGGCTCTGCGAGCTGTGGCGTCGCCTGATAGAGGAGGGCGGAAAGGTCGCAGGAGTTGGCCTTCGGGTGACCATCGACCGTGCGCTGTCGCAGGCATTCGGGATGACCTACCATCTCGTCAACCGTGCGGAAGCCCAGGCGCGCCATGTGCTCGCGCAGGCTTTGCGCCACAAAGGTCATGAAGTTGACCACATGCTCGGGCTTGCCGGCAAAGCGCCTCCGTAGGCACTCATCCTGGGTGCAGATGCCCACGGGACACGTGTCCTGGTGACAGTCGCGCTGCATGAGACAGCCTATGGCCACGAGCGGCATGGTGGCAAACCCAAATTCCTCGGCTCCCAACAGGGCCGCGATGGCCACGTCTCGCCCGTCCATGAGCTTGCCATCGGTTTCGAGCGTCACACGAGAGCGCAGGCCATTCATGAGCAGCGTTTGCTGCGCCTCGGCCAGGCCCAGCTCCCACGGGAGTCCCGCATGGTAGATGGAGTCGCGCGGTGCGGCACCAGTACCGCCGTTGGAACCAGAGATCAGGATCTTCGCGGCTCCGCCCTTGGCAACTCCGGTTGCGATGGTGCCCACGCCCGCCTCGCTCACGAGTTTGACACTGATGCGCGCCTGAGGATTGGCGCACTTCAGATCAAAGATGAGCTCGGCGAGGTCCTCGATGGAGTAGATGTCGTGATGCGGCGGAGGAGAGATGAGCCCGACACCAGGCGTTGAGTGGCGGATTCGCGCAACCCACGGCCACACTTTCCGTCCAGGGAGATGGCCGCCCTCGCCAGGCTTCGCGCCTTGGGCCATCTTGATCTGAATCTCGGCCGCACTTCCCAGATAACGGCTCGTCACGCCAAAGCGCCCCGACGCCACTTGCTTGATGGCGGAGTTCATGGAGTCGCCGGATGCCAGTGGCGTCTCGCGGGCGGGGTCCTCTCCGCCCTCGCCCGTGTTGGAACGTCCTCTCAGGCGGTTCATGGCAACGGCGAGGCACTCGTGGGCCTCCTGGCTGATGGAGCCAAAGCTCATCGCGCCCGTGTTGAAGCGCCGTACGATGGAGGAGGCAGACTCCACCTCGTCGAGCGGAACCGGTCCGGTTGCCAAGGGGACCAGCTCGAGCAGATCACGTAGTTGCGTCGTCTTGCTGGAACGGTGCACTTCGGCACAGTATTGTCCAAAGAGGCCGTAGTCGTTCTCGCGGCAGGCGCGCTGCAGAAGGTAGATGGCTTGCGGCGTGATGAGGTGTTCCTCGCCCGCAGGCCGCCATTTGGTAATGCCCGAACTTGGCAGTTGCCACATGGTTGACAATCCACGGGCATGCGCCTGGCGGTATCGCTCGTCCGCCTCGCGTTGAATGCCCTGCAGGTCAATACCGCCAATGCGGCTCGTCGTACCCGCAAAGCAGCGACTCACCACCGAGTCGGCGAGCCCCAAGACCTCAAAGATCTGGGCGGAGTGGTATCCCTGCATGGTGGAGATGCCCATCTTGCTCATGATTGAGACGATGCCTGCGGTCACCGCCTGATCATAGTTCGCTTTTGCCTCGCTGGGGCTCAGCGTAATCGCGCCTTGGGCGGCGAGGGCATCAATGCATGCATGTGCGAGATATGGATGGATGCCGCTTGCAGAGTAGCCCACCAGCGCGGCAAAGTCGTGCGGCGAGATGGCATCGCCCGTCTCGATGATAAGGTCCGTGCGCATGCGAACGCCAACCCTGATGAGGTGGTTGTGCACGCTGCCCAGCGCAAGCAGGGATGGGATGGGGACCTCGCCCGGACACGTGCGGTCTGAGATGATGACGATGTTGGACCCTTCTCGCACCGCATGTTCTACGGCTTTGTCTAGCTGGTCGAGCGCCTGCTCGAGTGCTCCGGTGGCACCGCCGGAAGGGTAGGTTGCGCTGAACGTTGCAACGCGGAATCCGACGCGGTCGACGCTGCGAATTCGCTCGAAGTCCTCGTCCGAGAGGATTGGCCCCCCAAGGCGGATGAGGCGACAGGTGTCGCGGCAATCCTCGAGCAGGTTGCCGTGGTTACCCAGGTAAAGTACTCCCGAGGTCACCAGGCTCTCGCGTAGGGCGTCGATGGGCGGGTTGGTTACCTGTGCAAAGAGCTCATTGAAGTAGTCGAAGAACGATCGGCAGTGACGCGAGAGGATGGCGGGCGGCACATCGGTGCCCATAGAAGCGAGCGGCACCGCGCTCGTCTGCGCCATGGGCCTCACGACCTCCTCGATGTCATCGAAGTGATAGCCGTGGCAGGCAAGGCGGGAGGCCAGGGACATCTCATTGTCTGGTTCCTCGTCTGCAGGACCGCGCAGCGGCAGGTCGGAGACTTCGACTGTCTCGGTGTCCAGCCAGGTGCGGAAGGGCTTCTGGGCGGCATAGCTGTCGCGCAGCTCGTCGTTCCAGATGACACGTCCCTGATTCGGGTCAACCACCAGCATCTCTCCCGGTCCCAGACATCCAGCCTGCAGGATGATCGCAGGATCGACGTCGATGGCACCCACCTCGCTTGCGAGAATGAGGCGGTCGTCACGGGTTACGTAGTAGCGAGCCGGACGCAGGCCGTTTCGGTCAAGTGCGGCGCCCATGCGCACGCCGTCAGAGAAGGCTATCGCGGCAGGTCCGTCCCAAGGCTCCATCAGCATGGACTGGTAGGCGTCATAGCTACGTCGTGCGTCAGAGAGCTGTGCATTGCGTTCCCAAGGTTCCGGAATCATGAGGGTAACGGATCGTGCGAGGTCTCGTCCGTTCATCACGAGAAACTCGAGCACGTTGTCCAGAATGGCAGAGTCTGAGCCTTCTCGGTTTATGACGGGGAGCACCTTGCGGATGTCTGACCCAAGGATGGGCGAGTAGAGATGTGGCTCACGCGCGCGAAGCCAGTTAACGTTACCGCGCAGGGTGTTGATTTCTCCGTTATGGATGATGAGGCGGTTGGGATGCGCACGCTCCCAGCTGGGAGTGGTGTTGGTGGAATAGCGCGAGTGCACGAGAGCGAGCGAGCTTTCTACAGCTGCGTCGTTCAGGTCGAGATAGAAGCCACGCATCTGCGTTGCCACGAGCATGCCCTTGTATACGATGGTTCGGGAGCTCATCGAGCAGATATAGAAGATCTTACCCTCCAGCTCATGGGATGCGTCTCCCCGCTTTTCTATGGTTCTGCGGCACACATAGAGCTTTCGCTCAAAGCTGTCTCCCGGGTCTATCTCTGCGGGGCGTGCTACGAATGCCTGCAGGATCGTGGGCATGCAGGCCCGAGCGGTGGCACCGAGGTCATGGTCATCAACGGGAACCTCGCGCCAGAAAAGCACGGGCACGCCCTCCGCTGCGCAGCCGTCCTCAAAGATGCGGCGCGCATCTGTGACGCCCTGGGAATCTTGGGGACAGAAGAGCATGGCTACACCGTAGTCGCCCTCGTCAGGCAACAGATGGCCGCACTTCTGGGCTTCCTTTCGGAAGAATCGGTGTGGTACTTGGAAGAGAATGCCCGCGCCGTCACCGGTGTTCGCCTCAAGACCCTTGCCTCCACGATGCTCGAGGTTGACCAGCACGCTGAGGGCGTCATCCACCATACGGTGGGATCGCTCTCCCTTGAGATGTGCAAGCGCCCCGATGCCACAGGCATCATGCTCGAACTCCGGCCGATACAGGCTGCTTGTCTCGGTCTGCTTCATGTCCCTCTCCTTGCGCGCCTTGCCACGATGGCAGCTGGCTGTCAATAAACCGCACGTGAAAAGGGTAGGCGCTAAGCGTTCCCAACTTTGGCGTTTGAACCAAACCGTCTACCTGCGTGCCATTCAACTGTCACCCGTATGACATACATGCGTATTCGGTCATAAACGCTCTCGAAATACTTGAAAACCCACTTGGCTTTCTGATACGTCACAATGAAGTGAAAGCTTGCGCAGAGGAGGTGGCACATGATAGAGACGGTATTCTCGGCAGCGCTGCCCGTGGGCGAGCGACTCATCGTGAAGAAGAACCGTATAGAGGGACGCGGTGGACGCGGTCCGCGCATTGCCGTGGTGACGGGAATCCATGGTGATGGCCTTGAGGGACAGTTTGTCGCCTTCGAGCTTGCGCAGCGCCTGCGCGAGCGCATCGGTGACCTGCGAGGCATTGTCGACATCTACCCGGCACTGAATCCGCTGGGCATCAGCGCCTCCGAGCACGGGGTGCCGCTCTTTGACCTCGATCTTGACCGGACCTTTCCTGGCAACGCAAAGGGCAACATGAACGAGG
This sequence comes from uncultured Actinomycetes bacterium, assembly GCA_900314645.1. Taxonomy (GTDB): domain Bacteria; phylum Actinomycetota; class Coriobacteriia; order Coriobacteriales; family Atopobiaceae; genus UBA1367. The sequence continues at coordinate 44,281 of OMWB01000003.1, forward strand.
CCCTTGCCGCAGCCATCGTGGCTGACATCAAGGGTGCCAACGTCTGCGTTGATATCCACACGCCCGATGCGTACTTGCGCGAAGTATCGCAGGTACGGATTGAGGAGCAGTTTTCTAGGACGCTTCTGCCCCTTGCGCAGTTCTTGAATACGCAGCTGGTATGGGTTCACGGATCGACGGACCCCCTGCGCTCGACGTTGGCCCACACGCTCAATAGCAAGCGCACGCGTACGTTGGTGGTGGAGATGGGGGAGAGCCTGCGTATCACTGAGGACGCCGGAAGTTGGTTGACCGAGGGAATCCTGCGTCTTGTTGAGCACTTGGGCGGCTGGACCAGCTCGTCGGTCGCGCTGCCGTTTCCGCGTCTGGTTCGTGACAGCAACGTCACTTCGGCGTCGGCTGAGGTCCCGGGAATCTTTCTACCGCGGATTGAGCTGGGCACCATGGTGCGTTCCGGACAGACAATCGGCGTGATTGCCGATCCTTTGGAGGCGGAGGTGAAGGCCGAGGTCTGCGCGCCTGCTGAGGGAACCGTGATATCGCTGAGATCGCAGCCGCTCGTCTATCCAGGCACGTTGCTCGCCCGAGTCTTGGGAGGTGCGCGATGAGAAGGCTTACTGTGTACCGGCTCGACGTGCCCTATCGGGAGCCCCTGCGCGTGGAGGCGTTTGAGTTTGGCGAGCATCAGGGCGTGCCAACGTGCTCGATTGTCGGCTCCATGCGCGGTGACGAGGTACAGCAGGCCTACGCCTGTGCGCGCGTGGTGGAACGGCTGGAGCATGTTGAGGAGCGCGGAGGGCTGCGCAAGGGCGTGCGCATCCTGGTTATTCCCTGCGCAAATCCGCTCTCGATGAACGTGGCCAGCCGCTTTTGGCCTGCCGATGGTACTGACATCAACCGCCGCTTTCCGGGCGATGCCCACGGTGAGACCACCGAACGGGTGGCTGCGGGCATCTTTGGTGCCGTACACGGTAGTGCCTATGGCATCCAGTTTGCGAGCTTCAACCAGCAGGGTGACTTCTTGCCGCATGTTCGTGTGATGAGGGTTGGAGCGGTGAGCGACGAGTCGCTTGCGATGGCCGAGGACTTCCGACTTCCGTGCGTGGTCTCACGTGATGCGCAGCCCTTTGATACCGGCACGCTCAACTACAGCTGGCAGGAGTGGGGCACGCACGCCTTCTCGGTGTATAGCCGAACCACTGACCGCATCGACAGGCCAAGCGCCACGCTGGTCGGCAATGCGGTGATGCGCTTTTTGGGTACGCGAGGCCTCATTTCTGGCCGTGTGAGCGGAGGTACCGATGGCGTACGCCTTGACGAGGCGGAGCTGGTTGACGTGCGTACCGAGGGGTCTTCGGGTTACCTGGACGGCCGCGTCAAGCCGGGCGACTTCGTTGAGAAGGGTCAGGAGCTGGGGCTTGTGCTTGATGCCTTTGATGCCCATGTACGAGAGCGTCTCGTTTCTCCTGTCGCAGGCCAAGTCTTCTTCTGCCGCGTAAAGGCCTTGGTGCAGCAGCGGATGGTTGCCTACCGTATCGTCCCGCTGTAGTGCGGTGCGTCCCGGGGGTAGCCCCCTAGGCGCACTTTAGTGCGCCTAGGGGGCTACCCCCGGGACGCACCGCACCCAAGCAGGCTGCGTTTCGCAAGAGTTGCGTTTTCTGACACGTGCTTGTGAATCCGTCGAAGCCTTCCAGAAACCGATGCAAAACGGTTTCGTATCGTTGCGTCTGCATAATCGGCGAATCATATGTCGAATCGCAGCAAAAGGGGGCTCTCATGTGCGGAATCGTTGGGTATACGGGCAGCAAGCAGGCGGCTCCGTGGCTGCTTGAGGGGCTTCAGACGCTCGAGTACCGCGGATACGACTCCGCGGGCGTCTCGGTGGTGTCTCCCTCGGGCAACCTCCATGGCGTGAAGTGCGCCGGCCGTGTGGCGCATCTGGTGGAGCGCGCGAAGGTGGCCAACCTCAATGGCATGTGCGGCATCGGCCACACGCGTTGGGCCACGCATGGAGCCCCGACTGACCGCAACGCGCACCCGCACTACGACTGCTCTGGCCGCATCGCGGTGGTTCACAACGGCATCGTGGAGAACTACCAGGCACTCAAGCGGCAGTTGATGCTCGATGGTCATGCGTTTGCAAGCGACACTGACTCTGAGGTCATCGCGCACCTCATCGAGGAGGCGTGGAACGGCCCTGCCAAGGGAGACCTCGCCTCTGCCGTGCGCAATGCGTGTGACCGGCTCGAGGGCTCGTGGGCGCTTGCTGTGGTATGCGCGGACGTCCCCGGTGAGCTCGTGGTTACGCGCTGTGGTTCGCCGCTGGTGGTGGCTTCCACTGATGACGGTGCCTACGCGGCTTCCGACGTCATGCCGCTTGCCTCGGTGACGAGCCACGTGCTTCAGCTCGAGGACTACGACGTGGCCACGCTGCACGCCGACGGCTCCATTGCCATCGTCGACCGCGATGGCCGCGCGGTGGAGCACCCCACGGCCATTGACATCGACTGGGATGCCTCTGCGGCCAAGCTGGGCGGCTACTCCGACTTCATGGCCAAGGAGATCAGCGAGCAGCCCGAGGCAATCGAGCGCCTGCTCGCGGGGCGTCTGGGCGAGCACGGCATCGAGATGGACGAGCTCACGCTGACGCGCTCGGAGCTCGCTGCGGTGGATCGCGTGTTCATCATTGCGTGCGGCACGTCCTACCACGTGGGCCTCATTGCCAAGACGGTCATCGAGAAGTGGGCAAGGATTCCCGTCTCGTGCGAGTACGCGAGCGAGTTCAACTACTCTGACGTGCTCGTGACTGACCACACGATGTGCGTGGTCATTACGCAGTCAGGCGAGACGGCTGACACGCTGACCGCGGCGCGGCGCATGCGCGGCATGGGCTGCAACGTGTTTGCGATCACCAACGTGTTGGGCTCGACGGCTGCGCGTGAGGCTGACGGTGCGCTCTACATCCAGGCCGGTCCCGAGGTAGCCGTGGCGTCAACCAAGGCCTACACCGCGCAGATGGTGGCGGCGTTCCTGCTGGCGCTGCGCCTTGCGCTGGCGCATGGCAGGATGGACATCAACGAGGTCAGGCGCCACTACGAGGATCTGTGTCAGGTGCCGGACCTGATGCGTCAGGTGCTGAAGCGTCGGTGGCAAGACAAGCAGGCGGCGCGCCTCTTCAGCGGCAAGACCAGTGCGCTCTTCCTAGGCCGCAACGTAAACTCCACGTCGGCCTACGAGGGCGCGCTCAAGCTGAAGGAGATCAGCTACCTGCATGCCGAGGCGTACCCAGCGGGGGAGATGAAACACGGCCCCATCGCGCTTCTGGAGCCAGGGTTCCCCGTGGTGGCTATCGTGCCGGCCGACCACGTGCACGACAAGACCGTCTCCAACATCCAGGAGTGCCTGGCGCGCGGTGCCGTGGTGGTGGGCGTTGCGACCGACGGCGACGAGCGCGTGGCCAAGATGTGCCAGGCGGTCCTGTGGGTGCCGCCCTGCCCGGACGAGCTCATCGTTCCGGTGGTTGCGGCCCTGCATCTGCAGCTGCTTGCTCGCTACGTGGCACGCGACCGCGGCTACGACGTGGACAAGCCACGCAACTTGGCCAAGTCCGTGACGGTCGAGTAGGGGAGCAGAAGAGAGACCCGGACGATCAGGACGGGACGATCAGGACGGAGGCTTTTGTCCGCACGCGGACAAAAGCCTCCGTCCTGATCGTCCCACGGGCTTAGCACGCAAACGCCCCGAGCCGATAGCTCGGGGCGCCGTATCCTTCGGGAGAAAGCTGTATACCGCAGTGCTTACTTGTCCTTGGAGTGACGCTCGCCAATCTGGAACTCGTCAGCATGCTCGAACATGTACTTGACGGTAAGGGCATCGGCGCCGGTGAGCTTCTTGAAGTCATCGGTGAACTTGTCCATCTTGCCCTCGCGAATGGCCTGCGCAAAGGTGACCATGCCGTCGGAGCTGAACGGAGCCTCGGAGCCCTTCTGGAAGACGCCGTCGGTGGTGCGGGGCACGCCTATGGCGTCGAAGATCTGGTAGTTCTCCTCGTCAGTGACTTCCTGATAGGTGATGTGGTTGCCCGTGGCCTCGTTACCAATCTCGATGAACGTGCTGATGGTCATGAGCTCGGGGCCATTGATGTCAAGGGCAGCCTCGTGGTACTCATCGCCACGGAAGAGCGCGTAGGCAACGGCCTTGGCGCAGTCCTTGCGGGAGATGTAGGCCATGAGGCCGTCACCCTGCGAGTTGGTGAGCACGCCCGTGGTCTTCACGTAGGTGAAGTAGTTGGTGATCAGGCCTAGCGCATACGAAGCTTGTGGACTGATGACTACAGCTATATTCGTGTTTGCCCGTAATGACTGCGGCCATCGCTGCGTTTACCTCAGCAAGTGTCGTGTCCCCGTAGGGATTTCATGCAAGGGTTGGGCTTTGCGCTTGGTATGCTGGGCTTGGCCGCCTGCGGCGGTACCGCCGCAAAGGAGGAATCGGCTGCCGCTGAGCAGCCCGCTGAAACTGAGGAGGCACCAGTGGAAACCGCAGCAGCGCAGGGTATCAGCTCACCAATCCTGACCGAGCTTGCCTATCGCACCTACCAAATCAGCGAGTATGGTATGGACTCCCTCTTCTGGATTGAGGGTGACGACAAAGCCATCTTGCTTGACACCGGCACTGGCACCTTCGATGTCCCGGGCTTCATTGCTGCTAACTTTGGTGATAAGCCCTACGACGTGGTGCTTACCCACGGTCATGTGGATCATGCGGGTGGCATGTTCCAGTTTGATAAGGTCTACCTGCATGAGGTTGACTATGAGCTTGCGTTGGGCAACACCGTCGACGAGCGCAAGGGCTACGTGGAGATGATGATTGGTAATTCCATGGGTCTCTATGCGCTGTCACCCGACATGGTCATCGGCGGCGAGGACACGCATGCCGATGCGCCAGAGTTCCTGCCGCTCAACGAGGGCGACGTGTTTGATCTGGGTGGACGCAAGCTTGAGGTTTACTTTACGCCGGGCCACACCGCTGGTAGCTGCTCGTTCCTTGATCGGGAGAACCGCATTCTCTTCTCTGGCGATGCCTGCAACCAGAATACCCTGCTGACCCCGTTTGGCGGTGCTGGCGAGGACGAGGTCTCCGCCGATCAGTGCATCAGCGGCCTCAAGGCGAGCGCCGAAAAGATGCTCTCACTGCAGGATGCTTTCGACCGCAACATCAACGGTCATGTGGGCTGGGGTCCGTACCTTTCATTTACTTCCCAGAGCCCACTCGTGATTCCCGAGTGTGTCCAGCTTTGCCAGGACATTCTTGATGGCAAGGTTGTGGGCTCGGAGCAGCCTGGTATGGGCGGCGTGATGAACCTTGTGGCGCAATCTGAGACTGGAGCAATGCAGATTCAGTACATGGACTGGCAGGTCAAGTAAGCTAAACAATTAGAGCTTTTAGCGGCTGTTTCCGCGTGCGGGCAGGGGATCGTCTCCTGCCCGCACGCGTTTAACCGAGGTTGGAAGCAATTGTGGCAATCTCTCAACTCAGGCGCCTATAGGTGAAGAAGCATGCAGTGGCTGACGCGATGTGAGGCAGAAGAGAAGATGTGGCGAAAAAGAATACAAGTTGCTCTATTATTGAGACAGAACGTCCTGTGATGCATATAAGTAAGCGTAAGGCAAGCGGGCACAAACGAAAGGAAGCAATCATGGCAGAGAACGAGTTCACCGGTACCGAGATCCCCGAGGATCTCCTTCAAGCCATCGCCGGCGGCATGACCGAGCTGGAGAAGTTCAACATCGATTCGTTCGTCTACTCCTGGAAGAAGTCCGGCATGACCCTCGAGCAGGTCCTCGGCAAGTTCTCCTTCCTCGAGGGAAACGAGAATGCCGACGAGTATTTCGACTACATCATCAAGTACTACAACTCCATCTAGTTCTAGGCTTCGACGGAGTACGGCAGCAAGCGCTCGCAGCAATGCGGGCGCTTTTCTATGCGGATCCAGCTGGTTCGCGTCTACTCCGCTTCGAGGAAGGCGCCGGTCTGGCGGTCCCAGAGGGACTCGTAGGTGCCGCCTGCCCGGCTGAGCTCGGCGTGCGTGCCGTCCTCCACGATGCGGCCCTCCTGCATGTTGCGGTCCACCAACGGTCCCCGATCGGTCCACCAGGCCCGTAGCGGCACACCGCGGAATCGGTGGGCGACAGTCCACCTGCCGGGCATGTTGGTGGACTGCACCGTCCTGCGAATCAGGCGCCGCACTGTGCGAACGAAGCGGCATTAGATTGAGGTGCCGATGCCGGTTGTTCTTGACCGGGATAGGGTGCGCATGGCATTTCAGGTAGGCCCCATCGGACTTCTGGTGCTTGGCTGCCGATGATCTTCTCGGATTTCTTCCTCAAGCTGATGTATGTGAAAGAGGGCAAAAACAGAGTTACGTGATTTGGTAAGATAAAATAGCTGCAAATGGTAAATCAGTATTACCACAAATGGTAAAGTACCGAGCATAACGGGCTAGAGGAGACTTGCCATGGAATACCTGCCGAGAGTCGCGGACGTGCTGCTGCAAGAGAAGCTGTCCCACGCAGGTGCGGTCTGCATACGCGGCCCAAAGTGGTGCGGGAAGACCTCGACCGCCCTTCAGAGGGCAAAGAGCGCACTCTTTCTGCAGGATCCCGATACCCGCGCGAACAACCTCAGGCTGGCGGTCGAGAAGCCCTCGCTGCTGCTCAGGGGCGAGCGTCCCAGGCTGCTGGACGAGTGGCAGGATGCGCCTCAGCTCTGGGACGCGGTGCGCTTTGCGGTGGACCGTGCTGGGGAGCTGGGGCTCTTCCTGCTCACGGGCTCGTCCACGCCCGGGAAGGACCCGATGCACTCCGGGGCGGGGAGGTTCAGCTTCCTCGACATGCGCACCATGTCTCTCTCTGAGTCGGGAGACTCGACCGGAGAGGTCAGGCTCGGCGACCTGTTTGACGGGGAGCGCGAGCCGGAGGGCTACTCGGAAGTCGACATCGAGAGTATTGCGTATCTCGTGTGTCACGGCGGCTGGCCGCAGATAGCCGGCAGAAAAGACGCTGGCGCGCTCGAGGTGGCCCACGACTACGTGGGCGTCATAGCCGAAGAGGACATCTCGAGGGTCGATGGGGTGCAGAGGAGCGCCGACTACGCCCGCCTCCTCATGGCCGAGTACGCGCGTTGCACCTCGACGATGGCGAGCATGAACTCCATCAGGGCGAACGTCGCTCACCACGGGAGGGAGGTGTCGAGGCCGACGATGGAGGCCTATGCTGCGGCGCTGAGAAGGCTCTACGTGCTGGAGGACCTCCCGTCCTGGTTCCCCTCCCTGCGGGCGAAGTCACGCATAACGAGTACGCCTGGCCGCTTTATGGCCGACCCGTCGATTGCCGCCGCGTCCCTCGAGGCCGACCCGTCCCAGCTCCTGAACGACCTCTCAACGCTCGGGGTGCTTTTCGAGTCTCTGTGCGTGCGCGACCTGAGGGTGTACGCGGAGGCGCTGGGCGGCAGGCTGTACCGCTACCACGACAGCACCGGGCTCGAAGCAGACGCCGTCATCGTGCTGCGCGGTGGGCGCTACGCGCTCGTCGAGGTGAAGCTCGGCGCATCCGAGGTGGACGACGGGGCAAAGAGCCTGCACGCGGTGAGCGAAAAGATCGACCAGGGCGTCATGGGTGCCCCCTCGTTCTGTGCTGTCGTCACGCCGGGCGGCTATGCCTACAGGAGATCGGACGGCATCCTCGTCCTGCCAATCAGCTGCCTGAAGCCGTAAGACGACCTATACCCATACCACCTGCGTCTTCGATCGTGACAAAACCTCGCGACGCTCACTCCGCCTCGAGGAAGGCGCCGGTCTGGCGGTCCCAGAGGCTCTCGTAGGTGCCGCCGGCCTGGCTGAGCTCGGCGTGCGTGCCGTCCTCGACGATGGCGCCGTCCTCCAGGACCACGATGCGGTCGAGGGCGGCCACGGTTGAGAGGCGGTGGGCCACCACGATCGACGTGCGGTCGCGCATGAGGTTCTCGAGCGCGCCCTGCACGAGCGCCTCGGACTCGCTGTCGAGGGCGCTCGTGGCCTCGTCGAGCACCAGGATCGGGCAGTCGGCCAGGATGGCCCTCGCGATGGCCACGCGCTGGCGCTGGCCGCCGGAGAGCTTCACGCCGCGCTCCCCGACCATGGTGTCGAGCCCCTTGGGAAGGCGGTCCACGAACTCGAGCGCGTTGGCCAGGCGCGCGGCCTCGCGTATCTCCTCGTCGGTGGCGTCGGGCCTGCCGTAGGCGATGTTCTCGCGGATGCTCCGGTGGAAGAGCAGCGCCTCCTGCGGCACGTAGGCGACCTGCCGGCGCAGGCTCTGCTGCGCGCACGCGCTGATGTCCTGCCCGTCCACGTAGATGCGCCCCTCCTGCACGTCGGAGAGGCGGAGCAGCAGCTTGGTGAGCGTGGTCTTGCCCGACCCCGACCGTCCCACCAGGCCCACGCGCTGCCCCGCCGGGACGCGCAGCGTCAGGTCGCGGAACACGTAGTCGCCCTCGGCGGCGTCCTCGTAGCGGAAGGCCAGGCGCTCGAAGTCCACCGCGCCCTCCGTCACCTGCAGCTCCGGCGCCCCCGGCGCGTCCTCCACCAGGCGCGGCTCGTCCAGGACCTTGGTCATCTCGGCCGCGTCGCCCACGGCGCGGTTCATGCGCGCCATCATCGAGTTGATGTAGTTGAACCGCATGCTCAGGTTGTAGGTGTAGGTGAACATCATGACAAGCGTGCCCGCGCTGATGCCGTACCATGCATTGCCACCCACCACAAAGATGCTGGTCACGAACATGATGAACGTGATGAGCGTGCTCGTCATGGCTCCGCGACGCATCATGGCGTTCATGCTTACGCGCTCTGCCGCCATGGCCTCTCGGTCCGCTGCATCAAAGAGCTCCCGCTCGTAGTCCTCTCGTCCGCAGGTCTTGACGGCCAGGATGTTAGTGACGGCATCCGAAAGCACGCCCGAGAGCTTGCTCTGCGCAGCGCTTGTTGCTGCAGAGAGCGGGAGAATGCGCTGGTACATGGTGTAGGCAACCACCACATACACCGTCAACATCACAAAGAGGATGCACACGAAGAGCGGGCTCGCCGGCCAGAGCAGCACGATGGTGCACACGATGGACGCCAGCGTTGGGATGAGCGAGTACACCACCACGTCAACAAGTCCCACGTAGCCACCCATGAAGCGTGAAGTCTGACTTACCAGGCTTCCGCCAAAGCGACTCGTATGGAACGTCATGGACTGGTTGGAGAGCGTATCAAAGCAGAGCCGTGCAAGGTGGTAGTTGCCGTTCATCTCAAGCTGCATGACCGACCAGTCTTGCAGCTTGGAGCACGTCTGGCCCACCGCATTCACCACCAGCAAGGCAATGACGTACGGGGCGAACACCGAGAAGACCTGTGCCGCGGGTACCGCCTCAGCTGAGATGCGGTCCACGATGCGGCTCATGACGTACGTGTTGGCATAGTTGAGCAGCGCTGTGTAGGCAACGCTCGTGAACACAGCCATGAAGGCTGCGAACGGGCGCTTCTTTGTCACCCACCAGAACCAGTGCAGGGTACGACGAATAAGCTTTGGGTCACGCGGTGCGGTAGAGCGCTGTGCCATGGGTCTCCTTCCAGGTTGCCAGCGCTCACCATTGTGGCACGAAAGCCCTCTTCAGTTTTGGAGTGTCGATCCTTGTCCAGCTTTCCTACTCCGGGCACCTCATGCTGATGTTGCTGAACTCGGCATTGCACCCATCGGCAAAGACACCAATATGCGCGCCATCAATTGAATGGGCGATGCGGGAGCTCAGGGCCTTCACGTCGTCGACGTACATGATCACGATCTCGTTCTCGCAGACCAGCTTCACGTGATGGGTCGAGCTCTGGGAGAAGTCAAAGAGCGTGAACATCGCGGGGTCGAACTCCCTGATTTGGTCGATGTAGTAGCCCTCGTAGTGCAGCATGCCCGTGCGTGCGTCCAAGCAAAGCTCGGTCCACGTCTCGTCTGCCTCGCTGCCACCGAATGAGAAGCCGGCGCATCCGCCCTCATCAAAGGTCACGTCACACTCGAGCATCATGGTAGCCGGACGCGTTCCCATGTCAGCAAGCGCGTAAGAGTCCGCGCTCGCCTTGAGGGTAATGGTGTTGTCCTTCACCTTGACGTCCCCTTCCTTCTTCACTGCGCGGAACGGCTGCTCCTGGGTGAAGTAGTTGGCAAACGTCTCGGGCTCGCGCACGCCAAGGGTGTCGTCGTCGTGATGGACCAGCTGATGGTTGAGGAGATTGCCAGCCCACTGATAGATGGCCGAATCCGAGGTCAGGCCAGCGCGGCCAACCCATCCGCAGAGGTAGCGCACCCCGTTGAGCTCCGCGGTCTTGGCCGCGTAGAACACAAAGTTGTTGCCGTCCAGTACGTTGTAACGCGGCGCCTTGAAGGGGCCATTCATGGAGTCGCCCATGGCGTAGTAGGTCACGCAGTCCCAGCTATAGGTGAGGTACCACTTGTCACCCATCTGGAAGAGGTCGGGGCATTCAAGCATGTACTGATCCATGGGGGCGAAGAGGGGGTCGGTCAGCTCCCAGTTCTTGAGGTCGGTAGAGGTGAACTTGGCTACGACGCCACCCTGCGTGTTACTGCGCGCAGCGATGAGCATCCAGTAGCACCCCTCTTCCTCAACCCAAAACACCTCGGGATCGCGGAAGTCATCCTTCGAATAGCCCTCGGGGGCGTAGAACGTGTCTTCCGGCACCTTCGTCCACGTCTCGCGATCGGTGCTGGTGGCATGCATTACGCATTCCTTGCCCTTGCCATTGTTGCCCGTGTCGTTGTGACCGGTGTAGAAGAAGTGGTACAGACCGTCTTGCCCCTTGAGGACCGACCCTGTTCCGATTGCGGGGTCGGGGTCCGATAGCAGGCCAAAGTTCATGACCATGCCGTGGTCCTCGTATCCGCAGAGGTCCTTGGTCGAGTACTTGTAGATGGGGTGGTAGCCCTGGCCGTTGTGGTCGGTCTCATACAGGTAGTAGAGCTCCAGCTCGCCCTCGTCGGTCACGTAGGGCATGGTGTCGCCCACATAGCCGCCGTCAGGAGCAGGGAAGAGCCGATACTCGACGGGCTCATAGGGATCGTCGGGCAGGGTCTTCGGTGCCCCACAGGCTCCGAGGGTCAACAGTGCCGCAAAGATGGCAATCAGTGCAAACCAAGTGGCTACTCTTTTGCGTTCCATAGCTCTGGCCCTTTCTCAGAGTTTTCATTTGCACCTTTATGATATGTATGAATATGTGTTTGACCACTTGCAAATGCCTAATTTCAGGTAGGTGGTTGTCGGGACGCTGTCGGTATCGCACAGCGAAGGCCGGCCCATCCTCGTCAGGATGGGCCGGCCTTCGCCTTAGTCGATGCGACGGTGCCTGGGGGCTTGTCTTATGCGTCGAAGTCGGTGGTCTTGGATACTTCGGCCCACTTCTCGAGCTCCTCGAGGCGGGCGTTGAGGGCGCCGCGCACGGCCGTCAGGGCGTCGGAGCCCAGGTAGAGGCGAAGCGGGGTGTCGTCGGCCTCGATGGCCTTGATGATGGGGTAGCCGGCCTTCAGCGGGTCGCCCGGCTGCTTGCGGGCGTTGACGTTCTGGGCAACGGAGCGCAGGTGGGCGGTCTGGGCGTAGTCGCCCACAGTGTTGTCGGAGCCCTTGAGGGAGGTGTCGTAGAAGTGCGTACGGAAGGCGCCCGGCTCCACGATCATGGCCTTGATGCCCAGCGGAGCGACCTCGGCGCGCAGGCCTTCGGTCATGAGCTCGACGGCAGCCTTGGTGGCGGCGTAGTAGCCCGAGGCGGCACCGGTGCGCACCGCGCCGATGGAGCTAACGTTGACGATGGCGCCGTCGCGACGCTCGCGCATGGCGGGGAGCACCTTCTTGATCATGGCCACCATGCCGAAGAAGTTGGCGTCGAACATGGCTTGGACACCCGCGGGGTCCGCCTCCTCGACGGAGCTGCGGTAGCAGTAGCCCGCATTGTTGACGAGCACGTCAACCTGACCGAACTTGGCAATGGCCGCGTCGTAGGCGGCGTCAATGGAGTCCTGCTGGGTCAGGTCGAGCGCCACGGCGAGGGCCGTCTCGGGGTAGTCGGCCACGATGCCCTCGACCTTTGCGGTGGTGCGGGCGGTCACGATGGCGTTGTCGCCCTTCTCCAGAACCGCGCGGGCGATGCCCTCGCCAATGCCGCCCTCGGAGCAACCAGTGATGAGCCACGTCTTCGCCATGATGAGTCCCTTCTCTCGTGCGAGCGTCTTCGTTCGCCTTTTCCTTGAGTTCATTATGCGAGCGAAATGCCATCATGTACACTGCAAGGAAAGAAACCCAGCTTGCATCAGACGCAAGCTGATGTGTACGTCATGGCACGTAAGCAGCTGCGACGGTAGAGAGCCGTTGCGTAGTGTGGGAAGTTGAAGGCAGTTGTTGATGTCGAGCGAGACACCCTCAATCAACTATGTCAGCCTGAGCAAGGCAATGTCCAAGGCGTTGCGCCACCGCCCTGAACGCATCGGCATCACTCTGGCACCCGACGGCAGTGTCGAGCTGTCTGTGCTTCTCGCCGCACTCAACCAGCGTGGCGGATGGCCACGCACGCTGACCGAGGCAGACATCATGGAGGTGGTGGAACACGGCTCAAAGCAGCGCTTTGCCGTAGAAGATGGTCGTATCAGGGCACGTTATGGGCACTCAATCTCGCTCGACGAGGCCTACGTTCCCGACGCGCCTCCAGCCGTGCTCTACCATGGCACCTCACAGAGGTTCTTGGACTCGATCATGTCCGAGGGTCTGCTTCCCATGGGGCGTCAAATCGTGCATCTTTCCACGGATGTAGAGACCGCTTGGGCAGTGGGAAGGCGCCACGGCGGCAAGACGGTGATTCTTACGGTTGATGCCGAGCGTGCTGCGAAAGAAGGCGTCACCTTCTACCGAGGCAATGAAAGCACCTGGCTTGCCGACTGCGTTCCTGTGACCTATCTGAGCGTCACGGAGTAAGAAGCCGGTCGGTTGAACGCCCCAGGCGTTGCGGTGTCACGCCGACGGATACAATGAGATTCGTAACTCGTCTTAGCTGGACACAGGGAGCGTCATGCATAGCCAGTTTGTCGCTGCATCGATCTTCGACTCGCTCAGGCAGACCTACGGTGAGCTGCCCATTGACATCGTGGTGGCTGTCATAACCATCTCAGGTGCTTTGATCGGCGGCCATTTGCTCAACCACCTGCTGCGTACGCACCTCAAGGGTTCGAGCATTGGGGCCATATCGCTGCTCACCAATATCGTGCGTGCGGTCATCGCCATCCTTGTGGTGTTCTTCCTCGGCGAGGGCGTGTTTGACATTCAGATGGGCGGCGTTGTTCAGGCGCTCGGGGTCACGACGCTTGTCGTCTCACTGGGCTTGCAGGACCTCATCAAGAGCGTGGTCGCAGGCATGCTGATCGTGGCTGGCGACATCGTCTCCGTTGGCGACCAGGTCATCATGGGAGACCATCGCGGCGAGGTCATGGACATCGACTGGCACCAGATCACGCTCCGAGACCGCGACGGAATTCCCCACGTCGTACCGAACTCCAAGATCATGGGCGACAACTTCATGCGCCTGTCTGGCAGGATGGCCTGTCGGCACATGTTCGAGTGCGACATCGTGCCGGGTGTGAACCTTCCTATGGTAAAGACTGACATAGAAGCAATCGCGGCGCGCGTGTTGACGCAGTCCGGCTGGATTGCCACAGGCTACATGCCTCAAGTGATGTTCATTGGGTCGAGCGCCTTTGGCACCAGGGCATCGATACGTATCTTCATCTCTGACATCGAGTATGCCGTGCGTTCCATGGACGCGGTCATGTGTGCTATCTCGGAACGCGGTTACCTTGCCGACTGCACGCACGAGGTGAATCCTGGTTGGAAGCAAGCGGGGAGTGTGGGAGACGTTACCAAAGGCTTGTTTGAGTAGCCGCCAACGGGCTGAACCTTCCGCGGCTACGCGATTCGTACGGCAGTTACGGCAACTAGAAACCCGGGGCCTTTGTGTTTATGCGAGCTTCTCGAAGGCGAGACGCGGGTCGTTGTCCTCGTGCACGTAGATTGTCCCACAGTGAATAAAGCCCAGCTTGCGAAGCAAGTTCTGCATGACAACGTTGTCTTGATGGGTATCGATGCGCAAGTGCCTGCACTGCGAGAAGGCCCACTCGAGACAGTGCTGTCCTGTGCCCTTGACGGTGCCGTCCGAGGCGATGCGATGCACCACGCCGTAGGTCTCATCACCAATCCAGGACCCGTCGTCAATCTGGTCGTAGGTGGATTCCACATGCGGGCCTTGGTCGAAGAAGAAGACGCCAACTACGCGGCCGTCGTGCTCGCACACATGCCCCTTGCCAGTTGCTATGTCGTGCTCAATAAGACTTTGCGGGGGCCACTGGTTGGGACCCCACTGGTTGGGGTTGCCGGTCTCGGCCATGAAGGCGCGTGCGTGCGCGTATATCTGCATGATGCGGTCGAGGTCCCGGGTGGTCGATGTGCGGATGAGCATAGGGCCTCCTTGCGTGACACGTATAGCCGTTGACAAGGTTGAGCATACCTCACAAGCTGTCTTCTCCCGTATGATGTGACGCGTACGCAAAAGAGCGTGAAGGAGGAGCATTTATGGAGCTCAAAGCTTGGGAGTATGACGAGTTTCCGGCATTCGACGAAGATGTTGCGGGCGCCACGTGGTTGGACACCACAGGCGACGAGGTCGGCGTGATGTACGTGCCAAACGTTGAGTACGAGTGCATCGATGGGGTATCTCGAGTGCTGCAGATTCTCATTCCCACCAGCAGAAACGCTAAGGCGCCTCGAGAGGGGAGACCTGCCTCGAAGAAGTATCCCTGTGTGGTGTACGTCCAGGGCTCTGCGTGGATGACGCAGCATGTCTATGCCAACCTGCCTTGTATTGCGCGGCTCGCAGCCATGGGCTATGTGGTTGCCATCGTCCAGTATCGCGAGAGTGGGATCGGCATCTTCCCTGATCCAGTTCGCGATGCCCGAAACGCCATCCGTTTCATGCGCGTGCATGCGGATGAGTACGCGGTTGACGCCGCGCATGTTGCGGTGATGGGCGACTCCTCGGGCGGACACACGGCAAGCTATGTGGGCATCCTGCATGACGACGATACCGAGCACAACCTGTTCCCTGGGGTTTCCGGCGAGGTGAGCTGTATCGTCAACTACTACGGCTCGACTGACTTCACCTTTGAGGATGCCAATCCGTCTACGCCCAACCATAACCGGCCAGACTCGCCTGAGGGCATGATCATGGGCGGCGTTGACCTCAACGAGGACCAAAAGGCCCGGGAGCTGCTGACGGTTGCCTGCAACATTCATGATGACACACAGGTTGCCCCCATGCTCGTCATGCACGGAACCAAAGATCGCACCGTCAACACGCGCTGCAGCGTGAACCTCTATCAGCGCCTGATTGAGACGGGACATGAGTGCTCCCTCTACCTGCTGCGTGGCGCTGACCATGGTGGACCGGAGTTCTGGACCGAGCAGGCACTGACCATTGTTGATGCGTTCCTGAGAGAGCATCTCGGATAGGAATTAATGATGCACATTAGCTCGGGTGGGAGGCTGCCGTGAAGGTGGCCTCCCACCTGTCGTTTAGTTCAACGAAGTCCTTGTGCGGGCCGCAGTGACAATGGGCTCGTTCGTCAAAAAAGTGACACACTTTCGTCACATAACCCACAAATTTGTTATATGCTTTCCTATACGCATATTAGTGGTGACCGGTGTGTCACCTCACCATGCGATCGTTGGCGCACATGCGCCGCTGGGAAGGAAGCATCGTCAAGAGTCAAAGGAAGGGGAAGCACATGCAAGAGTTCTTCGGTAACAAAGTACTGCCGCCGTCATGTGGTTCGTCAACACCAAGCCGATCCGCGCCATCAAGGACGGCCTCGTCTACTCCATGCCGCTGATTATCGTCGGCGCCGTCTACCTGCTGCTGTTCCAGCTGCCCGTCCAGGCGCTGGCCGACATGGTCACCGCCACCGGCTTCGTGCCTGCGCTCCGCCAGGGCTACACTTCGTCGTTCCAGATTGTCGCTCTTATCGCGGCTCTGGGCATTGCCTATCAGTGGGCAAAGAACGACGGCTTTGAGCCGCTGTCCGCCGGCATCATCGCCATCGCTCTGTTCCTGATCTTCATTCCGTCCACCGTCACCGTCGACCTGCTCGACGCCGAGGGCAACGCGGTCACCTCCGTCGCCGGCCTCAACAAGACCTGGCTTGCCGGCCAGGGCATGATCGGTGGCATCATCGCCGGCCTGCTCACCGGCATCTGCTACAGCTGGTTCCTCCACAGGGACATCCGCATCAAGATGCCGGACGGCGTGCCCGACGGCGTCGCGGCCGCCTTCACGGGCCTCATCCCCGCCGCTGCCATCCTCACCGGCGGCATCGTGATCTACCACATCTGCCTGCTCATCTCTGGTGGCACCCCCATCGAGCTCATCTACAAGTTCCTGCAGGCCCCGCTGCAGAGCCTCGGCGACACCTTCGTCGGCGTGGCCGTCCTCGAGGGCCTCGTGCCGTTCCTGTGGTGGTTCGGCGTCCACGGCGCTACCGTCGTCAACTCCGTGGCCGATCCTATCGCCACCTCCAACATGCTTATCAACCAGGAGATCTTCGACAGGCTGACCGCTGAGGGCATGACCCGCTCCCAGGCCATCGCCGCCCTTGGTGCCAACGGCGCGCATATCTTCACCAACCCCTGGCGCACTTGCTTCCATGCCATCACCGGTTCCGGCATCACCGTCGGTATGGTCATCTACATGGTCTTCTTCGCCAAGTCCGAGCAGTTCAAGACCGTCGGCAAGCTCGGCGTCGGCTGCGGCATCTTCAACATCAACGAGCCGATCCTCTTCGGCACCCCGATCGTCATGAACCCGAAGCTGTTCATCCCGTTCGTCCTGGCCCCGCTGTTCTCCAACCTGTCCGCCTACATCATGACGGCCATCGGCTTCATCCCCTACACCACGGGCGTTACCGTTCCTTGGACCACGCCTCCCATCGTCTCCGGTCTGATCTGCTGCGGCTGGCAGGGCGCCCTGTGGCAGGTCGTCTGCCTCGCCGCCTCGTTCTTCATCTACCTGCCGTTCGCTCGCTCCGTGGACAACGAGCTCTACGAGAACGAGCAGGCTGCCGCCTAATCACCAACCCGTAGCGCTTCCTTCCCTTTAAGGGAGAGGGGCTGTCACAACTGCCAGCCCCTCTCCCTTTTCTGTTACGGACAATCAGGACGGAGGCTTTTGTCCTGGACAAAAGCCTCCGTCCTGATTGTCCGGGATGGAGTGTTAGGCGCACTCACTTATGAAAGGACGTACTGCTCCAGGTAGAGGCCCAAGCCGTCTTCGGTGACGGGGTACTCGGTGATGGCCTTGGCGACGGCTTTTGCGTCAGCGCAGCCATTGGCCATGGCGACACCCCAGCCAGCGGCGGCAATCATGGCAACGTCGTTGTCCATGTCACCCACCGCTATGATCTCGCTGAGGGGGATGTTGTTGCGTTCCGCATAGCGGCGCAGGCCAACGCCCTTGTCGAGCCCGGGCGTCATGAACTCGACGGTGCCCTTGAAGGTGCGCACGTCAGCCCAGTTGGGAGACTGGTGTGCCGCAACAACGGCCTCAATCTCCTCCACCAGGGCGGGGTTGTCGCCGTCGTACTGAATCTCAATCTTGCCGGTGTCCTTCGCGGCCATGATGGCGGGCGTTGAGAGTTCTACGATGGAGCCGTTGCGGTAGATGCTCTGCTCGAGGCGCTCGTCACGACGCTTCACCAGCACGTGGTCATACGCGTTTTCGTACACGATGACGTTGCAGTCAAGCGGCCACATGAACTCGCAGATCTCCTGGATGTAGTCCTTGCTCAGCATCATGATGTGCTCGACGCCCTCATGGTCCTTGTCCCACACATCGCCACCGTTCATGCCGATGGCGAGGTCAAACTCAAAGTTGAGACCCCACTCATGTGCCTTGTCGAGCGAACGATGGTCGAGTGGGCGACCAGAGGCGGTCCCAAACAAAATGCCCTGTTCGTGCAGGCGATTGAGAGCGGCAAGGGTATGCGGCATGGGCTTTGAGCCCTTGATGTTGATGGTGCCGTCCACGTCGGCGATGACGGCCGTGACCTTCTCGAGCATGTGTTCCTCCCCTTGGAAAACGTGCCATCCTGTTGAGCTGCTTTTCGTGCTATGGCCTCTGAGTCTAGATTACTGGACCCAAACAGTGAATATCGATGGCGCTGAAGTAACCGATAGCCTCGTTTTTGGTCATCTCGCCGCCAAGCACCCGGATGATCTTGGCAAATACCTCGTCAGCAACCTCTTCGATACTGCGCTCGCCCGTGATAACAAGGCCCGCGTTAATGTCCATGTCCTCCTCCATGCGCTCGAAGGTATGGGGATTGCCGCAGATCTTGATGACGGGCATGCTGGGGAACCCTTGCGGGGCGCCAAGTCCAGTGGAAAAGCACATGAGCTGCGCCCCAGTTGCAGCCATTCCCGTGAGTATCTCAGGCTCCCTGCCCGGGGTGTCCTTAATCCAGAGGCCCTTCTCGGTTGTCACGAATGCAGGGTAGTCGAGCACGCCTTGGATGGGCCGGGAGCCGCTCTTCGCGATGGCACCGAGGCTCTTTTCCTCAATGCTTGAGAGTCCTCCGGCGATGTTTCCAGGGGTAGGCTGGCCGCGGCGCATGTCGCATCCAATACTCTTCGCGCGTGTCTCCATCGCGTTCACGATGTCATAGATTTGTTGCCCTACCTGCCCGTTTATTGCTCGGCGCGCAAGAAGATGCTCACCACCAATAAACTCGGTGGTCTCACCGAAGACAACCGTTGCGCCAAGGTCTACCAAACGATCCGACACGGCGCCGATTACGCAGTTTGAGGCAATGCCGCTGGTCGTGTCCGATGCTCCGCACTTGATGGACATGACGAGGTCCGAGATGTCCGCCTTCTCACGTTGCAGGCCTGACACGCGAATGGCGAGGCGACGTGCGATGTCGGTTCCTTCGCGAATGGCCTTGGTTACACCACCGAGCTCTTGGATGTGAATGATCTCCACTGGCTTGCCGGTTGCACAAAGCTCCTCGTACATGCGGGCGTGGTCGGTTCCCTCGCATCCCAGGCTCACGATGAGCACAGCAGCAACATTGGGGCCTTTGCCCAAGCTGATGAGTGTGTCCGTCACACGATCGAGGTCGGGAGGCAACTGGCAGCAACCTTGATGGTGCAGGTACGCCACGGTTCCATTCACCTGGCGCGAGATGGCTTGCGCCACATCGTTTGCGCAGGTCACGCTTGGAACGATGGCCACAAGGTTGCGTGCTCCGTACCGTCCGTCTGGTCGCTTGTATCCCATGAAGCTAGGCATTGGACGCCTCCTTCTCTAGGTCGCCTCTGCCGCGCATGCTGTCCAAGTTGTGCACGTGAACGTATTCGCCTGCGCGGATATCATGCGTTGCCACACCGATTTCCTCGCCATACTTGGTGATCTGTTCGCCTTTGGCGATGTCCACAAGGGCGACTTTGTGTCCGTAAGGCACATCTCCAATTACGGTGAGTGACGTTCGCTTGCCTGAGGAGTTCAGAACGGTCACCTGTATCCCGTCAACGATGCCCTCGGCAAAAATGGTTGCCACATTATCAAGCCCGTTCGCTTGAAGGGCAATGGCTTCTTCTCTCATGATGAGCCCCTTTCATCCAGCTCTGTGAGCGCTCGTCATCCTGCTACCGCCATGACACTCACTCCATCCGGTATGACCACAACACTTGCGTTTTCGCCCTTGATGCTTCGAGCGATTGCAAGCGCTTCGTCAGGCGTTGAGGCAGGAATCATGTTGCAGCGCCGCACCGTGTCGGGGTCAAGATAGGTGGTGACGAGAATCATGGGATGCTTGCGCAGGATGCGTGCGTAAATCTGTGGGCACCACTGCTCGGGGATGGTTCTGTTGGCTGGGATAGCTGAGAGGTAGTCATCTATCTCCTCAGGCGTCCCCATTTGGATGAGCTCGGCAAAGTGGCTGCCACCCATTCCTTCAAGGCAACTGCAGCACATGATGATGACGCCGTCTTCACCAGCGCATGCCTCGGCGGTGGCTACCGCTTTGGGACTCTGGTAGAGATTCTGGTCAAGCGGGTAACCTCCGTTGGTTGTGATGACGATATCGCCCGTGATGCTGGGGCACTGCGACCACGTGCGCACAAACTGGACTCCAGCGGCATGCGCCTGCTCAAGATCGCCGGCCCATGCCCCAATGACCTGCTTTCGGTCATTGAGCGCCACGTTCAGGATGAAGGCCACGTTTACGCGACGTGCCGCACATACCATGTCTTCATGGATGGGGTTGTGCTCCAGCACGCCGGTCAGTGCGTATGGGCTCGCAATGGCCTTGTAGGAGTGGTTCTCTTTTACGGTCTCTTCGGAGCAAATGCCAGGGAGGATTGACTTTCGACCACCGGAGAAACCTGCGAAGAAGTGTGGCTCGATGAAGCCTTCGGTGACGAGTAGGTCGCATTCGGTGGCAAGTCGATTGACCTTGAAGCTTGCGCCTGACGGCAAGGTGCCCAAGTCGGTGAACTGCGTAGGGTCAAACGCGTCGTTGCAGACGATGTGCTCGTTGTCGACGATGTGATCGCCAAACATGCGTCGCTGCTCCTCCGCGGTGGTTACGCGGTGTAAACCGGTGCCGATGAGAATGGTGATTTCGGCTTCCGGGTTGCCTTCCCGAATCTCCGTCAAAAGTAAGGGAAGCGTGATACGGCTTGGAACCGCGCGCGTGTGATCGCTTGTCACGATTACGATACGCTGCTTATTCCGGGCGAGGTCACGTAAGCGCGGGGTCCCGATGGGGTTCTCTAGGGCGGCACGAACGAGGCCTCCTTCGCTGGGATCAGGCATGAGGGAACCCATGCTCGTCTCTACAACTGCAGCGAGATGGTCTTCCTCGATATGCAAGTCCAACGTTCCATGACCGTAGGGCAGGGCAATCGTTCTCATGTGCACTCCTTCAACATGTGTATGGCCCTCGGTGTGATTGTTACACGACGGGGGCCATACAGCTGAGGGAGTTCTCTGACCGTGCAGGGAAGGACGGTCTATAACGCGCCAAAGTTTTGATATCCGCGAAGATACTGCTAGCTTTCGAGTGAGAGTAGGTCCTCCACGGTCTGCCTGCGGATGGCCACGCGTGCCTCGCCGTTGTGGAGCATGAGAAGGGCAGGACGCAGCACGCGGTTGTAGTTCATTGACATCGCGAAGTTGTACGCACCAGTGGTAAGCACGGCAATGATGTCGCCGTGCTCGGGCTTGGCGATGTGCACGTTCTCTGCGATGCGGTCCCCACTTTCGCAGCAGCGACCTGCGATGGTGCATTCAAAGTCGGCCGGCGCGTCCGCACGGCTTGCGTTGAGCACGGTGTAGGCGCTCTTGTAGAGAGCGTAACGCGGATTGTCCGTCATGCCGCCATCCACCATCACATAGCTGCGGTAGCCCTCGATGGTCTTGATGCGGCCAGCAGTGTAGAGCGTGGTGCAGGCATCGGCCACGATGGAGCGGCCCGGCTCCATAAGGATGCGCGGCAGGGGGAAGTTTGCCTGTGCGCAGCCTTCGTTCAGATGCTGGGCGATGGCCTCAATGTTGGCCGCGATGTCCACCTTAGGGTCATCCGCGACATACGGGACGGCAAAGCCGCCGCCCAAGTTAAACGTCTGAGCAACAAAGCCCAGCTCATCGCGCACCTCACAGGCGAAGGCAAGCAGGTGATCAACCTGGTCGCAGAAGGAGCTGGCCTCAAAGATCTGGCTGCCGATGTGGCTGTGGAAGCCCTCGACCTCGATGCCCTCAGTGGCAAGCGCCGTGCGGACAAAGCTCAGCGCTTGGCCGGTCTCGATGGGCACACCAAACTGAGAGTCAACCTTGCCGGTGTTGATGGCTGCAAGCGTGTGCGGGTCAAGACCTACCGTCACGCGCAGAAGCACCTTTTGGGTGATGCCGCGCGTGACGGCTTCGTGGGAAAGCGTTGCGAGCTCGTCGAGGTTGTCCACCACAAAGTGGCCAACGCCCTGCTCAACGCCGTAAGCAATCTCCGCATCGGTCTTGTTGCTGCCATGGAAGTAGAGGAGCTCGGCGGGGAAGCCGGCGGCAAGCGCGGTGGCAATCTCTCCAGCAGACACGACGTCGGCGCCCATACCCTCGCTCTCGACAACGGGATAGATGCCCTTGAAGCAGAGCGCCTTGCCCGCGTAGAGGGGCATGGACCCTTCGGGGAACGAGGCACGCATGGCGTTGACGTAGGTACGGCACTTCTCGCGAACGCGGTCCTCGTCAAGCACGTAGAGCGGCGTGCCGGCGATTTCGGCGAGCTCACAGGCGTCAAAGCCCGCGATGGTGAGGTGACCGGACTCGTTGACGGAGAGGTTGCTGTACAGCATGGCTGGCTCCTATCGAAGCTGCGCGTACGTATTACATCAGGTGGGCGCGGAGCTCCTCGCCAGAGAGCGGAGAGAGCAGTGCGGGCGGAATGTCAAACATGGTGCGGGCACCAACCTGGCCATCCTTGCTCAGGCGATACGCGGCGCGAGCCACACTGGCAAGCACGCTGCCCGTGAAGTACGGGTTGGAGTCAAGCTGCAGCGAGAACTCGACGGTGTCGCCAAACTCGTTGGCAAGGCCGGTGCGGCCGCTGCGGATAACGGTACCGCCGTGGGGGAGGCCGGCGTGGTTGGCGTTAAGCTCCTCCTGGGAGATGAAGGTCACCGTGGTGTCGTAGTCGCTGAAGTAGTTGGGCATGGTGACGATGGCCTGCTCGATGGCGGCCAGGTCAGCGCCCTCCTCGGCAACCACGAAGCACTCGCGCGTGTGCTTCTGGCGCGTGGTGAGCTCAGGGTTCTCGCCGGAGCGAGCGGCCTCGACGGCCTCAGGAACTGGGACGGTGTACTGGCGCGCGTCCACGACACCCGGGATACGACGGATGGCGTCGGAGTGGCCTTGGCTTACGCCGCGGCCCCAGAAGGTATAGTCCGCGCCATTGGGCAGCGCGGCGCTGGCATACAGGCGGGCGAGTGAGAACAGGCCTGGATCCCAACCGCAGCTGATGATGCCGATGGTGCCGGCCTCGCGAGCGGCCGCGTCAACGTTGGCAAAGTGCGTGGGGATGTTGGCGTGCGTGTCAAAGCTGTCCACCACGGTGAAGAGCTTGGCCAGCTCTGGGGTCTGCTGGGGCAGGTCGGTGGCGCTGCCTCCGCAGATGACGACGACGTCAATCTGGTCGGTCATCTCGGCCATCTGGCTCCAGGCATACACGGGCGTGTCAGTTGCGACCTTCACGCTTGCGGGGTCGCGACGGGTGAAGATGGCAACAAGGTCCATGTCGGGGGCATTAGTGACGGCGGCCTCTACACCGCGGCCAAGGTTGCCGTATCCTGCGATGGCAATGTTCATGGGAACCTCCCTCTTGGTGGCAAAGTTAATAGAAGGAGGATAATGCACGGTTTGCTGCGGTTTCTTAGTCGTAACAGGACGGGCGGGGCATCGTAACAATTCGGGAAGGCCTCGCGCCTTTTGCACGCTTGCTTGCTCGGGCGTGGAATCTCCCTTCGCTGCTAGGCAGCTTGTCTTCTGTGCGCAAAGCGGCCTATCATCAAGGCAAGCATTTCCGGGTTTTCTCATCAGGAGTTCGCCATGCTGGCTTTCTTTGACGCGATTCGCCTCGACCTCGATCTGTCTTGGACGGGCTTTGCCTCGCTGGTCATCCTCGTCATGGTAGGTTCTGCCGTTGCCGGCTGGGTTTACGAAATGCTTTTCTATCACGTCGACTCAGGCGGCCAATGGGTCAGGCGTGGGCACGGGATTGGTCCGTGGCTGCCCATTTATGGCTTTGGGGCGCTGGGCATCATGTTTGTCTGTTGGGATGTGCGCATGTTTGCACTGAGGGTCATTTTGCGCTCAGCCGTGGTCACGGGACTTCTCGAACTCGTGACGGGATGGGTGCTCTATCGGCTTTGCGGCGGCATTCGTTGGTGGGATTACAACACAGAGATCTGGAACTGGGGCAACATTGGCGGATACGTGTGTCTGCGTTCAGTTGCGGTCTTTGCCCTTGCTGGGTATGCGCTCATGCAGATTGTGGTGCCTCTTACGGCTGTCCTCATCCTGTACGTGGGAGAGGGGCTTGCGTTTCCTCCAACCGCGCTCCTCGGAGCTGTGTACTTGGCCGACTACATCTGGGGATACTTCGTAAAAGGCTTCTAGCTACCATTGAAAACACTCACAACCAGGCTCTCCAAACCAGCCACTTCAATAAGACTGCAGGTCGGCGGACTAGCGGTGCATCGAGGCCCGACATTTGAGTGTTCGCATATCGTCCAAACGGATTGAGGGCGGCCTCGCGGGGCATGACCGAGAACTTCACGATTGCTGGCTTCAAGGAGCGCGGTCACAACGTGGCGGTCGGGGTTGTGAGGGGCGTACGCGAGGCCTCAAGTCGGACATAAAGGACCCCGTGTGTCTGGAGCGAGTTGCCATAGCGAACAACCTGTGCACCCAGATTAAGCGCTATCTCTGGAGGTTCACCGGAATGGAGATGAAGAGCCTGCAGCCGCATTTGAACTGACGCGTGCACTTTTTCGTGCCAAGTGGGCGAGGGAGAAGTGCCAGAGGCCACAAGGGCGGTTCGCCATCAGCTCATAGCCCAAAGACATTTCCGCAGCTAGAGGATACGGTAGTATCAACCATTTGGTTGACTGTTAAACTCATATAACAAGTACAACAATGAATCGATATGATGCATTTGTGAGAACAACGATACCGCTTATGCTCGAAACCCAACCAGTTCTGTTGGTGTGTGAATAATTAAGCAATCCTAATTGGCACAACCGCTATAGTGTATACCTTGTCCGACTGCGCCTTACATGGGTTATAGGCTTGGTTCACGGCAATAAGGGGCTCCAATAGTGCAGAACAGCGCCAGGCACTACTCGATTGCTATTCTCGATAGCAACGTTGATCGTAGTCACGAAGTCGCTCGTATGGTGGGGATTGCTGACGAGGGTAACGGCGCATGCGAGGTTTCTCTTTACACAGATTTGGCTGAGCTCCGCGAAGACGTGCGGTATAAGCAACTGGACATTCTGATTGTTGAAGCCCGCTATCCTTGGGACGACTCTGGCAGCATCAGTCTTGTTCGCCAACATGTCATTTGCTCAGAAATGACCAGGGTAATATTCATCGACGGATCGCCTAGTGCAACGCCAGAGGTCTATGCGGTACCACATGTGTACTTGTTGCCGAGTTGTCCAACCGAGGACCAGGTAATTGAGGCTTTGAGCTTTGCCAAGAGAAGCTTGAATGAGTATCTTGAAACACCACTCTTTATTCGCACTAAAGGTGTTGAACAGACTGTATATCCAGAGATGATTCGCTATGTTGAGAGCAACGCTCGCACCCTGACGCTGCATTTAACTGGAGGTAATCTGCGAACCTACGGTAAGCTTTCCGAAATACTACGTTGTTTGCCTCAGTATTTTTGTCAATGCCATAAGAGCTTTGTTGTTAATACGCGCTTTGTATCTGCTCTTGGAAGTGATTACGTCGAGTTAAGCACTGGCGAGCATATCCCGGTTAGCCAGAAAAGGAAGCAGCATACAAGAGAAGTGCTTCATCGTTATAGGCGAGTCCCCTTCGACAATTGAGTCTACGTGCAAAAGGAGCGTGGGGCGTGTTTTGTCCGAAATGTGGTTCCCAACTAATGGGCTCTGCGGTGTTTTGCTCCGTGTGTGGTGAACGTCTCCCTGATATGTCCGTCGTGTCATCGGAAAATTCGGTGACCCAGCAACCTCAGAATCAAATCGCAAAGCTTCAACCGCTTGTTCCTATCAATCGGGACCAGGATGTGATGCCGAGTCCTCAATCAGCCGCAGCAGGAGACGACACCGTCACTTCTCTCCAATTGCCCTTGTGGAGCTCTTCGGATGCTCCAGCATTCGTTGGGAATGGTCGTGCAGCACCAGAGCCAGAGCAGGACCAGGACCAGGACCAGCGGAGCAAGACAGTGCCTTTCGAAGAAGTAAGCTTACCCATCGCCGTTGACGTCGAACTTGATAGACGCGCGTCCTGCACATCGAGAGAGTTGAAGACCCGAAAGGAAGGCCTTCTCCGAGTCGCACTCGGATCTTTGGCGCTCATATTGGCTGGCAGTCTGATTGGCTTTGGCATTTCGTTTGTAATGCATGTGCGTTCATCGGAAGACGAAACCACCATTCATGACGATTCAACTACAGGTGTGGATTCTGCAGCGCAGGGGATGCGACTCCACGACTTGTCTGTTTCAGTGCCTGACGGCTGGGCCATTGACAGCACGGATGAGAACAGCATTGTTGTTTTTCTTCGTAAAGATAATCGCTGCCGAATCTCGTTGCAGTCCTTTGACCTTACCGAGGACCTGGCACAACAGTATGGCAATGGTGTAGCCGATGTGGTCAAAGAGCTTTCGATTGGAAGGGACGAGATCAGAGTGTCGAAGGACGGCGTGAGCGCCATGCTCGACAACTTGAAAAATGATGAGGATGTGAGTGGTCTCGAAGTCATGTTGGAGCCGCAGATGGAGTATCTGGGAGACGATGAGGCGACCTACGCTCACGCCACAGCACGAGGAATACTGGCTCCGTCGACCGAGTACAGCGTCTTCGATTGCCGCGTGTTCATCAACGAGGGTTTGTGCTACATGGCTTTTGGAATGGTCTCCGAAGATCTGGACAAGGCTAGAACTATTGAGTTTTATCAAATAATGAACTCAATCCGGTTCTCGTAACATGGGGCTTCTGCACAAGCTTGCTGGCTCTGAATCAGTCTTCTTAGCTTGACTGCGACGAATTCAGTCCTAGGCTTATGCGTCTGTAAGGCGAGATTGCCAATTAATCAAATACTGAGGTCTTCCTCCGGTTAAGACGTTAAAACTGATTCTGATAATGTCATTATTGCGTCTATTGCTGTTAATGCCGCAAAAAGGTCTTTTCCTAAAATGTAAATTTGTGTTGGTGTCACGCCAGCATTTGGATTGTCAGCCATGCATTCGAGGGGAAGAGCAGCAGCATCGTGTCCCATATAGCGGCCTACACCAATGTGGGAACAAGGAAGAATGTGAACGAGGATGCGTGCCTTCTGGAAGTGGCGCGTACTCCTCTTGGCGAGGTAGCGCTTGCCGTTATGTGCGACGGGGTTGGGGGCTATGCGTCTGGTGAGGTGGCCAGCTCTACGGTAGCCCATCAGTTTTTGATGTGGTTCGAAAACGAGCTTCCCCTTTTGGTAAAAGGCATGTCAGATCGTGGTGCTTTTGACTTTGATGCGGTTCAGGTTATCTGGGAGTCGATGCTTCAGGAAGCCAACGGTGTCATCAGATCCTATGGGGCTTCGAAAGGCCACCGACTTGGAACGACATTTACAGGCCTTATTGCATGCGGTGGCGCATATTTGGTGGGCCACGTAGGCGATTGTCGCGCCTTGTTGCTTGGAAAAGACTATGTGCGACAGATTACCGAGGACCAGACATTGGCAAACAAGCAGCTCGCAGCTGGAGAGCCTGTTGACGCTGCTGCCAACCACGTCATCTTGCAGGCAGTTGGCACACAGCGTCTGCTTAAGCCGGCATTCTATCGTGGGACCTACAACGAGGGCGACTTGTTTGTGCTGTGCTGCGACGGTGTTTGGAAGCGCCCAGGGAACGATGGTATTGCAAGTATGTTTGCCGACGCTGATCGCACAAGTGAGACTTCGCTAACTGAAGCATGCCAAGCTATTATCGAGCACGCTCTGCGGCTTGGAGAGGTTGACAATCTTACCGTTGCATGCCTGTCAGGTGTCGCGTCTGCCCATACGGTCGCTTCTGTTTCGCCTGTGTTTACAGGCGACGACTCATCAACGGAAGTCTTCGCAGGTGATGATACCGAGGCAGCGATGGCAGGTTTTATGGTGCACGACCGTATTGCGGAAGGTGATGACACCTCAACGCTTGTGTTTGAAGAGGACGACGTCGTCGACGGCGATGACTCTGCGACGTTTGTCTTCGAGGAGCCTGGAGGCAATGATTCTCCCACGATAATTCTTGAAGAAGGCGATGCCTGATGGCCGGCATCCAGGTGGGCAGTGTCGTCGACGGCAAGTATGAGGTCATCCGCGTCATCGGCCGCGGCGGCATGTCAGTGGTCTGGCTCGCGCAGGACAAGCGCCTGGGTAAGCTATGGGCCGTTAAAGAGATTAAGCCCAATGTAAGAGGCCTTCAGGGGGCTGTTAACCGACAGGCTATCATCGACGAGGCAAACTTTATGAAGCGCCTCGATCATCCGGCCATACCGCGCGTCGTCGACATTCTCGATACTGGCGACACCATCTTTGTTGTGATGGATTACGTGAACGGTACCGCGCTCGACAAGGTGCTTGCCGAGCAAGGTACCCCATTTGACCAGGAGGAGGTCATCGACTGGGGTATCCAACTGTGTGACGTTCTTGGGTATCTGCATGGCATGCGCCCGCCTGTCGTGTACCGCGACATGAAGCCATCCAATGTCATGTTGCGCGATGACGACTCGGTCAAGCTTATTGACTTCGGCATCTCACTGGAACTGACGCCTGGGGCGGCAGAATCAGCCCAACGCATCGGCTCGGCGGGCTATTCCGCACCCGAGCAGATAGAGGCGGAGGCCCATAAGCTCTACCCCATCGATGAGCGTGCGGACGTCTATGCGCTTGGCGCTACGCTCTACACGTTGGTCACAGGGCATACGCCGCGAAGGGTGGGCTCTGGCGACAAGACTACGGTCGACTTTGACATGCGCCCCATCCGCGAGCTCAATCCCCAGCTCTCCGACGGCCTCGAGCAGATCTTGCTCCGTGCGACGCAACGTGTTCCCGATGATCGCTACCAGACCATCGAGGACATGCGCTACGACCTCGAGCACTACGAGGTGCTCACCGCCGAGTGGCGTGCGGCGCAGCAGAAGAAGGTTGATACCTTCTGGGGGCAGGTGCGTGCGTCAGGCATTGCACTTGCGGTGAGTGCCGCTCTGCTAGGAGGAAGCTTCTTAGTCCGCAACTCATCTTATGATGCACTCATGCACGATGCGTCTTTGGCCTCGACTGACGAGCGTAACGTGGTTCTTGCGAGCCAGTCAGAGAACGGCAGGCGTACCTCGGAGCCCTCTGAAGCGGAGGAGTACTATCTTCGTGCCATCGAGATCGCCTCGGACCGCGTAGAGCCGTATCAGAAGTTGATTGAAACCTACAAGGCTGATGACGTCTTCACGCCCACCGAGTCCGAGCGCTGGGTGAGCACGTGGCAGCGGTATGGCCGCGACATTCGCGATGATGAGAAGTATGCTCGCCTGTGCTACGACGTGGGCATTGCCTATCTCTGCTATTACGACTTCCTGGGCGTGAGGGACATGCAGGGAAGTGCCTCTGACTCCATTTCGGGACAGGCGGCACTCGAGAATGCCTCGCGGTCGAGCGTGTGGTTCCGCAATGCCCTCGAGGCTTGCAATGTGGAGGAGGGCGAGTATCGAGGCCTGCAGGTTGATGACGACCTCGATGAATATACGGCGCTCTTGGCGTATCAGACAATTGGTGACTTCCATGACAAGATAACCAAGGCAAATCGCGAGGGCGCCAACGTCAACGACACCTACGAGCAGTTCTGGGAGGCCATCACCGAAGCGGTGGAGCCAGGCGGGATTGCCGACAAGGCAGAGCCTATCGTTCAGCTGCGGCTCTATCAGGTGGCGTTCGAGTCGGTTAGCTCGGCAAACAACCTGAGCGGATTCAGGCGTGCAGGCATATCCCAAGACCAGGCCAAGGACTTCCTCGATCTTGTGGAGGAGCGTACCAGCGCTCTGAAGCCCTTCATCGAGAGCAATGAAGTGGTGGCTGGCCCCATCGGCGAGGAAATCGTCGCTGGTGAGAAGGAGGCGCGCAACAACATTCTGCGCACTTATAATAGCCCAACCGCCCGCCTGTCGGGCAGCTCTGAAGACGGGGAGGGATAAAAGATGCCAGCCCCACAGACGATTCTTCTCATCACTAGCATCATTGCGCTTTTAGTAGCGATAGCCTTCGCCATTATGGCGGTACGTACTTACTTTGTGCTCGAGATTCGCTTGGTCATGGATGACCTTGCAGGCAAGTCACACGGAGCCTCCTCGAGTGCGACCACGAGCGCCACGAGACGCGCGGCGCGTCGCGGTCGGTCCAAGCGTAGTGACGAGGCTTTGGAAGCTGTTAAGGCAGCCGTGAAAAGTGACAAGGAAGACGAGACTGCCACTGTCCTGGACAGCATGCCTGCTGTCGTGGCCCAAAGGGTGCCCATTGCCATTTCCGGACAGACGCTTTCGTCGGCATCTACAGATCATGAGGACATGACTGCTACGGCAGTAACACATGGCGATGAAGTCGATAACACTCCGACCGAGGTCGCGGGCTCATCTGAAGTCGAGCAAGCGCAGCAGTCAACGATGCCCGCAAGGACACAGCAGGAACAGGCTGCTTTCACATTGGTTAAGAGAATCGTCATTCTCCACTCGAATGACGTCTTGGTAATTGGTTGGGAGAAGGCTCATGATAAAGAAGAGCACTGAGAAAAACAACGCTTCAATCGAAATGCTGATGCGTAACGCGGGCAAACGTGTCCTTATGGGGACACTTTCGCTGTCGCTGGTAGCATCGCTGGTGCCCGTAAGACCCGTGAATGCCTATGCAGACGACCCTGTTCCAGATGTCATGGAGGAGCCGGTAAGCGAACCTGTTCCGGGAGCGGCTGGGGATCCAACGGAAGCAGAAGATGGGACCACGACAGGGGGGCCAGTAAGCGAACCTGTTCCGGGAGCGGCCGGGGATCCAACGGAAGCAGAAGATGGGACCACGACAGGGGGGCCAGTAAGCGAACCTGTTCCTGGAACGGCCGGGGATCCAACAGAAGCAGAAGATGGGATCACGACAGAAGAGACGAGTGAAACGCGCTCTGAATCTTCTGACGACACGGTTGAGGGGGAGTTGGAGGGCTCGAATAGTGAGGGAAAAGCGAGTAACGCTAAGAAGTCCAGCAGTAACGAGACGGATGTCGTCCTGACTGCGCAGCAGGACGAAGAGGGCCAGAATACTCCGAAGGTCAAGGTCACACGCGAGGTAGAGGGAGAAACACAAGAAGTCGAGCCCGACCCGACAGATTCTAGTGCGACTAAGACCACTGACTACACCAACGTCAAGGAGCTCGCTATTCTGGTGACGGATCAGGACGAGAACCTGTCTGTCGATGAGAATGACTCCTACATTGAAGTGGAGCATACGTCCTTCGACTCTTCCGAGGCAGATAGCCCCAAGAGCAAGACCACTTTCAACCAGAGCGCAGATAAGCTGCAGGAATACAAAGCAACGGTCGAGCTTGAAGAGGGAACAAATGTTGTAACAATCGTTGCCAAAGATGAGGACGGCAACACGGCCGAGGCATGGACTCGCACGATAGTGCTGGATACTGCAGCTCCAGAGGTAACATCGTGCTCTTTCGATTCGACTGCTGCCGCAGGACAATACCGCAAGCGTTCTCTGACGGTCAATATCAAAGATGATAGTCAAATTGATACTGATCACACAAAGCTGTTGGTTACAGTTGACGCAGAAGAAAACCCGAGGGAGATAACACCAGAATTCACCATCAGTGGCAAGACCGCAACAGGGGTTATAAGCTTTACGGAAGCCGGGACCTATAGCGATATTGTCATTGAAACCTCAGATGGTATCAATACGAAGACGTACAACTTAAGCGAAGAGGCATTTATTATTAATCCTCAACCAGTGATTAACGATGCTACTTGGCCAACAGGTGTCTCTTTGGTGCCAACGATGGAGATTAGCATAACTGATGAGAGCGGTGACTTTGATCCTGCGAATACAACTGTCGGCGGTATCACACAGAGCAACGACAGACTGAGTAATTGGACAACCAGCGATAACAAAACTTGGACTGCGACATATACATTTGTTCCAGGATGGACATATGAAGTAGAGGTGATTGCTTACGACGGCTTGGGTTCCGTCACCCGGATATTCACTGGAAGTGCGGCTGGGGATCAAACTGCACCCACCTTTGCGGAAGCAACCATATCACGTAGCTATGCAAATATTATCGGAGCTGATAATGAGGATGGTGCGCTAATTGTATATGGTTCCATCGAAGCAACTGAAGAAGTGCCAGAGCCCGATAACACTGTTACGATAACGATTGGTGTAAGTGACAATCTGCTTCTTGATACAGTGCGTGTACTCCCTAATCAGGATGGTCAGGAACAGAATTATTCCTGTATAATAAGTGATAGCAACGATGGCAAAGGTGGAAAGACAGTCCAAATAAAGCTGGAAAACGACGGCAATACGATTGACAGAGATATTTACATAATCGCCAAGGATAAAGCAGGTAATACAAGCGTATGGTGCATTAACAAAGACTTTACAACCACTGTGGATGGGGAGGAAGTGAGTTCTGGCAATAACTCGCTTTTCGAAGTCCTGAATCAGACGAATCCTTATGCTCTCACGCTTGACCTTAAAGATCCCGAGATTAGTATTACTGGTATTGATACCGAGGGCGATGATAGAGATTCTGTATATTCAGAACCTGTGACTGTAACAGTGACTGTTAATGAGTCGAATTTCAATCTCTTGAAGAAGTATTATCCTAATAGGGCAGTCTTCAATATTTATAAGAAGAACGACTCCGGTACGTATGAATTGTATAAATCGGTTCGAGCGTATGAGTTTGATGAGAGCTCCTTCGATTGTCTTCTGAATGCCGATGGTGAGTACAAGGTTTCGAGCTCCTTTAGAGATATAGCTGACAGACTTGTCATTCCGACTTCGGTAGAGTTTGCAATTAACACAAGCAATCCAAAGGGAGATATTACCGTTCGTAGTGCTCAAGGCATGATCGCAGATGGTTCTGTGCATAACATAGATTCTGCAGTTGTATCCTTCGCTGTTAGAGATAAGAATCTGAGCACTAAGAAAACTAGTGTAGCTGTTACAGGAAAAGCTCCAAATGGAGATGCAATCACACTTGGTGACATTAGGGGAACTTGGAATAAGTCTGGTGAAGGCGAGACTACACAATACATCTTTGTTCCTGAAGACATGGATATGCTTACTTTTGCTGAAGAGGGCACATACACAGTAGAGCTTAAGCCTGTAGGAAAGGGTAAAACGAAGAAGGATAAGGACCAGGCAAGAATAGGCGATCCTGAGACTTTTACCTTTACTATTGATCGTACTCAGCCTTACATGTTTATCGAGTGGGATAACCATGGTGATGAAGGGGCACCGCATAACGGAAACTACTATCAAAAGGAACGAACCGCAACCATCACGGTGGTCGAGGCAAACTGGGATGAGGATGGCTTTGAAGATGTTGTAGCTACAGCTACGGGGCGTTCAAATGCGAACCTTGATCTGATCAATGTTTCGAGTGGATGGTCGCTGCTCAAGGATACATATAATGGCGATATTGAGGCACTGAAGGGTGTCAAGCAGTATCAGGGCACGCTTACGTTCACAGTAGATGCCGATTATGATGCCATGAATATTAGCGGTAGGGACAAGGCTGGCAATGTCGCCACGACAAAACTCGACCTAGTTGAATCGCTGCATATTGACGCATTTACTATTGATACAGAGACCCCAAAGACTTCTATAAGTGATCCAAAATCTACCAATCCTGATCTCACTCTTGCTCCCAAGACTGATAATGCTATCGGTACCACCTATTATAACGTTCCGATAAGCTTGGACGTTACAATTCAAGATCGTAACCTTGATACAGGTGATACGACTATAGAGGCAAATGGTGGCACCATATCTAATACGAATAAACTTAAACCGAGTAGTGATACTGATGATTGTGAGGTGACATGGACAGCTACCATTGAATATGGTGAGGGTTCCTACGTCGCTCCAACTGTGCATGCCGAAGATCTGGCTGACAACTTCAATGACTATCCGGATGATAGCCAACCGAAAAAGCAACTCGTTGTTGACTTCACGGCGCCAACGGTGAACAAAGTTACCGTCAACCATGAGCCGACCTACACCGGTCAGGATAAGACGGGTGAGCGAGAGTTCTATAAACCCGCAACTACGGTAACCATTGATGTTAGCGATAATTTCCGTATTGCGAGTGGCGAAGCGACATCCTTTACGGATGAAGACGGTGAATACACCAAGGAAGTCACTATAAGCAAGGACGGTAAGACTGGTAGCGTCACCGTGCCTCTGATTGATGGAACCGACTCGAAGAACGATACTGAATTCGATCGCAAGGTGATTCTGAAGCTTACCGATTTTGCTGGTAATACCCGTACCTGGTCTATCGATAAAAACGGTAAGGTTCAAGATTACAAAGGTAGCTCAACTGAGAATAGCTCAATCAACGGTCAGGGTACGTATCCACTTGCACTTATTCATGACAAGACGAGCCCCCGTGCAAGTCTTTCTGGCGTGACCGCTGGAACGTATTACAACTCAGATCAGAGTGTTTCGGCTTCTATCAACGAGTTCAACTTCGGCTATCTCAAGAAGTACGAGGGCGAGCGCGCCGTCCTTCATGTTCAGAAGCAGGAGGGAAATGCTGGTCGCGCGACAACCACGTACGACATACCTGCCTCTAGTTTCCATGGTAACGGAGAGAACTGGTCGTTTACTGAGGCGCTTAACAGCGACGGACACTATGTCGTGTGGATTGACTTCCTTGATATCGCTGACAACCAGTCGGAGAAGCCGCGCATTGAGGAGTTTACCATTGACAAGACCGCTCCTGTCATGACAGTGACCTTTGACAACAATGATGTACACAACGGCAAGTATTACAGCGCAGGCCGCAACGCCACTATCACGGTCACGGAACATAACTTCGATTCAAGTTTGTTTACCATTGACACCAATGGCTCTATTGGCGGCTGGTCTTCTAACGGTGACACGCATACTTGCATTGTGTCTTTTGGAGAAGACGGTACGTACAATCTGGCCATCAGCGGCAGAGATCTTGCCAGCAATGAGGCGGTACCATACACAGAGCCAGAGTTTACCGTCGACACCAAGGCGCCTACGATTACGTTTGGTGGTATCGGCGAGCGTCTTGGCATGGAGAACGTGCTTGAAGGCATGGACCTTGAAGAAGGCGAAGACTTCGAAGAGGGCGTCGCATACCACGGTGTTATCCGTGATGGCGATGCTTACAACGGCGTAGTAGCTCCCGCCATCACTTACGAAGACGAGGCAAACTACGACACGATGGGCTGGGCATTCGAGCTCGTCGGCAATAAGAATGGCGATGTCAACAAGGGCGATCTACCCAAGGAGGGCTACGATTACGGCGTTTCCGAGGGAAGCAATGCACAGACCGTAACCTTCCAGGACTTTGGTGCTACGGAAAGTGAAGATGGTACGACCACGTACAACGTGGATGTGGATGACATATATACCATCCATGCCACGTTGAAGGATTTGGCAGAGAATTCTGCAGAGGCTTACATAACCTTCTCAGTCAATCGTTTTGGTTCGAACTATATTGTTCGTATCCTTGACGATGAGACTGGTGAGCAGTTCGCAGAAGACGAAGAGATGCTGCCACAGGCGCCTATGGTTATGGTGCGTGAGATTAACGTGAGTGGTGTTGATTCGGAGCTGGGTGAGCATATCGTTTCGAAGGAATATGCAAATACTACGACCGAGATTCAGCAAGATGTTGCGGGTGATGCCCATACCGGTGAAGGCTATCAACTCATCGTGCCAAGGGAAGAGGAGCGGCAGAACGAGTACGGCTGGGCAGAATACGTCTACTCTATCCGCTCAGCAAACTTCGGTGCGGGCTCGGGCGATGAGAGCGAGACGGGAGAGGGTCAAGGCCTCTATCGCGTGAACGTTGCATCTGAAGACTCTGCTTCAAACGGCAATAATACAGCGGACTATTGGAGTTCAGACATGAAGCGCGCAAGTGCTGCCGTCAAGGTCGGCACAGCTGAGTTTGTTCTCGACCAGCAGGGTCCCATGATTGATGAGGTCGATTTGCCTGGTACGTTCTCGATTGGCGACTATGAGGCATCGTTCCACGTGACCGACCTGCTAACCTCCTCGACTAATCCAGATGAGGTTTCCGTCGTCGTTGACGGTGTGAAGCTTGCAGCAGATCAGGTTGAAGACAGGGGCAACGGGACATATGCCTTCATGATTCCTAAGAAATCTTTCGCATTCCGCGATGTGCAGATCACGGTAAGCGACTATGCGGGCCGCTCTGACCAAGCTGGTTCCAAGGGTTCGTACGTGACCAGCTTGGCTCCCGAGGTCCTTTTGGTGCTGGCAGCGGCGGCGGGTCTGACTGGTGGAACGATTGCCTACCGCAGGCGCAAGGAGACTGTTGAACCTGATGCCCCTACAGCGCGCAGCTAAGAACGATAAACGTGGCCGATGAGAATCAGAGGAGGTGAATGCACGCCATGCTCTTTAACAAAAGGCCAAGTGCCCTAAAGTGCCCTTCTTGTGGAGGAGATGTTGAAGCGGGTTGGAAGTACTGCCTCAACTGTGGAATACAGCTTAATGGACAGTCTGCTGGCGATGCGGGAGCCTCCTCTAGTATGACAAAACTAACCAAGAGACAGCAGCCGTTCACGGTTGGCGGGCTCAATGTGGTGAGTCAGCTTGTAGAAGTGAATGATACAGGTTTCCACACTGGCTCGGCCGGTGACTTTGTGACATCACCCGTCCATACCGGAACGAGCGATACCGAGGACTCTTATCCGTTGAGAGACCCTGCCGACTGGCTCGCGTCAGCTTCAGGTACTGTAGGGTTGTCGCAACAAGACGGTGGTGGCGCATCGGCCATGCGGATCAAGCTCGTGCCACTTACGAATGCTGTGAAATCGGAAACCACAGGGGTAATACAGTATGCAAGTGGCGACACAAGCGTTTTTGGAGTATCCGCCCAAGCTGATGAAGAAGTGGGTGCTCAGGAAGTAACGGCTGGTGAAAAGCATTTTGTACATCAGGCGGATGCAACGCATTTCTCTCGTCAGGAGTCTTATGTACAGGACTCTGTTGGGACAACGGTCTTTGGTGCTGATGTGTACGACCCAGTGGTTTCTTCATCTGTTTCAGTTGTGAGAGTTGGACAATTCAAAGCTGTGGGAGTTCCGGACTCATCCGATATCCTTGGGCAAAATGCAGAGATTGGGCTCGAGCAGAAGCCGGATGTACGTAAGACTAGCGAAGATTCAGTTGCTCCAGTCAATCGCAAGGAGGTCCCTATTCCTGATGGTTTTGCGTCAGAAGACGATGACCCCGATTCACCCACACTCGTTTTTGAAGAAGAACCCCGGATTTCGATTCGTCGATTGTCGACAGGCCAGGTGTACGAGTGCAAGTTGCCAACCGTGCTCGGCAAGGGTACCCGTGCGACGCTGATGCTCTCAGGAAACAGGGGAATCAGTCGAAGGCATGCCGTTCTTTTCGAATCAGAGGGTCACTACGTGCTCAAGGATAACGATTCGAGCAACGGCACCTTTGTCAATGAGCAGAGACTTGGAAAAGGCGAGTCAGCGATTCTTGAGGCGGGAGACATTTTTCGTCTCGCCAACGAGGAGTTTGAGTTTCTAGTGGATTAGGGCCTGGATACGCCAGGTTCTGATGAATAGAAAGGTTGGATATTATGGCTGGACAGATTAGGATTACGCCCGATCAGATGCGCTCCCGCGCTAACGAGTACCGCAATGAGGCCGACAGGGTTGGCGAGGTCATCTCCAAGATGGACAGCCTCCTCTCTGCTCTTCAGGGTGAGTGGGAAGGTGAAGCGAGCCGTGCGTACGAGGCCCGCTTCCAGGAGCTGCGTCCCAGCTTCGTGAAGGCCCAGGAGCTTATCCAGGAGATTGCCCAGTCTCTGGACAACACCGCTGCTACTCTCGAGGCAACCGATCAGCAGATCGCTCAGGGCATGTAAACGCATGGGCCGGCACTCCCTTGCTGGGGGAGTGCCGGTTTTTCCATCAAATCAGGGATGGTGGACGATTGGCATACCGGTTGCTTGTGACGCTTAAGAATCAAGTGTCATCAAAAACATTCTCGTTTGACGAAGCGGTGCAGTCGGCAATCTGGTTGGGCATGGATGCCAATGTCGGTGCCGACAATTCCATCGCCCACCTCGAGCTGCACGACGGAAGAGTCGTGCTCTCGGCATCCAAACATCACAAGCTCTCCCAGCCTGCGGTTAACGATGCGTTGGAGCTTGAACCCGACAAGGAGGCGGTGGTCTCTGTTTCAGACGACCGCAACACCGAGATAATCACGCTCTATATCCGTCCGGTGCACCAAGGAATGCGCACCTACCGCAAGCTCGGCTTCTTCCAGGAGACAACCGTCAGTATCGGTCGCGCGGCAGACTGTGGCTTCGCTTACATGAGCAGGTTCGTATCGAGCCATCACGCCGAGCTTTCATTTGTACAGGGCCGTCTCACGATCACCGATCTGGGAAGCTCTAATGGAACGCTGGTCAATGGGGTGCAGCTGCAGGCCCACAATCCCCGCTGGCTGGCTCCGGGAGACGTAGTGGAGATTCTCGACCTGACAATTGGCGCAGGTTCTGACTTCATAACC
This sequence comes from uncultured Actinomycetes bacterium, assembly GCA_900314645.1. Taxonomy (GTDB): domain Bacteria; phylum Actinomycetota; class Coriobacteriia; order Coriobacteriales; family Atopobiaceae; genus UBA1367. The sequence goes on from OMWB01000003.1 coordinate 83,030, forward strand.
GTAAACGAGCCAAGCGGACTGGTCATGCAAAACATCGAGGGCATCGGCCTGATGACCCATGGTGCCATCGTAGCCGCAATGCCTGACGTCGAAGAGACCGACCAAGAGCCCGAGGTGTTCTACCCCGCACCTCGTCTCTCGAAGTCCATTCATCCCCTCAAGTTGCACGTCGACGATCCGCCCTCGAAGAAGCCTCAGGAAGACCAGCCGGTCATCATGCAAATCGGGCCTTCGTTCCTCATGGGCCTATCGTCGGTTTTTATGGTGGCGTCGTCGCTTTCGCGTGTGGCCGAGGGCGCGGGGTTCTTGTCGGTGGCACCGAGTGTCGCGATGGCCGTCGCCATGATTGGCGGCTCAGTGGTGTGGCCCATCATCTCGCGTGGCTATACTCGTCGCAAGGACGAGCGAGACGAGGCACGGCGTGGCAGGCTCTACATCTCGTATCTTGACGGCATCGAAAACAGCCTAGCTAACGAGGCTGCTTCTCAGGCGCAGATTCTCGAGGAGAATCGCCGTCCTGTGGGCGAACTCATGGAGCGGGCGTCGGTGTTGTCACCCATGCTCATGAATCACACAAGCGTGCACACAGACTTCATGGACCTGCGTGTCGGTGTCGGGGATGCAGACATCTCTGCTGAGATCACCTGGCCGCAACACCACTTCTCGTTGGCTGACGACCGCATGCTTGACGCTGTCGACGACCTGTCGAAGCGCCCTCCTCTGCTGCGCGATATCCCCCTCGCCTTCAATCCGGCAAAGAACTTCATTGCAGGCATCATCGGTGAGCGCGCCACCATGTGGGAATTCTTGAGAGGCCTGCTCATTCAGGTATGCTCGCTCTACAGTTACCAAGACGTTAAAATCGTTATGGTGAGCACGGAGGACGAAATGGCTGAGTGGGACTTCCTCACCCATCTTGGCCATCTGTACGACCCGACGGGTACGCACCGCTATGTGGCCCTTACGTACTCGGGCATGATTTCGGAGGGTTTGCTCATCGAGCACGAGCTCGAGGCTCGTGCGGAGATGCGTGCCGAGGTGCTTGGCGACTACGGGGTGTACTACATCATCGTGTGCTCAAACTTGCAGTTGGCCAAGAAGACCGAAGCCATAACGCGCCTCCTCAAGCTACGCGAGAACAAGGGCTTCTCGCTCATTTACATGGGTGACGACCTGAGCGACCTCCCGCGTGAGTGCGGCTACATCGTGGACCTTAATCCCAAGAGTGGTGCAAACCTGGGCATCTCCCTTGACATGGCTACAAGCGAGAGCCGACAGCGGCCTCGCAGGGCCCGCATGTTCGCGCGTTCCGACGTCCAGGGCACCTTGCAACAATTTGACCCAGACATCATGGTGTCGACCGAGCGCGCTCGCGACTTTGCCCTCTCGCTTGCCCGGGCTCGCCTCGACGTACCCGAGCAGCGAAGCGCAATGCCGGATAGTGTCGGATTCCTCGAGATGTTCCAGGTGGGTAGTGTCGGGCATCTCAACATCGGTCAGCGCTGGGCCGAGAACGATGCCTCCCAGAGCCTGCAAACCTGGATGGGAGCTGACGAAGAGGGTGAGCATGCCGTACTCGACCTGCATGAGGACATCCACGGCCCGCACGGCCTCATCGCCGGAACCACGGGTTCGGGAAAGTCGGAGTTCATCATCACCTATGTGCTCTCGATGTGCGTCAACTACGCCCCTGACGAGGTCGCCTTCGTGCTCATCGACTACAAGGGCGGTGGCTTGGCGGGCGCATTCGAGAATGAGCGACATCACCTGCCGCACCTTGCTGGCACGATCACTAACCTCGACGGTGGCTCGATCAAGCGCTCGCTCGTTTCCATCCAGTCCGAGCTTAAGCGTCGGCAGGATCTCTTCAACCAGGCGCGCGACATCACCGGCGAAGCGACGATGGACATCTATAAGTACCTATCGTTCTATCGCCAGGGGGTGCTGACCGAGCCCCTGCCGCACCTCTTCATTGTCGCTGACGAGTTTGCTGAGCTCAAGCAGCAGGAGCCGGAGTTCATGGACGAGCTCATCTCCGCGGCACGCATCGGCCGCTCGCTCGGTGTGCATCTCATTCTGGCTACCCAGAAGCCCTCCGGTGTCGTCAATGACCAGATTTGGTCGAACGCCCGCTTCAAAGTGTGCCTGAAGGTGTCGGATGCCGGCGACTCTCGCGAGATGATCCACCGCGACGATGCGGCAGACATCACCCAGGCAGGACGGTATTACCTGTTGGTTGGCTATAATGAGAGCTTCTCCACGGGACAGGCTGCCTATGCAGGCTTGCCCTATGTAGCCTCGGAGTCGTTCGAGGTGCGCCGCGACAATGCCGTGGAGCTGCTTGATGCCGAGGGCAACGAGGTCACCCGCCTGCGTCCCGTGAGCTCCCAGAGGCGCGGCGGCGAGTCGGAGCTCAACGCCGTGCTCTCCCAGATTGAGGAGGCGTCTCGCACTACAAGTAAGCAGGCGCAACGGCTATGGCTCGACCCGCTTCCGCCCCTCATCCCGTTTGATAGCATCCGCAATCGCTATGAGCTGACCAGCAAGAACGGTCTTAACTGCTTTGTTGGTGAGATTGACGACCCCGACAGCCAGCGGCAGTATGCCTTTGAGGTCGATATCGTCGAGGCGGGTAACATGATGCTCTATGGCACCCAGAACTCCGATGTAGATGGGTGGATGCGGGCAATCATGGTCTCCCTCGCGTCAGAATACGACGCGAGGAAGCTGTGGCTGTACGCTATTGACTATGGTTCGGGAGCACTCGTCGCCCTTGAAGGCCTTCCCCAGTTTGGCGGCATCGTGCTCTCGGGCGACACGGAGCGCCTGGGCAACCTCTTCCGAATGCTCGAGGGGGAGATGCAGGAACGTCGTAAGCTACTTTCGCCCTACGGTGGCAGCATCGATGCCTACAATGCAAGGGAGGCAACGCCACTTGCGCGCATCGTCGTGGGCATTGCCAATCTGGCCTCCTTCCAGGAGCTTAATCCCAACATGGAAGACCGCTTCGTCATGCTCACCCGTGACGCTCCGCGCTACGGCATCCATGTGATTGCTACGGCGGCGACGGCGAACACGCCCCGCATGCGACTTCGCTCCAACTTTGGCATGGAGATCCCCACCATGCTCAACGACCAATCTGACTACGTGACCATCTTTGGGTCGCTGCGCGGCGTCACGCCTCCGCAGCAGGAGCGCCGTGGCATCGTGCGCAAGGAGAAGCGCCTGTTGGAGTTCCAGGGAATGGTGCTGGCAGACGAGCAGCGCTCTGAGTCGGATGTCATCGGGTCCGTGGCGCTGCGGGCAAGGGCGCTGACGTCGGCAAACGCCCGGCCTATTCCGCAGCTGCCCGCTTTCGTAGGATACAAAGACATGCATGCCGCTGCCGACGGCTCGCGCGTCCCGGTCGGCTATTCGAAGATGTCGATAGAACCTGTGTGGCACAACCTGGAGAAGTCCCCCTACATGCTCGTGCTCGGTAATGATGAGGAGTCGCTGGGGATGTATCTGCGGGGACTGCGCGAGTCCTACGCCCATGGCGATGCGGCTTACCGGTTCATTGACACCCAGCACATCTTGGGCGAAGTGCCCGACCCCAACGTACTGAGCGACGAGGACAGGCTCGTGGAGTTTATCGACGAGCTTGATGCAGGCGCCAGTGATGTGCAGGTGATTATCTTCACTAGTGTCGCTCAGACTATAAGCGGACTACCGACTTCCTCGTCCACGAAGATCCAGGACTACATCGCTAAGGAAAAGGGCTCCGGAAAGACAAGCCTTATTGTTGCGACCGAACTCTGGCGCGTGCGCTCCATCTATGCGGACTGGTACAAAGTCGTCTCGTCATCTGGCAACGGCATCTGGGTCGGAGGTGGATTCTCCGACCAGAGTGTCTACCGTTTCGCGCGGTCTCTTCCAGAGTACCGGCAGCCTGCGGATCGTTCGGATGCCTTCTATGTGATGCGCGGAAACGTTGTTGGCGTTCGACTGATCGAGGCGTCGGACGAGCCTCGTGGCGACGATCTGTGATAGGGGGACTACAAGATGTTTAATGCAAAGAAGGACTGGCTTCCCATTGGTTCGGTCGTTCGCCTTGACGGCGGAGAGCGATTGGTGATGATTGCCGGCTACATGGTGATACAGGCTGGCTCAGAACAGATATGGGACTACATCGGATATCTCTATCCGGAGGGCAACCAGCACGATGATGCGATTTTCTTCCAACGGGAGATAGTGGACGAGATTTATCAGCTTGGCTTCATCGACGCCGACGGGCTCCGAGCGTTGGAACAGCTTGAGTTGGTCGAGCCAGACTATCTGCAGGAGCGGGCGGAGATCGCACGCCTGACGGCAGACAACGGCGAGTGAGGCACTCCTAAGTTAGACTCCCTCGGAGAGGAGCAACGATGGCAGGCACCATCAAGATTGACTATGACGCCACGCTCGACACGGCACAGAAGCTCAAGACGGTCGGCGAGCTGCTCGATGACGCTTACAGCCGAGACGGTAGCCTCGATAAGAGCTTTCGCGCATGGGAGGGCGAAGCGGCTGTAAAAGGCAAGGAGACCCTCAAGCGGCTCCATAAGACATTTGGCAGATACAAAGACAACGACGCGGGTATTACGGCGTTTCTGATGCGTGCGGCACAAAGCTTCACTTCGGCTGATGAGAAGGCTGCTAACGAGATAGAAGCCTCTTGGCATGAAGGCGACAACAAAGGCAAGGCAGGCACTTCGGGATCGTCTACTAAGACGGCATAAATAGACGAAATGACGTGCTTTGTGATACCAAGGGAAGGTGTCGACCATGTTCAAGGTGGATGTTGTCGAATTCCAAGAAGGCGCTCGAGAGCTGCTTCAGGTGACCCAAGACATTCGTGTGGCGACGAGCAGAACGACGGCTGCGATTGCGGCATTCTTGCCTGGGACGGCCGGAGGATGGGCTAAGACTGCCTCCTTTAAGACGGACAAGTTCAAGAGAGATTTGGAGAGTCTTCAGGATACGCTACAGAAAACTACCGATGGCTTTAATGGTGCCAATGAGGAGATCTCGGGGCCGCTTCGTGCAAAATACGAGGCCATTGGGCTTGCCGCAAATGCCTCCATCCAAAACAGGGTGCTGGCTTATCACGGGCAGGATGCCCAGATGCTTAGCAACTGTCACGGAAGTCTGACAAGCGGCTCAGGTTCGACGCAGAATCTCTCGAATGCGATTCAGCAGGTGAAAACTGACGCTTCGGGCCTTGAGAACAGCTACGGCATCACGTATCCACTTGACCTGATGGCTACTGACGTAGCAAGCGCGAGGCGTGTGGTGCAAGACACCTATAGCAACTTCCAAACGTATGAGGCGGCGGTCAAGAGCTTTGAGGAGACCTATGCGAAGGCCCTCGACCCCAAGGTCATGTTCCCCGGTGTTTTAGATGCCATCGGTGGCCTGCTGTCTACTGGGAAGGGTCTCACGGGCATCTTCAAACATGGGGTGGGCATCGGCACGTTGGTCTCCTCGCTTGTAGACAGCTCATACAAATACAAGTCGACCTTGCCGCCTCTTATGCACCCAGGTCTCAAGAACTACTTCAAGTCTGCGATGAAAGACGGTTCAAGAGCGGGCCTAGAGGGACTCAAGTCTACCTTTGACTGCCTGAAACCAAGTGAATGGAAGTCAAATTGGGATGCGCTTAAGACGGGTGTTGCCGCCTCGAAACGAGCAGGTAAGGACGGAGTGGAATCGGCCTTCCGTACAACCATAGGCAAGGGAGGCGAGGCTTCGAAACTGACGACTCGCTTAGCTGCCGGCGGTAAACTCGTCGGCTATGCCGCGGATGTCATGGCTCTTGCTGGTGTCGGTGTCAAATCTGTGAATGCGGGTGTGAAATACAAGGGCGATGCAGCCGACAAGGTGGCTGCCGGTGGTGTCGAGGCGGTCAAGGGCATTGCCAAGTTTGCGGTGGGAAAGGCTGCAGGCAAGGCTGGCTCAGCCATCGGCGCTACGCTTGGTTCGGCAATCCTGCCGCCGGTAGGCACCATAGTAGGTGGTGTCATAGGCGGAGCTATTGCGGGCTGGGGAGCTACAACCCTTATGAATATGGGCGAGGCGGCGCTTAAGAACTGCGGGGCACATGATGCAGTGGTCAAGGGGTTCGGTATGGTGAACAGAGCAGTGGGCGGCTTTGTCTCCAGCGGCTTCAAAATGGTGAAGAGCATCTTCGGCTAGCTGGCTACGGCGAGCACTCATTCGGTCTGCCCAAAGCCCGAGAAGGAGCACAGAGCAATGCATGATGATCAGATGCGCATAGAAGATAACCGATTCTCAAAGGAGGATCTGTTTGCCCTGCTGGGCGGCTTTGACGCCGAGATGTTTGCCTGCCCTGGTGATATGACTGGCAACACAGATCCGCGACGTATGAAGAAGCTCGAACAGTGGCGCCACACGCTCGTCAGGCGGTACAAGAAGCTGGGCTTGGTCGATGGCGCAGGCAATCCCCGCGAGGACCTTGACCGGGCGCTCGAACCGCTCAGGCAGCCCACCGTCACCGTCTCGGACGAGAGCGAGCCTGCACTGTGGGATGGCGAGACCGAAAAGCGTACGGTATGCATCTATTTGCGCGGCGACCTCACAGGCACCGCGGTGATTCGTGGCAAGGGATTGCGCGGCGGATACTTCCTCCTTCCCTTGGCGACACCGCTCGACGCATACGAGGCGATGCTTGCCATCCATCGCGTCCGCGAGTCTTTTGTGGCCGCACCGCCAGCCGAGCACGTTGTCATTGGCGGCGACTCTGATCTGACCTGGGCGGCAGCCCTCATGCACGATCGTCCCTCCGAGGTGATCGGCACGGCGGATCGCTGCGGTTTTGACCCCAGGCGCCTGCTCACCGTCGGCGACTGGTGGCGTGACGAGGGCTCTCGCCTGCAGGCATCGCGGCGCGGTCTCCAAGCGGTGAGCACTCTCTCGCATTTTGAAAGCGCCATCGGCGGAGCCATGTTTGATCGTATGGTGCGCAACACGAAGGCTGCTCTGCCCGTGGTTTGCGGATACGTGGTCTCCAACTACTCTGGCATCGACTTTAGCGGGCCTGAGGAGGATGGCATCGCGTACCGCTTGCCCAACTTCGAACGCGATGGCTCCTTTAGGTCAAAGACAACCATCGCCCTCCCCGCGATTGGCTTCTCGTACGCGTTCGAACGGGCGCCGAGGCCCAGTGACCCGGCCCAGTGGAATACGGCGGACCTAATCCCTTATTGCCGATTCGGTAGCTTTGACTTTCATGAGACTGCCGTAGGGTTTGCCGAAAGGTTGCTCATTATTGATGAAAACCCCAATGCATAGGCAAAGGTGATATGTATGGCAGCTAGCGCCCAAAAGACCAGTCAGATTCAGAGCCTTCGAAATCAGTCAGACATGTTTAGTAGGACTTATAATCAACAGATGGCGCTCTATGATACGACTCTAAAACAATATAACAGAAAGGTTGAGCAGCTTAACAAGGCAAAACACGTTTGTGAGGACTGCCGTGCGGTTGTTTCGACTAACACTTCATTTGTGAATAACTTAAGAGACTATGCGAGGCATCTCGATAACTGTCTTGAAGCGAATGGGGATATCATGTGCGCCATCGAGCGGCTATGCTCGGGAAATGAGACAAATGCCAACTCAGCATTAGATGCTGCAAAAAAGCTGCGTGAAAGCCTGCAAGCAGAAGTCAACGCCCTGTACGTGCTGTATACGCAGTACTACAACGCCGCGCAGACTGCGCTGAGGCAAAAGAACGCTGCGTATAGTCAAATTCAATCACTACTCAAGACACGCTAGATACTAAGCAATGACGCGGATTAAAAGTGGAGAGGTCTAGGAATGATTACGACCAACGAATGGCTACCTATAGGCTCCGTAGTGCATCTTGAGGGTACTGACGGATTGATCATGATTACGGCCGCTATGGTTGGAGATACGAGCACCAACCAGCTCTGGGACTACGCCGGCGTATCGTATCCCATTGGCAAGGCTCGTGCGGATGACGACGTGATGTTTGACCGCGACGCCATCGACGGGATCTTCTATATCGGTTTTCAAGATGAGGATGGCGAGCGCTACCAGGATGGGCTTCGCATGGCCACTGAACAGTTCGAGCAAATGAAGCGCGACATGCGAGGAACCGAGCGATGAAGGACAAAGTGCGCATCGAGGTTCTGTTGCCGGCAACGCAGCGGACGTACGACTTTAGGGTGCCTTTCGATATTACGGTCGAACAGGGGGCGCAGCTGATCTCACGCATCCTTGCAGCGAGGGAGTCGGCACGCTATGCGGCAAACAACGAAGTCGACCTGATGTTTCTCGACGGTCCCCTGTCTGGTCAGATCGTCAATCCAAAGGAGACATTCCGCTCGCTCGTGCTCTCCAATGACGTAGTCGAGGGCTCGCAGATGATGCTGGCTTAGGCGAAAGCCTCAAGAGATCGTGTCCAAAGATAGGAAGGGAGGTGCTGCATGAAGAAGAGATTCAGAAAGAGTCGTGCGACTGGCCATCGTGAACTCGTGATCACGCCTGGTAAGGGTGAAGCGCTCAATCCGAAGCAGTCGGCTTGGCTCAAGGGGTCTCCACATCGTACCTTTCTGCCATTTGACTTCTCTTATGGGCGAAATGCCCAGGATGTAGCCCTCTACTACGATGTCAATGGCCTTGTGAGCCTCAAAACCTATGTGCGGAAGAACCGTTTTGACGAGAGCGGGCTTGCGCGTCTCTATGTCGACATCGCGCTGGCGCTCATTTGGTGCAACAAAAGCAACAACCGCTACTTCTCGATGGTCTTCGACATGGATAGCGTGTTCGTGGATGCCGACGGGCATCTGTCGTTTGTGTTTGTCCCTTTCGATGGTATGTCCTTCAGAGTCGAGAACTCTCCACTCATGCTCCTGCGCCAGCTGGGCGATGCGAAACGACTCAAGCTTGAGGGTCAGAACGCGAACGTACTCACTAAACGGCTTTCCGAGTACGTTCTCAATGAGAACGAAGTTTTCTCGCTTAACAACTTTCGCTCGTTCATTCGTTCGGAATGCTGGATTGACGTAGATCCTGACGGCCGGGTGAAGCGGGTTCCCGGCTCGAGTGTCGACAGCGGGATCGAGACGGGGGGATTCGACGAGCTGCCTTCGAACGGTTCGGCAAGAGAGATCACAGGACTTGGAGGATACACCCCAGGCTATGGAGGTGGCACGGGACCTGATGGAACTGGTGGTGGCATAGCGACGCCCACAGGCATGGGGTATCGAGGCCTCGTCGGAGCACCTGACAGCCCCTATGCATTGGTTCGTTTGAGTAACGGAGAGCGGTTTCCCCTTGCCGCTGACAATACGCTGTTCGTGGGAAGAGGCTCGGATTGTCAGATACGAATTCTGGGCAATCCGAGAATTGGGCGGCATCATTTGGCACTTCGCTGCACCGGCGAAGGCTTAGTGCTGCAGGATCTTGGATCTGCAAACGGCACAACCGTGGCAGGGCAGCAGCTTGACCCTTCGTATGCCGTGCTCGTCCCCTATGGGATGGGCTTTTGCCTTGGAGGCGAGGAGTGTGCGGTGCAGAAGAACTGAGCAAGTCCCTAGGCGTGGGATGACTCTGCGCCAAGGATATATGGGCGAAGAAGGGAGACGCGGTTGGCAACAATGGCTCAAGGCTGCTATCTCGGCATGGAGTCCAGCTGCTGATTCTGATGGCCTGAGGCTCGTCTTGACGGGTGTGCATTATGGGGCTGCAGAGAAGAAAGGGTGGGTTCAACCGATATGCGTGACCTTATCGTCGCTGATGCGGAGCTTGCCCGGGAAGCTCAGAATATCTCTTCTGCCATGCGCCCCCTATCGCCCTCTGTGCGCACACTGTCGAGGGATGTCCTGCTGCAATATGAGAATGGCGCCTTGTCAAACAGGGCAGTAATGATGGCCCTCAACAATACCTCTATGCAGATGGCCAACCTCGCGCACTCCATCGCAAGTGCGGTGAGCCCTTTGGTGGGGGACGTCGATTACTCTGTGTACGACACTGATTCGATCGACCAGCTTCCTAGGTGGGAGACGAGTATGCAAGCAACTAGAGCAGACTGCCTCATAGGTAGCGGTAATAAAGCGAGGTGACATATGTCCGATGTCAATCAGCTCCAACAGAGCATCCAGGCAAACCAGCAGAATGCCCAAGCGGCACGAAACAGGGCTTCGCAGCTGCAGAGCCAGATTGCGCAGCTGCAGCAGGAGATAGCGAACCTGGAGGAAGAACTACGCGACATGCGCAGCTTCAAGGCCAAGGCCGAGCTTGATGGCGACTCCGTCCGTGACCAACTGACGGGGCGTCAGCGCATCCTCGACCAGATCGGAGAGCTTGCTAACGTGCGTATGGCCGCGCAGCTTGCCGAACGACTCACGCGGACGCAGATGAGCGACGCCCGTACCATGTTGGGTCGCGGCCTCACGGATGCGGGCTCGGAGGTAGACGCGAAGATTCAAGAGTTGCAGCGGCGCATCGAGAACCTGCGCGAACAGCTTCGCAACCTGCAGGCGCAGCTACTCAACCAGCAGCAGTTGGCTGCTCGATACGATCTGCAGGCGCGACGGGATGCCGACAGCCTGCGCTCTGCGCAGAACAGTGCGCGGTAGGAGGTGCTTGTCAGATGAATCTCTTCGTTGCGGACTCCGAACTCAAGCGACTCTCCTCGGAGACGACCAAGGCCATTGACGGGCTTGTTGGCCTGGGAAACCAGTTTTCATCCCGACTGGAGAAGCTGAAAGACATGGGGTATGTGAGCGAGGGCATGGAAGCCGTCATGACCGAGCGCATCGCCCTGGTGAGGTCTGCTGTGGCACAGCTGTCGCAGACGGCGGGACCGCTCGACAAGACCGTCAGCTCGTTTATCAGTGGAATCGACGACATCGATTTTCTCTAGGAGGTGACAGCGATGGCAGGAGAGATCAAGGTCAACTATGACGTCATCGACCAGGTTATCGCCGACATTAGGCAGCTTGCCGAAGAGACGAAGCAGTACCAGAGGATCGGCGTCACGCTGAGTAAGAGCAGAGGCTCGGTGGCAAGTGCCCTCACTTCTTCGCGTCGGTGCGTTGCTGACTTTGCGATCCTGCTCGAGGAGGTCATGACCCTCACGGCGCAGGAGCTCGAGACGGCAGAGGCCAAGATGCACGCAGCCGACCTCCAGTCGGCCGCACAGTATGCGCCTCAGTCCGTCGGCACCTCCGTTACAGGTGCGGTTATCAGTGGCGGCGGCCAGTCCTCTGGTGGCGGATCGGGAAGGTCGTTTGGCGCAAGTGGCCTCACTGGCGGCGGGGGAGGCCATTCGTTCTAGGCCCCATTCGCTACGCAGATTTGCTATGACTGCTTGTGCAATGCTAAGGAAGGACAAGTATGTTCGGTTGGCTTTGGCAGCGCCCTTTGGGCCGGCGCAGAGGGAAGAGAGGTAGGGTCGGACGGATTGTGGGGATGTCGCCTACGATTGTTGGCCTCGCGTTGGTGTGTGCCATGGTGGGATGTGCGGGTACGAGCGTGTCCGAAAAGAGTGTGGAGGTAGACATGAATTCGAACAAGGTGACCGAGCGTGACCTCGAAGTGGCACGCCAGATGGACGCCCCCGATCAGGTTATCGAGGCGCTCGAATCGGGAGAGTGGATGTTTGTGAGCGATCGCATGGCGGTACGCTATGCAGAGCTCGCCATCGACTACATGCAGCAGACCTATGGCCAAGAGTGCCATGCGGTCTGGTCGACGGTGCCTTCAGTACTGGTGCAGGATGTCGAGGTGCGACTTGTGGCTGTGGGTGGTGAGCATGACGGGGCAGAGGTCAGGGTCACCATCAGCCCTGGAGAGCCGCATGCCTACGAGGACACGTGGGGTGCCGTGCTCCTTTCCGACGAGTACGTGCAGGCAGTGCAGACTGCCTTTGAGGAGGTACTTGCCAACGTGCCGCGGCAGCAGTGGGCAACGAACGTGTGGATTGATAACGTGGCCACGGGGTCACAAAGCCTCTCCGACGCCACAGGAGGTGCTGACCTATACCTCTCTCATTCTATTGCCTCGACAGGCGAGGAGCTCAATGCGCTATGCGATAGCATTGACGCCTGCGTTGCCGCCCATGGGCTGAACCTCGACTATTACGTTACCGTGCCGGCTGCCGACCCCGAAGACGGTCAGATGACGGTCGAGTACGGACACGCTGCAGCCGTTGAGTCAGGCGACGCCGTGCTGCTGCGCACCTCCAGCTTCGTGAAGGGCGGTCAGTCATGACGCCTGAGCAATGTGCGTACCTATCGACGCTGTCGTACACGAAGATATTGCACAACAATCCAAAGCAAGACACGACGCTGGGTGGGTTGCTGTTCGACCGTAATGGCAACATCAAGAGCGATGTGCTCAATGATGTGCAAACTGGGTACTCTCCCGAGCAGTGGGAGACCTTCCTAAACAACGTCAAGAACGATCCGGATCTCTCGAACCTCACCATAGTGAATGTCACCGAGAACTCGGTGGACAAAGGTTCGATGATCACCTTCAAGAACCCTTCCACCCGCGAGGCCGTCATCACGTACCAGGGGACGGCAGGCCCTGAGGGTTGGGACGAGGACTTCAAGAGTGGCTATAAGCCCATAACTGACAGCCAGCAAAAGGCCATCGATTACGCTAATGAGATGACCAAGGAGCTGGACGGCTATTATGTCTACTCGACAGGTCATTCCAAGGGCGCCAACGAGGCCGCTCTCGTGGCAGTGGAGTGCGACGGCATTGATTCCGCTGTGGCGTTTGATGCTCCAGGCAATGGTGAGGCCTATTTTGACGATCCTGCCCATGCGGCCCGCGCGCGCGACAACTCGTACAAAGTCACCTACTATAGCAACGAGAACTGTTTCGTCAGCGGCATGAATACCCGCTACGACGCAACCGAGCATTGGCTCAAGTCCGACTACGACGAGTGGACGGGCATGGAGGGTCTGAAGGGGATACTCGAGTTCTCACCCATGGCGCATTCTACGCTTTTTCTTTTTGATAGCGGCGTGCTTGAGCACGGAGATGGCTTCAGCCCCATTGACAATCCCAGTGCGCATGTGACCGAAATCAATAACTTTACCCGTTGGCTCGAGGAGAACCTGCCTCCCGAGGACTGCCAGTATCTGCTTGATGCTGTCGGAATGCTTGTGGCCCAGGCGACGAGTGGGGAGGACATCATCGAGATTCTCAAGAACCTCGATCCCAAGACGCTTGGCATTCTCTTGGCAACGCTCCAGGAGTACCCGCGCACGGACCAGCTACTCGACTCGCTGGTCGACGATGGTTGGCTGGACACCGTCTTCGACCGCTACGGTTTGGACGCGGCCAAGGCGATGGCCCTCGTGACTGCGGTGTTCGGGGCCCTCCCGGGGCTGGGATGCTTCGTGGGGCTGCTCGCTCTGATGGGGTTGCTGCTAGGCAAGGGATATCTCGACTTGGTGGTGGGCTACAGCGAGTGGTGCAAGCTCAAGATGAGGGCGCAACGAGCTTGGGAGGAGGCACGCCGGAAAGCGGTTGAGGGGATCTCAGCGCTGCTGCATACCCACGACTTCTCTGACCGCGCGCTTTCCGTCCTCGAGGGGCTAGTAAGAAGCTTCAAGAACTCGCCCATACGCTCGCTCTACGAGGCATGGAAGAAGGTGTACGGCGCCCTGGCATTCTTCACTCACTTGGACCTGCGATTCCTCTCCAACACCATCGACAGCGTGGTGGGGCTGCTAGACGGGGCCATCGACACGCTGATGGCCAAGGTGCGGGAAAACTTCCACAGGGCGTGGGAGCTAGACTCAAGCGCGGGGTCGGACGTGACCGACTGCTGCGAGGAGATGGAGGGCGCGATTATCACGCTGCGCAAGGTGCTGGGATAAGATCGGCCCCGAGTCAAGAATTAAACCGATGGTGGCTGCCCCAGAAGGCGGCCACCATCGGTTATCAATCTGATGCGTCGCCCTCATCGCTTCCAGGTGACCTCGGGGAGGCCCGAGCCGACGGACACCGGGTCCGGGTCCCCGACGGTGGCCGAGCCGTCCCAGGCCTGGAGGTCCTCATGGCCGTAGCGCACTTTGAGCCAGCCCGCGACGTCGGCCTCGGTCGGTGCGTCGCCGCGAGAGCGGCGCTTCTGCTTCGAGGACGGGGTGAGGTACAGCCAGTCCTCGCGCGGGTTGGCCCCGCGCCGCGCGGCGATGAGGCGCATCGACCCGTCGAGCCCCCAGAGGGCCTCCTGGATCCTCGCACGGCTATCGCCTCCACGCGCGGCTCGTTGCTGCCGCCGTCGCCCATGTACTCCTCGAGCTGGTCTTCTCTCCACAGCTTTGCGTCCATGCGCGTGTAGAACATGCTCGTCGCGTAGCCTACCGTCGCCTCGTCCTGCTCCAGCACGCGGCGGTACGGCTCCTCGGCGCGCCCCTTGAACAGCCACTGCGAGTAGTTCGACTCCACGTCGTGGCTAAGCCTCCCGGTCTCGGCCTCGGCGACCACCATCGCCGTGAAGTAGCGCTCGGGGCTCGCGTCGGGAGCCAGGCAGCAGGTGTAGCCCACCTTGCCCGGGCCGGGTTCGTAGGTGATCGGCTCCACCTCGCCGACGAGGTGGAAGCCCTCGCCGTGGCGCTCCGAGAGCTGCTCGAGGGCCAGGGAGATCGCGTCGTCGACGGACTCGACGGTTATGGCGTCGGACATGGTGTTACCTCCGAGGTCGAGGGGGAGGCGGCCGGAGCAGCCGCCTGCGAGCAAGGCGCCGGGCAGCGTGAGCGCCGCCCGCACGAGACTGCGCCGCGAGGGGCAGGGTACGCGATCTGGGCCTGGGATGTGCATGGTTGGCTACCTCTTCCACTCGATGTGCAGGACGTCGGCGTCGCTCGACACGGTGATGCCCTTGCTGGGGTCCTCGTTGCTCAGTGCCCTCTCCATGGCTTCCTTTAGCCCCGGGTTGTTGGAGAAGTCAAGACTGCCTTCGACATAAGTATCTCGCTTCTCGTAGCCAGGCCTTGCATCACCATTATCGCCGAGCGGGATGTCATCGGCATTGAACGACCAGTAGGTGCTGTCGACGGAGTTCTCGATGTCCACGTCGCCGCGGGAGTGCACGACTACCCTCATGTCGGGCTGGTCGCTGTCAGGAACGGTCTCGTAGGTGGTGAAGACGCTGCGCACCTGGTCGCGAGAGAGCGTGTCGATGTTCTCGCGAATCTCATCGGCCCCCATGAAGGAGTAGTTGCTTGTCTCTCCTTCGGCAAGCTTGCGACGGTAGAGGCCGATCTCCCCACCAAAGGCAGACCCAGACCCATATGTTCCGTCCCAGGTCTGCAGGCGGTACTCATAGCCGTCGTACACGAACGTCGTCACCGTGGTGTCGAGGTCCATCCCGAGTAGGGCCCCGCCCAGCTCCGTGACATCAGCGAAGCCGTTGCGTGCCTGGACGCTGTGTGGAGAGTCGACTGAGTAGAAAATATTCCCATCGGAGGTGAAGGAGAGGCCGCCCGTCACGAGCGGGTCGAGCAGTTTGGCAAGTGGGGTGTCCTCAAGTGCGCCATACAGCTCGATACCCCTCTCCGTGAGGCCCTTGCCGGTGATCAGCTTGCTTGCCTTGTTCGCGCCGGACGTCAACTCGGTCTCCATCTCGAGCACGGTCGGGCCGATTGTGGAGAGGAGCCAGAGCACGACGTACTTCTCGTCATCGGTGAGCTCGTCGATTTCTTCCGGCATGCCTGAGGAGAAGACGCAGGTCAGGGCCAGTGCCAGGAGATCCTGGTAGCGATCTGCCATTTCAGGTCTCAGACCGATGACGTGTCCGTTCTCGTCAAGCACGAGGTAGCGCTCCAACGACTGCCGGTTGCGCGCCTTCCAATAGTCGTCGTCTTGCTTGGGCGCCCACGAGAGGTCTATGCCGTCCATATCGAAGGAGAGCTTCCCGCCTACGACGCTGACCCTGACTGAATTGAGGGCCTGCCGAGACCTCTGGAGCTGCTGGCGCATCGATTGGGTCCGAGCGTAGATCGATGAGTCCCCGAGATACCACATCAGGCCACTCAGGAGTCTCTGCAGCCCGTTGGCCTCAGTGCGCAGGGCGGAGGCCTGTAGTTGCAGGCCTCGTGCGACAACGGGGTCAACCCAATCTGTGCTGGCCATCTCGTCGAGTCTGGTCGCCCTCCAACGACGCTCATCGATGATGCCCTGCACGAGGTCGGTGTTGATGAGGCTCCCCAGCGGGATGACGTGAAGGGCGATGCGCTGCTGGTCGACATGCATGTCCTGGACATAGGTGCAGAGGTAGTCGCGCAGCAGGGTCGTCGCTGGCAGGCGCACTCGAGAGAGGTACTCGCGCAGGGAGTCGAGGGAAAGCGAGCTGCCGATCGACATGTCGCGTGCCGCATCGCCCAAGATGGCCTCCTGTCGGGTGACGAGGTCAATCTCCCCGTTGGCGGCCTTGAGGTCTTGGTGGAGCTTCGCCTCCAGCTCAAGCGCTCTGATTATCAACGGTCGTCACCTTCCAAGGACTCGAGCTCTTTTCTGATGCGAGCGCTCTCGTGCTCGAAGCCCTGTTGGACTTGCTCGAAGAGGCTCCCGATCGATGCGAAGTGCTCGTTGCGAGATTCATCTAACGAGCGAAGTGCCTCAGATCCAAACCCGAGCGCCTCTCGGTCGTGATCCGCCTGGTCGTAGAGGTACGTCCGGACCGTCGCTTCGAGCTCCCGGTGGAGCTCCGCGCGGTGCCGCAGCGACGAGAGCTCGTCTTCCAGTTGGCTGCGTCGCGCCTTGCGTGCCGCCTCCCGTTGGGCGCTGCTGCCGTCCGCGTGCTCTTGGGCAGTCATGTGGTCCCTGCTACTATTCATGCGATCACCGCGCCCTACGAGTCGGACAACTGATTTGCGAGCTCGCGGTCTCGGTCGGCGAAAGAGCTTGCGATTTGCAGGATGGCCGTTTGGTCGCGTTGGGCGGCCGCGCGATGGGCACGGGCACCGCCGATGTAGGCGGCTGCGCACTCGTCGTGCATGCGTGAGGCGGTGGACCCCGAAACGCTTGAGCAGCTGGAGAACGAGACGTTGCCGACGGCGAGGTCGTTGGTGGTGATGCGGGAGGCGAAGGCCTGCAGCGTCGGGGGGTTCACCGAAATGGTGGGGGCTGGCATGGCGCTCCTTGGAGGTGTTGCGATGCGGTGCTGGTCTACGTCCCATTTTCGACGAGGGACAAAGGAAATGGTGCCCCTATGTCAAAATCGACTCTCTGGCTGTCAGAACTAATGGGTGGAGCGGACATTGCCGCGAGTTGGCTGGCATCATCGATGGCATCGAAGATGCCTTGGGGGCGGCCTGGCAGGTGGTACGGGGGGCCGAGCCATCGACACGCTCATGACCAAGGTGCGGTATAGCTTCCACCGGGCGTGGGAGCTTGACTCGAGCGCGGGGTCGGCCGTGACCGACTGCCGCGAGGGGGTGGAAGACGCGATCGTCACACTGCGCAAGGTGCTGGGATAAGAGGCATGCCGTTCACTCCGCAATTTGATTGGAATGAAGCGCGCTCGATATTACCTTTGACTGGCTGCTACCGGAATCGGTCGTAGCATCAATTGTCAAGAGGGTTTGAAAGCTGATTCTATAGGTCTTAAGTACTTATTTGTTTGGGAAGAAGATGGTGGTGTGTAATTATGGTCAAAAAGAGTACTTCCACATCTGATTTGATGCTTAGTATGACAGATGGATTTCGTAATGAAGCAAACAGAATCGATAAGATTATTGGCAAGATGGATGGTCTTATTGATGAGGATTTCAATACTTGTTTCGCTGACCGTTCCGTCTGGGAGTTTGAGAATATGATAAAGAGCCGTTATGCTTACGTGCGGACGGACTTCCTGAAGACGAAGTGTCTTGCCAGAGAAGTTGCTCTGGCTCTTGAAAACAACTTTAGTATGCAAAAAGATAATGATGAGTAGCTCATCATAGAATAAGCACTTGATAAGTGAAGGCTTGCGAACAGCGAGACATCGGAAGTATCGTAGGTCTATCGAGCGATTGTCTCCTTCGTCACGTATACAGTTACTTATATTTGCTGTCCGGTCGCCCTCACCGCTTCCAGGTGACCTCGGGGAGGCCCGAGCCGACGTGCGACGGGTCCGGGTCCCCGACGGTGGCCGTCCCGTCCCAGGCCTGGAGGTCCTCCCTGCCGTAGTGAAAGCCGAGGGTGTCCTCGATGTCCTTGACGTCGGCCTCGGTCAGGGCGTCGCCGTGCGATTCGCGCAGTTGCTTCGGGGACGCGGTGAGGTACAGCCAGTCCTCGCGCGGGTTGGCCCCGCGCCGCGCGGCGATGAGGCGCATCGACCCGTCGAGCCCCCAGAGGGCCTCCTGGATCCTCGCCGCCTCCACGCGCGGATCGTTGTGGCCGCCGTCGCCCATGTACTCCTCGAGCTGGTCCTCCCGCCACACCCTCGCGTCCACGCGCGTGTAGAAAAGGCTCGTCGCGAAGCCGACGGTCGCCTCGTCCCGCTCGAGGACCTGGCGGTACGGCCCCTCGGCGCGCTCCTTGAACAGCCACTGCGAGTAGTTCGACTCCACGTCGTGGCTAAGCCTCCCGGTCTCCGCCTCGGCGACCACCATCGCCGTGAAGTAGCGCTCGGGACGCGCGTCGGGAGCCAGGCAGAAGTTGTAGCCCACCTTGCCCGGGCCAGGCTCGTAGGCGTCGTGGTCCACCACGTCGACGAGGTGGAAGCCCTCTCCGTGGCGCTCCGCCAGCTGATCGAGGGCAAGAGAGACCGCGTCGTCGAAGGACTCGACGGTTATGGCGTCGGACATGGTGTTTCCTCCAAGGTCGAGGTGGAGGCGGCCAGAGCAGCCGCCCGCGAGCAGGGCGCCGGGCAGCGCGAGCGCCGCCCGCACGAGACTGCGCCGCGAGAGATGGGGCGGGAAGCCATCCCGCATTCGAGACCGAATGTGACCAATGCCGGCGTCTGTGCTCATTGTTGATAGCTCCTCTCCCAGTCTTCGCCATCAATCGTGATCCCATTCCCGATGGTCTCACTCCCCGATTCGGTCTGCGCCACGATGTTGGAGGTATCAGAATTGATGATGGCAATCGAGACTTCCCATGAGGTATTGCCGGCTCCAGACAACAGCTGGTGCATGATGCAGAGGTATTCCGTCTGGTAGATGAAACCCACCATCGCATCGGCGTCCGCGGCCTGGTTGTATGCGTAGCTCAATTGGGTGAAGGTGTCGTCGTAGGAGAACTCGTATCCCTCTTCGCCGATGCTCGTGGCGTAGCGCTCCATCTCGGCTCGGGCGTCTGTGAGAAGCTGTTCGGTGTATTCGATCCACCATTGACGGTCCTGCTCGGTGACGGTGAGCAGAACATGGTAGTCCTCGCCGATGGATCCCTCGTCGGTCAGGTCGACGAAGTGCCCCTCGCCTGATTCGCGGAGGTCATCGATGGGGTACTCGTTGGCATGCATGGCGATATTCACCACGCGCGTAGGAATATCGATCGTGATGAGCTCGGCCTGATTCTCCTGCTGTGCAGGTGCCGGGCTCTCTGAGGTGGTTGGTCCGCTCACCGTGCAGCCTGCCAGCATGCAGCATACGAAGGCGGCTGAGGTAGCAACTGCAAGAATGCGTTTGCTTAGGCAGCGCATAGGACGGTCGAACCTCCTTCGGGGACAGGAATCAGGACTATATCCGCGATACACCTATGATAGTAACGCGACTCCATTCGTAGCAGTTCGTTTCATTGTCTGTGACATGTCGTGCTAGGCGAGGGGCTCACGTTCCCCGCTGCAACACTCCTCGGGGTGGTCTGACTGACCGACTACGGCTGGGGATACTTCGCCAAAAGTAGCGCGGCGCCCACCCATCGGAGAGGCGCCGCGCTTGTCTATGATGAGGCACAGCCGAGACCTGGACACGCTGCTTGTCATCATGAGCTGGATTGACCAAGGCATGCCGGAGACCCCCGAGGAGCTTGCGGGAATCATTGACACACTGTACTATCGCCGCAACTTCTAAGCACCCGCTGCACGTTGGGAAAGAGAGGGGCCAACGTATACAGGGCGATGAGTTCCTCCTATGGATGTGACAGTCCTTGACACATCCGATATGACGTATAAAAGGAAGCATATCCAACCAACAACGGGGGAGGCACCATGGCCAAGCAGTATCTGGTTCTCGACATCGGCGGCACATTCATCAAGTACGCGCTCATGGACGAAGAGGCACAGTTCATCGAGCAAGGTAAGGTTCTTGCTGACACTTCCTGTGAGGAGGCCATGTTGGCATCTCTTGGTGTGCTCGCAGCCAAGATGAGCGAGCATGAATACGAGGGCGTTGCCATCTCCATGCCAGGCCGTATCGACACGGGGCTTGGGTATTGCCCATACGGGAGGGTCCTTCACCTGGGTCCATAACTACCCTGCGGCCGAGAAGTACGGTGAGGTCTTTGGCAAGCCTTGCACCATCGCCAACGACGGCAAGTGCGCGGCAAGTGCGGAGAACTGGATTGGCGCTCTCTCTGATGTCAACTCCGGCGCGGTGCTGGTGCTCGGTACCGGCGTCGGTGGCGGCATCGTGATCAACAACGAGGTGTGGATGGGCGCTACGGGTGGCGCTGGCGAGCTCTCCGCGTTCATCACTGACCACGAGGGTGTTAAGAACGGTCTCGGTTGGGGCAACATTGGCATCATGTGGGCTGCGCACATTTCTGCTGGCTCCATCACGGGTAAGTATGGCGCGCTCAAGGGTATCGAGAAGGCTGACGGCATCATGCTCTTCGACGCCTACGAGGCGGGTGACCCTATCGTCCGGGATGTGCTCAAGACCTTTGGCGAGGAGGCCGCGGCTGGCATCTGCTCGCTTCAGAGCGTGCTTGACCTCGAGCGCTATGCTATCGGTGGCGGCATCTCCGCCCGTCCGGAGACCACCCAGATCATCAAGGATGCCATGGATGCGCTCTTTGATCCGTATCTCGACTTCCTGCCTTACGGCAAGCCGGAAATCGTCACCTGCAAGTTTGGCAACGAGGCCAACCTCATCGGCGCGCTGGCCTTCCACCTGAAGAGGATTGGCGCATAACAAACGCTCTTCGTAACAAAAGGCGGGTCCACGGGGGGTGTCCCCTGCGGACCCGCCTCCTTTTGCCACGTTATGCGAAGGTGCGGTCAAGCCATTCGCAGGCGAGCTCGGCCCAGTGAGCGAGGTGCAGATCAACCTGCTCGGGCTTGTGCGCAGTGGCCTCGGTTGCAAGCGAGAGTCCGTGCGCACCGTCTTGGAACACGTGCAGCTCACAAGGGACGCCCGCTTCGGTCAGTCGACGGGCGTATTCAAGGGATTGCACGGGGTCAAGGAGACCGTCACCAAAGGTGGTCCATACAAAGGTGGGAGGGGTGCCGTCAGAGATGTGATCCGTGGGGCTTATCTCGCGCACCAGCTCGTCCGTAAGCTCGCGATCTCCAAGGAGCGCCTTGTCGACGGCTGCTTGGAAGGCCTTCATCTGCACGGCAGCACCTTCGCCCAGAACGGCTTCCATATCCGCCTCGTCACGTTTGATCATGCCGCCTCCGCGGTAGTCTACAAGCGGATAACAGAGTACGGCGGCATTGGGCTGACGCTCTTCCGGCGTGCCATGGCCGCTGAAGAGCGCGGTGTTCCAATGAGTCTCGTACATCGCACAGATCCACCCGCCGGCAGAGAATCCCAAAACGCCAATGCGCTGCTGGTCAACGGCCCACTCGGTGGCGTTGACACGCACCGCGCGGATTGCGTCTGCCAAGTCAAAAAGCGCCTGTGGATAAGCATCGACTCCTGGGGCCGTGGCCGCTGTTGTGTAGGTGAGCACGGCGGCATGGAAGCCCGCGCGGTTGAGCATTCGTGCGACAGGCGCGCCCTCGTTGGGACTGCAGCCCAAAAAGCCTCCGCCAGGGCAAACGATGACGAAGGGCTTGGGCGTGTTGTCCTCAGTATCCTTAAGCAGAAAGAGCTTGAGGTTTACCAGGGGGTTGTCCCCGAGGACAATAGTCTGGCGCTTCACGATGTCACTCCTTGCTTACGTTGGGTCCGGTTCTCTGTATGAGAGCGGCTGTATTGCAAATACCATACACCCGCGTCGTACTTGCAATAGAGCTCGTTGAGCCGCAAAAATGCGCGGTCTCTTTCGAATAATTGACCTGCGGCGGATCCAGTAGCAATGTGATGCCTCACCCATGTCACAATGGCAATGGTTCACCTTATGAGACAGCATCGGGGAGGATGCCATGAGAATTGCGCGCATGCACGTCAACCACATCAGCAATCCGCTTGGGTTCGATCTGGGGGAGCGGCCGACGTTCTCCTGGGTCGTTGAGGACGCGGAGGGCAAGAAGGCTGAAGCATCGCGTGTGGTGGTGACGCGCGGCGGCGAGGTTGTAACGGATACGGGCTGGGCAAACCTTGATGCCAAGGCATGCGCGCTGGACGTTCCGCTGGCTGCACGGACGCGCTATGAGTGGACCGTCTCTGTGAAGAGTGACGCTGGCGAGGAGGTTACGAGCGAGCCTGCCTGGCTTGAGACGGCGAAGTTGGACGAGCCGTGGGTTGCCCAATGGCTCACCTGCGACTACGACGATCCGCGCCATCCTGTGTTCAGCAAGACGCTCGAACTCGATGGCAAGGAGGTCGCCTCTGCGCGCCTGTACATTGTCGGCCTCGGTCTGTACCAGGCCTTTATTGGTGGCGAGCGTGTGGGCAACGAGTATCTGGCTCCCGGTACGCATGCGTTTGACCAGTGGATTCAGTACCAGACCTACGATGTGACTAACCTTGTGACCGACGCTGCCGAGCTCTCCGTGCAGCTTGGCCATGGCTGGTACAGCGGTCGCTTCGGCTTTGTGAAGACTAACGTTGGCTACTACGGCAACGACTGGCGCCTCATCGCAGAGCTGCGCGTGACGTACGCTGACGGTTCCGAGCAGGTCATCGGTACGGACGACAGCTGGCGGGTTACCCGCTCCAACGTGACCTTCTCCAACATCTATGACGGAGAGCACGTGGATGATACGCTGACGGCTACGGAACCGGTGGCGGCAACGCTCCTTGCGCAAGACGAGGCTGCTGCCGCGACGGCAAAGCTCCATGACAGAGTGTCCCTCCCCGTGGTGGCGCACGAGACATTCGCGCCGGAACTCATCCGTACTCCGGCGGGGGAGTGCGTACTCGACCTTGGTCAGAACATCGCGGGAACCTTCCGCCTGCGCGGCCAGTGGCCGACTGGGTCGAAGGTACACGTGCAATTTGGCGAGCTCCTGCAGGATGGCAACTTCTATCGTGACAACCTGCGCACAGCTTTGGCCGAGTACTGGTACACGAGCGACGGCGAGCCGCATGAGCTCGAGGCGCGCAACACCTTCTACGGCTACCGCTACGCCAAGATCGAGGTTGACGGGATGGCTCCTGCCGAGTTTGATCCCTCGACTTTTACGGGCATTGCGCTCTACAGCGACTTCGACGGTGAGCGCGGCCGCATCACCACGGGCAACGCCAAGGTCAACCAGCTCATCAGCAATGCTCGCTGGGGCATGAAAGACAACTTCCTCGACACTGCAACCGACTGCCCGCAGCGTGACGAGCGCATGGGTTGGACGGGTGATGCAAACGTGTTCTCTGCCACGGCGCTGCGTCTGGCTGCACCCTATGCCTTCTATCGCAAGTTCCTGTATGACATGGCCCTTGAGCAGGCAACCGTTGACGGAAACATGCCCATGGTGGTGCCGAGCTACGGCCTGAAGAACGGTGCCTCGGTGTGGGGAGATGCCACCACGTGCATCCCCTGGAACATGTACGAGGTTGACGGCGATCCGGCCATTCTTGTGGAGCACTACGATGCCATGCGCAGCTGGGTTGACTACATGACGCGCGTGGACGGAGACGATCATGGCTGGGGTCGCAACTTCCAATTTGGTGACTGGCTGGCGCTCGACAGCAAGGATCCTCAGGGACGCCGTGGTTACACTGACGAGGGGCTGATTGGCTACATTTCGTACTGGAACAGCACGGTTATCGTGGCTCAGGCTGCTCGCGTGCTGGGTAAAGCCGAGGACGAAAAGCGGTATCTCGACCTCGCTGCTTCCATCAAGGAATGGATTGAGACGGAGTATTACACCGCAACCGGCCGCTGTGCAGTAAACACCCAGACTGCGTACGTCATCTCGCTGTGGTATGGCTTCGGCAACCGCGCGTGGAACGTCGCCCAACTGCGTAAGCTTCTGGAAGAGAACGGCGGCAAGCTGAGCACGGGCTTTGTGGGTACGCCGCTGCTGTGTCCAGTGCTGACGCAAGCAGGGCTGGTGCGCGACGCCTATGGACTGCTTTTGAACGAGGACTACCCTGGCTGGCTCTTTGCGGTGAATTTGGGCGCCACCACCATCTGGGAGCGCTGGAACTCGCTGGACGCCGATGGCCACATCACGGGCATCGACATGAACTCGATGAATCACTACAGCTATGGTGCGATTGCCGAATGGCTTATGAGCTATGCCGCTGGCCTGAACTTTGCGACTCCGGGCTTTGCCCGTGCGAAGGTTGCACCTTGTGTGGATTGGCGCCTGCGTTCGTGCGCAGCCGAGATGGACACCGCTGCCGGTACCTACGCCGTGAGCTGGGATTGCATTGACGAGACTCACCTGACGGTAAAGGTAACGGTGCCGTTTGGTGGCGAGGCTGACGTTACGCTGCCATACGCGGATGAGGCTGCCTACGAGGCGCTGGGCGGACACGTGCTTGCAGCCGGTACGTACGAGGTGACTTACAAGACGACGCAGTCGCTGCGCTGGGCGCCGAGCGTCGATTGGACCGTTTCGCAGATCCTCGCTGAGCGCAAGGTAAGCGACGTAGCCCGCAAGTTTGTGGATGGCTGGGACTTCTCTATTCTGGGCGCCGACCAGTCCAAGACCCTGCGCGAGCTGCAGGCCGAGGGCCTAGGCCAGAATCGGAAGATGACTGCGGACGAGCTTGCCGCCTGCGACGCCGATCTCAAGGAGCTCGCCGACTAACCTGTTACCGCGAACGCACCCGCGGACCCATACAAACGGGACAGGCACCGTAGTTCGGAAATCCGAACTACGGTGCCTGTCCCGTTTGTATGGGTCCGCGGGTGCGTCCTAGGGGCTACCCCCTTGACGCACTAGCGACGCATGAAGTCGGAGATGGCCTCGGCAGCGTGGTCAACCAGCACGTCGGCGTGGGCGTGCATCTCAGGGTCAGCCGAGTTGAACGTGTAGGCCACGTCGGCTGCGTCAAGAAGCTCGATATCGTTGAACGAGTCGCCGATGCCAGCGGTCAACGTGGCGCCATAGTACTCAGCCGCCTTGAGCAAGCCCGTTCCCTTTGAGCAGCCAGCGGGCACCACGTCGATGCTCGCCAGGTTCACATATGCCTGGACAATGCCGGCAAAGCGCTCGTTTACCCTGTCGGCGGCCTCTTGTGCGATCTCGATGCTTTCGTTTTCCATGGCATAGCCGTAGAACGGACCTTTTACCTCGTCAAAGGAGCTAATGGTCTGGAGGAACGGCCACTCGATGTCTTTCGCAAACGTCCAATAGTTCTCGGTTGCGCAGACCAGGGCATAGTCGGGCCCCTTTGCCATCGGCGAGCAGAGGTGATAGAGCTCCTCGGCAACTTCGCGCGGAATGGTTTTGTTCCAGATGAGTTGGCGGTTGCGGTCAAAGATGGCGGCGCCGGTCGTTGCGATGTAAAAGTCGAAGGAAAAGTCGAGGCCGGGGGCTGCGTCGGTCTGGCTGGTGAGGCCCAAGAGCGGACGTCCCGTGCAGACGCCAAAAAGCCCGCCTGCCGATTGGAAATCGAGAATCGCCTGCGTGTCAGTGGGGCTGACGAGGTACTGGTCGTCCGTCTCCCAGAAGTGAAGCGTTCCGTCAAAATCGCTGGCAAAGAGCTTGGGCATGGTGTTCTCCTCAGGCATACGCGGTGTCGTTCCATCATATGACAGGTACCCCATCGCCATTGTTTTTCCCAAGGCGGCGAAGAAGTGTACACGCTGGCGCGGTTATTTGGGCAGTATGGGGAAAGCCCAAATAGGTTTTCTGTCATGTACACTTCGGTAATTCACGGTAATGAAAAAGTGTACACAACAACTGAATCAACTGGCCATTTATAAAAACATGCGAAAGATGAAGCCAAAATGTACACTTAAAAGGTGGCGTGGAGACCCGATTAGGGAGGGTGACAATGCAACTGACGTTGAATGGCCTTTCGGCGCTCAAGGTATTACGGCAGCTTCGCAGAGACTCATCATGGTCTGTAGACCGCGCGTCGCGTGCTTGCCTTCCCTCGCCAGAAGCGGGGGTGCGGGGACGGTGGTCTCGTGCCGATATCGAGTCGCTTCTCGCTGGGCATGGGCTATCGTCCTCATTCTCGGAAGAGGCCCCGCTTCACGTTGCGGTGCCACGTCCATCCGATCGCCTCAGGAACAAGGGCATCAAAAACACTGTCTATACGCATGGCTTGCCTTGCGACGCCTTCCTTGATCTTG
This sequence comes from uncultured Actinomycetes bacterium, assembly GCA_900314645.1. GTDB lineage: Bacteria > Actinomycetota > Coriobacteriia > Coriobacteriales > Atopobiaceae > UBA1367. Next base: position 109,562 of record OMWB01000003.1, read on the forward strand.
GCTTCGGATTGTATGTGAGCAGTCCTGAGCTGCTGTTTGTTGAACTATCGAGTGTCATGTCCTTTGAGGTGCACCTTCTCTTGGGCATGGAGCTATGCGGCTCCTTCTCCCGCGACCCCGATAAGCCGCGAGAAGGCGGCGTTGCCTACGACGTTCCTGCCGTAACGAGCGTTGAGAAGTTGCGCTCATTCGTTGACTCTTGCCGAGGCGTGAAGGGAACCGTGCAAAGCAGAAAGACGCTCGAGTGGCTTCAAGATGGTTCGTGGTCGCCTATGGAGGCGGTCGTTGCAATGCTGGCGGTCTTGCCTGGTAGCATGCTCGGATACGACCTGTGGCCGGTGGATCTCAATGTGCGTGTTGCAACGGGGAATGGTGCAACGAAAAGTGAACGCGTGCCAGACCTTGTGTTCCGGGGGACTGAAGTTGGCCTGAACTATGACGGCGAGGACCACCTTTCGTTGCAAGAGATTGTGGACGCTGCTATGCAACTGGCAGCTTCGCCAGGAGATGAGTCGTCTCAAAAGGCGCTTGATCGTGCCTTGCGCGAGGTGCGTGAAAGTGCGGTGTCCGATAAGCGCCGGGACCGCGACCTAGGAGCATCGGGACTAACTGTGTTTGCCGTAACCAAAGAGGACTTGTACGAGCGGGGTGGGGTGGACCGCCTTATGCTCCAGGTTATCGATGCCATCGAGCACACTGGCAAGCGGCGACTGAATAAGCAGCGGGTCATGTTAGAGAGTGAACTCCTGTCAGCGATGCGCCAAGAGCTCATCTGGTCCCTCTTGCCAGGCAGGGTTGGCCTCGAACATGCTGCGGTCTATGCCGAGCTTGTGAGACCGAACCCTGACCCAGTGCGATATCAGCGAGAGGCACGTTTTGCCAACGGGGCGTGGAGTATCAGCCAAAGTGAGCGAGAAGAAACACCGACGCAGGAAGTGTACTTTTGACGGGAGGCATTCGGGCTCTGTGGGGAAGGGCCGAATAGATTGGCCGGCATGTACACTTTGTTCGGAAGCATGCGGGGAGGAGTGTACACGCCGCCGCAATCATTTGTGCGCTTGGAAAGAAGCCCGAATGATTCTGTTGGGATGTACACTTCTGACAGGGTGGCAAAGGAGGGACAGCGCATGCGGTACTTCACGGCGGACCTGCACTTGGGCGACAAGACCATCGCGCAGTGGCGAGGCTTTGGGGACGACCTTGCCGCGCATGACGCCATGATCCTCTCTCGCTTGAACGAGCGCGTAAAGCCAGATGACGAGCTCTGGCTGCTTGGTGACCTTTGCACGCCGCGCGTGGACAACGTTACGGCCATGCGCAAAGCCATCGCCTGTAACACCGTGCATGTGGTGGTAGGCAATCATGATTCCCGTTCCAAGTTCGTGACCTGCGGGTTATTTGCTTCCGTTGAGTATTACGCCGAAGTTGGCCGCTATCGGCGCGACGGCTACAAGTTTGTGATGAGCCACTATCCCATGCTCGACTGGGACCGTGCGTACCACGGCTCATTCATGCTGCATGGCCACATCCACAGCCTGCCTGCAGAGGCGAGGGAGGATATCGCGCCGCGTGATGCGCAAAACGGTGGCATGGGCATACGAGGCTACAACGCTTCGAACGCCGAGCGTGGCATCAGGCGCTTCGACGTGGGCGTAGATGCCAACGGGTACTACCCAGTGAGCGACCAAGAGATCCTTGCCGCGCTCCCCAGCGACGAGGAGTGGAGCGCAATGCACAACGGGTTGCGCGTAGATTGAGCACACGAACGAAGTCCGAGCGGTCGGAACTCGTCAGCCAGCTGCCTCGTCTGCCTCGCAAAGCTCGAGGAACCGTGCCATAAGCCTCTCCACCTCGTCGGGGTTTTCCACGGGGTAAACCTCATCATCGTCAAACTTTGCCAGCTCAACCGTGCTGAAGGGGAAGGGGATGAGCTCCTTGCCGGAGTCAAACGAGAAGCTGATGTAGCGGCCCTCATACGAGAAGTTCTGGCGATGCTCGAGGTCAATCCGCACTTCGCTGAGCGCGTTCCACAGCTCGACGATGGCAGCCTCGTCTGTGATGGTACCCTGCGTTGCTCTCTCGGCATACAGGCTGACGCTTTCAGGGATGGAGGTTCCCGTCTGGATCCCTTGGTCAAACTTGTCAAAGCTTGAGTAACATTCGTGCATGTATTCAGCCATGGTCACCGTGCCAGAGAGTCCGAAGGGCGGTATGTGCTGTTCGGCCATGTTTGCAGGCCCATCGCCCCTCTCGTTCATGATCTCGTCCTGTAGCGCACGGATATATGACCACAGCGCCACGTCATCCTCGATGGCGTAGTTCTCGGGTCCCCACACAAGCAGTCGGTGACGTACATACCGGGCTCGCCAGGCACGCGCACGTGGGCGAGGTAGTTGTAGAGCGCGATGATGAGCTCCTGATCGGTCAGGGTGACCTCTGGGCGAGAGCCCATCTCGTCATACATGGCATACGCTTCAAGCGGAATCTGGCCGTCGTTCATGGCGGCAATGAGCGCAGCTCCACCCTCGTTGTCTTGGAAAAGGAGGATGGAGTCATCGGGCAGTCTTGTAGTGATTTGGTTGGTGCCCGTCACGCGCGGTGCGGTGTCAACGGCTCCCTCATTTGGATTGCGCTGAGCCCTACATCCCCAAAGCGTCGCCGTCAGCATGATCGGCAAAACGGCTGCGAGAGCACAGAAGACATGCCCCTTGACTCGTTGCATGACTACCCCCCAAAAGGTCACTACGCCTCGGGATCCCAGACCGTTGCGTCCTGTGGCACGTCAGGCTCACCGAGGAACGAGAGCACCTCACGCATCAGGGTGCCCATCTTGTCGGCGAAGATCTCGGTGTTGTTGATGAGCGTGAAGCGCGGATGGTCCTTCCATGCGGCAATGAGCTTGTCGTCCACCGCAGCTGCCTGCTCGGGGGTCTCGGCGCGGGCGGCATTGTTCTCCAGCGTGTATGCGCGCTCAAGACCCTTTGCGGCGCTGACCAGATGGAACACGATGTCATAGCGCGCGTAGAGCTCCTCCCGCGTCGTGTGGTAGTCAGCAAGCAGCTGCTCGAAGCCCTCGGGCGTCATATAGCCAGCGTGATCCATGACGCCACGGTCAAAGATGATGACAATGCGGTCAGCGTCCATCTTCTCGGCCGCATGGACAAAGGCGCCTTCCTTGCCGAGCTGCATCTCGAAGACGGCGCGCTGGAAGTCGTCGTAGCTACGGCAGGTCCAGGGCGCAACACCGCCGTTGATGAGCTCCGTGGCAGCCTCAGGTACGAAGATCAGCTGGTATCCGCGAACCTCAAGGCCCTTCTTAAGCCACTCCATGCCCGTGGTCTTCCCTGAGCACGGGCCGCCGCCAATGAGGATGGTGCTGATCTTGGGCATGGGAGCTCCTCTCATCTCAACGTGATTGCCTCATTGTCTCACACCTCAGCTACTCTGCCCCTATCTGATTGCCGGTATAAAGCTGGTAGTACTTGCCACGTGCCGCGATGAGCTCATCGTGCGTTCCGCGTTCAAGAATCCTGCCCTGCTCAAGGACGATGATGCAGTCCGAGTTGCGCACGGTGCTCAGGCGGTGGGCAATGACGAACGTTGTGCGCCCCTCCATGAGCGCATCCATGCCCGCCTGCACCAACTGCTCGGTGCGGGTATCGATGGAGCTCGTCGCCTCGTCCAGGATGAGCGCCGGCGGGTCTGCCACGGCGGTGCGGGCGATGGTCAGCAGCTGTCGCTGTCCAGCGGAGAGACTACCTCCGTCACCGGTGATTACCGTGTTGTAGCCATCGGGAAGGCGCTTGATGAAGTCGTGCGCAGAGACGAGCTTTGCTGCACGTATGCACTCCTCGTCCGTGGCGTCCAGGCGGCCATACCGGATGTTGTCCATGACCGTACCGGTGAACAGATGAGGGTCCTGCAGCACCATGCCGAGCGAGCGGCGCAGCTCGGGCTTCTTGATCTTGGTGATGTTGATGCCGTCGTAGCGGATCTTGCCCTCATCGATGTCGTAGAAGCGATTGATGAGGTTGGTGATGGTGGTCTTGCCAGCACCCGTGGCGCCAACAAAGGCGATCTTTTGTCCTGGTAGGGCGTACAGGCGAATGTCGTGCAGAATCTGCTTGGCAGGGGTGTAGCCAAAGTCCACGCCATCCATTACAAGCTCTCCCATAAGCGGCATATACGTAACGGTGCCCTCGGCCTGATGCGGGTGCTTCCATGCCCAGTGGCCGGTACGTTCGCTGGTCTCCTCAAGCTGTCCCGCCTCGTTCCTGCGAACATTGACCAGCTCAACATAGCCGTTGTCAACCTCAGGTGTCTCGCCCAGGATCTGCAGCACGCGGCTTGCGCCGGCGCTCGCCTGCGTGATGGCCGAAAGCTGCTGTGAGATCTGCGTGATGGGTGACGTGAAACCCTTGTTCAGGGAGAGGAACGAGACGAGCGTGCCCAGCGAGATGGTACCCGTGGCAACAGCGATGAGCGAGCCAACGATAGCGCAGAGCACGTAGCTCACGTTTCCGAGGCTCATGATTACCGGCATCAGGATGTTGGAGAGGCGGTTCGCCTGCATTGCGGAGTCGCGCAGCGCATGGTTGCGCTCGTGGAAGTCCGCGATGGAGCGCTCTTCGTGGCAGAAGACCTTGACGACCTTCTCGCCCTGGATGGTCTCCTCAATGAAGCCATTGACCTCGCCGAGACGCCGTTGCTGGTCAGCGAAGTGCTTGCCTGCCGCGCCACCAATCTTTCCTGCGGCCATCAGCATGAAGGCAACCATCCCCAGCGTCAGGGCGGTTAAGGGGATGGACAGGACAATCATGGACACGAGCGTCATCACGATGGTGACGGCCGAGTTGACGAACTGCGGGATGGTCTGACTGATGAGCTGGCGCAGCGTGTCGATATCGTTGGTGTAGATGGACATGATGTCGCCGTGGCTGTGCGTGTCAAAGTAGCTGATGGGCAGGCTTTCCATGTGCTCGAACACATCGATGCGCAGGTCACGCAGGGTGCCTTGGCTTACCGTCACCATGGTGCGGTTGTTGAGGTAGGAGGCGGCTACGCCAAAGGCTGCCACGATGACGAGCCGCATGATGGCTCCGGCGAGCGGCCCAAAGTCAGTGGAACCGGACACCATCATGGGAATGACGTAGTCATCCAGCAGTGACTGCGTGAAGAGCGTTGACTGCAGCGTTGCCCATGCGCTGACCAAGATGCAGACAATAACGAGGCAGAAGTGCACCTTGTAGTTGCGCCAGACCAGCTTGAAGATCTCTTTGACAGGGCCAAGCGCCTCTTTGTCTACCTTGAACGACATGCTCCGCGGCCCGCGCGCCCCGCGACCTGAATTGTTGTTTGCCATATCTGTTCACCGTTCCTCTCGGTGCGTGTTCCAGTGGGGGCGTGTTTAGCGCAGCTCGTCGGCAAAGGCCGGGTCGTTGCGCTGGGACATCGGGTCATATGCAGCCCCGGGCTCGTCGAAGTCTGCCTCGCTGCCAGATTTGTTCTGCGCCTCGTACACGTCGCGGTAGATCTGGTTGGTGGCCAGCAGCTCCTCCTCGGTGCCGAAGGCCGAGACGCTGCCGGAATCAAGTACCAAGATGCGGTCGCATGCTCCAAAGCTGCTGACGCGCTGGCTGATGATGAGCTTGGTGGTGTCGGGAATCTGCTCGGCAAAGGCACGCTGGATGGAGGCGTCGGTCGCGGTGTCAACGGCGCTGGTGGAATCGTCCAAGATGAGCACGCGCGGGTGCTTGAGCAGCGCGCGGGCAATGCAAAGGCGCTGCCGCTGCCCGCCCGAGACATTGGTGCCGCCCTGGTCGATCATGGTTGCGTAGCCGTCGGGGAAGCGCTCGATGAACTCATCCGCGCAGGCGGCGCGGCAGGCGCGCTGGCACTCCTCGAGCGTGGCATGTTCGTTGCCCCAGCGGAGGTTGTCCAGGATGGTGCCTGAGAAGAGCGTGTTCTGCTGTAGCACCACCGCAACGGCGTCGCGCAGGACCTCGGTGTCGTAGGCACGGACGTCGTTTCCGCCTACGAGGACCGCCCCCTCCGTTACGTCGTAGAGACGGCTGATGAGACTGACCAGCGTGGACTTGCCGGAACCAGTGCCTCCCAGAATGCCGATGGTCTCGCCTGAGCGGATGGCGAAGTTAAGGTCGTCCAAGGTGGGCTCGCCTGTGCCCGTGCTGCGGTAGCTGAAAGTGACGTGGTCAAAGGTGATCGAGCCGTCGGGAACCTCGGTAAGCGCGTTCTCAGGGCTCGTGATTTCGGGCACCTCGTCAAGTACCTCGATGATGCGCTGGCCGCTGGCCGAGCTCATGGAAATCATGACGAAGACCATCGTGAGCATCATGAGGCTCATCAAGATGCCCATGACGTAACCGAGGAGGCTGGTAAGCTCGCCCGTGGTGATTTCGCCGGCGAGGATGGAGTGTGCGCCAAACCACGAGAGCGCGATGATGCAGCCGTACATGGAGCACATCATGACGGGGTTGTTCCACGCCAGAAGGCTCTCGGCGCCGACGAACAGGTCGTGGAGCTCGTTTGCAGCATGGCGGAACTTCTCGCTCTCATGGTCCTCGCGTACGAAGGCCTTGACCACGCGGATTGCCGTAACGTTTTCCTGCACTGAGGCATTGAGATCGTCATAGCGCCTGAAGACGTTGCCAAACATGGGCATGGTCTTCAGCATGATGTAGATGAGCGCGAAGCCCAACGCCACCATGGCCACGAAGAACACCACCGAGAGGCTGGGGCTGATGAGGACGCACATGACGATGGACGCGACCAAGGTGATGGGAGCGCGCGTCGCGATGATGAGCACCATCTGGAACGCGTTCTGCACGTTGGTGACATCGGTGGTCATGCGCGTGACGAGGCCCGCGGTTGAGAACTTGTCGATGTTGCCAAAGGAGTAGGTCTGCACCTTCTCGAAGAGCGCGTCGCGCAGGTTGGCAGCAAGGCCGGTGGCTGCCTCTGAGCCAAACACGCCCGAGCTTGCTCCCACCAGCAGAGCAAGCAGTGCGCACAGAAGCATGATGGCGCCCTACTGGAAGACTTGCCCCATGTCTCCTACTGAAATGCCTCGATCAATGAGCAAGGCCATTACGTAGGGGATAAGTACCTCGAGGCCCACCGCCGCGAGGGTGAAGATGGGCGCGAGAATCGCGGCCAATTTGTACTGGCCCAACTGCCCCAAAAGCTTGCGGATGATGTACATTCCCCCTCCTTGGGAGAAAGGGTGCCAGTCACCTTCGCCCATCTCGGTTGCCAAGACGATGACTCCCGTGCATCCCTTATCAACATGATGCTCGAGCTGCTCGATAACGTTTTGGCCAGCATCAATAACTGTGCTAACGAGCGATATACCGCTCTTACGCAGTTCACGCTCCGCATTGGATAGCAAGGTTGAGAAGAAGTCTACGGGAGTATGGATGCGCTTCTGATAGTGGGCGACCAGAACCGTGCGGCTCTGTTCCTGATGAGCGCGCAGATGGCCACGGTCATAGCCAAGTGATCTGGCACAGGATATTACCCTCTGCCGGGTGGCGTCGCTTACCCCGGGGCGTTGGTTGAGGGCGAGCGAAACAGCAGATTCGGATAGCCCCAACTCTCGAGCGATGTCCTTACGAGTTTATCGCCGAGCACGCCGACGCTATCGATACCAACCGCATCTACGTGGGCGGTCTCTCCAACGGCGGCTTCATGACCTGCCGCCTTATCGTGGAGTATCCGGGCTTCTTCGCTGCGGCAGTGCCAAGGACCTGCATGCAACGCACTTCGATCACATCGAGGACGCCGACGGCAACCGCCTTATAGGCCACTTCGTGTGGGTGCAGGCCTATAACGACGAGCCAAAGACTGACCTCGATGGCAGTCTTGTGCGCTGGAATGGCTTCCCGGTGACCCTCTGGCAGTGGGTAGGAAAGCATAGCTTGGCGTAGCCTCCCGTTCGTTCGCGTTTGGGGTGGATATAGAATAGGCTTGTCCATACCTTGTCTGCGACGGAGGCGGGCGTGACCTATTCGATCATTGGAATCCTCGCGACCATCATCCTGTTTATCATCAACCAGGATGTGATTTGGCATCGCGACTCCGAAGCACGCACACCAACTCGTCGTGCGTACCGGGGTTTTCTGATGGGCGTGCTCGCATACTATGTGACCGACATGCTGTGGGGCATTCTCGAATCTGCCCGCCTCACGCCGGTACTCTACGCTGACACCGCTATCCACTTTGTGGCCATGGCGACCGCGGTGATGCTGTGGACGCGCTACGTGGTGTTTTACCTCGGTGACAACGGTCGCTTTGGCGCGCTGCTCCTTCAGGTTGGACGACTCTTTCTCATCTTTGAGGTTGCCGTAGTGGCCGTCAACTTCTTCTATCCGCTCTTGTTCTGGTTTGACGAGACGGGTGCTTACCACGCGGGAACCGCGCGTTATGTAACCCTGGCAATACAGATAGCCATGTTCCTGCTGAGCTCGATCTACACCTTGCGGGTTACCGCCCGAACGCAGGGAACCGTCCGCCACCGTCACCTCACCATCGGGCTCTTCGGTATAGCCATGACCCTGCTTATCGGCGTGCAGGTTGCCTACCCGCTCCTGCCGTTCTATGCCATGGGGTACCTGCTTGGCACCTGTCTTCTGCATACCTTTGTGGTTGAGGACGAGAAGGAAGAGCATCGTCGAGAGCTGGAGGAGCTGCTGCATCGCGAGCAAGAACAGCGCGTGCAGCTCGCTGAGAGCCGCGAGGCCTTGAAGGAGGCGCTCGGCGTTGCGGAGGAGGCGAACCGCGCCAAGACCGCGTTTCTCTCCAACATGAGCCATGAGATTCGTACGCCCATGAACGCCATCATCGGCTTGGACAGCATCGCGCTTGCCGACCCTAGCATCTCGGATACCACGAGGGGATATCTAGAGAAGATTGACTCGTCAGCACATCATCTGCTGGGCATCATCAACGACATACTCGACATGAGCCGTATCGAAAGCGGACGCATGGGCGTCAAGAACGAGGAATTCTCGTTCGCCAAGATGCTGGCGCAGGTCAACACCATCGTCAGCGGCCAGTGCAGCGATAAGGGCCTGCGCTACGAGTGCCACATCTCAGATGACGTACGAGACTATTACGTGGGCGATGACATGAAGTTGCGCCAGGTGCTCATCAACATCCTGGGCAACGCGGTGAAGTTCACTCCCGAGGGCGGCAGCGTGTCGCTCTTGGTTGAGGTGGTCGCGCACTATGACGGCAAGTCCTCGCTGCGCTTCACCATGGCCGACACGGGTATCGGCATGAGCCCCGAGTTCCTGCCCAAGCTCTTTGACGCGTTCAGCCAGGAGGACTCGTCGTCAACGAACCGCTACGGCAGCACGGGCCTTGGCATGCCCATCACTAAGAGCATCGTTGAGCTGATGAACGGCACCATCGAGGTGCAGAGCGAGCAGGGCGTGGGGACCACCTTCACCGTGACCGTGACCTTGGGAGACTCGGAGCGTAGTGAGGGTGCCGATGAGGAATACGACCTGCGCCCGCAGGACCTCTGCGTGCTGGTGATTGACGACGACGAGATTGCATGTGAGCACGCGAAGGTCGTGCTGGGCAAGATGGGCATGAGCTGCGACGTGGCCTCGTCCGGCGAGCAGGGCGTGGAGATGGCCAAGGTGCGCCATGCCCGCAGAACGCCCTACGACCTCATATTGGTTGACTGGAAGATGCCCCAGATGGACGGTGTGGAGACCACGCGCCAGATTCGCGACTCGGTGGGTAACGAGACGCCTGTGGTGATTCTCACCTCATACAACTGGGAGGATATTGCCGACGAGGCGGTAGACGCAGGTGTCGACACCTTTGTCTCAAAGCCGCTCTTCGCGGGCACCGTGATGGAGGAGTTCCGCAAGGCGTTTGAGCGCAAGAACACACGGCTGGTCGAGCAGGCGAGCGATCTCGCGGGACGCAGGGTGCTGCTCGCCGAGGATGTTCCGGTGAACGCCCAGATCATCATCATGATGCTCTCGATGCGCGAGATGGAAGTTGACCACGCGGAGAACGGGCGCATCGCCGTCGAGATGTTTGCGCAGAGCGAGGTGGGCCGCTACGACGCTGTGCTCATGGACATGCGCATGCCCGAGATGGACGGACTGGAGGCTACGCGCGCGATCCGTGCGCTCGACCGTCCGGATGCGATGACCGTGCCCATCATCGCGTTGACGGCAAACGCCTTCGACGAGGACGTGCAGCGCAGTATGCAGGCAGGCCTCGATGCGCACCTCAGCAAGCCGGTGGAGCCCGAGACGCTGTTCTCGACGCTTGAGGAGCTAATTGGCTGCGCATGAGTGACCGAAAGGGGTAGCCCCAACGGACACCGAGTGACCGAAAGGGGCTACCCCTTTCGGTCACTCGGTTTCGTTGCGGACGAAGAAGTCGTGAGCGTTCTCATAGAAGAGCCGTCGAGTGACACTCTCTCCAAAGCGCTTGACAATGCGCTGGTAGAAAGTTGGGAGCATTTCGCAGGACGAGAGCCATGAAGGCGGCGTGCAGCCGTCAAAGTCACTGCCCAGGGCGATGGCCCCCTCGCCGTCAAGGTCAAGGAAGCGCTCGATATGGGCGGACAGGTCGTCAAAGGTGACCTGTTCTGGGCCCTTGGCGCCGTCGCGAACAAACTCCGTGTAGTAGTTGATGCCCACGATGCCGCCCATATCCCGAATGGCACGGAACTGGTCGTCAGTGAGGTTGCGCTTGTGGCCACAGACTTCGCGCAGGTTTGAGTGAGAGGCGGCAAACGGGCGCCGTACGACCTTCATGAGGTCCCAAAATCCAGCATCGTTCAGATGGGACACATCCACCACAATCCTGCGGTCTTCCAGCGCACGAACCACCTGGCGGCCAAAAGACGAAAGCCCATCGGTGGTGTCGTTACCACTTGCGATGGTGTTCTTGCCGTTCCACGTGAGGGTTACCATCTTGACCCCGTCAGCCTGCCATTCGTCAACAATGCCGAGGTCAGAGCCTACTGGCGAGGCGTTCTCAACCGTGAACATCGCTGCCGTCTTTCCGGAGGCGAGCACCTCGTCAATCGTGCGTGCGTCACGTATCTGCACGACGCTCTCGCGGTGCTCTGCCATCTGCGCAAGGAAATACGTGCGGGCACGGCGATAGAACTCGAGTGGTGTCAGCTCGTGCAGCTGATCGGGTACCCAGACGGCGTAGCACTGGCACCACGGCCCAACGCTCTGCATGCGCTCAAGCGACAAAGCGAGCTGGTTGTGCACGAGGTCTCCCTCGGTGCTCGGAAAGCCGACAAACGGCCCGGAGTTGCCGAAGGCAAGCGCGTCGATGGTGTCGCAGTGCAGGTCAAAAACCGTGATGCCAGGCATGGATAACCTCCCGGTCTTTTGAATCGTTTCCCGAATGAGCATTGTACGGCGTCGCATTCATTATTGTTGCGCTGGCGTGGTAGAATGCTAGGGCACATAACGTTATGCAAGGAGTGGTCATGCATTCCATCAAGCTCATCCTTACGGATGTTGACGGCACCATCTTGCCGTACGGGCACCGTCAGATTCCTGCCCGTACTGTCGAGGCTTTCCACGCGGCTATCGATGCAGGAATCCATGTGGGCGTTGCCACCGGCCGTGACTCGACGTGGGTGCCTCGCTTCTTTGGTGGGGACGCCGCATGCAGCGCAACAAGCATCGCGAGCAACGGAAGCGAGGTCTTCCTCGACGGCAGGAAGATTCGTGAGTCACACCTTGATGTTGGTGGCCTTCGGGAGGTTGCCGCAATCGTGCGGGAGGTCCCAGGGGCAGGAATGCTTGTGTTCTATGAGGGCAAGCCGCTCTTGGTTGAGGGTACCAAGGAAGACCTCGCCCTCAGCTTTCCCGCCTATGCGGCCGCCTGCCAAGAGGTGGATGACGTGCCAGACGAGGCGCCTATCAAGGGTAACGTGTTCTTTGGCCCGCTCGCAGCCGAGGAGTACGAGCCACTTGTCGACAGGCTGAACCGCACGGTGTCTACGCTCGACTTCGACATCCCTCAGCCGGGGTTTGGCAACATCATGCCCCATGGCTCCAACAAGGCAACGGCCATCGATGTGCTGGTTGAGGCGCTGGGGATAACGCTCGACCAGGTGGTGGTGTTTGGCGACAACGGCAACGACGTTCCCATGCTCAGCCATGTGCCGAACTCGGTTGCCGTGTCCAATGCATCAGCTGAGGCTGCCACCGCGGCGCGTTGGCACGTGGGTGCGTGCGATGACGAGGCGGTGGGAGAGGCCATTGCGGCGCTCGCGGCAGGGGAATGGCCGTTTACCGTATAGCTCACTTCCGGTTTGTGCACTGGTAATGTGAGAGAATGAACCCCGATAGCTTGTGACAGGAGTTTCATGCTCTTTTCTGTCTTTCAAGTTAACGTATTCGTCGAGGCCTTTTGTGCACTCTTCAGTCTGGTGGGCATCTTCTGCATCGGCATGTTTGCCCAGCCTGCGCAGCGCTCTGCCCACTGGTATCGCCGTAGCGTCTCCCTCATGTTTGTGTTCAACATGGTATGTGCCGTGTCGGATGCCGTCGCGGGAATATGCCGTGGGCAGCTGACCACCACCGGATGGTATGGCACGCACGTGGGCAACGCGCTTTCGTACGCATCGCTCTTCCTGCTCTCCGGCGCGTTCACGTCGTACCTCTGCGCGCGCCTCGAGGATGATGGCGAGCTTGGCCGGTGGAGTGCGGTTGTGTGGGCCGTCTGCGCTGTGGGTATTTCGCTCACGCTCTCAGGGCTTTTCTACATCATTGACCCTGCCACCAACCTTTACCATCGCACGCAGTACTTCTGGGTTTCGCAAGCTTTGGGTCTAGGGGTGGAATTTGGCAACCTCATCGTGTTGATCGCTAAACGAAAGGCGATCTCGCGAGCAACGTTCATCACGATGGTCATGTACATCCTGCTTCCGGCAGCTTCGCTTGTGGCCCAGATGTACGTTTACGGCCTCAGTCTTACGCAGATGGCCACCACCGCTGGCCTCATGATTCTGTTCATCGACTTGCAGACGTTCCTCGCACAGAACATGGCGGAGCAACAGGAAGCACTTGCGGAACAGGAGCGACAGCTTACGGACAGCCGCGTGCAGATTATGGTCTCGCAGATCCAGCCCCACTTCCTGTACAACACCCTCGACGCCATCTATTACCTCTGCGGCAAGGATGCCATCCGTGCCCGCGAGGCCATCAGCCGCTTCTCTGACTATCTGCGTGCCAATCTGCGGTCTTTGCGCACCACCACGCCAGTACCCTTTGCCACTGAGCTCGACCATGTCAAGAACTACCTCGAGCTTGAACAAATGTCATCCGATGACACCATAAACTTCGTGCTCGATGTGCAGACAACCAACTTCATGCTGCCAGCGCTTTCCCTGCAGCCTTTGGTGGAGAATGCGGTCAAGCATGGGGTCACCAAGCAGCTGAATGGCGGAACCATCACCTTGCGCACTCGTGAGCTAAACGATTGCTTCGAGGTGACGGTTGAGGACGATGGTGTGGGATTTGACCCAGAGGCAGCTCTTAATGACGGCAGGCCGCACGTGGGAATGCAAAATGTCCGCCAACGTCTCGACTCGATGTGCGGCGGAAAACTCGTTGTGTCGAGCGAGCCAGGCAAAGGGACCAAGGCGGTCGTAACCATACCTCGGAAGGCATAGAACATGAGAGCAATCGCAGTAGATGACAGGAAGCTCCCCCTTGAGGCGCTGATCGAGGCCATCCAGGATGCTGCGCCAGACATCGAGCTCACGTCGTTCCGCAATCCCCTGGACGCGCTTGCGTGGGAGGGCATCAGGGGCATCGACGTGGCCTTTGTCGACATCGACATGCCTGGCATGAACGGCATCGAGTTCGCGCACAAACTCAAGCTGATCAACCCGAAGGTCAACATCATCTTTGCCACGGGCTACAGCGAGTATGCGGGCGATGCGATGGGCCTGCACGCGAGCGGATACCTCATGAAGCCCATCACCCCGGAGAAGGTGAGGCACGAGCTCGACGACCTGCGTCATCCGGTCGAGGGAACGCGTTCGCGCAGGCTGTTTGTGCGCTGCTTCGGCAACTTCGAGGTGTTTGTCGATGGCAAGCCGCTGGCTTTTGAGCGCAGCCGCACCAAAGAGCTGCTTGCCTACTTGGTTGATCGTCGCGGTGCCGTGGTGGCCAACAACGAGATCGAGGCGGTCCTCTGGGAAGACGCGGCCTCCGAGCGCAGCGTGCATTCCTACATGCGCACGCTGACGGCAGACCTCCGTCGCTCGCTTGAGCGCGAGGGCCTGGGCGATGTGCTGGTCAAGCGTCGTGGCGCGCAAGGTGTTGATCCCAACACCTTCGACTGCGATTTCTACGACTTCCTAGAGGGCAAGCCCAGTGCGGTCAACGCATATCAGGGCGAGTACATGAGCCAGTACTCATGGGCAGAGATGACGCTTGCCCAGCTTGGGGGCAGGTACTAGTCCAGTTTGGGCGCATATGCCGATACGATTCGCGGGGCGCAGGCGCGGAGTCTGTGCCCCGCGCTTTCTACGCAGGTGGCCTTCCGTTGTAGTAGGTCGCCCACGGGTTGGAGACGTCCTTGCCCAGCTTGCGCATCTGAGGGGGAAGCCCGGGGATTTCGAGCGACGAGAGGTCGGGCAGTATGAACTCCACGCAGGTAAAGAGGCCGTCTTCAAACTCGTAGCGATATGCCATGCAGTTGCAGAAGTGCGTGGGGCGTGCCTTGGCTCGCTCTTGGTTAGCCACGTAGAACGTACGCAGCGCGCCGCCCGAGCCCACTGCGAGCACGCTCTGATGGTCAGGCCGCTCCATGATCTCGGTCAGGGTGCGCACCATTCGCTCGGTCACCATCTCGTCGTTCTCGCCGCCATAGGCTACGTAGAAGTCGCCGCGGGGAAAGCCTGGCTCAAGGCAGTTGTCCTTGCCCTCGAACGGTCCGAAGTTGAACTCGCGCAGGCCCTTGTGGCGTTCGTAGGGCATGGCCTCCCCAAACGCCTCGGCCGTCGCGATCTCGAGCGTGTCGCTGCAGCGTTCCGATGTCGAGCAATGCGCGTGGTCAAACGTGATGCCGCGCTTCGCGATCTCCTTGCCTGCAAGGCGCGCTTGCTGGATGCCTCGCTCGGTCAACGGCGAGTCACACCACCCTTGGGTCTTGTTCTGTCGGTTGAAGAGCGTCTCTGCGTGACGTAGCAGGTAGAGGGACTTGGCGGGCATGACGGGCTCGATTCTGAGATGGCTGTGGGTGATGCTGGGGCTCAGGGGTTTCGCAAGCCTTGTTTGCGCTGGCGGGATGAGGGTTTGGCGTCCTTACGATTACACGAGCTGCTCGATGCCGTCCCTCGAGACGCGCGCAAGGAAGTGCGGGATGATAACTGGGGCCTCGTCTCGGATGTCATACGCATCCAGAAGCAGCTGCTCGCCGTTGTAGAGCTTGTCATCGTTTGAGGAATAAAGCGTGGCCAAGACGTCACCCGCTTTCACCGCGTCACCTGTCTTACGCACGAGGTCGATTCCCGCAGAGAGGTCGATGGTGTCCTCGATGGTCTCTCTTCCTGCGCCAAGCGCTGCCGCAGCCGTGCCGACCTGCTCGGTGTTCATATGAAAGACAAACCCGTCGCGCGGAGCGCGCACCTCAGATACATGGGTTGCCTGTGCAAAGCGCGTGGGATCCCTCAGGACGGAGCTGTCACCGCCTTGGGCCTCTACCATCTGGCAGAGCTTCTCAAAGGCCGCCCCGCTGTCAATCTTGCTCTGCGCGAGCGCACGACACTCGTCGAGCGTACCCTTGCCTGCGAGCAAGAGCATGTTTGCCGCGAGCTCAAGACAGGTGTCGGCGATGTCTGTGGGTGCGGTGCCCCGCAGGACCTCGACAGCCTCGATGACTTCGAGGGAGTTTCCTACCTTATGGCCGAGCGGGCGATCCATGTCGGTGACGAGTGCGATGGTGGTGCGACCCACGTGCTCACCGATGTCTACCATGGCCTGAGCAAGGGCGATGGCATCGTCTGCGGTCTTCATGAAGGCGCCGCTGCCGCACTTCACGTCCAGAACGATGGCGTTAGCTCCCGAGGCGATTTTCTTGCTCATGATGCTCGAGGCGATGAGCGGAATGCTGTCAACGGTGGCCGTGACGTCGCGGAGGGCGTACAGGCGCTTGTCCGCAGGCACGAGGTTGGCCGTCTGGCCGATGATGGCGCAGCCCACCCGGTTGACGATGTCAAAGAACCGCTCCTCGTCGATGGAGATGGAGAGCCCCGGAATGGATTCCAGCTTGTCGAGCGTGCCTCCGGTGTGGCCAAGCCCGCGGCCGCTCATCTTTGCCACCGGGATGCCGCAGGATGCGACGATGGGTACGACGGCGAGCGAGGTCTTGTCGCCGACGCCGCCGGTGGAGTGCTTGTCGACCTTGATGCCAGGGATGGGGGAGAGGTCAACCATGTCTCCCGAGGCGGCCATCTCCATGGTGAGCGCTGCGGTCTCGCGCGCATTCATGCCCTGATAGAAGATGGCCATAGCGAGGGCGGAGGCCTGGTAGTCAGGGATGGAGCCCTCGGAATAGCCCGCTACGAAGAAGTTGATCTCTTCAGGCGTAAGCTCAAATCCATCGCGCTTGCGCTTGATGACGTCGTACATCCGCATGTTTGCCTCCTGGTGTAATGATTGATGGTGTGTAGGGTGAGGCTTGCGTTATGCGAGGTTCTCCGGCCCAAAGCTCTCGGGAAGCAGCTGCCTCAGGGTGTAGACGCGTGGCTCGCCGTCAGACCTCCCGAGTATGATGCGGAAGCGATCAAGGTCGCAGAACTCGCGCATGACCTGCCGGCAGACGCCGCATGGAGCGCAATACTCTGGCGCGGGCTGTCCCTCGGGTCCGCCAACGACTGCGATGGCATCGAAGCTGCGATGGCCGTCGTAGATGGCCTTGAAGAACGCCGTTCGCTCGGCACAGTTTGATGGCGTATAGGCGGCGTTCTCTATGTTGCATCCACCGTAGACCGTGCCATCGGAGCAAAGCAAGGCGGCACCAACCGCCCAGTGGGAGTAGGGGGTGTATGCGTGCTCTCGCGCCTCGAATGCTGCAGCAACCAGCGCGTCGTTGTCCATGGTGGCTCCTTTCCAGATAGATATGTCAATCATATCTAGCTATTTGTGTAAAAAGGTAGTGTTACCTGCGCATTTCGGCGAGTGTGCTGAGGGCGCCTTTGCAGCTACAGAGAAGCACGAGAATCTCGGTATCTCTGTGTCCCGAAGGGCCTTGGACTGCAGAGCTGCCTCAGAACCGCGGCTACTCTGTGCTGACGGTGCCCGTCCAACTGCAGAGAGACGCGAAAACCGCAGCAACTCTGTGTCCCGAGTGATCCTGAAGTCGCAGAGGTACGTCAGAATTACGGTAACTCTGCGTGGGAGGTTCCCATCGAGACGCAGAGATACGCAGTAATCGCAGTAATTCTGTGCTGAGTATCTCCGTTACCTGCAGAGATACGCTAAAAGTGCGATGACTCTGCACCTTGAATTCCTGCGAAGACGCAGAGATGCTCGAAAAGTACGGCAACTCTGCGTCCCACCTTTACAGTGTGGTGTTACGTGCACTTGGTCATACCCTCATGCCTCATAAGGCCACGGCGGAAGCAGCTCTTGCAGGCGAATGGCGCGAAGCGCTTGATTGTCGGGATGGTGCACCTTTTTGAGATGTTGACGCCTCTTGTCAAAACCCATGCGACGCTCCTTGTCGAGCATCTGCTCAAACAACAAATCAAGGGACTCTAGGTGTGAGAGCATCTCCCAAGTCACATCTTTGACTTCGATGCCGAGTGCTTGGATGTCGTTTCGGCGTGCTTTGTCCCGTGCGATCGCAGCGGCGCCCGTGTGGTGTTCGTTGCTCTCGTACTCAAGGTCTGTCTTGAGAAGACGCAGGTATCCGTCAGGGTGATAGGAGTCCGCACGAGTGAGATGCCGCTGGCTGGCCATTACCTCGACTCTTGGATTGAGCTCAAGGCCCGTGAACCCGTATCCGCCCATCTTGCAAGGAAGTGATGTCATGAGGGCAAGGATGCTCTCCCCAGGCGAAGACGACCCGTCGAGTAGGTATTTGAGCGCCTCTAAAGCAGGGCGCACGCCGCGGAGACGTTGTGTCTTGCGAAGAAAGCTCGATAGCTGCTGTTGAGTGGTGGCAGCTGAGATGCGTGGACTGTCATATCGAACAGACAGGCTGCCATCCTTTTGTCGAGAGGGCTGTCGAAAGAAAGTACTGGTAGATTGGTCGCCAATGATGAGGTGCGTATAGGTACCGCAGAGCTCCATGCCCAAAATAAGCCGATCCGATAGACGCGGCAGCTCCCTGCAGCGCATCGCGTAATAGAGGGGCCATGAGGGTGCCAGAACGCCTGGACAGAGCTCAACGAACGAACCATCGGGAAGCGCCGTCCTGCAGAGGTGTTGGACGACAAGGCCGGAATGCATGTCACGCTCGTTGGTGACGAGAAGATGCACGGGCTCTTCTTTACTTGGAATGAGAAGCGGTGCGAGCTCTGCGGGAGCAGTGCGCCTGATTATTGCGAGCTGGCCAACGGTCCCCGTGCAGCTGGCGCGGTTGAACTCAAACGTTTCTATGGGTTTGATGTCAAGCAGGCCAAGACGAACAAGGCCGAGCGCGCGGTCGAGGGTCGGCCCAGCAAGAATGACATTGTGCTCCATGGGTCTCCTCCACCTGTGGGTGCAATGCAAGGAAGGAGAGTCTAACACATAGGTTAACCTGCTGTTTTGTGCAGTTATCTGCCAGTTTTGTGTCAGCTTTGAAGTACTCCCGTCAACGAAAAAGGGCGCCCCGGAACACCGAGGCGCCCTTGCAGGTTGTATTGCGCCGGAGGACCGGCGGCTCGACCTTAGCGGCTGCCCTTGATGTAGGGCACGCCGTCGGCCTTCGGGGCAACGGAGCGACCCACGAAGAGGATCAGAACGATGATGGTCATGGCGTACGGCAGCATGGCCAGAATCTGCGATGGAATCGGTGCGACGCCGCCGCCCAGAAGAACCGTCAGTGCCTGGGTGGCACCAAAGAGCAGGCAGGCACCATAGGCTCCAAACGGAGTCCACTTACCGAAGATGACCGCGGCCATGGCAATGAAGCCGTGGCCCGAAATGGCGGTCTGCGTGAACTGGCTGATGATGGCGATGGTCATGGAAGCTCCACCAAAGCCTGCGCACACACCTGAGAGGATGACGCATGCGTAGCGGACCTTGTAGACGTCGATGCCCAGGGTGTCGGCAGCTGCAGGATGCTCGCCGACGGCGCGGACGCGCAGGCCCCACTTGGTGCGGTAGAGCACAAACCATGTCACGATGGTGAGGAGCAGGGCAATGACGGTGGTGACATTGACGTTGAGGTTGCTCCAGACCGTGCCGGACATCCAAGAGTTACCAAATACCTTGGGAAGCTTGGTGACGATGGGGCTCATGGCCGCGCCGTCAAAGAAACGACGGCAGGCAAACAGGGCGAGACCAGGGGCAAGCAGGTTGATTGCCACACCACTGACGGTCTGGTCGGCGGCAAAGGTGACCGATGCGACGGCGTGCAGCAAGGCAACAAGGCCACCGCAGATGCCCGCAACGAGGAAGGCAATCCAGGGGTTGCCGGTGAAGTAGCTCGCCGAAGCGGCTGCCACGGCGCCGATGACCATGGTGCCCTCGATGCCAATGTTCGTGACGCCCGAGCGCTCGGAGATGACGCCGCCGATGGCGCCAAAGATGAGCGGAGTGGAATACATGAGGGTGATGCCAATGAGCAGGATGAGTTTGCTAAGCATTGCCTACACCTCCTTCTCGGGAAGCGGCGTGCCATCCTTGGATACGCGGATGCTCTCCTGTTCCTTGCGCTTCTTGGCGAGCATGTCGGCCAGAAGCGGCGTGACGCCTGGCAGGGCAATGAAGAACACGATGGTGCCGATCATGATGTTAATGATGTCCGACGGAGCGCCCATGACCTGCTGAACGGTCATGCCGCCGTAAATCAGACCGGCAAAGAGAAGCGATGCGGGAATGCAGCCGACCGTGGAGCATCCTGCGATGAAGGCCACCGAGAGGCCGTTGAAGCCGTAGCCCTCCATAGCGGCCAGCGTGCCGATGGTGTGTGGAGAGATGCCCGTGATGTTCAGGGCGCCAGCCAGACCGCAGAAGGAACCAGAGATGAGCATGCAGAGCACGATGGAGCGGTCAACGCTGATGCCGGAGAAGCGGGCGGCATCCTTGTTGTAGCCGACCGCGCGGAGCTCGTAGCCAAGCTTGGTGCGGGAAAGCAGGAAGCCCGCAAACACGGCGACGAGGACCGCGATGAGGAAGCCAAAGTTGACGTCGGTCTTCAGCATGACTTCGCGCAGCCACGGGATGTTGGCGAGGAAGGCCTTGCCTGCCTCGGACTTCTTCCAGTTGGGCAGGATCATCGTGAAGCTCGACGGGTTGACGGGCAGTGCTGACGTGGAGTTGGGCTTGTGGAAGGTTTCGGTGCTCACGACGAAGTTGCAGAGGTAGAGCATGATCCAGTTGGTCATGATGGACGTGATGACCTCATGGATGCCGAACTTCGCCTTCAGGAAGCCGATGAACGCGCCCAGAAGCGCGCCGCCCGCCACGCCAGAAAGCACCACGAGCGGAACCTGGATGATGGCGGGGAAGTTGCACTTGACGCCGACGATGGTGGCGATGATGGTACCGAGAATGTACTGGCCCTCAGCGCCGATGTTGAAGAGGCCGGTCTGGAAGGCGAACGCTACGCCGACGCCCGTCAGCAGAATGGGCGTGGCCTTGATGATGACGTTCGCGATGTACTTGGGCTTGCCCAGCGCGCCCTGGAAGAGCGCCGCGAACGATGCTGCGGGGTTGAAGCCCGCGGCAGTAAGCACGACGGCCGCCACGGCAAAGCCGACGAGGATTGCTACGAGTGCTGCCGCAAAGCGGCCGCGGAGGAACTTCTCGAGCTTGCTCACTTTGCCTCACCTCCTGCCATGAGAAGGCCAAGTTGGTTCTCGTCCACCGTGCCTTGGGCAAAGGTGCCCGTGATCTGGCCGTGGTAGATGACTGCGATGGTGTCGGACACGTCCATGACCTCGTCCAGCTCGAAGCTGATAAGCAGGATGGCCGCGCCGCGGTCGCGCTCGGCAATAAGCGTCTTGTGTACGAACTCGATGGCGCCGACGTCGAGGCCGCGGGTGGGCTGGAAGGCGATAAGCAGGTCAGGCTTGGAGGAGACCATGCGCGCGATGATGGCCTTCTGCTGGTTGCCACCGGACAGGCCGCTCATGCGCTCGTTCTCACTGCCAGCGGGACGGATGTCAAACTGCTTGATGAGTTCCGTGGTGTAATCGCGCAGCTTGTCGTAGTCGAGGGTGATGCCCGAGCCAAACTCCTTGTCGACGTGGCGCTCGAGCACCGTGTTCTCGCTGACGGAGAACGGAAGCACGAGGCCCCAGCGGTGGCGATCGGACGGGATGGTTGCCACGCCCATCTCAAAGGTGTTGCGCGGCGTCGTGTTCTGGAGCTCCTTGCCGTTGAGGGTGATGGTGCCGCTTTCAGCCTTGACCAGGTTGGTGATGGCGTCTACGAGCTCCTGCTGTCCGTTGCCGTCGATGCCCGCGATGCCCACGATCTCGCCGGAGCGAACATCGAGGTTGAGGCCGCGCACCTGTTCGATGCCGCGCTCGTCCTTGACGGTGAGGCCCTTGATGGACAGGACCACGTTGCCAGGCTTGGCGGGAGTCTTCTCGACGGTGAGGTTGACGTTGCGGCCGACCATCTTGGAGGCGAGCTCGGTTTCGTTGGAGTTCTTGACGTCGACCGTGCCCATGTAAACGCCACGACGGATGATGGAGCACTCGTCGGCGGACTGCATGATCTCCTTGAGCTTGTGGGTAATGATGATGATGGTCTTACCCTTAGCGATAAGGTCATGCATGATCTCGATGAGCTTCTCGATCTCCTGAGGAGTGAGGACGGCCGTGGGCTCGTCGAGGATGAGGACCTCGGCGCCGCGGTAGAGAGCCTTCAGAATCTCGACGCGCTGCTGCATGCCAACGGTGATGTCCTCAATCTTTGCGTCAGGGTCTACGTCGAAGCCGTACTCGTTGACCAGAGCCATGACCTCCTCGCGTGCCTTACGCATGTCGAGGATGCCTGCGGCGCCACAAACCTCATCACCCAGGATGATGTTCTCGGTCACCGTGAAGTTCTCCACCAGCATGAAGTGCTGGTGGACCATGCCGATGCCGTGCTTGATGGCCTCGGTTGGGTTGGTGATGCTCACCTTCTGCCCACCCATGAAGATCTCACCCTCGTCGGCCTGGTAGAGGCCATAGAGGATGTTCATGAGCGTGGTCTTTCCGGCTCCGTTCTCTCCCAGAATCGCGTGGACCGTCTGCTTTTTGACGTCGAGGTCAACGTGATCGAGGGCCGTGAAGTTGCCGAAGGTCTTTAGGATGCCGTGCATCTGCACCGCATAGTCCGGACTTGCTTCCACGTGCCACCTCCCTTGGTTCAAAGACACATCAATAATAATGGAGAAGGGATGGAGATATACATGGCATGTTGGCTAATTTTCACCTTGGAAAAGAGTCTTGGGGCAGTGTCTGACGCACAAAAAGGGGCACCCCTCGGGGTGCCCCAGATAACCGCGTTATTGCGCTTGTTGCTTACAGGCTGGCCTTGTAGGTAGCAAGCTCGTCAGCGTTGGTCGGAACGACGATCTCGCCGGCCTTGATCTTCTCGATGACCTCGAGAGCTGCGTTGTAAACGTCGTCGGGGAGCAGGTCGTGCGTCGGGGCGATGCCCACGGCGTCCTCAGCGGCGCCCATGACGATGTTGCTGCCGCCCGCGAGCTCACCGGAGATGAGCTGCTGGGAGATCTGGTAGATGGCCTGGTCGACCTTCTTGAGGGCGGAGGTGATGACGGACTGGGGCGCGAGGTGAGCCTGGTCCATGTCGACGCCGATGGCGTAGACGCCGGCCTCGGCGCAAGCCTCGATCATGCCGTTGCCGGTGCCACCAGCAGCGTGATACAGAACGTCAGCGCCGTCCTGGATCATCTTCTGGGCGATGGACTTGCCCTTGGCGGCATCGCCGAAGGACTCTGCCCACTGGCCGGTGTAGGTGACGGAGAGGCCCTGCTCCTTGTTGGCATACTCGATGCCCGCATAGTAGCCCTGCTCGAACGGCTGCATGTACTCAGAGTTGATGCCGCCGACGAAGCCGACCTTGCCGGAGGTGGTCATGCGCGCTGCGACATAACCGACGGCGAAGGAGCACTCCTCCTGCTTGAAGGTGACGCCGGTCAGGTTGGCGGCGCCGTTGTTGTTGGTGGAGTCGACGATGGCGAACTGGACGTCGGGGTTGGCGTCGGCAGCCTCGTTGACCGCATCGCCCATGGCGAAGCCGACGCCCCAGATGAGCTGGGCACCGTCGTCAACGGCCTTGTCGATGTTGGTCATGTAGTCGGCGTCCTGCTTGGACTCGATGTAGGAGACATCCCAACCAAGGTCGGTGCCGAGCTGCTGCATGCCAGCCCAGGAGAGCTGGTTGAAGGACTGGTCGTTGACGCCACCGGTATCGGTGATCATCGTGACCTTGACGTTAGCGTCAGCCGCGGGGGCCTCGCCACCAGCGGAGCTACCGCCGCCGCAGCCGGCCAGAACGGCCATCGCGCCAGCGCCGATGGTGCCAACAAAGGCACGACGGGTCATCTTGGTGTCGATCATGTGCATCTCTCCCTCGAGATCGTGAGCCTTGGGCCCTGTGCCCGCAGCATCCTTCAGCGAGTATCGCTCGCCCGGTACCAACTTAGACGTACCAACAGCCATTCTACCGCGCTCACAGCTCGGTAACTAGCACGTTATTGCAGTTTCCAGTGCGATTTCCATCATCTGCGTGAACGAATTCTGACGCTCCTCGGCAGAGAGGATACCATCGCGCAGCACGAGGTCAGATACGGTCATGATGCCGAGTGCGCGCTTTCCGGCGGCGATGGCGTTGAGGTAGAGCGCGGTCGCCTCCATCTCGACGGCAAGGACGCCCATGTTGGCCCATGCCTGGCTCGCAGCACGATCGCTGTAGAAGACGTCCGTGGACAGCAGGTTGCCTACGTGATAGTCCGCACCGAGCTGCTCTGCGACCTCAGCCGCACGGCGGACGAGGGCGAAGTCCGCGATGGGGGAAAAGGTTCCTGGAAGCTTGTATTGGTCCGCGAAGTTGGAATCGGTGCAGGCTGCCTGTCCGATGACGATGTCTCGGAGGTCGACCTGTGGGGCGAGGCCGCCACAGGTGCCAATGCGGATGATGGTATCCACATCGTAGAAGTGATAGAGCTCGTAGCTATAGATGGCGATGGAGGGAATGCCCATGCCCGAGCCCATGACCGAGAGGGTGTGGCCCTTGTAGGTGCCGGTGTAGCCGAGCATGCCACGGACTTCGTTGAAGCAGATGGGGTCATCGAGGAAGGTCTCAGCAACGACTTTGGCACGAAGTGGATCGCCCGGCATGAGGACGGTTTTGGCGATCTGGCCCTTGGTGGCGCTGTTGTGAGGGGTGGGCATGGCAACTCCTTTCCGATGTGACAGTCAAGGCATTCAGCTGTCAGTATTCCTGAATCTGTGCGAGGCGACTGGTGCCGACGCCGAGTGGATTCACGCCGAGGTAGTCCAGAACGGTTGCTGACACGTCGGCAAACGTCGGCAGGGTTCCGAGGTCGATGCCTTTGCGGACGTGCGGGCCCGTGATGAGCCAAGGCACATACTCGCGTGAGTGATCGGTCGAGGGAGTGATGGGATCGCAGCCATGGTCGGCCGTGATCATGAGCAGGTCCTCGTCGCGCAGCTTTGCCATGAGCTCAGGGAGCTTGGCGTCAAAGTAGCTGATGGCCTTGGCGTAGCCGTCCACGTCGTTGCGATGCCCGTAGATCATGTCGGTGTCAACCAAGTTGGTGAAGCACAGGCCGTTGAAGTCGCGATCCATCCAGGCGAGGGTCTTCTCGATGCCATCTGGGTTGTTCTTGGTCAGGATGTGGTCTGTGGTGCCGCGACCAGCGAAGATGTCGTAGATCTTGCCCACCGAAAGCACGTCAAGCCCTGCCGCCTTAGTCGCGTCAAGCATGGTGGTGCCGGTTGGTTCGAGCGAGAAGTCGTGGCGGCGCGGAGTGCGCTTGAAGGGCGGCTCGCCCTCAAAGGGACGTGCGATGACGCGTGCGACGCCGTGCTCGTCAGTCAGGATGTTGCGCGCGAGCTGGCAGTACTGGTACAGCAGCTCTGGAGGCACGATGCTCTCGTGGGCGGCAATCTGGAACACGCTGTCCGCCGAGGTGTAGACGATGAGGTCACCGGTCTCGAGGTGCTCTTCTCCGAAGTCACGGATGACGTCGGTGCCTGAGTACGGCCTGTTACACAGGACGTCGCGGCCCGTCGCCTCGCGGAAGGCGTCGAGCACCTCCTCGGGAAAGCCGTCGGGGTAGGTGGGAAAGCGCTTGGGGCTGATGACGCCAGCCAGCTCCCAATGGCCGACGGTGGTGTCCTTGCCCTGGCTTTCCTCCTGCAGGCGCGCAAAGGCGCCAGTGGGAGAGTCGATGGGCTTCAGCGGATGCTCGTACACGGACTCCAGCGCGCCTTCGATGTTGCAGAGGCCGAGCTGTGTCAGGTTGGGGATGTCAAAGAACGGGCTGGTAGCGCAGGCGCAGAGCGTATTGGAGCCCTCGTCTCCCCATGCGGCGGCGTCCGGCTCCTCGCCAATGCCAAAGCTGTCAAGAACGATGATGAAGACGCGCTTGCCCATGGTTTCCTCACCTTTGTTGGAGCGATACGGTACCGCACATGATACCGCGCAGTCTTCTGCCGTCCGCTAGCGTATGTCGCTAAACTTGTCTTGCGGCGGCAATGAAGCCGCCCATCGTGAAGGGCCGATCATGAGCACAAAGCCCTACGTCGTCGTAGTGGGCGGCGCAAACATGGACATCGCGGGCACGCCCTCGGGTGCGCTCATTGCGCATGACTCCAACGTGGGAACCGTGCGGCTCTCGCACGGGGGTGTGGGCAGAAACATCGCCCACAACCTGGCCCTGTTGGGAGTTGACGTACGGCTGATCACGGTGTTTGGCACCGACGAGCTGGCGATTACCCTCAAGGCGGGGTGTGCCGCCGTGGGCATCGACATCACGCCCTCGCTGACGGTTCCTCACGGCGCCACTTCTACCTACCTCTACGTGACCGATGCTGCAGGCGAGATGCAAGTTGCCATCAACGACATGGCCATTACCGAGCACCTGACCCCTTACGTCCTGCTTCCCAACCTTGACCTGCTTAACCAGGCTGCTGTGGTGGTCATGGAGACGAATCTCCCAGAAGGCACTATTGCGTGGCTGGCAGACCACGTTACGGCGCCCCTCTTCTGCGACCCCATCTCAACGGCCAAGGCCCAAAAGCTCGAAGGCTACGTGGGGAGCATCCATACGCTGAAGCCCAATCGCTTGGAGGCGCAGCAGCTTACTGGTGTTGGCATCCACGATGAATGGAGCCTCTCACATGCGTGCGATCAGCTGCTTGCCACGGGCCTTGAGCAGGCATTTGTTTCGCTTGGAGCCGAGGGGCTCCTCTGTGCGGACCGACACCGTTCCATACGCTTACCGCTGGCCACGGGTGAGGTTGTCAACACCACTGGTGCGGGCGACGCCATGATGGCGGGTTTGGTGTGGGCACATCTGAACGGTTTGGACCTCGAGAAGACTGGCATGGCAGGCATAGCGGCATCATCAATTGCCATACAGAGCGAGCAGACAGTCAATTCATATATGAACGAAGCGTTGCTCAGAGAGCGGATGACGACGCTGGAATAGAAAGGAACCACCATGAAGAATCTGAACGCATACCTTGACGTCTCGCCCGAGGTGGCTGCCGCACTTGCGGAGAACCGCCCCGTAGTGGCGCTCGAGTCGACCATCATTAGCCACGGTATGCCGTATCCACAAAACGTCGAGACGGCGCTGCATGTCGAGTCCATCGTGCGCGAGCAGGGTGCAGTCCCAGCAACGGTCGCCGTCATCAACGGCCGTCTGCGTGCGGGCCTGACGCCCGAGGAGATTGACTATCTGGGGCGCAAGGGCCGCGAGGTCATCAAGGTGAGTCGTCGTGACCTGCCCGTGGTGGTTGCGCGTGGTCTGGACGGAGCCACCACGGTGGCATCGACCATGATCATCGCGGCGCTGGCGGGCATCGAGGTCTTTGCTACGGGCGGCATTGGCGGCGTGCATCGTGGGGCTGAGACCACCATGGACATCTCGGCTGACCTCGAGGAGCTGGCGATGACGCCGGTCATGGTGGTCTGCGCCGGCGCGAAGTCCATTCTTGACCTGGGCCTTACCCTCGAGTATCTGGAGACCAAGGGCGTGCCGGTGCTGGGCTACGGTACCGCGGAGCTGCCAGCGTTCTATACGCGTCAGTCGGGCTTTGGTGTGGACTATCGCGTGGACACGCCGGCCGAGCTTGCGTCCATCTGGAACGCGAAGCGCGGCATGGGGCTTGCGGGCGGCGCCCTGGTGGCCAACCCCATCCCTGAGGAGTTCTCCATGGACAAGGCCACCATCGACAAGGCCATCGGTCAAGCGCTGGCCGAGTGTGCCGAGCAGGGCATTCATGGCAAGGAGACCACGCCGTTCCTGCTTGCGCGCATCGCGGAGATTACGGGCAACGACTCCCTGGACTCCAACATCCAGCTCGTCTTCAACAACGTTGCCTTGGGCGCGCAGATCTCGAAGGAGCTCTGCCAGCTGCGCGCCTAGGGTCGAGTGACTAGCGTGGTGACCTCGCTGCGGATGGGGGAGCATCCCCAAAACGCAGCGAGGCACCTATTTGCGGCCTTAGCCAAACCTCCATCCCAGAAAAAAACCTAGAAATGCAGTGCAAAAACGAGTATTGTATGGAGCGCATGGGCATAGGGCCCATGTAACGTATCTGTCGGCCCCCGAGAAGCATGTAAGTTTCCAACCGCGACCGGGCGCTCGCGCCCACGCCCAAGGCAGCGATCATGTTTGATCGGGGCCCCGTTTTCGAAAGGGGTCCACCTTTGAGTGAGATTCAGAACTCGTCCATCTTCTCCCTGGATGATGTGTCCGATGAGGAGATGAACCAGCTCATCGACGGCACCATCACCGCCTTCGATGAGGGCGACCTGGTGACAGGCACCGTCGTCAAGATCGAGCACGATGAGGTCCTGCTGGACATCGGCTTCAAGTCTGAGGGCGTCATTCCTTCGCGTGAGCTCTCCATCCGCAAGGACGTCGATCCCACCGAGATCGTCGGCCTGGGCGAGGAGATCGAGGCCCTGGTTCTCCAGAAGGAGGACAAGGAAGGCCGTCTGATCCTCTCCAAGAAGCGTGCTGAGTACGAGCGCGCTTGGAACCGCGTCGAGGAGAAGTTCAACGGTGGCGAGAACGTCGAGGGCGAGGTCATCGAGGTTGTCAAGGGCGGCCTGATTCTCGACATCGGCCTGCGTGGCTTCCTGCCCGCGTCCCTGGTTGACCTTCGTCGCGTCAAGGACCTCTCTGCCTACATGGGCACCCGCATCGAGGCCCGCGTCATCGAGATGGATCGCAACCGCAACAACGTCGTGCTTTCCCGTCGCGTGGTGCTCGAGGAGGCCCGCAAGGCCGAGCGCTCCGAGATCCTCTCCAAGCTCCAGCCCGGCATGCGCCTCAAGGGCGTCGTGTCCTCCATCGTGGACTTTGGTGCCTTCGTGGACCTGGGCGGCATCGACGGCCTGATCCACATTTCCGAGCTCTCTTGGAACCACGTCAACCACCCGTCCGAGGTTGTCAAGGTTGGCCAGGAGGTGGAGGTCCAGGTGCTGGACGTCGACCTCAACCGCGAGCGCATCTCCCTTGGTCTCAAGCAGACCACCGAGGATCCTTGGCGTTCGCTCGTCAAGAAGTATCCTGTCGGCGCCATCGTCGAGGGTGTCGTCACCAAGCTCGTCACCTTCGGTGCCTTCGTTGACCTTGGCGACGGCGTTGAGGGCCTGGTGCACATCTCCGAGATGGCCCGCCAGCACGTCGACGCTCCCGCGCAGGTCTGCGCTGTGGGCGACACCGTCCAGGTGAAGGTCATGGAGATCGACCTCGACCGTCGTCGCATCTCCCTGTCCATGAAGGCCGCTGCCGAGACGCTGGGCGTCGAGGTCGAGGTCAAGCCCATGGACAAGCCTGAGGACGAGGCTGCCGAGGAGGCCCCTGCCGAGGAGACCGCCGAGTAGTCTTTGCGCTACAAGCTGTACGTGAGTGAGGGCCACCTTCGGGTGGCCCTCTTTGTAACGCAACCCGAACGAATGGGACAGGCACTGTAGTTCGGGTTTGGGTCGAGGGGTGATGCCATGGACGTGTCGGCGCCGATACTGGTCTCGGGGTTTGAGCCGTTCGGAGGCGAGACTGTCAACGCCTCATGGGAGGCGGTGCGTCTGCTCCCTGACGAGATTGACGGGCACCCCGTGAAGAAGCTGCTGCTACCCGTTGAGTTTGGTCGTTCGGGCGATGTGCTGGAGGAGGCCATCTGCGCCGAGCGCCCGTGCATAGCCATCGCGGTGGGGGAGGCGGGTGGCCGCGCGCACCTCACGGTCGAGCGTGTGGCCGTCAACCTCATGCGAGCGCGCATCCCTGACAATGCGGGGTTCCAGCCTGATGGCATTTCGATTGTCCCGGGAGGGCCCGACGCGTATCTGGCGACCCTTCCGGTGGATGCGTGCGTCGAGGCAGCACGCAAGGCGGGCGTCCCCGCCCAGCCATCCGAGACGGCCGGCCTCTATGTATGCAATCAGGCTCTGTATCGAATGCTGCACGTTATGTCATGCAATCACATGCATATCAAGGCCGGTTTCATCCACGTTCCGTACCTGCCGTGCCAGGTGCTCGAAAAGCCCGGAAAACCCTTCTGTCCTGCGGATATATCGGCAGCGGGCATCGTCGCGGCGATACGCGAGACCTTATGTTTCCGAGTCGTTAGGTAAAAGCAAAAGAAGTTGATATTCAAAACTTATTGCAAGACCATTAACGGGATTCTCTGGCAGTTTGCAGCGTTTTGCTCCAAAAAGGGAGAGTGGGGCGTGCGTCCAGAGGACGGAGAAGAAGGAGAGATATCTATGATGAGCAAGAACATGACCCGTCGTGGCTTCGTCAAGGCTTCTGCGGTCGCTGGTGCCTCCGCCATGCTTGCCGCCTGCGGTGGCAACAGCGGTTCTGGTGCTGCGACTGATGGCGCCACCAAGAAGGCCCTCTACTTCGGTCAGTCGAACCCCAAGGAGGGCTTCGACATGCAGAAGTCGACCAACTCGGGTGAGTCTGCCATCGCTGACTCCATCGTGGAGTCCCCGCTGCGCTGGACCGAGGACAACGTGCTCGTGACCACATTCCTCACCGAGATTCCCTCCTTCGAGGATGATGGCGTCACCCTTCCGTGCGAGATCAAGGAAGGCGTCAAGTTCCACGACGGAACCCCGCTGACCTCCGCCGACGTGAAGTACTCCTTCGAGCGCATGTTCAAGCCCGCCACCGCGGCCAAGTCCACCTACATGTACGACATGCTTGCCGGCGCCAAGGAGATGCTGGCTGGCGAGATCGACAACCTCGACGAGGGCATCACCATCGAGGACGACCGCCACTTCACCTTCCACCTGGCTGCCCCGATGGTCACCTTCATCAACAACCTGGGCATCTCCTACGCGCACATCTTCCCGAAGGATGCCTGCGAGGCGGCTGGCGATGACTGGGGCATGGGCCTCAACATGATCGGCACCGGCAAGTACAAGCTTGCCGAGAACGATGACACCACCGAGGTCGTCCTCGTGAAGAACGCGGACTACTACGACGGCGAGCCTGCGCTTGACGAGGTGCACTACGTCTTCTATGACGACAACGCCACCAAGGTCAACGCCCTCAAGGCCGGCGAGATCGACTGGTGTGACCTCGACGCCGCCCTGCTGAAGGAGTACTCCGAGGATCCCGAGACCAAGGACAAGGTCGTCCTGTACGACACGCTGGGCGTCATGTTCATCGCCCTGAACAACTCCTCCGCCAACCTGTCTGACTACCGCGTGCGTCAGGCCCTCTCGCTTGGCATCAACCGCGAGGAGATCCTGAACAACATCATGGGCGGCGCTGGCAAGGTTGCCTCCGGCTGGCTTTGCCCGTCGACCCCGGGCTGGGATGCCGACGCCCCCGATCTGGCCTACGACCCCGCCGAGGCCAAGAAGCTCCTCGAGGAGGCTGGCGCCAGCAATCTCTCCCTCAAGTGCGAGACCCGCAACAGCGGCTCCTACGTTGACATCATGACGGCCGTCCAGGGCATGTGGAAGGAGATTGGCGTCACGCTCGACGTCCAGGGCGTTGACTCGGGCATCTGGTCTGACGACCGCGCTGCCGGCAACATCGAGGTTGACTGCCTCGGCTGGTTCCCCCTGTACGCTGACGCGGACAACCACCTGTACACCTACTTCGCGCACACCTCCTCCGACACCAAGTCGGTCTTCTACCACAACGACGAGTTTGACGCCCTGGTTGACCAGGCTCGCGTTGAGCTTGACCCCGATAAGCGCGCTGACCTGTACAAGCAGGCCGAGGACATCGCCATCCGTCACGACATGGCGTGCATCCCCCTGTGGTGGCCGAAGCGCTCCTTCGTGGCCCAGCCCTACGTGGTCAACGCCAAGGTGGGCAACCTGATTTACCACATGGTTGACGTGGACGTCGACCCGACGCACCCGGACTACCCGACTGACCGCTAAGGCTCAGAGTGCGTCCTTAACCATGTGCGGCAGGCGGCGCCCCGGCAGACAGTGAACTGCCGGGGCGCCGCCCCTATAGACGTGCACTTCTCGGATTTGTTACCAGTTTGTTCGCGTCGAAATGCCTTCGCTACACTGGGTGTATCCAGATTCATAGTTCGGGGTGGCGCGACGCCATCCGTTTGCTTGCAAGGAACGCCTTTCTGAGAGGGGGAGGGTGATGAGGGACTATCTGATCAAACGTACGATTGAGGCGCTGGGGGTGATTCTGGCCATTGCGGCCATCACGTTCTT
This sequence comes from uncultured Actinomycetes bacterium, assembly GCA_900314645.1. GTDB lineage: Bacteria > Actinomycetota > Coriobacteriia > Coriobacteriales > Atopobiaceae > UBA1367. The sequence goes on from OMWB01000003.1 coordinate 141,670, forward strand.
TGTGCTGAACATCGTTCCTGGTGACCCAGTACGCGTGATGCTTGGCGAGATGGCCGATGAGGCCACGGTCCAGCAAGTGCGCCATTCCATGGGACTCGACCGTCCGGTGCTCGAGCAGTTCTTTGGTTGGCTCGGCAACATGCTGCGCGGTGACCTTGGCACGTCGTACACGCAGCGTAAGCCGGTCATCACCCTGATGGGCAACGCGCTGAAGTACACCGCGCGGCTGGCTGGCTGGGCCTACCTCTTTGCGCTGGCACTCGGCCTGTTCATGGGTGTCATGGCGGCTGTCTATCACGGCAAGCTGCTCGACCGCCTGCTCATGACCCTGGCTGTTGCCGGCATCTCTGCGCCTGCCTTCTGGGTGGCCGTCATCCTGCAGATCGTCTTCGCGCTCAACCTCAAGTGGTTCCCGCTCGCGGGCGTCAAGAAGGCTGGCGCGTTCTTCCTGCCCACCATCGCGCTGGGCGTACGCTATGCCGCGTCCATTGCGCGTGTGACCCGTACCTCCATGCTTGAGGTGCTGAGCCAGGACTACATGCGTACGGCCGAGGCCAAGGGCCTCGCACGCTGGACGGTCATCTTGGGACATGGCTTCCGCAACGCGCTCATCCCCATCATCACCATCGCAGGCACTCAGCTGGGCGACATCTTCACGGGCTCCATCCTCATCGAGACCATCTTCGCTATTCCGGGCATTGGCTCGATGCTTCTGACCGCCATTAACCAGCGCGACCTGCCGCTCATTGAGGGCGGCGTCATGTACATCGCCCTCATCTGCGTCGTGGTGTATCTCATCGTTGACATCCTGTATGCGGTGGTCGATCCGCGCATCCGTCTCGGAGGGGAGGTGTCTGAGTAATGGCGCTTTTGACTCCTGATTCCAAAGACTCCAAGCAGAAGAAGGCCGAGCGCATCGCCTCGGATGCCGCTGAGGCCCTGCAGGAAGAGCGCGTTGCCGCACAGACGGGCGGCAAGCGTCGTGCCCAGAGCTACTGGGCCGTTTCTTGGAACATCTTCAAGAAGAACAAGCTGGGCATGTTCTGCCTGCTCATCGTCATCTTGCTGGTGCTGATCGCCATCTTTGCGCCGTTGCTCTCTCCGTATGACCCGTACGCGCAGGAGCTCTCCAACCGCTATCAGGCGCCGGGAGGAGCGCACCTCTTTGGTACCGACGAGTTTGGCCGTGACCTGCTGTCCCGCATGCTTTATGGCTGCCGCATCTCGCTCTCGGTAGGCGTGGTCTCGCAGGCCATCGCGCTGGTCATCGGCTTTTTGGCCGGCGTGAGCGCGGGCTACTTCGGTGGCTGGGTTGACTCCGTCATCTCGTTCATCATCCAGGTGTTCTCCAGCTTCCCGTTCTTGCTCTTCGCTATCGTCGTCATGTTCGTCTTGGGGCCGGGTCTCATCAACCTGTATGTGGCGCTTGGCCTTCTGATGTGGACGGGCACGGCGCGCCTCGTGCGTGGTGACGTCATGCGCCTCAAGGGCTCGGAATACATCCAAAGCTGCATCCTCTCCGGCGGCAGCAGCTGGCGCGTGATCATGAAGCACCTGCTTCCCAACTGTGTCTCTACGCTCATCGTCACCTCTACGCTAGGCATCCCCAACGCCATCCTGTCCGAGGCCTCGCTTTCGTTCCTCGGTCTGGGCGTGCAGCCGCCCATGGCGTCGTGGGGCCAGATGATCAGCGCGGCGCGTTCGGTCATCCAGTCCAGCACGTACTACTCGGTGATCCCGGGTGTTGCCATCATCATCACGGTCATGGCGTTCAACCTGCTGGGCGATGCCCTGCGCGACGCCCTTGACCCCAAGATGCGCAGCTAAGGAGGCCACTGATGACAGACGTTAAGAACGCGTACGAAACCAAGGTCACCAGCCACGTGGCCGACGGCGTCAGCACGGCAGAGACCCTGCTTGAGGTCAAGGACCTCTCCGTCACCCTCTTCACGGAGGATGGCGCGCTGCCCGCCATCCAGGAGCTCTCGTTCATCATGCGCAAGGGTGAGACGCTTGCCGTGGTGGGCGAGTCTGGCTGCGGCAAGTCGATGACGGCGCTCTCCATCATGGGCCTTCTGCCCCAGCCTCCCGCGAAGATCGTGGGCGGGTCCATCAACTTTGAGGGCAAGGACCTTGCCAAGCTCTCGCGCGACGAGATGCGCGCCTATCGCGGCAACCGCATCGGCATGATTTTCCAGGAGCCTATGACCTCGCTCAACCCGGTCATGACGGCTGGACGCCAGATTCGCGAGGGCCTTTTGGTCCACAACAAGGGCATGTCCAAGAAGGACGCCGACGCCCGCGCGCTCGAGATGATCAAGCTGGTGGGTATCCCTGCGCCCGAGAAGGTCTTCAAGAGCTATCCGCACGAGCTTTCAGGTGGCATGCGCCAGCGCGTCATGATTGCCATGGCGCTTGCGTGCCAGCCGTCGCTTCTTATCTGCGACGAGCCCACCACCGCTCTGGACGTGACCATTCAGGCTCAGATTCTGCAGCTCATTGACAAGATGCGCGAGGAGCTGGGCACTGCCGTCATGCTCATCACGCATGACATGGGCGTCGTGTCCGAGATGGCCGACTGGGTGCTCGTCATGTACGCCGGACGCCTGGTTGAGTACACCAACGCCTACGAGCTCTTCACCAATCCCGAGCATCCCTACACCACGGGCCTCATCGCATCGATTCCGCAGCTTGATGGCCGCGTGGAAGAGCTCTACGCCATTCCAGGCAACGTCCCGATGCTCGACGAGCTGCCCACGGGTTGCCTCTTCAACCCGCGCTGCCCGTATGCGCGCGCAGGGCTCTGCGACAAGGAATTCCCGCCCATGACGCCGGTCGATGGCAAACAGAACCACCATGTTGCCTGCTGGAAGTTCACCGAGAAGTGGGGTGATGCATGATGGCCAAGCGTAAGGAGCTAGGAGAGGTCATCCTCAAGGCCGATCACCTGACCAAGCACTATCCCATCAAGAAGGGCCTGTTTGGCAAGGCCGATAACTACGTGCATGCCCTTGAGGACGTGAGCTTTGAGGTGCGTCGCGGCGAGACCTTCGCCATCGTGGGCGAGTCTGGCTGCGGTAAGTCGACGACGGGCAAGTGCGTCCTGCGCCTGACCGAGCCCACGAGTGGTACGGTCACGCTGGACGGCGTGGACTTCACCGCGCTCTCGGGCGCTGAGCTGACCGAGGCGCGCAAGAAGATGACGCTCATCTTCCAAGACCCGTATTCGTCGCTGAACCCGCGCATGACGGTGGCCGACATCATCGCCGAACCTCTGGACATCGCCAAGACGTACAAGACGCGTGAGGAGCGTGACGCCCGCGTCGAGGAGATTATGAGCAAGGTCGGCCTCGACCTCGCCTATAAGTATCGCTATCCGCATGAGTTCTCCGGTGGACAGCGCCAGCGCATTGGCATTGCCCGCGCCATCGTGCTCGAGCCCGAGATTGTCATCTGCGACGAGCCCGTCTCCGCGCTTGACGTGTCGGTTCAGGCGAAGGTCATCAACCTTCTCGAGCAGCTGCAGCGTGACCTGGGCCTTGCCTACATCTTCATCAGCCACGACCTCTCGGTGGTCAAGCACATCTCTGACCGCATCATGGTCATGTACCTCGGTCACATGATGGAGCTGGCAAGTGCGGACGAGCTGTTCGCTCACCCGAGCCATCCCTACACCGAGGCCCTGCTGGGCGTCGTTCCGCGCATCACGCGCGAGCGTATCCAGGACAAGAAGATCCTGACGGGCGACGTGCCCAGTCCAGCCAACCCGCCTTCGGGTTGCTGCTTCCACACACGCTGCGCCAATTGCATGCGTGTGTGCTCCCAGCGCGCTCCCAAAGAGATTGAGATTGCTCCGGGTCATGTGTGCGCCTGTCACCTGTATGACGAGACGCTCACCGCTGAGGAGAAGACGCCCGCGCCGCTCGTCTAGCGCAGGCGAGGTGGGACAAGGGTTCCGAACTCGTGTTGCACACAAAAGAAGGGCCCCTCGACATGCCGAGGGGCCCTTTGCGTTACCGGTGGTAGGAGGTTGAGACTACGCCTTGGTGACGTGCTTGAAGTGGAAGTCCACGAGCACCTCGAGGCCGTTGAAGCCCTCACGCAGGACGTACGGGTTCTGCGGCCAGTCCACGGGGATGGTGCCGAAGTCCTCGCGCACGAGCTTGTTGTCAGCCTTGATGGTGTTCTCGGTGACCTCAGCCTCATCCATGGCGCTACGTGCAGCTTGGACATAGGCGTCAAACTCGGGGCTGTTGTAGAAGGAGCTGCGCAGGGAGGCCTTGTCGCTCGTGAAGAAGGAGCCCATGTGCTCCACGCCCACGAAGGACAGGGTGGACCAGGTCACGAGTGTGCAGACAAGGTTGCCCGCGGCGCGGTCGTCACGCCACTGCTGCGGGTCCATGGTCTCGACCTTGCAGTCGACGCCAATCTCCTGCCACTTGGCCTGGATGGCGACCATGACGTTCTCGTCAACGGGACGCACCTTGGCGGTGAAGGAGATGGTGGGGTTACCAGCCTCGGCCAGAAGCTCCTTGGCACGGTCGACGTTGTACTCAAGGACGGTGCCGTTGGGGTCAGAGCCGGACTCCGAAGGCGGAATGAAGCCGGTGCAGGGGAGTGCCGCGCCAGACAGGATGGTGTCGCAGAGCTCCTGACGGTTGATGGCAAGCGACAGTGCCTCGCGGACCTTGATGTCCTGGAACTCGGGGCCGTTGAGGTTGAGGTTGACAAACTGCGTGGCAGCGGGGGTGTAGTACACGAGCGCAGCGGAAATCTCGGGGTCGTCCTTGTACTGCTCAAGCAGGGAGGTGTCGACGAAGCACAGGTCGATGTCATTGTTCTGGTAGCTCATGACGCGCGAGCCGGCATCGTCGATATAGGTGATCTCGACGCGGTCGAGTGCCGGACGACCCTCATGGTAGTCATCAAAAGCGACCAGGACGCACTCGGTGGTGTCGTCGTTGCTCTCGATCTTGAAGGGGCCCGTGCCGATGAAGTCGGTGCCAATGCCCCAGTTGTCGCCAGCGGCCTCACAGGCGGCTGCCGGGTAGATGGAAGCATAGAACTGGCAGAGCATGCGCACGAACGAGGAGTAGACCTGCGTCAGGGTGATGGTGAAGTGCGTGTCGTCAACCACGGTGAGGCCGGCAAGCTCGGTGGCCTTGTCGTCGATGATGTCCTGGGCGCCGACGATGTACGTGTAGGAGTCGGTCTGGGACTTCAGCTTGAACAGACGCTCGAAGGTGTACTTGACGTCATTGGCGGTGAGGACGGTGCCATCGTGGAACTTGACGTCGCTCTTGAGCTCGAAGGAGTAGGTGAGGCCATCCTCGGAAACCTCAGGCAGAGCGGTGAGAAGCAGCGGCTTGACCTCCTGAGTGACGGGGTCGAGCGTCACGAGGGTGTCGCAGACGTTTTCGGAAATGCCGATGGTGTTGGAGGTGAGCTGGGTGTCCACGTTGGCGCCGGGGTTAGAGGTGCCAAAGCGCAGAACGGCTGCGCCGCCCTCGTCGCCACCAGCAGTGCTTCCGCCACCGCAAGCGGCCAGAGGCATGGCTGCGGCTGCGACGGCAGCGCCAAGGGCGCCGCGCAGGAAGCAACGACGGGACAGCTCGGGCGAGAGAGCGCGGGCTAGCACGCCTTGACGAACGTTTGCCATGGTTCATCCTTTCATAGAGGGGAAGTGCATATTGTTCAGAACATACGGTATCGCGTTCGTCAAACACAAGCGCTGTAGCTGTGATTTAACGGAAGCGACCGCTTGCAGACCGTTTCAGCCTGCTGAGAGCCTGGCTGAAGCAAGACGTAACGTCTGGGTCCAAGCCAAGGATGCGCTTGGCAGGAAGAGAACCCAGGCATCTGTGTCGTACGGCCCGGTAGCTGGCATCAAACTGGAGATTTACCGATCAAATACCTGGGGCGGGCAAAGCGGCTAGGTCGTGGTGGTCAGACGATGATATGTGGGCGCTTTCGGGGAGGATGCTGATGTCGACTACAATGAGTGGGAAAAATGATGCGCCGAACCCGCAGAAGGGAACCATCCATGAGTGATGTTGTTGATCGCTTCATCAAGTATTGCAAGGTGGCCTCGCAGTCTAACCCCCTGACTGCTGACACCGTGCCGTCCACAAAGTGCCAGTTTGACATGGCTCGCGTCATCGTGGAGGACCTGGAGGAGCTTGGTGCTGAGGACGTGCGCATGGATGACCATGCCTACGTGACGGCACACTGGCCCGCGAGCGAGGGCTGCGAGGACTTGCCTACGCTGGGCTTTTGCTGCCACATCGACACGGCGTGGCAGTCGTATGGCGACCCAGTTCATCCCCAGATTAAGCGCTATGAGGGCGGAAAGCTCACTATCGGCACGGGCCGTGACGGCCGTGAGGTGTGGGTGAGCCCTGAGACCAACCGTCACCTCGAGCACATGGTGGGATGGGACCTCATCACCTCCGATGGCACGTCGCTTCTGGGCGGAGACGACAAAGCTGGAGACGCCATGTGCCTCTCGCTGATGAAGCGCCTGAAGGATGATCCGTCGCTGCCGCATCCGCGCCTCGCGTTCTCGTTCGTTCCAGACGAGGAGATTGGTCACGGTGCCGCCCTGCTTGACTTGGACGAGTTTGGCGCGCGCTTTGGCTATACCATCGACGGTGGTCCGCTCGGCGAGTTCTGCTATGAGACCTTCAACGCGGCAGAGGCATGCGTGCGTGCCACAGGCATCTCGGTTCATACGGGCACGGCAAAGGGTGTCATGATCAACGCGTCTGAGGCTATTATGCGCTTCCACCAGCTGATTCCCGCATCTGAGCGCCCAGAGTTCACCGAGGGCTACGATGGGTTCTACTACCTCGAGCGTATGGAAGGAAACTGCGAGGCTGCCCTGGCGGACTACATCATTCGTGACCATGACCAGGCAAAGGTGGAATCTCGTAAGCAGCTCATGCGCACGGCGGTTGACCTGGTCAACCAACAGTTTGGTAGCGAGGTGCTGTCCATTGACATCCACGACCAGTATCACAACCTGGCCGACATCGTGACCCTTCCCGAGAACGCGCACCTCATCGAGAACGCGCGAAAGGCGTATGCTTCCATCGGTCAGGAGATGACCTGCATCCCCATGCGTGGCGGCACCGACGGCTCGCAGCTTTCGTTCCGTGGTTTTGCCTGCGCAAACCTCTCTGCGTGCTATTACAATGCCCATGGCGTGCGAGAGTTTGTGCCGGTGCCCGAGCTCGAGGCTATGGTGGACATGCTGGTAGACCTGGTGGCCCGCTATGCGGTGCCTCAGGAGGCCTAGTGACGCGTGATCCAATCAGTGGCCAGCGCCAATATCTATAGAGGAGTGAAAAGACGGTATGAACTACGAGGTAGACGAGCAATTCTTGGTCAGGACGCTCAAGAAGCTCGTGAAGTGCGACAGCCCGGTTGGCTATTACCCCGAGATCCACGAGCTGATGGGAAGAATCGTGAGCCAGTGGGGCTATGAGCTCACCTTTGATCGCAAGGCTACGGCGTACGTGCGCGTGCCGGGCAAGGATTGCTCAAAGACCGTGCTCGTCGGTGCCCATCTCGATACCATCGGGCTTGTGGTGCGCGGCATCAACGACAACGGTACCCTGCGCGTGCGCATGCTCGGAGGCATCAACTATTCCGACATTGAGGGAGAGACCTGCTACGTTCATACGCGCAAGGGCGAAACGGTAGTGGGCCAGATCATCCACAACAAGCATTCGGTGCATGTGTGGGAAGACTGCCGTGATGACCCGCGCAACGAGGACACCATGTCCATCTCCATCCCTGACTGCAAGAGCCCCGAAGACGTCAAGGCGCTGGGCATCACGCAGGGCGCCTTGGTGGGCGTCGATCCGCACTACTTCGATATGGGCAACGGCTTCATCGTGAGCCGCCACATCGATGACAAGAGCTGCGTGGCCGTGCTCCTCGGTGAGCTGCGCTGGCTGGCAAAGATCGGCGAGAAGCCTGCGTACGACACGATCTTTGCCTTCCCCATGTATGAGGAGATTGGCCACGGAGGCACCTTCGTACCCGAGGGCGTGGACGAGTATGTCGCGCTGGACATCACGCTCATCGGGCCGGACTATAGCTCCGACGAGCACAGCGTTGCCGTCATGGCATCTGACGCCAAGGGTCCCTACGACTGGAACCTCACCAACCGCCTGATTGCGTGTGCCGAGCAGGTCTGCGACCCGGACAAGTGGAACGTGCAGGTGGGCTTCCATTACTCCACCGATGGCAACGCCGCAAGCCATGCGGCCAACGACCTCTATTGGGGCGCCTTCGGGCCGTCGGTCATCAACAGCCACAGTCGCGAGCGTTGCCACATTGACGCGATCGTTCAGACGGAGAAGCTGTGTCGCGCGTACCTTATGGGTGTGGCATAGGCCATGTATACCGTCTTTTTGGCAGGGAGCATCGCGTCAGGTAAGTCGACCGTGGCAGCTGAGCTCGAGCGGCTTGGCGCATGGCGCGTCGACCTCGACCAGATTTCGCGCGAGGTGCTTGAGCCTGGCACGCCGACCACGTATGCCGTAGCAGAGGCGTTTGGGCAGGACCTGCTCGACCCAGAGACTGGAGAGCTCAACCGTAGGCTCTTGGCAGCTCGGGCGTTCGCCACGCGCGAGGATGCGCAGCGTCTTGAGGAGCTGGAGCTGCCTGCCATTCGTGCGCGCCTTGGCGAGGTCCTGACGAGCTCGGTCTGTGGTGCATGGGAGCCGGCTTGCTGCGTGGTGGAGATCCCCCTGCTTGACCGCATGGTCGATTCGTTTGACCTTGCGGATGAGATCGTGGTGGTAAACCTTCCCGTAGCGGTGCGGCGCGAGCGTGCGATAGGCCGAGGCATGACGGCGGAAGACTTTGATGCGCGTGCGGCTAATCAGCCAACGGACGAATGGCTGCTCTCGCATGCCGACACGGTGATTTCTAACGAGGGCTCGCTCGATGACCTGCTAACCCAGGTGCAGGCGTGGTGGGATGCACATGAGCGTGCGGGGTGGCGAAGCCGATGCGATGGGGGTGTGGCACATGGGGCCTGAATATCGCTTCTGGCGATGGTTTCGCACCATCCCCTTGCTGGTAGTTGCCGTGGTGGGCCTGCTGTCGCTCGGCATCTCGATCGCGCCGGGGTTTGTCCTGCGTAAGGTGCTCTTTCCCGTGCAGCACGAGGAGGCAATCCTCGAGTCCTCCGCGCGCCATGGGATAGACCCCCTCTTGGTGTGTGCGGTCATCAAGTGCGAGTCCAATTGGGTAGAGAACGCCGAGTCTGGGGCGGGCGCCGTGGGTTTGATGCAAGTGATGCCCTCGACCGCCGAGACTCTCGCCGGGTGGGGCTATGTCGACTCCTGGTCATACGACCCAATTAACCTGACTGATCCCGCAACGGGTATCGAATACGGTTGTGCCTGCCTGCAGTATCTGAGCGAGAACCTCGATGACACTGACCAAGTGATCGCGGCATACAACGCAGGCCTCGGCACGGTGCAGGACTGGATGGACGGTGGCATGCCCGACATCTCGGATGCCATCACCTATCCAGAGACTCGGTTCTATCTGATACGCGTCAAGGAATCGTATGACATGTATCGGCGTTTCTACGACGCCAACTTGCAGCCCATCTAGCTTGATGGGCACGGCAAAGGGTCCGGCATCCTCAACGTGGATGCCGGACCCTTGCATTGTGCGTCCGTCAGGGGTGTGGCCCACCACTTGACCTGTGGTGTCCTAATGACGGTCAAGCGAGTGATAGACGCCCATCATGACATCGTCGTTGCCCAGGCTGAAGAGGGTGCCGACGAGCGGACGCGCGACCCAGAAGATGCCTTCGTCAGCACACAGGGTTGCTGCGGCAAGCGTGCGACGCTTGTCGGACTCGTCGCAGCCCAGAGGAATGCCCTCCTTGGCCAGCAGGGCAACGACCTCCTCTTCCTCAAAGCGGTGGAGATTGTCATCGGAGTTCAGCAGGTCATCAAGCTCCTCACGTGCCTCGCGCGCCATCTCGGAGTCCCACGTCAAAGAACGCTGGTAGCACGCAACGGCAAGGTCCTCTCGGCCCAGCTTCCACTCCATGAACGCAAGGCGATAGTGGCAGATGGCCGCGTCGCGCGGGGTGCTTGCGTAGCGCAGGATGGACTTGATGAGATCCGCCGCCTCATAGATGCGCGATTGATGCTCGAGCACACGTACCTTGCGCATTGCGGCATGGATGGACTGCGGCGCGATGCGGCCCATCTCGTCGGCCATCGCCATGGCTTTGTCGTGCACTTCGAGCATGTCGTAGGCAATCGAGAGGTTGGCGAGCGCGTTATAGTAGGCGTCCGGCACCAGGCGCACGGCGCGACGGTGATCGTCGATGTCGAGGTTAAAGCGGATGCGCTCGGAAACGGAACCGAAGTAGCGATAGACGGTGTCGGAGTCATCCAGGTAGGCGCCGAGCGACTGGATGGGGGCGAGTGCCTCAGAGAGCACCGAGACGGCTCGGTCCGGGTCCGCCGGCCCGTCAGACTCATCCAGCGCCTCCTCGGACTGGGCCACTGCACGTTCAAGGCTGGTTCCCGCAATGAAGATGTGCCCCAGCTCGTCCTTGTCGGTGGCGTCAACCGTTCCCGCAAGCAGGTGCTCGATGGTTCGGTTGCATGCCTCCGTCACCGTGATGTCACGCGCGTCAAAGAGCTGTTGCTTGAGGCGAGAGACAATCTGCTCGGTGGTCTCCCAGGGCTCGGCAGTGAGGGAGTCCCATGCGGCGATGCGCCCCGCGTTCTCGTTTATACCGAGGTCGGACACGGTGCGAGCGCCCGTGACGGTGCGCAGTTGATCTGAGGTTGGACGGTCTACCAGCTCGGGATATATGAAGCGCCAGCTGGGTGAGACCAGCTCGTCATCGAAGGTGAGGAAGGGCTCCACTGGCTGGAACCAGCCGTCAGGGCCGAAGTTGGCGCGAATTGACTCGCTGGTGGGGAAGCCGTTGGACTCGAGAGCAGAGTCACTGGTGAAGAGCATGTCCAACTGAGAGACGAGGCGCTGGTCAAAGCGAATGGAGAGAAGGGTCTCAGCGCTGCCGCGCTCGTGGCAATTGACGTAGACCGTCGTGAGGAGCGGCTCTTCCCCGAGGACAGAGTGCTTGAGGGCCTCGCTGGCAAGCAGCGTCGCCACCCTGAGCGCATACGAGCGAGCCAGCGGCGTCTGCACCGTTGGGTTGGTGGAGAAAATGGCCATGCAGCGTGGACGCGGTATCTCAAGCGAGATGGCGGCTACGTGTTCGGCAACGTTGGCGCGGTGGTCGTGCACGACGCGGAAGGGGGTGACGGCGCACTCTGCAATCGAGGCGATGCGCGCGCGAACGGCCCACTCGCCCGGCACCTCTGCCGTGCCTTTCCCGGGATAGGCAGCGCTGAGCGCTGCGCTTACGTCGTATGGCTCGATGTGCTGTGCGGACAGCTGAGAAAAGACCTTGCGCGCAACCTCTGGATGGCACTCGTCAACGGAGGCAGTTGACGCAAGGCCACCGAGGTCTTGGTTGACGCAAAGGGCGCCCTCGATGGAGACGAGGCGGTCGTAATCCTCGTCATCAAGCTCTGAGGCATTGGCACGCAACCAGAAATGACGTGTGCGGGTAAGACGGCCTGCCTCAAAGGTTGGCGCGTTGTCCCAGCTCATAAGCCCGGCCGCCTCAAGCATGCTGGCAAGATGGCGGTTGGTGCCACCCTGCGGCGAGGTTTCGTGGCGGACGAGGTCCTTGAGCGTGGCGGCCACATCATGCGAGCGGGTGATGAGGTTGGCAACCTCTTCGGTGCCGTCAGAGGGACGAGCGCCTCGCCCGGAGGGGGCAACTGCCGGCCCAGAGGGACCATCCTGCTCAAGTGGGCTCTCCGCGACAGGTACCCTGACGCCTTGCTGGTCCGGGCCGGCAATGGTGGTGCGGGAAACGATCTGCGGTCCGTTGCTGCCGGGCTTCGTCGCGATTGGAGCATAGCTCGGCCCCGTTGCGGGTGCGCCTTCCTTCTTGCGGCCCATGATGTGCGGCAAGGCGATGAGCGTTCCGCCTGAGGTGATGGCTATCAGGGCGATAACCAGCGCAAACATGATAAGGCCAAACTCTTCGCCGTCAAAGAGGAACGAGAAGGCCATGGCGACAAATATGAGGCCCACCAAAATAACTAGGACACCCAAGATGGTGCACAGCACGGTCATGACGGTTCCTCCGCGCTCGTCCTGAAGAAGGCTCTGTGTCTTTGGTTCTGTACGCATTGGTCACTCCAGCGTGTCGTAAGAGCAGGTAACACATTATTGTACAGCGCGGCCAGACATTAAGGCGGCGAAGCCTCCCATTGTCCGTGTGCGGAAAGGCGCAATAGGGTACACTAGTTCGAACAAACACACGAGAGGGGATAGCGTGGCAGTAGTCGGTCACTTTGGAGGAGAGCTGAGGCGCTTCGGGCGGCAGGAAGATGACGTGCGGCTTGAGGTGGTATCGCCCTATGAGCCCGCGGGAGACCAGCCGCAGGCCATCGCCAAGCTGGCAAAGGGTGTTGAGGACGGCCTGCGCTACCAAACGCTGATGGGCGTGACGGGCTCGGGCAAGACGTTCACCATGGCAAAGCTCATCGAGGCTACGCAGAAGCCTACGCTCATCATGGAGCCTAACAAGACGCTTGCGGCACAGGTCGCGAGCGAGATGCGTGAGCTCTTCCCTCATAACGCGGTGGTCTACTTTGTCAGTTACTACGACTATTACCAGCCCGAGGCCTACGTGCCCCAGACTGACACCTACATCGAGAAGGACGCCTCCATCAACGAGGAGGTCGAGAAGCTTCGTCACCAAGCCACGTCGAGCCTGCTCAGTCGTCGCGATGTCATCGTGGTGGCGTCCGTCAGCTGCATCTACGGTATCGGCAGCCCCGAGGACTACGCCGGCCTGGCGCCCACGGTCAGCAAGGACGAGCCGCTTGAGCGCGATGATCTCATTCGCGCGCTCATAGACATTCAGTATGATCGCAACGACTACGATATCCAGCGCGGACACTTCCGGGTGCGGGGAGACACCGTCGACGTGTTCCCACCCTATGCGGAGAACCCGCTGCGTATCAGCTTCTTCGGCGACGAGGTGGAGTTCATCGCCGAGGTTGACAAGGTGACGGGCGAGATTGTGCGCGAGTTTGATGCCATACCCATCTGGCCTGCCTCGCACTACGTGACGGAGCGGCCCAAGGTCACCCAGGCGCTGCATACCATCTCCGAGGAGCTCGAAGGACGTGTCGCGGAGCTCAAGGCAGCCGACCGCATCCTTGAGGCGCAGCGCCTGGCACAGCGCACCGCGTATGACCTCGAGATGCTCGAGACCATGGGCTACTGCTCGGGCATCGAGAACTATTCGCGCCACATGGACGGTCGAGCTCCGGGCGAGCCGCCCTATACGCTCATTGACTACTTCCCCGAAGACATGCTGTGCATCATCGACGAGAGCCATGTCACGGTGCCTCAGATTCGCGGCATGTACGAGGGAGACCGCTCGCGTAAGGTGACGCTGGTGGAGCATGGCTTCCGCCTGCCCTCGGCGCTCGATAACCGGCCCCTGCGCTTTGATGAGTTTGAGCAGCGTGTTCCGCAGTACGTCTACGTGTCCGCAACACCCGGAGATTACGAAGAGTCGGTCTCGCAGCAACAGGTTGAGCAGGTCATTAGGCCGACGGGCCTCCTTGACCCTTTGATTGACGTACGTCCCGTGCGGGGCCAGATCGACGACCTCATCGACGAGATTAAGGCTCGCACGGTAAAGGGAGACCGCGTTCTGGTTACCACCCTTACCAAGCGCATGGCTGAAGACTTGACCGACCACCTGCTCGACGAGGGCGTGAAGGTCAACTACATGCACTCTGACACGGCCACGCTTGACCGCGTGGAGATCATCCGTGACCTGCGCGTGGGCAAGATTTCCGTGCTGGTGGGCATCAACCTTCTGCGAGAGGGCCTCGACATCCCTGAGGTTTCGCTTGTGGCCATCCTGGATGCCGACAAGGAAGGCTTCCTGCGCAACCGCCGCTCGCTCATCCAGACGATGGGCCGCGCTGCTCGCAACGCGCAGGGCCAGGTCATCATGTACGCCGACGTCGTCACGGACTCGATGCGCGAGGCCATCGACGAGACGCGCCGCCGCCGCAGGCTGCAGGAGGCCTTCAACGAGGAGCACGGCATCGTTCCCAAGACCGTCAAGAAGTCCATCACTGATGTGACGAGCTTTATCTCAGACGCTGACGCGACGCTCGAGGGCAAGGGGCGGAGCAGGGGAGACTCACTGGGCCACGGCGCGTTCTATACGGGTGGAGATGGCGCGCCTGACGCGCACTCCGAGCACGAGGCAACGGTTGCGAGCGTTGCCGACGAGCTGTCTCAGCTGCCTCCCGAAGAGGTCCAGGCAGTGCTTTCCGCGCTTGAGGAGGAGATGGCCGAGGCCAGTGCCGCCATGGACTTCGAGCGGGCGGCAAAGCTGCGCGACCAGGTGGTTGAGCTGCGTCAGGCGCTAGAGGGGACTTCTGAAGAGGAGGTCATCGCCCGCCTGAAGCAGGGAGCGCGCAAGGGAAGCGCCCATGCCACCCGCCGCAAATGGAAGCGCCACAAGAAGTAGCAGGCTGAAGACGCATGCAGGGCAGAACACATATCGGTGTCGGGACCGCTGCCGCACTCGCCGTGGTGCGTCCAACCGGTATGGCGGGCTGCGTGGCGTGCGTACTTGGCGCCGCGTTGGGAAGCCTCATCTGTGACATCGACGTGCGCCCGAGCGATCGGCAACGCACCGCCTTCCGCCTGAGCATGGCAATCTTGGTTATTGCGCTCATGCTTCTGGCCTACGACGCCGGAAGCGGCGGGGTGGTTCTTTCGGCCGCAGTCGCCCATCTCGGGCCAGAGCTCGTGCTTGGCGCCGCTGGGTTTGTGGCGACGAGCGTCTTTGGCGCGCTGACATCGCATCGCACGTTTGCCCATTCGCTGGTAGCGCTTGGGCTGTGGACGACTTCTCTCGAGCTGCTCTGGCCGGCACTTGCGCTGCCCTTTGCGGTGGGGGTGGCCTCGCATCTCGTGCTCGACCTGACCAACAAACAGGGGGTCCAGCTCTTTTGGCCACTCAAGGTCGAGGTGTCGCTCGGGCTTTGGAAGTCCGACGGATACGTGGACAACCTGCTTGCAATCGTTGGACTGGTTGCGGCGGTGGTGCTGTTTGTCGTCGGAGTTGCCACATAGAACGGTATTTGCCCACTCACGGGTGACCCATGCCTCCTCGGCGAGCGTGGCCCATACAATAGGAGTATCTGTACCGTCACCAACTGACCGAGGAGGCACTCATGAGAATCGCAATGGCAAACGATCACGCAGGAACCGCCTTGAAGAACGAGATCAAGGCTTGGCTTGAGTCTGAGGGTCATGAGGTAAAGGACTTTGGCACCTACGACATGGAAGGCTGCGACCTGTCTGACTTCGTCTACCCTGCCTCTCTGGCAGTTGCCAAGGGGGAGTGCGACCGCGGCATCTTTGTGGACGGCGTGGGCTACGGCAGCGCCATGATCGCCAACAAGCTGCGCGGCATTTTCGCCTGCGTGTGCCAGGACCCCGTGTGTGCCGAGCTTTCTCGCCAGCACAATGACGCCAACGTCTTGTGCCTCGGCGGGAAGATTATCGGCCCCGTGCTTGCGATGGCTATCGTCAAGACGTGGATGTCGACCGACGCCTTCATGGAGGAGAAGTACACGCGCCGCCGTGACAAGGTCGCAAAGATCGATGAAGACCATACGGTGCCGGTGAAGTAACCGTTATATCGGTACCACGTGTGCCTTGTTGCCGCCTCGCTCTCGCTCCCCAGGCGAGGGCGAGGCACATGTATGCCAACGCACGTCGGGCTCTGTTTTGCTGCCTGCAACAGTTAGCCGCATGATACAGTTGTAGGCAATCTCGCTGCGTCAGGTCATTGCGTTTCTCTGCTCTGGCTGTCTATGATGCGCACTTGTCATATCCACGCCTACAGAAGGGGCCTTTCATGTTACTTGCCTTTCTGATGAGCAACCCCCTCGCCTGGATTTGTGGTCTTGCCTTGCAAGTCATCGCATACGCTGGCGTTCTCAGGAAGATGCAGCTCCCGGTGCGCGACTGTTTCATCCCTGCGCTTGCTGAGTGGCGGCTGTCGACCGTGCTCTTCTCGAGGCGTCGGTCATTCTGGCGCCCATTTCTCATCGCAGTCATCGTTATCGTGGCTGGCTTCTACATCAACCCCTTCCGGGGAAGTGGCGCCCCGAAGGCAAAGCTGCTCATTGACTGCGGCATCATCGTGTACGGTTTCATGCTTGCGAGGCTGTATTACCGTCTCGCGAGGTGCTTTGGCAAGCACCTGCCCTACACGCTGCTGATGCTTGTCGTCCCGCCGCTGGGCGTGGGCATTCTGGGCTATGGCAAGGCCGTCTATCGGGGTGCGCCAGAGTTCAAACCGCTCATTAAGCGTGGCAAGGTGTTTAACTTCTTGGCCACCAGCTTCGTGGTGTTGATTTCGGGCGCCGAGATTCTCGCCATTCTTGGCCTCGTGGTAATCCTTACGCTGCGCTCGCATGCTCCGCGGTGGTTCGTCAACATGAGGCTCAACGACGTCCTCGAGGACACCGATTCCGTGGTGGGCGGCGATTCCGTCATCACGCGTGAGGACTCGATGGGGGACTCATACGCCAAGCTCGCCTCGATGACGCCGAGTCGCGACAAGTTCTTCCCGGACCACTCTGGCGACAAAAGCGTCGTGGTTCTCGAGTATATCGTGGGGTCAAATCTTGAGGACCAGATGGGTCTCGCCTCCGCTAACATCAGGCAGATGCTTACTGCAACCAAGCAAGGCTCCGGGCTCACCTTCGTGCTTCAGTGCGGTGGTTCCGAACGCTGGTTTACGAAGGGCATCACCGACGGCACGTACGGTCGCTATGCCGTGCATGATGGCAAGTTGCAGAAGGTGTACGACCTCCCTGACTATACCTGCATGTCTGAGGGGACCGAGCTGGCCGACTTCCTCTTGTGGGCAAAGGAAAACTATCCAGCTGACCGCTACATGCTGGCGCTGTGGGACCACGGCGGTGGCTTTGGCACGGGCTTTGGTGCGGATGACGTCAACAAGCGCAACAGCGAGATACGCATGATAGCTTCTGAGGAGATCGTGCAGGCTATCGCAGACTCTGGCATCACGTTTGACGTGATTGGCTTTGACGCGTGCCTCATGCAGACCATCGAGCTTGCCACGCAGCTCGAACCGTATGCAGACTACTACCTGGCGTCAGAGGAAACCGAGGGCGGCTTTGGCTGGGACTACACCTCTGCGTTTGGCATGCTTGCGGCCAACCCCGGCATGAGCTCCGAGGACTTTGGTCGCGAGATGATAGCCTGCTACGACCCCTATAACGAGATTATCGATGGGAAGGTCAATACCGCCTCGACCCTCTCGTTTGTTGACTTGACCATGGTCAAGCCGGTTTACGAGCAGCTAGAGAATCTGTTTGGCGAGGCGAGGCAAGCCATCGCGACGGACTCTGGCAACTATGCCAACCTCTCGCTCTCGGGTACGAAGTCCTATACGTTCTCGAATTACGAGCAGGTGGACCTCGTCGACTTCCTCACGGTGCTCAAGTCGCTTGACTATGACGAGGGGGTTTATCCCGCCGAGCAGCTTGACGCCCTGGTTGAGGCCACCAAGGCGTGCGTGGTGTACCGCAATGCGGCCTCGGCTGCCGGTATCAACGGCATAGCGCTCACCTTCCCCGCTTCGTCTCTAAGAAACTACAAGTATGACTACAATCAGCTCAAGGCGTTCTCGATGGATTCTCAAAAGTCCTTCTACAACGACTTCTTCTCCATCATGCTTGCCCAGAGGATCAAGGCAGGCCAAGAGGCAAAGGACGAGGGTGACCTCTTGGGTACGCTGAACGGCCTCGTCGAGTCCTCCTATACCAACGAGGAGTGGTACGTCGAGGGTTTTGAGGACTACGAGACGCAAGAGGCGCTCATCGATATCCCCTTGATTGAAGCAGAGGATGGCTACGATATCGAGCTTCCTGAGAAGGCATGGGACATCATTGCCGATCAGCTGCTTATCGTCTATGAGCGCACCGACGACGGATTCCTGAGATATCTGGGCAAGGACCGGTTGGCACAATTTGACGAGCACGGCTACGGAAGGGTGGCCTTTGACGGCATATGGGTGAGCGTTGGTGGCCAGCCGGTGTGCTACGAGGATGACTCCTATCGCGAGACCGACGAAGGCGTCGTGTTTACCGCAACGACCAAGGCAATCCTCAACGATGAGCTGAGGGTGATCCTGCATATCGAATGGGATCCGGTGTCCGCCGATACCGACGAATCCCTGAAGGGTCACATCACTGGTTATGACATCATCATGAACGAGAACCCATTGCTCCAGCTTTTGGGCGAACAGCTGACTACCGCCCTCAACGGCAAGGCAATGGCAGAGCTGGAGCCGGGCGACCGCCTGCAGTTCCTGTTTGACTACTATGACGAGGAGGGCAACCTCGTCACGACCGAGCCCTACGGCGATACGGTGACCATCACCAAGGGTGAAAACTTGTCCGTCGAGTACGCAAAACTGCCGAAGGGCGACAACGTCGTGTTCGGAGGCGTGCTCATCGACGTCTACCAGCGCGTGATGACGACCGAGAAGATTGAGGCGCAGGTCTCCTAACGGGCCTTGCATAGAGTAAGAAGGCCGGTACTCCGTGCGGGGTACCGGCCTTTTTTGTTTTGCTGCGCAGAGTGGAGCTTTACCGATTGAGGTTCGCGAGGAGCTCGTTCAGGTTGCGAACGAAGCGCTCGCGGTCCTCGCTGGTGAATGACGGGTGCTTGTCCCCTTGAATCTTGCCGCGCTCGCGCTTCGGCTTGCGCCTCTCTGCTTGTTCGGCGTGCCGCACCATCATGAGTGCGTCGATGGTACGGCGATCATATACCTGTCCGCGAACGCCAATGGCTTGGGCCCCGCGCCCCAAGGCCATCGACGCGAGGCCAAAATCTTGGGTCACCACCACGTCGCCTTCCTCCAGCTCGCATACGATGGCGAAGTCAGCAGAGTCCTTGCCCTGTCCAACCTGCAGCACGCGCACCCAGAAGCCATCGGTGGGCTCAACGGGGTCATGCCCGCGCACGTGCTTCAAGAGGTTGTGACCGGAGTCTCCCGCAACGACGCAGGGGAGCCTAAAGCGCCGTGCTGCATCAAGGGACTCGCGGGTGACGGGGCACGCGTCTGCATCTATGAACAACGTGGGCATAGTCGTTTCCTCCTCCAGAGGCGGTTGCCTGCGGCTTTGCCGTCCACCGCGCGTTTACCACCGCCTGCAAGGTCATGCTACATCACATGAGACCAATCACGAACAGAACCACGCCGCCCACCACTCCTCTGGTGCATTTTGGATTGTTTTTTGCTATCTCGCTCAATCCACATAAGAAACGGTCGTCATGGGCTAAAGTGATTACGTATGGAAGCGTCGCCTACTCCCACGAAAGGGGATTTCTGGATATGGCCACTGACTTCAAGGCAATCGCAAACCAGCTTCGCATTGACATCATCGAGTCGCTCGCTGCGGCAGGCTCCGGCCACCCGGGCGGCTCGCTTTCCTGCGCCGACATCCTGACGGTGCTCTATTTTGACAAGATGAACATCAACCCCAAGAACCCCAACGATCCCGATCGTGACCGTCTGGTGCTCTCCAAGGGCCATGCGGCGCCTGCGCTGTACGCCGCTCTCGCCGAGCGCGGCTACTTCCCGCGTGAGGACCTCATCACCCTGCGCAAGTATGGCTCTCATCTGCAGGGTCACCCCAACATGGCCGATACCCCGGGCGTGGACATGTCCACTGGCTCTCTGGGCCAGGGCCTCTCGGTTGCCAACGGCATGGCGCTCGCCGGCAGGCTCGACCACAAGGATTACTACGTCTACGTCATCATGGGCGACGGCGAGATTCAGGAGGGCCAGATCTGGGAGGCGGCCATGTCCGCCAGCCACTACGGGCTCGACCACGTCATCGGCTTCGTTGATCACAACGGCCTGCAGATTGACGGCACCAACGACGAGGTCATGACCGTCAATCCCATCGGTGACAAGTTTGCCGCCTTCGGATGGAACGTCCTGTCTATCGATGGCCACGACTACGAGGCAATCTCCGCCGCCGTCGACGAGGCAAAGAAGAACGTGGGCAAGCCCACGGTCATCGTGTGCGAGACCATCAAGGGCAAGGGCGTCTCCTTCATGGAGAACGCCGTCAACTGGCATGGCGCCGCTCCCAATGCCGAGCAGGCAGCCGTCGCACTTGCCGAGCTGCGCGGCGAGTAACAGGTCGCATTCGTCACTTTCACTTCCCACGAAGGAGCATCAATGAACTCTGCAACTCGCGAAGCGTACGCACAGGCAATTGCCGAGCTTTCTGCCGAGAACCCCAATATCGTCGCGCTCGATGCCGACCTTGCCGCTGCCACCAAGTCTGGCGCCTTCAAGAAGGCTTGTCCGGAGCGCTTCTTTGACATGGGCATCGCCGAGGCCGACATGGTGGGCACGGCTGCCGGTCTTGCTACCTGTGGCAAGATTCCCTTTGCTAGCAGCTTCTCCGTCTTTGTGACGGGCCGCGCCTTTGAGCAGGTCCGTCAGTCCGTCGCATACTCCGACCTCAACGTCAAGCTTGTGGGTAGCCATGCGGGCCCCAGCTGCGGCGAGGATGGCGGCACGCACCAGGCCGTCGAGGACATCGCCATCATGCGCTCGCTTCCCAACATGAGCGTGGTCGTGCCCGCTGACGACGTTGAGGCCTATGCCGCAACCAAGAACGCCGCCGAGCAGCTTGGCCCCATGTACATCCGCGTGGCGCGTCTTGCCTCGCCGACCATCCATGATGCCGAGACCTACGAGTTCCACTTCGGCAAGGGCGAGGTCCTGCGTGAGGGCACCGACGTCACCATCATTGCCTGCGGCATGATGGTTCCGCGCGCCATCGACGCGGGCGAGCGCCTGGCCGCCGAGGGCGTCTCTGCCGAGGTCATCAACATGCACACCATCAAGCCGCTTGACGAGGAGCTGGTGGTTGCCAGCGCCAAGAAGACCGGCAAGGTCATCACCATCGAGGAGGCTTCCTACGTGGGTGGCCTGGGCACCGCGGTGTGCGAGGTCCTTTCTGAGAAGTGCCCCACCAAGGTGACCCGCATCGGTCTGCCCGACATCTTTGGCATGTCTGGTGCCGGTGGCGAGCTGCTCGACATCTATGGCTTGACGGCCGACCACATCATCGAGGCCTATCACGAGATGTAAGGCCTTCGCCAACAACGCACCCATACAAGTGGGACAGGCACCGTTGTCCGGGTTTCCGAACAACGGTGCCTGTCCCACTTGTATGGGTGCGCGGCCAGTTGATGGTAGAATGGGACGTGCAGGTAGCTAGCTGGGTTTACTCCATCCTCCTAAGATCCAATCCAGCGATATCACCTGCACTTTGTGAGGGGGCCGCCATGGAGCTGCTGTATCAGGACCATCTCTTTGCAAAAGGCCTCTTTGTGAGCGAAGCTGGACCGTCGTCGCATGCAAGCGAGGCGGTCCTTTCGCTTGCCAAGCTCTTCAACATCCAGATTGTGGAGCATCCCGAGTGGGCGGACCTCCCCATGGTCAGGCTGGCTCAGCGCAATATTGGCATCAACGTCCCCGAGCCCTTCTATCGCGGCTTCCCCGAGTCAGTGCGCAACCTTTCGGTTGACGAGCGCTTCCTCGACCAGTTTCTCCACTACGCGCAGACGTATGGCCTCGGCGACTTCGCCGAGCCAGGGCACTCCATCGTGGAGGAGGCGTTCCAACGGGCATGCTTTGACGAGAAGACGCCAGTCAAGGTCTTTCGCGTCGTCGAGGCGGCTGAAGCCGAGCGTCTCATAGACGAGGATGTCCGGGCGCTGCTTGCGGGTACGCGGCAGCTGAGCGAGGGAGACTATGCCTTGGTGCTCCAGCGCGTGAAGGACGGCTTCCGCGTCGAGACGTGTGGCTCCAAGGACACGGTGACCAAGCTGCTCGCGGATACCAGAGACCTCTCGTTTGTCTCCTTCCTGCAGCTCTCTGACGTTGCGCGACTCGTTGAGCACCTGCAGTTCTCACGCTATGGCAGCAGGGACCTCACGAAGCTGAACTTCAAGAACCAGGATCGGAAGCTTGTTCAGCGGGTCATCGACCGCCTCTTTGAGCGCGGCGCGTGTGATGTGCTGCGCTGCTTTGAGAAGCGTCGCTTCTGGGCGGGGCTGCTGCACCACATCCACTACCGTCCAGTCAATGACGAGGCAGCGGCGTTCGTGTCTGACATCAGAAGCAAGCGCGGGCACTCCGCCTACTCCGCCTTTGAGCGGTACATGGCAAATGGGGAGGTTGCGCAGGCTCTTGCTTCGCTTGAGCAGAGCAAGGGTGCCGCAGATGTCCTCAGGCACCTCAACTACCTGCTCAGCCGCTGCGAGACTGACGAGGAGGCCCGCTTCGTGCTCGACCGCCTCCAAGGTACGAACCGGATCGTGCTGGTCCAGCTGCTCCTGCAGCTTGGCCTCGGCGGAGCGGGCGGTCCACGCACCTTCGCCTTCACCAAGCACAACATGCTGCGGACGCATGTTGAGACACCGGCTGAGGTGACCCATCGCAGGTCCATCGTGCACGAGCGGTGGCGGGCCATGGCGTCCGACCATATCAAGGAGATGCTCGCGGAAGAGCTCAAGGGTACCTTGGGCACGGTGTTCGTGGACGAGGACATGCGCAGAGTCGCGCTTCCGCTCAAGATGGCCAGCTCGATGAGCGGCGTGGGCCTTCTGCCCACAGGCTCGCGCATACCGTTCCCTACCGACAAGAAGCTCCGCGCCTTCACCTATTGGGAGCTCGTCGACGATATCGACCTCAGTGCCATCGGGCTCTGTGATGACGGCCGCCAGTATGAGTTCTCGTGGAGGGAAATGTCCTTCAAGCAACTCAAGGGCATCGTCTTTTCTGGTGACCAGACCTCAGGATATAAGGGAGGGTCCGAGTACTTCGACATCGACCTCCCCACGTTCAAGAGCCGCGGTGAAGGCATTCACTACCTGGTGTTTTGCGACAACGTCTATTCCGGCGCCACCTTTGCGAACTGCTTCTGCACGGCAGGCTACATGCTGCGTGATCTGCAGGACACGGGCAAGGTGTTCGAGCCCAAGACCGTCGCTTCGTCGTTTGCGGTGACGTGTCCCAGCCGCTTTGCCTACCTATTTGCCCTCGACCTCGTGAAGGACGAGTTTGTGTGGCTCAATGTCTCGGTGGGAAGCTGGCAGAACGTCGCGGGCGAGGCACGGCTTGCCTTCTTGGAGAGGTTCCTGCGCTCGACCGAGGTCATCAGCGTCTACGACTTTGCTCGCATGTTGGCTACCGAGGTGGTAGATGATCCCAGTGCGGCAGACGTCGTCTTCAGCGATGGCGATGTCAGCCTGCGCGAGGGCGCAGAGCGTATTGGCAGCGGTGATTATGCCCGCATCCTGGAGCTGCTGAGCGCCTAGAGGGACGCCAACACCCAATCTGCCGCGCGCAGCCCATCGGTTGCGGCGCTCATGATGCCTCCGGCATAACCGGCACCCTCGCCACAAGGGAAGAGACCCGCAATGCCTAGAGCCTGGCCAGACTCATCGCGCGTGACGCGAACGGGCGAGCTCGAGCGCGTCTCCACGCCAGTGAGTACGGCGTCAGCTGCCGCGAAGCCCTTGAGCTGGCGCTCCATGCGCGGGATGGCCGTGCGCAGCGCGTCGGTGACATAGGAGGGAAGGCAACCGTCGACGCTGCCCCATGCGACGCCGCGTGGGTAGGTGGGCTCAATGCTTCCCGCTGCTGATGAGGGGGTCTTCTGAAGGAAGTCTCCCACAAGCTGCGCCGGTGCGACGAAGCCACCGCCACCGGTGGCATATGCGGCCTGTTCGCAGGACCTCTGCAGCTCAACGCCTGCCAGTACGTCATCGCCTGGCAGGTCAGTGGGGAAGACGTTGGCAAGAAGGCCCGAGTTGGCGTTGGTGCCCGCGCGGTCCGAGAGGCTCATGCCGTTGGTGACTACGCCTTCAGGCTCGCTTGCCGCGGCAACCACAAAGCCGCCCGGGCACATGCAGAACGAGAAGGCCCCACGTCCGTCCTCAAGATGTTGGGCAAGCTTGTAGGGTGCGGCGCCGAGGGTGGGGTGCCCTGCCGACGGGCCGTATTGGGCGCGGTCGATGTCGGTTTGCAGGTGCTCGATGCGCACGCCCATGGCAAAGGTCTTGCGCTCAAGCGTGACACCGATGCTGTGCAGAAGCTCGAACACGTCGCGTGCCGAGTGGCCGGTGGCCAGCACCACGCGGTCGGTGGCCAGTCGCTCCTCGCGCAGGATGTGCGTCTGCGGGTCGCGTGACTCGAGTGTGACCGATCGGACCGCCCCGTGAGAAAGCTCAAGTCCGGTCATACGGGTGCGGCAGCGTACCTCGCCACCGGCTGCCTCGATGCGCTGGACCAGACGCTCGACTACTTGGGGAAGGACGTCGCTTCCCACATGTGGCTTGGCGTCCCACAAGATGTGCTGTGCCGCGCCGGCATCAGCCAGCGCCTCAAGAATGAAGCGGTGCGCCGGGCTCTTGGTGCCCGTGGTGAGCTTTCCATCCGAGAAGGTGCCGGCACCACCAAGGCCAAACTGGATGTTGCTCTCAGGGTCAAGCTCGCCCGTCTTGTTAAGGTGCGCGACGGCCTTGGTGCGGCGGGTGGCGTCGTCACCACGCTCTACCAAGAGCGGTGCAAGGCCGGCCTCGGCAAGCGCAAGCGCGCAGAACAGCCCCGCACATCCAGCGCCAACCACAACGGGACGCAGGTCACGGGCGGTATGGATGCCGGTTGGGAGCCGATAGGGGAGCTCGTCGACAAGGGAGACGCCTCGGTCGGCGTGACGGCGCTTCAGGCGCTGGAGCAGCTGTCGCTCTGCGTTTGCGCGGCCCACCAGCTGAAGCCGTACCGTATAGGTGAGCACGATGTCGGCCTTCTTGCGCGCGTCCACAGAGCGTCGACGCAACTCGAATGCCACCACGTCGCCCGCGGTGAGGTGCAGCTTGCGCAGCGTCGCATCGCGTACCGTGGCAAGCTCGTGGCGCTCGTCACCATCAAGACGCCCCAAAGCCACGCGAACGCCCGAAACCTCAATCATGAGAACTCCTTAGCGTTGCGGCCATATGGGCGGCATGCTCGCCAGCAACCATGCCGCTCTTCCATGCCCACGAGAGGTTGAATCCCCCGCAATCCGCGTCGATGTCGAGGGCCTCACCGCAGGCAAAGAACCAGGGGTGCGCAAGCGAGGCAAGGCTGGTTGGGTCGAACTGCTGCGTGAGGAGTCCGCCCCGCGTGACCTGGGCATGATTGGTCTCGGTAAGCCCCGCCACCACAAAGGGAAGTGCCTTGACGAGGCAAACGAGGGCGTCTGCGTCAGTCTGGGCCTCCTCGCGCTCGGGCCATTCGACATGCCAGCGTTTGCGAGCCAACGTCTCGAGCACGTTTGCAATGAGCGGATCGAGGATGCCGTCAAGGCATCCCGGCTCAAACGTCCCGGTACCACGCCCTTCAACGAGCTGACGCACCTGCGACTTGGTGAGGTCTGGCACGAGGTCAAGCTCGACGAGGTCACCCTTCTCGGCGCGGCGGGATAGGTCAAAGGTGACGATACCCGAAAGCCCGTAGGTGCGGAAGAGCGCTTCGCCACGCTCGTTCCATGAGGGGAAGAAGGTTCCTTGCTTGGTGAGGTAGGCACGCACCTGCGCGCGGCGTCCGTCGAGCTGCGAGAGCGGCGAGTCCTCGCAGGCAACTGGGCAGAGCACGGGCGTGCGAGGAGCGGTCATGAGGCCAAGATTCCCGATGAAGGGAAACGCTTCGCCTCCCGTGGCAAGGATAACGGTACGCGCGCTGGGCAAAAGCCATGTGTCGTCAATCTCGTCACGACGAACAAAGCAGAGCTCAGCGGGGTAGTCGCTCCCCTCAATGAAGGAGACCTCGGCCACCTCTCGCCCCGGGGCAAGGATGACGCCGGCACGACGCGCGCGGGCAAGCAGTACGTTGCGTACGCTGGCGCTTGAGCGGCTCATGGGGTAGAGGCGCTCGTCCTCGAGGCACCAGCGCATGCCGCTCTCGCGGAAAAACGCGAGCACGTCGTCAAGCCATCGGTCGCCACAGACGGCCTCGACAAACGAGGGGTCGTTGAAGCGCTTGGGGTCGAGGTTGACGTTCGCAAAGTTGCAGCGGCCGTTTCCCGTGGCGAGGATGGGCCGTCCGCAGGTGAGGTCCTGCTCGAACACGGTGACGGAGGCGCCTGCCTCGGCAGCAGTGATTGCGGCCACGAGCCCGGCCGCGCCGCCACCAATGACAGCAACGTCGCACTCGGAAGGCACCCGGACAGCTGCGGCTTCCTCAATCAGGCGTTGCCGTTCCTGTGCCCGAGAGGGCCGCTTTGCCATGTCAACCTCTCCTTCAGCTCAACGAAAGAGCCGCCTCGCCGGGCGAGGAAGGGATTCGCAACCCTTGTCCCACGTGGCGAGGCGGCATCTTAGCTCTAGGCGTCGTGCTCAGCGATGGTCTGAATCGCGTTGTCCAGCAGGTGCTGAGGAAGGTCGCGCTCGATGGTGCCCTTGTCGCACAGCTCGGCGATGGCCGGGTCGATGGGGAGCTGGCCCAGAAGGTCGATGCCAAAGGCCTCCGCAGTGCTCTTGGCGCGGCTGGGGCCGAACGGTTCCAGATGCTTGCCACAATCGGGGCACACGTAGTAGCTCATGTTCTCCACAAGGCCAACCACGGGCACTTCCATCATGGCGGCCATGTTGACGGCCTTGCCCACTACCATCTGGACGAGGTCCTGAGGGCTCGACACGATGACGACGCCCTCGATGGGCAGCGACTGGAAGACGGTGAGCGGTACGTCGCCCGTTCCCGGGGGCATGTCAACGAGCAGGTAGTCGATATCGCCCCAGAAGACGTCCTCATAGAACTGCTTGAGTACGCCCATGAGGATGGGGCCACGCCAAATGACGGGGTCAGTCTCGTGTTCGAGTATCAGGTTGGTGGAGACTATCTTGATGCCCTGGTCAGTGGTCGCGGGGATCAGGAAGTGCTCATCCATCGCGGTGATGCGCTGCGCAGAGACTCCGAACATCTTGGGGATGGACGGGCCGGTGATGTCAGCGTCAAGGATGCCCACCTTCTTGCCAGCGCGCATAAGCTCGGTGGCAAGAATGCCGGTGACGAGCGACTTGCCCACGCCGCCCTTGCCGGAAACCACGCCAATGACGTGCTTGATGTTCGAGAAGGCGTTCGTCTGGAAAAGCTCCGGGCCCTGATGCTGCGGCTGCTGCTCGTGGCCCTGCTTACGCGACGCCTCAAACTCTCGGCGAATCTGCTCTTCTTCCTCGGGGGTCATGACTCTCCTCTCCTCGAGTGCCCCTGTATGCAACTCTTCTATTCTACTCAGTTTCTGTGGACAAGCATGTGGCGCGTGCGTGCGAGGCTGGCTCCGGGCTGTCTGTGTTAGGGCTCCGCACGCCTTTGGCGTGCCGCTTCGCGAGTCGCCCTAACACAGACAGCCCGGAGCCAGCCTCGCACGCACGCGTCCTGGACATTCGACTCCACAGCTGGCGGCAAATGAAGACGCTGTGGTTCATCTTGTTCTACTATGACCCTCAATGTCCTGGGAACTGCATTCTCGACGAGAAGGAGAACCATGGATTACGAAGTCAGATTCATGCGACGAGATGAGTGGCCGTTGCTTGAGGACTTCCTTTACGAGGCGATCTATGTTCCTGAGGGTTTCGAGGGGGAGGTGCCTCGATCGGTCATATATGACGACCCAAAATGCCGCGTGGCCTTTCAGGGTTTTGGTGGGCGCCAGGATGATCGCGCCGTTGTGGCCGTGGTCGACGGTGCGGTGGTGGGTGCCTGCTGGGTGCGCACGACTGACGAGTATGGTCACCTTGACGACGAGACGCCTTCGTTTTCCGTCTCGCTTTACCGGCCGTTCCGCGGCATGGGCATAGGCACCGAGATGATGCGCGCGCTGCTTAACGAGCTACGCGAGGCTGGCTATGGTCGGGTCTCGCTGTCGGTGCAAAAGGAGAACCCAGCCCTGCACCTTTATGAACGTTTGGGTTTTCGCATCGTGGGAGATGGCTTTGACCAGACCGAGTGGATGATGGTCTGTCAGCTAAACCGTGCCGTTGAGCTTGGTTTTCGTCGCTTGACGCTTGAGGATGTGCCCGATTTCGTGGAAATGCGCATTGCGCAGCTCGTTGAGGAGGGGGCCAAGGAGACCGTCGACCTGCGGCCTGCCCTTACTGACTACTACCGCCGGCATCTGGCCGATGGCAGCTTCATCTCGTGGCTCGCGTTTGACCATGAGGGGATTGTGGCCACGAGCGGCGTGTCCATCGTTGAGAAGCCCCCGTACTTTGGCTGCCCGACGGGCAGGATCGGCCTTGTGTCGAGCATGTACACCGCGCCGGAGTATCGTCGGCAGGGCATCGCACGCGATCTGCTCTGTCGCATTGTGGACGAAGCCCGTCGTCGGGAGTGTGGCGTGATGCAGATTACGGCGTCTAACGCGGGTGTGCCCCTCTACCGTTCATTAGGCTTTACGCACAACGACAACTTCCTGCAACTGCCTCTGTAACATGCGGGGCGCAGCGCATCCCGCACACAAGCCTCGGTCGGGGGTCTTGGGTCCGACTGGCCAAACCGCATCTCGATTGATGTCTGCGATGGCGGGTATCATGGTCTTATGCTAAGACTCGTTGACCAGACAAGAGAATGGGGGTGTTCCGCATGGCTGAGCCTGGAGTTGTCTTTACTAGGGATTGGGTTGTCGATTTTGTCCTCGACGTGGCGGAATACACCGTCAACGACGATCTCCTGTCTGGTTGTATTGTTGAGCCGTCCTGTGGGGAGGGGGCGTTTCTTTGTCGTATAGTTCACCGCCTATGCGTGCGCGCGGTGCGGGAAAACGCCTTCGCGGTTGAGCATCTAGCTCCATGTGTTAGGGCGTTTGATGTTAACGAAGCCTCCGTTGCTGCAAGCAAGAAGACAATTCAAGAAGTGTTGGTGTCTTTTGGCATGGGAGAGGCAGATTCTGCGCGTCTTGCTGGCACATGGGTCTCTCAGGGAGATTTTCTCTTGGCAAGTGTGCCAGAGGCCCGTTGGGTAGTTGGTAACCCTCCTTACGTGCGTGCGTCTCTGATTCCGCGTGAACAGCGGCGGAGTTACGGCCAGGTGCTTCCTTGCGTGACCATGGGGTCCGATCTCTACGTTGGTTTCTTTGAGAAAGGCCTTGAAGTGCTCACGAAGGACGGGGCCCTTTGCTACATATGTTCCGATCGATGGCTACAGAATCGTTACGGTTCGAGACTTCGTGCTTTTGTGTCGAAGAGCTACAGCCTCGATGTCCATGTCCGGATGCATGGCGTTGATGCTTTCGAGGATGTCGTCTCTGCATATCCCGCGGTATCGCTTATCAGAAGGGGAGCAGGCAGGCCTATTCGGTACATGGACTGCCACCCACGATTCTCCATGGGCGATGTTGCGGCGGCTGAGACGTGGATTGTCTCGGGTGAGGGTGCGTATCAGTCTTTGAATGCGACAGCAGATGTGTTGCCACCACTCTGTGGCTCAGGTTCGATACCTCTTGCTGCACCTGAAAAGCTGCGGTTACTTGGGGATATTGCTCATCGGTATCCGCTGCTTGAGGATGCTGGCGTGAGACTGGGGATTGGTGTTGCCTCGGGTTGTGATGAGGTATACATCACCGAGGATCCCAATCTTGTGGAAAAGGACCGCATGCTTCCCCTGTTCTTCATGCGGGACTGGAGGGCCGGGAGACGAGAGGGAACGAAATGCCTCGTGAATCCCTGGAATGATGATGGCACACTCGTAAACTTGGATGACTATCCAAAGCTGAAGGGTTATCTCGAGGAAAACGAGGAGAGACTCAAGGCGCGAAGAGTTGCCAAGGATCACCCCAATTCGTGGTATCGCACACTTGACAAGCCTGATTACTCTCTAATGGGAAGGGAGATGCTTCTCTTTCCAGACATGGCGACTCGGTCAGACCCTGTCTACAGCGATGGATCTCGTTATCCACACCACAACTGCTATTGGATGACATCGAGCGAGTGGGATGTGCGTGCGCTCGGTGGACTGATGATGAGTGATCTCGTCGAAGGATATGTCGATGCTTTTGGGGTCAAGATGAGGGGGTCTACCCTTCGTTTTCAAGCGCAATACCTGAGGATGGTACATATCCCGCGAGCGGCTGATGTTGATGAGGCGACGAGGCGCGAGCTCGTGAAAGCGTTTGTAACTGGAAGTCGCGAACGTGCGAACCATGCCAGCAGAAGGGCGTATGGATTGGGGGAAACACATGCGTGATGATGTCAGGGATGCGGTGCTCGACTGTGTTAGCTATGCCGTGGAGAAGGGTACCCAAAGCGGGAGGCACATCGCGTCACTTGCCGCGAAGATTGCCGAAGATATGCAGCGTGTAGGCTACGACAGAGAATCGATCTTCCTCGATGACGTCAATGTGACGCTACCAGGATGGTTTCGCCCGTCAAAGAAGTGGGACATCACAGCTTTCGAAGGCGGAGTTTTGGTTGCGGCCATTGAGCTTAAGAGCATCAATAGCAGCTTCGGGAACAACGCAAACAATCGAGCGGAGGAGGCGCTTGGGAGCGCGTCAGATGTCGATTACGCGACGCACAATCACCTGCTCGAGCCAAATGACCTCCCTCCCAACTTTGGGTATGTGCTACTTGTGAGAAAAACTCCTGAAAGCACGAGGAAGTCAAAGATTGGGTCGAGGTCACGTTACGCGTTTGATAGTGAGTTTGAAAACTCTTCCTATGTTGAGCGCTTCACCATACTCGGAAAGCGTCTTCTCAGGGAGAGAATCTATCAGGCTGTTTGGGTTGCAGTTGTCGACCTCGAAAATGGGGTTGTTGAGGAGCCTGATCCGCTCATGACATACGACAAGTTCATTGCCCATCTGAAGGGCTGGATAGATGTCATGAGAGCCTAGGTTTCGTCATCTTGCAATAGCGCCAATAGGTGAGAAGAAGACTCGGTTGCTCAAGGCCTTGAATCGTTAGGTCCTGAGAGACTAGACGCTGGGAAGCTGCCCTCCCCACCCGATGTATGACGAAGCGCAAAAACCGAACACGGTTTGGTTAGCGTGTGTGCGCTCTCATTGGAACACATGTTTGTAATCTGGTGCCCTATACTAGAAGGTCACGAACTTTTGCAAGGCGAAAGGACGGTCCCACATGGCATCCGATTGCATCGATATCCGTGGAGCCCGCGAGCACAACCTTCGCGACATCAACGTGCGCATCCCGCGCGACAAGCTGGTGGTCATCACCGGGCTTTCGGGCTCGGGCAAGTCGAGCTTGGCGTTTGACACCATCTATGCGGAAGGCCAGCGGCGCTACGTGGAGAGCCTCTCGTCATATGCGCGCATGTTCCTGGGCCAGATGGACAAGCCTGACCTGGACTCCATCGACGGTCTGAGCCCTGCGGTCTCCATTGACCAGAAGACCACGAGCCGAAACCCGCGCTCAACCGTCGGCACGGTCACGGAGATCTATGACTACCTTCGCCTGCTGTATGCGCGCATCGGCATCCCGCACTGCCCGGAATGTGGCCGGCCCATCGAGCGCCAGACCACGGACCAGGTAGCCGACAAGGTGCTTGCGCACGCCGAGGGGCGGCGCGCCTACGTGCTTGCGCCGGTGGTGCTGGGGCGCAAGGGAGAGTACACCAAGCTGTTTGATGACCTGCGTCGTGAGGGCTTCAGCCGCGTGCGCATCGACGGTGAGGTCCGTGAGCTGGGCGATGAGGAGATTCGTCTTCCCAAGAACTTCAAGCACACCGTCGAGGTGGTGGTTGACCGCATCGTGGTGCGCAGGAACAGCCTGGGACGCATTGCGGAAGCCGTCGAGCAGGCAACCAAGCTTGCGGCTGGACGCGTGGGCTTCTACCTGCTCCCTGACCGCGATGATCCCGAGGGTCATCCGGAGGAGCTGCTGCAGTACTCCTTGGCTCTGGCTTGTCCTGAGCATGGGCACTCCATCGATGACCTGCAGCCGCGCGACTTCTCGTTCAATGCGCCGTACGGTGCCTGCCCAGACTGCGACGGCATCGGCACCCGTCGCATCGTCGACGCACAGGCGCTTATCGAAGATCCCACGCAGTCGGTGGAGGGTGGCGTCTTTGGGTCCATCTTCAGCCACTCAAACTACTACCCGCAGGTGCTCAACGCGGTGGTCCGCCACTTTGACCTCGACCCGGCCACGCCGTGGGACCAACTGCCCAAGAAGGTGCAGAACGCGCTTCTGGACGGTTTGGGCAACACCAAGATTCGCGTGGACTATCACACCCGCGACGGCCGTGACACACACTGGTTCACCAAGTTCTCCGGCGTGCGTTCCGTGCTCTTCGAGAAATACCAGGAGACCACGTCTGACGCCATGAAGGTCAACCTCGAGCGCTACATTCGCGAGGTGCCGTGCCCCACCTGCCACGGGGCACGCCTGAAGCCCGAGTACCTTGCGGTGACGGTGGGGGACAAGAACATCCAGGAAGTCTGCGACCTCTCTTGCCGCGCATGCCTGGACTTCTTTGAGAACCTGCAGATGACCGAGCGCCAGCATCTCATTGGCGCGGCCATCGTGAAGGAGATCGTCGCGAGGCTGCGCTTCATGGTCAACGTGGGCCTTGACTACCTCACGCTCTCGCGTGCCGCGGCAACGCTTTCTGGTGGCGAGGCACAGCGCATTCGTCTGGCCACGCAAATTGGTGCGGGACTGATGGGCGTGCTCTACATTCTCGACGAGCCCTCCATCGGTCTGCATCAGCGCGACAATGACCGCCTGATTGACACGCTCAAGCGCCTGCGCGACCAGGGCAACACCGTCATCGTGGTCGAGCACGACGAGGACACCATCCTCGCCGCGGACTACGTCATTGACATGGGACCGGGCGCCGGCGAGCGCGGCGGTGGCGTGGTTGCGGCGGGAACGCCCGCCGACATCGAGCGCCATCCCGACTCCCTGACTGGTGCGTACCTGACCGGCAAGCGCATGATCGACCTTCCCGAGGCCCGCCGCAATCCCCAGCGTGGGGCGCTGAAGCTTACGGGTGCACAGGCAAACAACCTCAAGAACGTGAACGTGAAGATCGAGTTCGGAACGTTTACCGTGGTGACGGGCGTGTCGGGCTCCGGAAAGTCGTCGCTGGTCACCGACACCCTCGCGCCGGCCCTCACCAATGCCATCCATCGCTCGAAGCGCATGGTTGGCCCCTACCGAAAGCTTGAGGGAATCGACCAGATCGATAAGGTCATCGACATCGACCAGTCGCCCATCGGGCGTACACCGCGTTCTAACCCGGCAACGTACATCGGCCTCTGGGATGACCTGCGCGCCCTCTTCTCGTCAACGCCTGAAAGTCGTGCTCGTGGCTACAGCCCCGGCCGCTTCTCGTTCAACGTAAGCGGCGGCCGCTGCGAGGCCTGCAAGGGCGACGGCCAGATCAAGATCGAGATGAACTTCCTCCCTGACATCTACGTGCCGTGCGAGGTCTGCCATGGGCGCCGATACAACCGCGAGACGCTCGAGGTCACGTATCACGACAAGAACATTGCCGACGTGCTTGACATGACGGTGACGGAGGCCTTGGCGTTCTTTGCCAACGTGCCCCGCGTCAAGAACAAGCTGCAGACCCTGTATGACGTGGGCTTGGGCTACATCCATCTGGGGCAGCCCGCAACTACGCTCTCTGGCGGCGAGGCACAGCGCGTCAAGCTGGCCAAGGAGCTGCACCGCCAGCAGACGGGAAAGACCTTCTACATTCTTGACGAGCCCACCACGGGCCTGCACTTTGAGGACGTGCGCCAGCTGGTCGAGGTGCTCGACAAGCTGGTCGACGCGGGAAACACGGTGCTGGTCATCGAGCACAACCTGGACGTCATCAAGATGGCCGACCGCGTGATCGATCTGGGTCCCGAGGGCGGTGAAGGTGGCGGTACCGTGGTCGCCTACGGAACGCCCGAGGAAGTTGCCCAGGTTCCGCAGAGCTATACGGGAACGTACCTGGGCCGCATCCTGGAGCGCGACCGCGAGCGCATGGCTAAGCGCGCGTAGCTTGGCGACAATGCGTGCGGGGAGCTTAAGCCCCTCGCAAGGGCTCGTTTTGCGGTAGTCTTACAGGCTGTATGTGCGCGATTGAAGTCTCCTGCCGAAAGGAAGACGCATGAAGCATATGAGTGGCGTTAGCAGCGATGGCGTGGTAAACGCCCTGAGCGCAGAGGACACCAACTCGCTGAAGAAGAACGAGAGAAGCTCGTATTGGGACAACGTCAAGCTTCTGCTCATCTTCCTCGTCGTGTTGGGGCACTTCCTCTATAGCCGCACCGACCTCCGGCCGGTGACGCTCATCACGATGGCCATCTACACCTTCCACATGCCGGCGTTCGCCTTTGTCTCGGGCTACTGGAGCAAGAGTGAGCGCTCGAGGTCGTTTGGCCAGCTCGCACGACTGGGCGTCGCCTATGTGCTGTTCAACGGCATCTTCATGCTCTGGGCGGCCTTCCGTGGCTCCGACGTGCTCATCACCTACCCGTACTACTCGTTCTGGTACATCATCGCGCTCATTGTCTGGCGCCTCTCGGTAGGGTGGGTGGCCAAGGTGCCGCTCGCGCTTCCCGCGAGCGTCGTGCTGGCCTTTGCCATTGGCTTCTGGGTCGATGCGGGCAACGTTTTCGCATTTGGCAGGACCATCGCGTTCTACCCGTTCTTCTTGGCGGGCTACCTCATGCCGCGCGAATGGGGCGAGCGCCTTGAGGACATACGGCCGCTGCTCAAGGTGCTGGTAGGAGGCCTGATTCTGGCTGTCGGTGCCGTTGCCATCTTCCTCTCGTATCGCATGTTCCACTTTGGTGAGGCTGACGTCATGATGGAGCCGTTTGCGCGCCAACATGACGCCATCGTCCGTGCGGCCATCTTTGCCATTGCCGCGATCGTTACGGTTGGCATCTTGGTGATCACGCCCGACGTCAAGGTGCCGCTCCTGACCACCATCGGCAAGAACTCGCTCGTGGTCTATCTCTTCCACCGGTACGTGGTGCTCGTGTATGAGCATGCGGTCGCCCCCGGCCTCTCTGCGCGGATGCTCATCTTGACGGCCTTGGGTGCGACGCTCGTCACCATGGTGGTGTTGGGCAACCAGCCCGTGGCAACGCTCGTCAACGGCTTCTTGGACCGTGCGTCCTCGCTCATCACGCGCGAGGGAAAGAAGGGGTTCCTGACGCTGGTATGCAAGGCCGCACTGGTTGCCATGTGCGGGGCCCTCACGGTGGCTCCCATCTACGCCATGCGCCATGCCACTGCGGTGGCTCAGGCGGATGACCCGCTCTACCAGCGGCTCTCGGCGGCTCAGGAGGCGGAGCTCGACGATGCGTACACCATCCTCTTCTCGGGAGACCTCATTCTGCTTGAAGATCAGGTGCGCAACGCCTATACCAGCGAGGGCTACGACTTCTCCTCGCTGTTTGAGTACACCAAGCCCTATATCGAGTCTGCAGACCTGGCCATCGGCGTGTTTGAGGGGCCGATGGCGGGGGCCGAGGCGGGCTATTCGTCGGGCAACTTTGATGACACCAAGCCCTTCTGGGTTAACTTCCCCGATGAGTTCGCCACTGCAGTAAAGGACGCTGGATTTGACCTGGTTACCACGGCGAACAACCACCTGCTTGACCGCGGCCTCGACGGAGCCATGCGTACGCTCGACGTGCTGGACGAGGCGGGTCTCACCCACGTCGGGTCCTACCGTTCCGTTGAAGAGAAGCGATCCAACGCCCTCACCATCGTGGATACGGGCGAGCTGAAGGTGGCCGTGCTGGCGTATACCTACGGAGTGAACAATGGCGAGGCGGCCGACTATTCTGATGACACGTTCGTTGGTGGCGAGTATGCCTACCTCACCTCCACGATCGTCGACCCCTCGTCTTCCAGCTTCGCGGCATGTCGCAGTGCGGTCGAGTCTGACCTCGCTGCTGCACGTGACGCAGGTTGTGACCTCATCGTGGTGCTGCCGCATTGGGGCACGCAGTTTGCGTTTGAGCCGGACGAGATGCAGCAGACCTGGCGTGACATCTTCCTTGAGGGCGGCGCCGATATCATCTTGGGCGACCACACCCACTCCGTGCAGCCGCTCGTGTTCTCTGACCGCGACGGTCGCATGACGCTCACGTGCTACTGCCCCGGAAACTACACCAACGTGTACCGCGGCCATGACGGCGATGCCTCAGCACTGGTTGAGGTTCGCGTAAGCCGTGATACCAAGCAGGTCATCGGTGCCGACATCATCCCCATGTGGACGGAGTCTGCGCTCTCGGGCAACTATCGTCCGCTGCCCATTTACAGCATCCTCAACGACGAGACGCTGGTTTCCCAGGTCAGTACGCATGACCTCGAGCGAGTTGGTGAGGTAAACGCGCTCATCACCTCCGTCATGCTGGACGAGCGTCTTGACCTCCAGATGGCCCGCGAGCGCATGATGCTGACGCCTGACGGATTCCGTCGTGGCAGCGTCCCGCAGATCGAGATCACCGAGGACATGCAGTCTGGCACGCTGTACCAGGCGCTGACTTCGGCAGAAAACGTCTGCTTCGTGGGCGACAGCATCACTGAGGGCACGCGCAACGGCGGTTACGGCTGGTACGAGCCCATCGAGTCGCTGGTGTCTGGCGAGGTCACCAACGTCTCGCTGGGTGGTGCCACGGTGCAGATACTTCTGGGCATGACCGAGGGCATGCTTGAGGCCAAGGCAGACCTCTACGTGATCGCCGTGGGCACCAATGACGTGCGCTATCGTGACGAATCCATCTGCGCCATGACGCCCGCTGCGTATGTTGAGCGCCTTACGCAACTGGTCAACGAGATTCGCGCGGGTGTCCCGGACGCGCAGTTTGTGTTTGTGGCGCCGTGGACGTCAACCTCGGGCGACGTGAACACGTACCTGAACGTGAACGAGAAGCGCGAGATGAACGCAGCCTACACCGAGACGCTGAAGGCTTTCTGCGAGAGCCAGGGCTTTGGGTTCATCGATCCCAACCCCGCTATTGAGGCGGTCATCGACACCTATCCGCAATCTGACTATCTGGTGGACTTCATCCATCCAAACTCGACGGCGGGCCTTGAGCTGTACGCCCGCACGGCGATGGGGGCTTAGCGATCGATGGCCAAGCGGGAACGTCTGCAGAAGACCAACGCCATGCGCGAGCTTGAGCGCGGAGGCATCGCCTTTGAGCCGCTGGAGTACGCGGTGGAAGATGATGGCGTCGCCAGTGGTTATGGGGTGCACGTGGCGGAGCTCTTGGGCGAGGACCCAGACAGCGCCTTCAAGACGCTGGTGACGGTGACGCCCTCAGGCGGTCACGTAGTGTGCTGCATTCCCGTGGCACAGGAGCTTGACTTGAAGAAGGCTGCCGCGGCAGCGGGTGAGAAGTCGCTCGCCATGCTGCACGTGCGCGACCTTGAGCCCACCACCGGCTATGTGCGTGGTGGGTGCTCGCCGGTGGGGATGAAGAAGGCGTTCCCCACCATCATTGACGAGACGGCG
Organism: uncultured Actinomycetes bacterium; assembly: GCA_900314645.1. GTDB lineage: Bacteria > Actinomycetota > Coriobacteriia > Coriobacteriales > Atopobiaceae > UBA1367. The sequence continues at coordinate 179,387 of OMWB01000003.1, forward strand.
CAGCTGTTTGACCAGATGAGCGTCTCGGGCGGGAGAAGGGGTCTGTCACTTCGGCTGGCCCCAGACGATTTGGTAGCCTTTACGCAGGCTACGCTTGCTGACATCTGTCGGGAGGTATGACGGTGGCAGAAGAGAAGGAAGAGCTGGCACAGCAAGAGGACGCCCAGCAACGCAGGGAGAGCTCTGCGGCGTTGATGAGCGTGCTCGTCATCGTGAGCCGCCTGACGGGCTTTGCACGAACCTGGGCACAGGCCTATGCGGTGGGCGCCACCGTGCTGGCAAGTTGCTACGAGGTGGCAAACAACCTGCCGACGCAGATCTACGAGCTCGTGACGGCAGGCATGCTGGTGACGGCGTTTCTGCCGGTGTACGTTTCGGTCAAGAAGCGGCTGGGACAAAAGGGCGCCAACGAGTACGTGTCAAACCTCACGTCCATCGTGGTGCTAATCACGGGCGCTGTCACGCTCGTGTCATTCGTCTTTGCGGCCCAGATCATCTGGTCGCAGTCGTTCAGCGCTGCGGAGGAGTTTGACTCGGCGCGTGCCATCTGGTTCTTCCGGTTCTTTGTCATAGAGATTGTGCTCTACGCGCTGTCGACCATCTTTCAAGGTGTGGTCAATGCCGAGCGCGACTACCTCTGGACGTTTTTGGCGCCCATCTTCAACAACGTGGTGGTCATGGCCTCGTTTGTGGGCTATGGCGTGCTTGCCAACACAAACCTGGCGCTTGCGCTCATCATCCTTGCCATCGGCAATCCGCTCGGCGTTCTCGTGCAGGTGCTGTTGCAGATTCCTTCCATGCGTGCCCATGGCGTGCGCCTGCATTGGAAGGTCGATCTCTCAGACCCAGCGCTCAAGGACACCGTCAAGATTGGTGTGCCCTCTATCGTGGTGATGGTGCTGGGCTTTGTCACCAATTCGTTCCAGATGAACGCCCTGCTCTCGTTTACCGCCATCGGCGCGTCCATCGGAACCTATGCCCTCCTGTGGTTCAATCTCCCGTACGCCGTGTTCGCGGTGCCTGTGACCACGGTGCTCTTTACGGAGCTCTCGGACTACTACGCCTCAAGCGACATGGAGTCCTTCAAGGACATGGTGATGACGGGTACTGGCAAACTTGCCTTCGCACTGGTTCCGTTTGCGATGTTCCTTGCGGTCTTCTCGCCTCAGCTGGTGACTCTCATCTCGGCAGGACGCTTCGATGTTGATGCAGCTGCCATGTGTGCTCTGTACCTTGCGTGGCGCGCGCCTTCGCTTCCGTTCTACGGGGTGGGCATGTACCTGCAGAAGGTGTGCTCGGCCACGCGTAAGATGGAGCTGTATGCCGGCGCGAGCGTGGTCTGCGGCATCATCCAGATTGTGTTGCTCCAGCTGGTTGCCCCGTCCGTTGGTCTGTGGATGGTGCCCTTCACCTCGTGCGTGTTCTATGCGGTGTTTGACGTCATCGTGCTCATCGCCCTGAAGCGCGCGTATGGGCACCTAGGCATCCGCAAGATGCTGGTGGGCGTGGCGCGCTCGGTACTCTTCGGGCTTGCGGGTTCTGTCGCTGCCCTCGTCATCCTGCGTGTCGCCGGACCGCTCATCCCCACGGGCGAAGTCATGAAGGCCCTTCTCCTTTGCGTGGTTGCAGGCATTCCCGCAGTGCTCGTTACCTACGGTACTGCGACGTTCATGAAGGTTCCCGAGGCCAGTACGGTGACCACAGTCGTCAACCGTCTTCTGCGTAGGTAGTCTAACAGGCGATTCTTGACGCCCGCGGGCCCCGTGGCGGGTCTTGTTTCGCGCACGTATATGATTCCTAACATGAAACGTGGAAGCACTTTAGTGTGCTAAAGTATCGCCCGCTTGCGGCGACAGAAGGGATGGATTGGCTATGGTGGGAACGCCCCGAGGCTTTAGGGACATCCTCCCCAACGAGGCATTGGCGCGAGAGCGTATATCTGAGCAGGTCAAAGCTTGTTTTTCAAAGCATGGATACCTTCCGGTTGAGATGCCGATGCTGGAGGAGCACGCCGCGCTTGAGCGCGGTGGCCACGTTCCTGCCTCGCCGTTCCGCCTCTTCGACTCGGACGGCGGGCTCTTGGTCATGCGTCCTGACCTCACCCTCGCCATTGCGCGCATGGTGGCTACGCGCATGACCTGTGATCAGCTGCCCCTGCGCCTGCGCTACAGCGCTCCCGTGGTGCGTGAGGAGTCAACGCTCGCTGGGCAACCGCGCCAGTTCACGCAGCTGGGCGTCGAGCTTGTCGGCGGCCAGGGCGTAGAGGGGGAGGTTGAGGTCGTATCACTGCTCGCCGAGTCCCTTGAGGCGCTTGCGGTTCCTGCGTGGACCATCGTGTGTGGTTCGGTCACGCCGCTCAACCTGCTGCTCGACCACTGCGCCCCCAGCGAGGGTTTCCGCTCCCGTGCGCTTGAGCTGGTACACAGCTCTGACCTGGTGGGGCTCGACGAGCTCGTCCTGGCGGCAGACCTGCCTGCCGAGGCAGGGCTTGCGCTCATGCGCCTGCCCCGTCTTTCAGGTGGCGTCGAGGTGCTCGACGAGGTCGACAGGCTGCTTGCAGCCGCCGGCATCCCAGCGGGCTGCGGCACGGAGGACCTGCGCGAGCTTGCCGGTCAGCTCTCCGCGCTCGTTACGGCGGACCGGCTGCGCTTTGACTTCTCGATCATCAACTCGTTTGACTACTACACGGGCGCCGTCTTCAAGGGCTACGCCGAGGGTATCACGGCCGCCATCGCCTCGGGTGGACGCTATGATGCCGTGCTTGCAAACCAAGGCCTTGTAGATACGGCTGCCTGCGGCTTCATGCTCTCTCTCGAGCGCCTGCAAGAGGTGCTGGGAGAGCAGGGGGAGTCGGGCGTGGTGGCGCGCCGCGAGCGCCTGGCCGAGCGGCCGCTGCGCATCGCGGTTCCCAAGGGCTCACTCTTCAAGGATTCCGTGCGTCTCTTGGGCGAGGCGGGCCTTCCGGTTGACGAGCTCTCCAACGTGGGACGCCGGCTCATCATCCGCACCGATGGGGTGGAGTACATCATTGTCCGCGCGCAGGACGCCCCGGCCTTCGTGGCACACGGCGGTGCCGACTGCGGCATCTGTGGCTCGGACTCCATCATCGAGGCTAACGTGGACGTCATGCAGCTGGCGGATCTGCGCTTTGGTGCCTGCCGCTTTGTGGTGGCGGAGCCGGCTTGGGCAGCGGGAAGCGCCGACGAGGCCTATGCCTGGCGCGGCACGGTACGCGTGGCCACCAAGTACCCGCGCATCACCACCGCATACTATGACAGCCTTGGCCAGCAGGTGGACATCGTCCAGCTGCATGGAAACATCGAGCTGGGTCCCATCGTCGGCATGGCCGACCGCATCGTGGACATCACGCAGACTGGTGCCACGCTCGAGCAGAATGACCTTGTCATCGTCGACGACGTGATGGAGTGCACGGCCCGCTTCTTCGCAGGTCCTGCTGCCTACCGCTGCGACCGACGCATCAAAGACCTCGCCGCGCGCCTTGCCGACGCGGCGCGCAACCGTTAGGAGAGACCATGAGGACCATCACCCTTACCGGCGATCGCCGTCTCCAGGACAAGGACCTTGACCGTGCGGGCGCCTTGCCGCGCAAGATCATGGACGCGTCTCAGGCCATTGTGGATGACGTGCGCCTCCGTGGAGACGAGGCCGTGCGCGAGTACTGCCTGCGCTTTGACGGCGCCTGCCCCGACAGTTTCCGCGTACCTGACGCCCTCGTCGAGGACGCCCTTGACATGGTTGATCCGGAGTTTTTGAGGTCGCTCCGCCGTGCCGAGCGCCAGATTCGTGAGTTTCACGAGCGCGAGCGCGAGCAGTCTTGGTTCACCACGCGCGAGGATGGGACCATTCTGGGCGTCAAGGTGACGCCAGTTCCCTCGGTTGCCGTGTATGTGCCCGGTGGCCGTGCGCAGTATCCCTCAACGGTGCTCATGGATACCATTCCCGCGAAGGTCGCAGGCGTGCCGCGCGTCATCATGGTGACCCCTCCGCAGCGCGATGGCTCGCTCTCTGCCTACACGCTGGCAGCCGCCGCGCTCGCCGGGGTGGATGAGGTCTACGCTGTGGGTGGCGCGCAGGCAATTGGCGCCGTGGCATATGGAACCGAGTCAATCCCTAAGGTCGCCAAGGTCGTGGGTCCCGGCAACGCCTATGTGGCTGCGGCCAAGCGCTACGTCTCGGGTGACATCGGAATCGATATGGTGGCCGGCCCCTCGGAGGTCTGTGTCCTTGCTGACACTACGGCTGATCCGGCGATCGTGGCGGCTGACCTCATGGCGCAGGCGGAGCATGACCCGCTGGCCACCTGCTACCTGGTCACGGATGCGCCCGAGCTCCCCACCCTCGTGCTCGAGGCAATCGAGACGCTCGTTGCGCAAAGCCCGCGTGAGGACATCACCCGCGCGTCGCTTTCAGACAAGGGTGTCATCGTCGTCGCCGAGACACTTGAGGCGGCCATCGACGCGGTTGACCTCATTGCCCCCGAGCATCTCGAGCTTCACTGTGCGGATGCCTTCTCGCTCTTGGGCCGCATCCACAACGCGGGCGCCATCTTTGTGGGCCCCTGGAGCTCCGAGCCGCTCGGAGACTACGTTGCCGGGCCCAACCACACGCTGCCGACGGGCGGAACCGCGCTCTTCTCCAACCCGCTGGGCGTCTACGACTTCCAGAAGCGCTCGAGCGTCATCTCGTACACGCGTGAAGGCCTTGGCAAGGACGGTCCTGCCGTGCAGACACTCGCTCAGGCGGAGGGCCTGTGGGCCCACGCGCTCTCAGTGGGCATGCGCCTGAAGCTCGCGGAAGGCAAGGAGCGTTTCGACGATCCCCTTGCGGCGTGCGAGAAGGCCATGAAGACGGCATGGCCGCGCAAGCTCGACACGCCGGGCATCCCGCGGCTCAACGGCTAGGGGGGTAGCCATGTCACTAGACCTGTCGAAACGTGTGCGCCCCGCGCTTGTGGGCTTCGAACCCTACGACCCCGCCTTTACGCCGTGTGAGGTGAACCTCTCGGCAAACGAGAACACGCACGAGCTTCCCGTGGCGGTGCGCGAGGCCATCAATGCGGCGCTTGTCTCTACGCCGCTCAACCGCTACCCCGACCCGCTGTCAAATGAGCTGCGCGACGTCCTGGCGGAGCGCCACGGTGTCCAGCGCTCGAGCGTGATGGTTGGAAACGGCGGCGACGAGATTCTCTTCAACCTGTTCTTTGCCTTCGGTGGTGCGGGACGCACGCTGGTGACCTGTCCGCCCGACTTCTCCGAGTACGCCAACTTTGCCACCATGTGCGAGATGCCCGTGAAGCGCGTCTGGCGTAACGCGGACGACTTCTCCCTCGACGTGGACGCGCTGGTGGAGGCTTCCAAGGATGCCGCCATGGTGGTGGTGACCTCGCCCAACAACCCCACGGGGGACCTCGTCGACCATGCGGTCATCAGGCGTCTGCTCGACGAGACGGATGCGCTCGTGCTCGTTGACGAGGCCTATGTTGAGTTCGCGCCAGACGGCTCGAGCGTCATCGACTGGGTTGCGGAGAATCCGCGGCTCATGGTGCTCCGCACGCTCTCCAAGGCTTTTGCCCTTGCTGGTCTGCGTTGCGGCTACCTCGTGGCAGACCCTTCCATCATTGATGAGCTTTCGGCGATCCGGCAGATCTATTCGGTTGACGTGCTTGCCCAGGCAACCGCGGTTGCGGCGGTCAAGGCGCGCGAGGAGCTGCGGCCGGTAGTCTCGGACATCAAGGCCGAGCGCGAGCGCCTATCCTTGCGGCTTGGTAACATCACCAGCCTGCATCAGTGGCCCAGCGAGGCGAACTTTATACTGGTACGCATTCCTCACGCGAGCCAGGTGCGGCAGCGTCTGCGCGACGAGTTCTCCATCCTCGTGCGCGACTTCAGCTATGCGCCGGGACTCGCGGACTGCCTGCGCATCACGGTGGGCACGCGCGAGGAGAACGACCGCCTGGTAGAGGCTCTGACCTCGCTGGAGAAGGAGGAGGCATGACGAGGACCGCGTCGATCGCCCGCAAGACGGGCGAGACTGACATCACGGTGACCGTCAACCTTGATGGCCGTGGTGCCTGCGACATCGACACTGGTGTCGGTTTCTTTGACCACATGCTGACGGCTCTGGGCCGCCACTCGCTGATGGACCTCACGGTGCGCTGCACGGGCGACACGTGGGTGGATGACCATCACACGGTTGAGGACGTCGGCATCGTGCTGGGTCAGGCCATCGGTCAGGCGCTGGGAGACAAGCGTGGCATCCGCCGCTTTGGCGACGTCGCCGTGCCCCTCGACGAGGCGCTGGTGCTTGCCGCGGTGGACATCTCGGGCCGTGGCGAGCTGTATTGGGACGTTCCCATCGGTCCCGATAAGGTCGGCACCTTTGATACCGAGCTCGGCAAGGAGTTCTTCGTGGGCTTTGCACGCCAGGCTGGCATTACGCTGCACCTGCGTGAGCTATGCGGCGAGAACGCGCACCACATCCTCGAGGCTACGTTCAAAGCGTGCGCCCGTGCGCTGCGCGTGGCCTTCGAGGATGACCCACGCGTGGACGATGTCCCCTCGACGAAGGGAAGTCTGTAATGGCACGCCATCAGATCGTGGTAGTGGACTACCACAAGGGAAACCTGCTTTCCGTGGCTCGAAGCCTCTCCGCGGTGGGTGGCGACGTCATCGTCTCGGATGACCCGCGCGACATTCGCGAAGCGGGCGGCATCATCCTGCCTGGTGTGGGTAGCTTTGAGGATGCCATGGCCTACATGCGTCCCACCTGCCAGGCTGACGCGATTGTCCGCTCGGTCAGGAGCGGCGTGCCGTTCCTGGGCATCTGCCTTGGCTTGCAGCTGCTCTACGACCGGGGCAGCGAGCGCAACGGCGACATCAGCTGGGGAGGGGAATGGGTCCCTGGCCTGGGCATCCTCTCTGGCTCGGTCACCAAGCTTGATGCGGGGCGCCTCAAGGTCCCGCACGTGGGCTGGGACCAGGTGCACCTCACGGACGTCGGCCGCCAGTGCCCGCTCTTTGTTGACGTGGCCGAGGGTGCCAACGTGTACTTCACGCACTCGTACGCGCTTTCCACTGACATTGATGACAAGACCATCGTCACGCGCACGCACTACACCCGCACCTTTGCCTCGGCAGTCTGGCAGGACAACGTGTACGGTGTACAGTTCCATCCGGAGAAGTCCTCCACCACGGGCCTGACCATCCTGCGCAACTTTGTCCGCGTGGTGAGGGGCTAACATGATTCTCTTTCCCGCTATCGACCTCATTGCGGGACAGGTGGTACGCCTGCGCCAGGGTGACCGCTCCCAGATGGACGTCTATGCGACGGACCCCGTGGCCGTTGCGCGTGACTTTGCCGCCCGTGGGGCGCGGTGGATTCATGTGGTGGACCTGTCGGCCACGTTTGGCGAGGGCGAGGACGCCCTGAGCAAGAACGCTGCCGCCATTCGCGGCATCTGTCAGGTGGAGGGCATCAGCGTCGATACCGGTGGCGGCGTGCGCGACATGGCCGCCATCGAGCGGTTGGCCGAGGCTGGTGCCAAGCGCATCGCTCTTGGCACGGCGCTCGTGCGCGACCCTGGCTTTGCCCGCGAGGCCGCCAAACGCTACGGTGACCTCTTGGTTGCCGATGTGGCTGCCAAGGGAGGGCAGGTGCGCGTCAACGGTTGGCGCGAAGGCGAGGCCCTTGCGGCCGACGAGCTGGTTGCCCGCCTTTCGGCCTTGGGGTATCGCCACCTCGTGTTCACTGACGTCGCGCGTGATGGCATGCAGACGGGCATCGATGCCGATGCCTATCGTCATATCGCGGAGGTCGCGGGGTTCCCTGTGGTGGCCTCTGGTGGCATTGCGACGCTTGATGACGTGCGGCTCTTGGCTGCGCTTGGCCCAGACGTCATCGAGGGTGCCATTACGGGAAGGGCCCTCTATGAGGGGAGCCTTGACCTCGGCGAGGCCCTCGCGGTTGCCCATGCGGGGGAGGCAGCAGATGCCCGGGCTTGATGGGTTTGAGACACTCCGGGCCAATCTGGCAGAGCGCACCGGCACCGAAGCGTCGGACTGGTATCCAACCTTCCGTACCCGGCACGCCATGCAGGCGGTGTTCGAGGCCCTGCGCGCCCATCGCGGCGCGGGCGAGGTGGTGACGCAGCTTTTCACGTGCTGCACGGCGGTGGACCCTATCATCGCTGCTGGCATGACGCCACGCTATGGCGACATCGATGCCGACACGCTCGCCCTTGATGCGCGCGCACTTCCGCTCTCTGAGGCGTCGCGCGCCGTGATGCTGCAGCACACTTTCGGCCTCTTTGATCAGGCTGCCGACCAGGCGTTGATTGACGCCGCTCATGCTGCGGGCGTCCTTGCGTTGGAAGATAGCGCCCACTGCGCGTGCCACCTTTCGCGTGGCGCGGACGGCACTCCGCTGGCAGACGTCTCCTTCCATTCGTTTGGCGTGCAGAAGATGGCCTCTTCCGATTTTGGTGCCGCCACCTGGATCAACCCCCACATGGAGGATCAAGGCCTGTACCAGGCACTTGTTGATGCCTTGACCACCTTGCCCGCCTTCGACAGGCGCCTCGATCGCGCGGCGCGCGGCTACGACTTCCAGATTCGCGTGCTGATGCATCTGCCTGCGGCGGTCCGCCATGCGTTGTGGGACCGTCTTGCTCGTTGGCGCGTCTTCATCCCGTCGGTGTCTTCGGAGGAGCGTGCGGGAAGGGTCTCCTACGAGCCGTCGCTGCCGAGCGCCTGGGTGACCGAGCACATGATGGCAGGTCTTGCCGACCTGAAGCGCCAAGAGGACAGAAGCCTCGAGGCAACGCGCATCTTCGCGCGCGAGCTTGCTCCCCTTGCGCGTGAGGGATTGGTCCACATTCCTGCGGCCGCACTCGGAGAACCACGAGCGCTCCTGCGCTTCCCGTTGGTGCTTGAGAGCGCGGCACGCGCAGATGCGCTGGTGGAGGCCATCGTCGCGTCAGGCTGCTACTGCGACACCTGGGGCCGCCCCGCCCTCTTCCCGGGCGCTTTGGATGCACAAGCCTACGGCCTTGCCTCGGCAGAGGACCTCAGTGCCTGGCCCGAGACGAGCCGCTGCGTTGGTGGGGTCGTTCCCCTGTATACCTCAGTTCCGCCAGAGGAGGCGCTGAGCGTCTCCCAAACCGTAACCAGCTTCCTCAAGTCGTAAAGGAGAAGCGCCATGCTGTGCAAGCGAGTTATTCCCTGCCTTGACGTGAAGGACGGCCGTGTGGTCAAGGGCGTCAACTTTGTGGACCTTCGTGACGCGGGCGACCCTGTCGAGCTCGCAAGTCTCTACGATCGCTCCGGTGCCGACGAGGTCATCTTCCTTGACATCACGGCGACCTCTGATGACCGTGCCACGACGGTCGACCTTGCCTCGCGAGCCGCTGAGCAGCTGCGCATTCCCTATACGGTGGGCGGAGGCTTCCGCAGCGTAGAGGACGCGCGCAGCATGATCGCGGCAGGGGCGGACAAGGTGTCATTCAATTCTGCTGCGGTGAAGAACCCCGAGCTGCTGACGCAGGCGTCGCGCGCCTTCGGCAGCCAGGCGGTCATTTGCGCTATCGACGCAAAGCGCGTCGGCTCCGCTGACAAGTGGGAGGTGTATCTGGCTGGCGGCCGTGTGGCCACGGGCATTGATGCTGTCGAGTGGGCTCAGGAGGCGGCCAAGCGCGGTGCAGGCGAGATTCTTCTGACGAGCATGGACCGCGATGGAACCAAGGACGGGTTTGACCTCGCTTTGACGAGGACCGTTGCGCGCGCCGTCTCGATTCCCGTTATCGCCTCGGGTGGCGTGGGCACGCTCGAGCACTTTGCCGAGGGCATCATCGAGGGCGAGGCGGACGCGGTTCTCGCCGCAAGCGTCTTCCACTTCGGTACCTTCACGGTTCGTCAGGTCAAAGAGTACCTTGCCGGACAGGGCATCCCCGTACGACTGGACTTCTAAGACAGATACGGTGTCAAATATGTGTAACTCGTATGCAGGAGAGGTGCCTGCACCCATCTCCGCGGAGGATTTACAACTCAAGTTTGATGCACAGGGACTGATTCCTGCGGTCGTCCAGCAGGTGGGTACGGGCGAGGTGCTCATGGTGGCATGGATGAACGCAGAATCGTATGCGCTCACCCTGGAGACCGGAACCACGTGGTTCTGGTCAAGGTCATGCCAGGAGCTCTGGAACAAGGGTGCTACCAGCGGAAACATGCAGCAAGTCAAGCGAGTGCTGGTTGACTGCGATGCCGACACCCTCGTCATTGAGGTTGACTCTCCGGGCCCTGCGTGCCACACCGGACACCGCAGCTGCTTCTATCGAGAGGTGACAAGGTAACTATTGATTACCTCTAACCTTGCTGAAGCTGCCTTTGGGAACGTGAAGCGGCTGCGGCTTGGTGTCTGCACACATCTTTGTCACGAGTTTGGGGTATCCTAACCACTTACGTGTGACATGTTGTCGCACAGACGGACAAGAGACAACGCAGCAAGACGAGGTTGACTAACATGAACCAATCGCTCATCAAGGTCGGCAGGACGGTTGCTGGCGTCGGGCTCTCTTTAGCGCTCACGCTTTCCACCACGCCGACCGTCGCGTATGCGGCGTCCTCTGCAGAGATTCAGGCACAGCTCGATTCCGCGAGTGCCTATCTTGCCGATCTCGCATCCCAGAGCTCCGCGAAGTTCTCCGAGCTCGAGGATATCCAGGCAGACCTTCAGATTACCCGTGACCAGATCGTCAGCATCGAAGGCGAGATTCAGGTCAAGGAGGGTGAGCTTGCCGCAGCGCGCGAGGTGCTCTCGCACAGCATGGCCGAGAACTACAAGAGCCGCGTCGACGTCGTCTCCTTCATTCTGAACTCCACCTCCTTTGATGACATGGTCTCGCGCGTGTACTACGCCAACAAGGTGGCCGCGTACGAGTCCGACGCCATCGCCACGGTTCGCGCGATCCAGGAGGAGCTCGATTCCGAGCACACGGAGCTTGAGAACAAGGAGACCGAGCAGGAAGACCTGCTGGAGCAGGCCGAGGCCAGCTATGCAGAGCTTCAGGATTTGCAGGCGAGCCAGCAGGCGTACGTGAACCAGCTTTCGGTCGAGGTGCAGGAGGCTCTCGAGGCCGAGCGCATCGCCGCCGAGGAGGAGGCGCGCCGTCAGCGTGAGGCCGCTGAGGCCGAGGCTGCACGTCAGCGTGCCGAGGCAGAGGCCGCCGCGGCGGCTCAGGCTGAGGAGTCTGGCGAGTCTGAGGGGCCCAACACCGACATCCCGTCGTTCGAGACGACCGATGACACCGATGACGACAGCTCCAGCAGCGACAGCGGCTCGAATACCGATGACATCCCGAGCTACGACTCGAGTGACTCGGGCTCGGGCGACTCGTACTCTGGCGGCGGTGGCTCCACTTCGAGCTACGTGCCTGACTATGGCTCGGGCGTGTGGGCCGCCATCGACTACGCCAAGTCTCAGCTCGGCGTGAGCTATTCGTGGGGTGGCTATGCCATCGCCAACCAGGAGTTTGACTGCTCTGGTCTGGTGTGGTGGGCCTACACCCAGGCCGGCTACTCCATCCCGCGTGGCCAGCGCATGGCAAATGGCTACTACGACTCGATGATCGGCTGGTGCCTTGAGCGCGGTGGCTGGACCACCAACCAGGCAAACCTGCAGCCCGGTGACCTCATGTTCTGGGGTTCCAGCGTCGAGAGCACGGGCCATGTGGGCATGTGCATCGGCGGTGGCATGATGATCCACTCCAACTACGGTGGCGTGGAGATTGACTCCGTCTACTACAGCTCCGGCAACTTCGTGGGCGGCGGCCCCATCGTGTAGGTTCATATCCTGTGAAGGTGGGCGGTGCCCCCTTGGTTTCACACTCCGCGCTCGCTGCGCTCGCTCGCTTCGCGAGTCGTGTGAAACCAAGGGGGCACCGCTCTTCTTCGGCTGAGAACCACTGAATCAAAGTGCGGGTTGAAGCCCTTTCGGGATGAAAGGGTTACGTGCTCGTAAGGTTGTTGTGACGATGCCTACATCTCGATGTGGCCGTTGGCGGCTCGTGCGGTTTCGTAGATCTTTACGCAGCGGTCGGCGAGGATGTCGAGTGAGTCGAAGAGCCACTTTGGGTGGCGGCTCAGCTCTTGGTAGATGACCGACAGCTCGGTGCAGCCGACCACGACGGCCTCACACCCGGCGTCGCGCAGGCGGTAGGCCTCCTCAAGAAACTCCTGCTCGTCGTAGGGCTGGTTGGCCTTCACGCAATCGTAGATGAGGTGGGAGATACGGGCCTGGCCATCGGGGTCTGGCGCCATGCAACGAAGGCCGTAGCGCTCGAAGTACCCCTGGAAGACGCCCGATTCGACCGTGCCCTCGGTGGCAAGCAGACCGACCGTCGAGCCGGCGAGCACGAGCGACGAGATGCGCTCCGAGGTCTCTTCCATGATGTTGACCACCGGGATTTTGACGGCCTCGTTGATGTCGTCGTAGAAGTAGTGGGCGGTATTGCACGCAATGGCGATATAGTCCGCGCCAGCCTCCTCAAGCCAGCGGGCAACCTTGGCCATCTCAGGGCGCGGGTTGGGTTTTGCGTGGTCGAGGATGTAAGCGGTGCGGTCGGGAATCTGCGGATCGTTGAACACGATCATGGGCATGTGGTCTTGGTCGGTACGCGCGGGCGTCTTCTTGATGAGAAGCTCCATGAAGTACGCGGTGGCAAGGGGTCCCACACCACCAAGTATGCCAAGAACGGGTTTGTGCATGTCGTGCTCCTGCTAGGTTGCTGCTAGGTCTTGCCATTGTAGCGGTGCGGCGCGCGACCAGCCAAGGCGAGCGAGCTTTACCACAGGAATCGTAGCCTCTGACGTCAACATCTGTTGCTCCGATGCAAATGGGGGAGCGGCAAGCGAAGGTGTCTACAATGGTCAAGACTCGCAGCTTGTGCGGCATGACTACCGCACCAACGTGGGGGAGACGCATGATTGAGGTTCGCGAACTGAACAGAGAGACCTTTGAGGCGGAGCTTGCGGCTTCTGGCCTCAGCATTCCCATCGAGCAGACCGGCGCGTGGATGGATCTCGAGTCCACCATCACCGATCGCTCGTTCTGGGCACACGTGGGCTTTGTGCAGGACGGAGAGCCCCTTGGGTGGGCATCGTTTGCCGACTACCTGACACACGGGTATCACTACCTGCGCTCGCATCACGGGCCCGTGTGGACACATCCTCTCTCGGAGGACGAGGAGCGTGCCGCCCTCAAGGCACTGGTTGCCTTCGTGCGCAAGCGCGATCGTCGGCAAGCGTTCATCCGGCTGGCAGTTGAGCATGACCTCGACATTTGCCGTCCCACGCTCTCCATCACGCCCTATGACGAGACCGTGATCATGGATATCACGGGCACTCCGGACGACATCCTCGCGCGCATGAAGACGCGCGGTCGCCGTGACGTGCGCAAGGCGCTGCGCGAGAGCCCGGCCACCTATGCGGATGAGACGGCGCAGGCCAACGCCTCGTTTGACGAGTATTACGACGTCATGCTCGAGACCGCGGAGCGCGACGGCTTTGCCGCTGCGCCCAAGTCTGACTACGAGAACACGCTGCGCATTCTGGGACCAGAGCACGCCCGCGTGTTCGCAGGGCGCGTTGACGGCCGCGTGGTGACGTGGACCATCGCCACCGTCTCGGGAAAACATGCGGTGCGCTACTACGGCGCCTCGCGCTCAGACATTCCCAACCGCAACTTCGTGACCGACGGACTCATCTACTTCGAGGCGTGCACGTTTGGCGCGGAGGGCATCGAAGACTACGACATGATGGGCATCGGCTCCGAGCGCTATCCGGGGCTGAACACGCTCAACACATTCAAGTGCAAGTTCTCGAAGGACACGACGCATGTGGCCCCAGACCGCGACCTTCCCGTGAAGGCGGCGTTCTACGCCTCGTTGCGCGTTGCCAAGCGAGGACTCGACGCGGTCCGTGACCGCAGGAGGGGGTAGCCATGAGCCGCCCGTTCGTCCCAATCCTTTTGGGTACCGAGGTGGGTGTCTACGGCATGGCACGCGCCTTTTGGGAGGCCTACGGCGTCAAGAGCTACGCCTATGGAACCTTCCCCCTGACGCCCACGCGTCACTCTAAGTTCATTGAGCAGCGCTGTGACGAGGGCTTTGCTGAGCCCGAGCGCTTCGTGGAGATCCTCAACCGCGATGCCGACACCTTTGGCGACGCGATTCCGCTGGTCATTCCCTGTGGTGACGACTATTCACTGCTGCTTTCGGCTCACAAGAACGAGCTCGACCCGCGCCTGGTGGCGATTACCTCAGATGCGGGCGTGCTTGACGAGCTTAACGACAAGTCGCGCTTCTACGCCCTGTGCGAGCGCGCCGGCGTGCCCTACCCGCGCGCTGTCACCATCTCGGGTCTGGACGACATCCCTGACGAGTTGCCGTTCCCCTTCCCGGTTGCGGTGAAGCCTACCGATGCGGCTTCCTACCGCGAGCACGAGTTTGAGGGCCAGAAGAAGGCCTTCATCATCGAGGACCGCCCCATGCTGGAGGAGACGGTTCGCCGCGTCTATGCGGCAGGCTATGACGCCCAGCTCGTCATCCAGGACTTTGTTCCCGGCGACGACTCCAACATGCGCACCATGAACGGTTACGTGCGCCAGGATGGTTCGGTGGCTCTGCTCGCGCTTGGCCGCCCCATTCTGGAGGATCCCGAGCCCATGCGCATCGGCAACTACGTGGCCATCATCTCCTACGGCGACGAGGAGCTCTATGCCACGGTGGAGCAGCTGCTCTCGCACATCCACTACTTTGGCTACTTCAACCTGGATATGAAGTACGACTCGCGCGACGGCAGCTACAAGCTGCTCGACTTCAACCCGCGCCAGGGCCGCAGCAGCTTCTTTGTGACGCTGGCGGGGAACAACCTCGCCCGCTTCGTGGTGGAAGACGTCGTGGAGGGGAAGAAGGGCCCAGCCGTCCATGCCGACAACCGGTATCTGTGGGTGGGCATGTCGCGGCTTATCGTGCGGCACTACACGCCCGAGGGCGATGGGCGTGACGAGGCGCTCCAGCTCATGCGCGAGGGCAAGGTGGGCACCACGCTCTTTGGTGCGCACGACAACAACCCCAAGCGCCTGTACTACATGGGCCGTCTGTGGGCGAGCTACTTCAGGGACTTCCGGCGCTTCTTTGGACATCGCGAGCTTGAGGGTTAGTCATGGCGCAGGTCGAGCCCACCTTGGCAGAGCAGGTAGCGAAGGTTCCCACGGAGCCTGGTTGCTACCTGTGGAAGGATGCCTCAGGCACCGTCATCTATGTGGGCAAGGCCAAGAACCTGCGCGCTCGCATGCGCCAGTACGTGACGCTCTCTGACGAACGCGAGAAGATCCCCTTCATGATGCAGGTGGTGAAGGGGTTCGACTACGTGGTGGTGGGCTCGGAGCACGAAGCGCTCGTGTTGGAGCGTGAGCTCATCGCTCAGCACCATCCGTACTACAACGTGGACTATAAGGACGACAAGAGCTACCCCTACATCGCCGTCACCGAGTCCGACATCTACCCAGCCATCAAGTACACGCGCGAGAAGCACCGCAAGGGGACGCGTTACTTCGGCCCGTATACCGATGCGCACGCCGCTCGTGAGACTATCGACATCCTGCGTAAGGTGGTGCCGGTCTGTATTGGCACCTGCGCCGAGTGGAAGCGCGCTCGCCGCTACCTTGAGAGCCATCCGGATGACGCTGCGGTGGCAAACATCGTCCTTGCGAAGCGGGGGAGGCCCTGCTTCGACTACCACGTGGGCCGTGGTCCCGGCGTGTGCTGCGGCGCCATCGACACCGTGGACTATGCGCGCAACGTGAGCCAGGTAGAGCGCTTCTTGGCAGGCAATCGCTCGGGCATCATTGACGAGCTCGAGGACCAGATGCGTGAGGCTGCGGCTGACCTCGACTTTGAGCGTGCGGGACGGTTCAAGCGCCGGCTTGAGGTGCTCGAGGGCCTGGACGACCGCCAGCAGGTGATCATCTCTGCGGGGGCGAGCGTGGACGTGGTGGGCTTCTATCGCGAGGAGACCATCAGCTGTGCCTGCGTCTTCAGCGTGCGTGAGGGCCGTGTGGTGCGTACCAACGAGTTCGTGCTCAACAAGGGCCTGAACATCAGCGAGGAGGAGCTCGCGGAGGGCTTCGTCAAGCGCTACTACGACGAGACCGCAGACATTCCGGGTGAGGTTGACCTTGCACAGGAGCTGAGCGACGCCGAGGTCCTTGGCGAGTGGCTCACCGCCAAGCGAGGACGCGTGTGCCGCGTGCACCGTCCTCAGCGCGGTGAGAAGAAGGCCCTGCTCGAGATGGCCCAGAAGAACGCCCGCCATGCCCTGATGCGCTACATGGTGCGTACGGGCTATGCCGACGACCGCACCAACCAAGCCTTGATGGAACTCGAGAGCGCGCTCGCCCTCGATGCGCCGCCGCTGCGCATCGAGTGCTTTGACATCTCCACCCTGCACGGCCGCTTTACGGTGGCCTCGATGGTGGTCTTCACCAATGGGCGTCCTGATAAGGGCCAATACCGCCGCTTCAGGGTGCGCGCCGAGCTCGACGAGGCCAACGACTTCCTCAGCATGGAGGAGGTGCTGGGGCGCCGCTACTCCCCTGAACGTATGGCAGACGAGCGCTTTGGCACACGTCCTGACCTGCTGGTCGTTGACGGTGGCAAGCCTCAGTTGACGGCGGCCATGAACCAGCTCGAGGCGCTTGGGCTCGATATTCCCGTGTGTGGCCTTGCGAAGTCCGACGAGGAGGTCTTTGTCCCGTGGGACGAGACACCCGTGGTGCTGCCGAGTGGGTCAGCCTCGCTCTACCTCATCAAGCAAGTGCGTGACGAGAGCCACCGTTTTGCCATCACCTTCCATCGCGAGTTACGGGACAAGGCCATGACGGTGTCGGTGCTCGACGAGGTGCCCGGCGTTGGCCCCAAACGCAAGAAGGCCATCATGCGCCACTTTGGCTCCATGAAGAAGCTCCGTGCGGCCAGCCCGCAAGAGATTGCAGAAGTGAAAGGCGTCCCCGAGGCGGTTGCTGAAGAGATCTGGCAGGTTCTACGTGCGGTTGAGGCGGACGCGGCTCAAGTCGCCGAGGCTGCGGAAGAATAACAGTTTGAATTGCTTTCTGATGCTTTTTTATTTGTGTGTTTTTAGCGCATTTAGCTGGGCTTTATTTAGTTGACTGGTTATATATCGTCCTAGTTACGCTCATTACTCGTTCGCAACCGTTAGGCGATTTGCTCCTATCGGGATGATGGTTCAAGAAATATTCTTGCAACATGTGCATGTGTCGAGTGCGCTCGGCATGACGAACCATCGAGTGAATGGGAGAGACTATGATGGACACTAAGCTTACTCGCCGTACCTTCCTTGGCGTTGCTGGTGGCGCGGCCATGGCGCTGGCTGCCTGCGGCGGCAACAGCGGTGGCGGCGAGGCACCTGCGGCTGACGGCGGCGAGGCAACCGGCACCGTCGGCGGCGGCACCCTTACCGTGGGCTCTGCCTATGGCCCGAGCTCCTTTGACCCCCAGAACTGCTCCTCCGCATTCTGCCTGAGCGCCAACATGAACGTCATGGAGGGTCTGTACGACATCGACTTCCATGACTACAGCGTCTCTGACGGCCTGTGCACGGGCGACCCGGTGTGGGTTGACGACAACACCTGCGAGATCACCCTGCGTGACGGCGCCACCTTCTCGACGGGCGACCCCGTGACGGTTGAGGATGTCATCCACTCCTACGAGCGCGCCAAGGCTGAGGGCATGATGTATGTCTCGTTCCTCACCATGATCGAGTCGATGGAGAAGAAGGACGACAAGACCATCACGGTCAAGGTCACCATTCCGCAGTTCTCCCTCATCAAGGAGCGCCTGGGCATCATCAAGGTCACCCCGGCAACCCTGAGCGACGACGAGGCGGCAGCCAAGCCCATCGGAACCGGCCCCTGGATGTATGACGAGGTCTCCGACACCTACGTCGTGCTGCATCCCAACCCCAACTACAACGGCGCTCACCCCGCCCAGGACAACGAGCTCCGCAT
Source organism: uncultured Actinomycetes bacterium (assembly GCA_900314645.1). Taxonomy (GTDB): domain Bacteria; phylum Actinomycetota; class Coriobacteriia; order Coriobacteriales; family Atopobiaceae; genus UBA1367. The sequence goes on from OMWB01000003.1 coordinate 197,486, forward strand.
CGAGTCCCTCACCGACCCGACCGCCCGCGTGACGGCCGCCCAGGAGGGCACCAACCTCATCACCGAGTCCGTGCCGCCTGAGAGCATCGACCAGGTTGCCGCTGCTGGCATGCGCGTTGACCAGGTGCAGGGCTTCGGCACCCGCTTCATCATGTTCAACGTCAAGAAGGCTCCGTGGGACACCAAGGAAGCCCGTCAGGCTGTCATGTATGCCCTCAACACCGACAACATGATCGCCAACGCGTTCTCCGGCCTTGCCGGCAAGCCCAGCTGCTACCTGCCGCCCACCTTCACCAACTATCATGAGGCCTCTACGGTCTACACCTATGACGTTGACAAGGCCAAGGAGCTTGGCACCGGCATCACCGGCAACATCGAGCTGCGCACCACCGACAACGCCCAGGTCGTGGCCATGGGCACCCAGGCCCAGCAGGACATCCAGGATGCCTTCGGCGTCACCGTCAACCTGACCTCCGATCAGTCGCCCGCTACCTATGCGGCCATCGACCAGGCCGACGACTCTTGGGACATCCTCATCGCCCCCGGCGATCCGTCCTGCTTCGGCGGCGACACCGACCTGCTCCTCAACTGGTGGTTCGGTGACAACATCTGGATGAAGACCCGCTGCGCTTGGAACACCTCTGACGAGTGGAAGCAGGTCAACAGCCTGATGTCCGACGCCCTCACCAAGTCTGGCGACGAGCAGCAGCAGTGCTGGAACCAGGTCTTCGACATCCTGGCTGAGCAGGTTGTCCTTTACCCGGTCCTCCAGGTCATCACCCCGACGGCCTCTTGGTCCGAGACCGCCAGCCCGGCCGGCACCTCCGTCCAGGGCTTCTCTGGCATCGGCACCACCGGCGTTTCCCTTACGGACGTCGTGACCGTCACTGCCTAATGGCTGTCTTCTGACATAGTCAGTACCACTAGGGCCCGGGCGGAGAGCCCGGGCCCTTTTCATGTGCGGTGGGCTCGATCAACCTCAAGGGTTGGTGTCTGGACCACCAAAACCGTCCAATGATGAGTAGAAAGAGAGGGGAGAGGGCCTATGCACAATTTGTTGCGTCTTGTTGGCCGTCGTCTTATCGCCCTTCCAATCATGGCGTTGGGCGTCACGTTCCTGGTCTTTTTCCTCATGTCGTTCTCGCCCATTGACCCCGCCTACAAGGCATTGGGTGAAGCTGCGACTCCCGAGGCAATCGCCAAGTATCACGAGGAATTTGGCTTGGATGATCCGTGGCCCGTTCGCTACGTTCGTTACATGGGAGACCTTCTTCATGGCAATCTTGGCACCTACAGCGCGCAGCGCCGTCCGGTTGCCGACCGCATCAAGACGGCTCTTCCCGTCACCATGCAGCTGACCTTCTTTGGCCTGCTTTTAGGCACAATATTCTCGTTCACCTTGGGTGTGATAGCGGCCCTCTATCGCGACGGCTGGCCTGACCAGCTCATACGCCTGCTGTCCATTGCAGGCTTGGCCACGCCGTCGTTCTGGTTGGCGGTGCTGCTCATCCTCATATTCTCTTCGTATCTCAAGATGCTTCCGGCTTCGGGCCCCCTGCCCAGCCCGAGCACCAACTTTGGCGGCTACCTGGCACGCATGATTATGCCGGCCGTCTCCCTTGCGGTTCCTCTGACCGGACAGATGACCCGTATCGTCCGTACCGCCATGGTCGAGGAGCTCGACAAGGACTACGTGCGCACCGCCAAGGGCTCTGGCCTTCCCAAGCCCGTCATCATCGCCCGCAACGTGCTGCGCAACGCCCTGATCACGCCGGTCACCACGCTCGGCATGAAGATTGGTTACCTCATGGGTGGCGCCGTCGTCATCGAGGTCATCTTCAACCTGCCTGGCATGGGCACGGCAATCCTTGACGGCGTCAGCGGCAACGAGCCCATGCTCGTCATGGGTGTCGTCATCGTCGTCGCCCTCTCGTTCATCGTCATCAACATCGTGGTTGACATGCTGTACCTGCTCATCAACCCCAGGATCAGGAGCGTGTAGCCATGGCAACGAGAAAAGAGAACGCAGAGCGCCTTGAAGGCGCCGCAGCCAAGGGCCTGAAGCTCAGTGGCTTCAAGAACATGTCCACTCCCTCCAAGATTGCAGTCGTCGTCCTTGTCATGGTGGCGCTGCTGTCCATCCTGGCCTCCGTCATCGCGCCGAATGATCCCTACGCCATCGGCGTGGCCCGTCAGGCACCCTCCGCGGAGCACATCTTCGGTACTGACGACAAGGGCCGCGACATTCTGTCCCGTATGCTCTACGGTGGCCGCATCTCGCTGCTCATCGGCTTCGGAGCCACGGGCTTCGCGCTGATCACCGGCTCGATCGTCGGCGCGGCAGCAGCCGTTTCGCGCAAGTCGATCTCCGAGGTCATCATGCGCATCCTCGACATCATCATGTCGGTCCCGGGCATCGCGCTTGCCGCCGTGCTGGTCACCATCCTTGGCAAGTCCGTCCCGGCCATCATCTTCGCCATCGGCTTCATGTACATGCCGCAAATTGCGCGTATCGTACGAGCCAACATCGTGAGCGAGTATGGTGAGGACTACGTTCGCGCCGTCATCGTGAGTGGCGCCCAGGCACCATGGATCCTCATCAAGCACGTGTTGCGCAACTGCGCGGCCCCGATTCTGGTGTTCACGGTTACCCTCGTGGCAGACGCCATCATCTTCGAGGCGTCGCTCACCTTCCTGTCTGCAGGCATCGCCGAGCCGACGCCGACGTGGGGCAACATCCTCGCCGACGCCCGCAACGGCGTTCTGTCCGGCCGTTGGTGGCAGGCGCTCTTCCCGGGCCTGGCCATCATGATCACCTGCCTGGCACTGAACATCCTGTCTGAGGGCATCACCGACGCCATGGCAGCCGCACCGTCTGCCCCGGTCAGCGCCGAGAACTCCGAGAGCCGCCGCGAGGCCGACCTCCTGGTTGCCGACCCTGTCCGCGCCTACGCTGCCCAGGCTGACACCCTGGCCGAGCGCCTTGGCGCCCTCCGCAAGGTGGAGCTCGCACGAACCGACCGTCGCATACCCGACTACAGCGTCAAGCCGTTGCTGCAGGTCAAGAACCTCTGCATCGGGTTCCCCAACCACGGCGACGTTAACGTGGTGGAGAACGTCAGCTTTGACGTCCGTCCCGGCCAGTGCATGGCACTCGTGGGCGAGTCCGGCTGCGGCAAGTCCATCACCACCAAGGTCATCATGAACCTCACCGACCCCGGCGAGCGCATCACGGGCGAGGTGCTCTACAAGGGCACCGACCTGCTCAAGCTCACCGAGGAAGAGCACCGCAAGCTTCTGGGTACCGAGATCGCCATGGTCTATCAGGACTCGCTGTCGGCGCTCAACCCGTCCATGCTCATCTCCGCACAGATGAAGCAGCTGACGAGCCGCGGCGGTACCCGTACCGCCGAGGAGCTGCTCACGCTGGTCGGCCTTGACCCCAAGCGTACCCTCGAGAGCTACCCGCACGAGCTGTCCGGTGGCCAGTGCCAGCGCGTCGTCATCGCCATGGCACTGACGCGTGACCCGTCGCTGGTCATCTGCGACGAGCCCACCACCGCCCTTGACGTGACGGTTCAGAAGCAGGTCATCAAGCTCCTGAACGACCTGCAGAAGAAGCTCGGCTTCGCCATGATCTTCGTGAGCCACGACCTGGCACTTGTTGCTGAGGTAGCCTCCGAGATTACCGTTATGTACGCCGGCCAGGTCGTTGAGAGCGCTCCCACCAAGGAGCTCCTCACCAATCCGCGCCACGAGTACACGCAGGGCCTGCTGGGCTCGGTGCTCTCCATCGAGGCCCACGACGGCAAGCGTCTGCATCAGGTGCCGGGTTCCGTCCCGAGCCCCGCGGACTTCCCCAAGGGCGACCGCTTCGCGCCGCGCTCCAGCCATCCGACGGTTGGTCTGGACGTCAAGCCGGTCATGAAGCTTGTTGCTGGAACCACCGACCACTGGGTCTCCGAGCTCCCCGACGACGTGCTTGCCGCCAATGGCATCACCTCGCGCGCGGGATACGACGATCCGGGTGCGGCCGACGCCGTGTCCGAAATCGTGGACGAGAAGCTGGACCAGGTCACCACCATCATCCAGGAAGCGATGCAGACGGTGACGGGCGAGCCCGTGTCAGCGGCCGAGGCACTTGAGGAGCTGGCGCAGCTTGCCGAAGGCAAGGCCCAGGAAGGAGGCGAGGAGTAATGGCAGAGGCGACACCCATCATCCACCTCGATGACATCTCCGTCATCTTCCGTACCCGTACGGGCTCCATCTTCCATCCCAATCTGGTGACGGCCGTGAATCACCTGACGCTCAAGCTCATGCCAGGCGAGACCATCGGCATCGTGGGCGAGTCTGGCTGCGGCAAGTCCACCACGGCAAACGTCATGTGCGGCCTGCAGTCTCCCACGGAGGGGCACGTCTACTTCAAGGGGGAGGACGTCACCAAGCGTACGGCTGACCTGCGCAAGAAGATCGGCCGCGTCGTCTCGGTGGTCTTCCAGAACCCCGCAACCGCACTGAACCCGCGCATGGCCGTTCACGACCAGCTCATCGACCCGCTCGTCGTCCACAAGGTGGGCACCGAGGAGGAGCGCGAGGCACGCGTGCGCGAGCTGTTCGGACTCGTCGGTCTGCCGAGCTCTGCCATGTGGGTACTGCCTGGTCAGCTTTCCGGTGGCCAGCGCCAGCGCGTGGCTATCGCCCGTGCGCTCTCGCTCAACCCGGATGTGATCATCGCCGACGAGCCGACCTCGGCCCTCGACGTCTCGGTGCGCGCGCAGATCCTCAACCTGCTCACCGACCTGAAGGCTGAGCTGGGCCTGGCCATGGTGTTCATCAGCCACGACATCCAGACGGAGCGCTACATCTCCGACCGAATCGTGGTCATGAATCACGGCCAGATCATGGAGGAAGGCACCGCCGAGCAAGTGTTCAACGATCCTCACGACGACTACACCAAGCTGCTGCTGGGTGCCGCACCCTCACTGCTGCACCCCAAGCTGGGAGAGTAGTAACCAGTCGTGAGGGCTGGGCATGGCACAAGGTCGCCTGCTCACACAGTCCTCGGCTCAGGTGGACGCTCGGCGCAAAGGACGCGCCGGCGCCACCTGGCCTGCGGAACTCGCATTCGACCTTGTGCCATGCCCCTCTATCACGCCTGCCATGACAAACGCATCGACCTAGAGGCCAAGAACAAAGGTCGAATGCGAGTTCCGCAGGCCAGCTTCGGGCCGTCGAGCGTCCTTTGCTCGACGAGCGCGAGCTGTGCCGAGGACTGTCTGAGCAGGCGACCTTTGTTCTTGGCCTCACCAGTGGCGATACGATTACTGGAGTACCTATGACGTTTGAAGAGATTGAGGCGCTGTCTGACTACCATGGGTTGACGCCGCTGCCGGAGGACTTCGATGCGTTCTGGGAAGAGCGCATGGCCGAGGCTGATGCGGTGCCGCTCGAGTGGGAGGTCGTGCAGGCGCACGAGGTGCCTTCGTTTGATACGTGCGAGTACCTTGACCTGTGGTTTGTTGGTATGGGCGGGGCTCGCATCTATGCCAAGTACGTGCGTCCCACATTGCCCGGGCCGCTGCCGCTGGTGCTGCAGTTCCATGGGTATCCAGGGGCTTCGCGGTCTTTCTTTGAGCAGTCCTCGTTTGCGGGAATGGGCTGCGCGCTCATCGCGATGGATAACCCTGGCCAGGGTGGTCTGAGCGAGGACGTCGGAGGATTCAAGGGCACCACGGTAGCCGGCCATCTGGTGGCGGGCGTCGATGGCGAGCCCAAGGATCTCTATTACGTGCGACTGTATCAAGACGTTCGCATCCTCTGCCGCATCGTGCGAGCGATGGGGGAGCAAGGGCTCTTTGACCTCTCACGCATCTACGTGAATGGTGCGTCGCAAGGTGGTGGCATGGGCATTGCCTGTTGCGCACTCAACAACGACCTCATTGCCAAGGCGTGCATCCTCTACCCCTTCCTCTCGGATTACCGCAAGGTGTACGAGCTTGGCGCGGACGAGATTGCCTACGAGGGCATTCGCTATTACGCGCGTTGGTTCGACCCAGACGGAACGCGGGAGGACGAGTGGTTTGGCAAGCTTGCCTACGTGGAGACCAATCACTTTGCGCACTTGGTGAAGTGCCCGGTGCTCTTTGGCACCGGTCTTGCCGACACGGTCTGCCCTCCCGAGACGCAGTGCGCTGTGTACAACGACCTGTCCTGCGAGAAGCAACGCCTGCTCTATCCGGGATTTGGCCACGAGGAGATTCAGGAGTTCGACGACCAGATCCTCGCGTTCCTTGGAGAAGGGGACGTTGCTGAGGGCGAGCCTTCCTACCTAGGCAATACTTACGCCCGCTATGAGGAGCTCCAGGAAGAGGCATCAGATGGCTCCGTGCTGACGATGCGCTACGTGGCGCCGGCCACGCCGGGGCGCCATCCGCTCATCCTCATGTTCCACGACCTTGGCCGTCCGGGACGCGGGTGGCACCATCTGACGCGCTACGTGGCCGCGGGGTTCTCCGTGCTGCAGCTTGAGAATCGTGCGGATGCGTCGGTTGAGACGTTTGGCCGCTCCGTGCTTGACGCGTCTGTGGCGTATGAAGTTGCGACGCGTCTTCCCGATGTTGACCCAGAGCGCATCGTGCCGTTTGGCGAGGGCTACGGCGCTGCCTTGGCAATCGAGACCGCTGCTCGCATGCCGGCGTGGCGACTCGTTGCCCTCAATCCGTTCCCGGCAGAGGGTCTTATAGGGCAGGGTAAGTTCGTAACTTGTCCCACGCTCCTCGGTACGTCCCTTATGGACACGGTGGCTGACCCCGCGGCTCAGATGGCGCTGGTGCCGCAGTTCACAGACCTCGTCCACAAGCGCTATCCAAAGTACATTCACGAGCGCATCAACGCGTTCGAGAACGAGTTTCTGAGCTTCCTGAAAGCGTAGAAGAAAGGATTTGCCATGTCTGACCTCAAGATTCGCGGCGTTGTGCCTCCCGTGGTCGTCCCCGACACCCCCGATCACGAGCTCGACGTTCCGTCGTTCGAGCGTCTCATCAACTACATGATCGAAGCTGGCGTTGACGGCCTCTTCTTCCTGGGCTCCTCTGGCGAGGTGGTCTTCTCCACCGACGAGCGCCGTGACCAGGTGGTGCGTGAGGCTGTGCGCATCGTTGACCATCGCGTGCCCGTGTTGGTGGGCATCATTGACACTGAGACCGAGCGTGTCATCGAGCACGGCAAGCGTGCCCTCGCGCTTGGCGCAGACGCGCTGGTCGCCACCGCGCCGTTCTACGCCCTGGGTGGCCCGGTAGAGGTTGAGGAGCACTTCCGCTGCCTGCATGAGGCGCTCGATGCCCCGATCTTCGCCTACGACATTCCCGTGTGCGTCCACACCAAGCTGGGCTGGAAGATGCTGGCCAAGCTCGGCGCCGAGGGCGTGCTGGCTGGCGTCAAGGACTCCTCTGGTGACGACATCAGCTTCCGCTACCTCTGCCAGGAGAACGAGAAGCTCGGTCACCCGCTGCAGCTGCTGACCGGCCATGAGATCGTGGTCGACGGTGCGTATCTCTCTGGCGCCGACGGCTCCGTTCCGGGACTTGCCAACGTGGAGCCCACGGGCTACGTGCGCATGTGGAAGGCCGCTGAGGCGGGCGACTGGGCAACGGTCAAGGCCGAGCAGGACAAGCTCAACGAGCTGAGCCATATCTTTGACGTGACCACTGGCGTAACAGGCTATGCTGGTGGTGTGGGCGCCTTCAAGACGGCTCTGTGGCTTATGGGCATCTTTGACTCCAACACCATGCCGCGTCCGGTCAAGGCTCTTGAGGGCGAGAACGTGGAGGCTATCGCCAAGGTTCTGCGCGATTGCGGCCTGCTGTAATTGTTGCGAGCCACCGTCGGTGGCACCCCTGGGACAGGGGGTTCAGACCGAAGGTGGCCGAGAGGAAAGGAGCCAGTATGGCAACCTACATTGGCGTTGATGTGGGCGGCACCAAGATCGCGTGCGGTCTTGTAAAGGTCGGTGAGGGAAAGACCCCCAAGGTGAGCTCGGTCTCAAAGGTTCCCACCGACGCGCTGCGCGGTGGCGAGCACGTGCTCGCCACGGTGATTGAGCAGGTTAAGGCTGCCATGGATCGTGCGGACGAGGCTCCGCTGGGCGTGGGCATCTCTTCTGCGGGCGTGGTCAATCCCAAGACGGGCGACATCACGTTTGCCAACGAGCTCATGCCGGGGTGGGGTGGCACCCACCTGGCCGCTGAGGTGACCGCAGCCACGGGCCTGCCCTGCCGCGTGCTCAATGACGTACATGCGCATGCCTTGGGCGAGGCGCGCTGGGGTGGCGGCAAGGGTCTGCCAAGTGTCCTTGTCGTGGCCGTAGGAACGGGCATCGGCGGTGCCTATGTTGAGGACGGCGCCATCATGCTGGGAAGCCACAACGAGGCGGGCCACATTGGCCACGTCGCGTGTATCGCGGCTGCAGGAGTCCGGTGCGGTTGCGGCGCCACGGGTCATCTTGAGCCGGTGGCCTCGGGTCCGGGCATCATCGCCGAGTACGTGCGCCTGGGCGGTGACGCGATGCTTCCTGATGGAACCCCAATGCACGGCGCAGAGATCGATCGCCGTGCCGCTGAGGGTGACGAGGCGGCGAAGGCCGCGGAGCGTCGCGCAGGCCTTGCCTTGGGCGAGGTGCTTGGCTCCATGTGCAACATGTTCGACCCGGCAGCCATCATTCTGTCTGGCTCGGTCGTCAAGTGTGGGCCCGACTGGTCCGAGGCTTTGGGCCAGGGCTTCCTCGAGCAGGCCATGCCGCCCGTGCAGGACACGCCGCTCGTCGACGGCACGCTCGGTGACGACGCGCCGCTCATTGGCGCGGTCGAGAACATACTTGCCTCCGCGTACCGCAAGCTTCGCTAGACGCAAGCCGGGGCCTGTCCCCGGCTTGCCACTCTTCGAGAAAGGAACGACCCATGCATCCGGTAATCCAGGCAATCAAGGGAAAGCTCATCGTGTCGGTGCAGGCCTATCCCGGAGAGCCCCTGCGCACGCCTGAGGTCATGGCGTTGATGTCGCGAGCCTGCGAGCTGGGCGGTGCCGCCGCCATCCGCTGCCAGGGCCTTTCAGACATCTCGGCCATCAAGGGCCGCGTGGACATTCCCGTCATCGGCCTTTGGAAGGAAGGTCACGAGGGCGTTTACATCACGCCCACGCTGCGTCACGCGCTTGCCGTGGTGAACGCCGGTGCCGACGTGGTGGCGATTGACGCCACCGATCGTCCCCGCCCCGACGGCCGAACCTTCGCGGAGACTGTTGCAGCCCTTCGCGAGCGCGCCGAGACCCTCGTCATGGCCGACTGCATGACCATCGACGACATCAGGAATGCCGTGGCTTGCGGTTGTGACCTCGTCTCCACCACGCTGAGCCACAACAAGCCGGCCATCGAGACCACGCTTGAAGAAGGCCCCGACGTGGCGCTGCTCGCTCAGGCTACGGCTGAGTTCCCCGACGTGCCCATCATCTGCGAGGGGCATGTCCACACGCCGGCTGACGCCAAGGCCGCCATCGACGCCGGCGCATGGGCCGTGGTGGTTGGCACGGCCATCACGCACCCGACGAGCCTCACCAGCTGGTTCTGCGCAGCCATCGAGGAATAGCGCTGCTCGTTCATTCACCTTATGAGTCAGGCACCGAAATTGCAGCACGCAACTTCGGTGCCTGACTCACTAATTGTGTGAGAAATGGCATATTCTAGTGGCAGGGCCGCGGAATCGAGAGGGGCACCATGACCGAGAATAGCCAAGGCGTGCATGCGCAAGATGCTTTGCCGGAGGCGCCTGACGTCATCGTCATCACGGGCATGTCCGGAGCAGGTCGCACCGAGGCGATGCACACCTTTGAGGACCTCGGGTACTTCGTCATCGACAACCTTCCCCCGAGCCTCATCCTAGACGTGGCGCGCATGAGCGGCCTGAGGGACGGTGTGGGCAGGCATCTGGCCGTGGTCTGCGACCTGCGCACGCAGGGCCATCGGTTTGGCGAGCTGGCCGAGGCCCTTGACGAGCTCTCTGCCCACGAGTTCACCTATGGCGTGGTGTATCTCGAGGCCTCCGATGAGACGCTGCGTCGCCGCTATGCCTTGGCTCGTCGCCCGCATCCCATCGCCAAGGAGGGGGAGACCACGCTCGATGCCGTCCGCCGCGAGCGTATGCTGCTCCACGACATCCGCGAACGGGCAACGCTCGTCATCGACACCACGGACCTTACGACGAAGGATTTGCGCTCTCGTCTGCGGAATGCCTTCACGCAGCTCTCCGATCAGCAGCTCATGGAGGTGCACGTCTTCTCGTTTGGCTTCAAGTACGGCATGCCCGAGGAGGCCGACCTCATCATCGATGTGCGCTTCCTGCCCAATCCATACTGGGATCCGGAGATGCGTCATCTTACGGGCAAAGACGAGCTTGTCCACAACTTCGTGCTCGGTCATCCGCAGACGCAGGCCTTCTTGGAGGTTTGGCGACAGATGCTCGACACCGTGATGCCTGGCTACGTTGCCGAGGGCAAGAGCCGCCTTTCCATCGGCGTGGGCTGCTCGGGTGGCCAACACCGCAGCGTGGCGCTTGCGGACGAGACGGCCATCTATCTGGCCAGTGCCGGATACCACGTGGTCTCGAGCCATCGCGACCTGTATCGCGCAGAGCACGCATAGGAACATACGGTGGCAACGTTCACGGCCCAGGTAAAAGACGAGCTCTCCCGCGTTGAGGGGGAGTGCCCGCAGTGCAAGTATGCCCAGCTCTCCGCCATCGTCCGCATCTGCGGGACGCTGTCGTTTCGCGGTTCGGGACACTATTCGGTTCACATCTCAACCGAGACCGGCGCCGTTGCGCGCACCATGATCAAGCTTACGCATGAGCTTTTCGACCTCGACACGTCGCTTACCGTTCGCCAGTCGGTGCTGCATAAGACGCGTAACTATCTCATCGAGATAGGGGAGCAGGAACAGCTTGAGGAGGACCTCATGCGGCTGGGTATCTTGGTGCCCGGAATGGGCCTTGCGCGTGGGGTTCCTGCCCACCTGCTCGACCAGGAGTGCTGCAGACGATCGTTCTTGCGTGGAGCCTTCATGGCGGGAGGCTTCATAGCCGACCCTCGCCGTGACTTCCACCTTGAGATAGCGGTCACGGGCGAACAGCTCGCGCAGGACCTTGTGGAGCTGCTTGCCGGGTTCGACGTCCATGCGCGCCTCAACCATCGTCGGGGCTCTTATGCGGTCTACGTCAAGAGCTTCGAGGGCGTGGTCTCTACGTTGCGTGCCATGGGCGGCGCGCTCTCAGCGCGTGCCGTCGACGTGGTCCGCCGCGTGAAGCGCGACAAGAACAACGCCAACCGTCAGACCAACGCTGACATGGCAAATCTCCGTCGAACGACAGATGCCGCAGGAAGCCAGATGCTGTTGGTGGAAAAGGTGCGATCCCTGCCCGAGTACCGTTCGCTCTCGCCAGCGCTGCGCGAGTTCTGTACGCTGCGCACGCAGAATCCCGAGCTCTCACTTGCGCAGCTTGGGGAGTTGTGCGACCCTCCAGCGTCGAAGTCGGCCATGTATCACCGCGTATTGCGATTGCAGACGCTTCTGGCCGACCACGAAGAGAGGCAGTAGGTGTCACGCACTTTGTGCAAACGTCGCATGGCTGGTACCCGTCATGCCGAATATCGACCACTTAGCGATGCGTTACCAATCATTCCGCAATTGGCGGTAAACTGACATAGGTTGTGTTTCTGGCTAGCCGTGGGGAGTGGCCCCAGGGCGGCCTCACGAAAGGAGACAGCATGGCAGTTAAGGTTGCTATCAACGGCTTTGGTCGCATCGGTCGTCTGGCTTTCCGTCAGATGTTCGGTCACGAGGGCTCCGAGATCGTCGCCATCAACGACCTCACCTCCCCCAAGATGCTTGCCCACCTTCTGAAGTATGACTCCTCGCAGGGCAACTATGCTCGCAACCACACGGTCGAGGCTACCGACAACTCGATCATCGTGGACGGCAAGGAGATCACCATTTACGCGAAGGCCAACGCGGCTGAGCTGCCCTGGGGCGAGCTGAACGTGGACGTCGTCCTTGAGTGCACCGGTTTCTACACCTCTAAGGCCAAGGCCCAGGCTCACATCGACGCCGGCGCCAAGAAGGTCGTCATCTCCGCTCCCGCGGGCAACGATCTGCCGACCGTCGTCTTCAACGTCAACCACGACATTCTGACCGCTGATGACAACATCATCTCCGCGGCCTCCTGCACCACCAACTGCCTCGCTCCGATGGCTAAGGGCCTGAACGACTACGCCCCCATCGAGAAGGGCCTCATGACCACCATCCACGCTTACACCGGCCCGTCGTGCCCGCGCTGGCGCTGTCAACATCGTCCCGAACTCCACCGGTGCTGCTAAGGCCATCGGCCTGGTCCTCCCCGAGCTCGCTGGCAAGCTTGACGGCTCCGCTCAGCGCGTCCCGACGCCGACCGGCTCCACCACCATCCTCTACGCCGTGTGCTCCGGCGAGGATGTCACCGCTGACGGCATCAACGCTGCCATGAAGGCCTACGCTGAGACCATCCCCGAGACCTTCGCTTACAACGAGGACGAGATCGTCTCCTCCGACATCGTCGGCGAGACCCATGGCTCGATCTTCGACGCCACCCAGACCCGCGTTATGCCGCTGGCCGATGGCAAGTATCTGGTCCAGGTCGTCTCCTGGTACGACAACGAGAACTCCTACACCTCCCAGATGGTCCGCACCATCAAGTACTTCGAGAAGTTCGTTGCCTAGTATCAAGGCCGCATAAGACCGTCTAGGGCGCGGCCGTGGCCTATGGCCACGGCCGCGTGCCTTATGAGAGAGGAGCATCATGGCCTTCACCAAGAAGACCGTCCGTGACATCGACGTTGCGGGCAAGAAAGTTCTCATGCGCGTTGACTTCAACGTGCCCCTGAAGGATGGCGTCGTCACCGACGACACCCGCGTTCGCGCCGCCATCCCGACCATCAAGTACCTCAAGGACAATGGCGCTGCCATCATCCTCATGAGCCACCTCGGCCGTCCCGCCGGCACTGGCTTCGAGGCCGCCTACACCCTGAGGCCCGCAGCCGAGAAGCTCGCTGAGCTCACCGGCTATGACGTGAAGTTCATCGAGGACACCTATGGTGACGAGGCTGCCAAGGCTTGCGCAGATCTCAAGCCCGGTGAGATTCTCGTTCTCGAGAACGTCCGCTTCCTCAAGGCTGAGAAGAAGAACGACCCCGAGGTCGCCAAGAAGCTCGCCTCCTACGCTGACATCTTCGTGCTCGACGCCTTCGGCACCGCGCACCGCGCTCAGGGCTCCGTGGTGGGCCCGGCCGCGTTCATCCCGGCCGTCGCTGGTTTCCTGCTGGAGAAGGAAGTCGACACCCTGACCAGCATCTTCGCCGAGCCTGCTCGCCCGTTCGTGGCTGTCGTCGGCGGCTCCAAGGTCTCCTCCAAGATTGGCGTCCTTGATCACCTGATCGACTCCGCTGACACCCTCATCATCGGTGGCGGCATGGCCTACACGTTCTTCCTGGCCAAGGGCTACTCCGTGGGCAAGTCCCTCCAGGAGCCCGACTGGATCGAGCGCGCTGGTGAGATGCTGAAGAAGGCCGAGGAGAAGGGTTGCCAGATCCTGCTCCCGATCGACAACGTCTGCGCTGATCACTTTGGTGAGGACGCTGAGGGCGTGGTCTTCGACTCCGACAAGATTCCTGACGATATGATGGGCATGGACATCGGCCCCAAGACGACCGAGCTGTACTGCGACGCCGTCAAGAAGGCCGCCACGGTCTTCTGGAACGGCCCCATGGGCGTCTTCGAGATCGATCAGTTCGCCAAGGGCACCGAGGCCGTCGCTCGTGCGATCGCTGACTCTGACTGCACGTCCATCATCGGCGGCGGCGACTCCGTCGCAGCTATCAACAAGTTCGGCCTGGCCGACAAGATGAGCTGGATCTCCACCGGTGGTGGCGCTTCCATGGAGCTCGTCGAGGGCAAGGCTCTTCCTGGAGTGGAGGCGCTTCTCGATGCGTAAGAGGATGATTGCTGGCAACTGGAAGATGAACAAGGTCTTCTCCGAGGCCGTTGAGCTGGCCACGGGCCTTGCCAAGGAACTCGAGGGTGGCACGGGCGACGTTGACGTCGTCGTGGCCCCTCCCACCATTGACCTCAAGGGCGTTGCCGAGGTTATCGAGCAGGAGCAGGCTCCGTTCGCGCTCTCCGCTCAGAACGTATATTGGCAGGAAGCCGGCGCCTACACCGGCGAGACCGCTCCCAACATGCTCGAGGCCATCGGTGCTACGCACTGCATCATCGGTCACTCCGAGCGTCGTGACTACTTCGGTGAGACTGACGAGGACATCAACAAGAAGGCCAAGGCCCTGATGGCCCATGGCATCGTCCCCATCAGCTGCTGCGGCGAGTCCCTCGAGATCCGCGAGGCCGGCACGCACGTTGAGTTCGTTGTCGACCAGATCAAGAAGGACACCGCTGGCCTCGAGATCACCGATCCGGCCAAGTATGTCATCGCCTACGAGCCCATCTGGGCCATCGGCACCGGCAAGACCGCTACCGCTGATGACGCGCAGGAAGTCTGCGGCGCCATCCGCAAGACCCTCGTCGAGATCTTCGGCGAGGAGATCGCACAGGGCATCCGCGTCCTGTACGGCGGCTCCGCCAACCCCAGCAACATCGCTGGCTTCCTGGAGAAGGAAGACGTCGACGGCGCTCTCGTCGGCGGCGCTTCCCTCAAGGCTGACGGCTTCGCTGATATGGTGCGCAGCGCCATGGCGTAAGCTTCACAGCTTTCGTGAAGAAGGAGGGACCCGAGCCTCGGCTCGGGTCCCTTTTTATGTGATAGGATTGATTGCATACAATCATTCGAAAGGGTTCCATGGCTGATCAAGCTCGCAAAGAGTCGCTCTTCCGTGTGCCAAACTATCCCGCATGGTTTGGTGCCGACACCTTCCTGCTGACGGGCTCGGCCGTGCATTGGATCGTCATCTCGCTTATGGCCTACCAGCTGTCAGGGTCCGTCACCATGGCAGGCTGGTTCTCCACTGCGCGTGGCATCACGAGCGTTATCACACAGGTGGTAGGCGGTGCGTTTGTTGACCGACACGACCATCGCAGCTTGCTACTTGCCCAGTCGGGCATCTGCGGTCTTCTTTGGCTTGCCATGGGCGTGCTCTACGCCACGGGAAATCTGACGTTTGCCCGGTTCATGGTTCTGTGCCTCACATCAAGCGCTATCTTTGGCCTGCTTGATGGGACGTCAAACGCGGCGCTCATTACCGTGGTTGGCCCGGAGCGATATGCCCAGGCAGAGAGCCTCAACCAAGGCCGTGATGCGGCGGTGCACATGTCCGGCTCTCCGTTGGGGGCGACGCTCTATGGGCTGTGGAACCCGGCGCCGTTCTTCGCGAGCGCACTCTGTGACTTCGCCGCATTCTTCTGCTCGTTGACCCTCAAGCTGCCCGAGCGCCCTGAGGTGGAGCAGACTGAGCGGAGCATCTCGTCATTCGTTCGTGACCTTATCGACGGCTGGCGCTGGGTGTTTGCGAGCAAGACCATCGTGAACGCCGTCATCATCATGGGCATCTTTGAGTTCGGTGCCTTCTCAATGCGTCAAGGCATCAATCTGCAAATGGTTTCCTCTGGTGTTGACCCCCTGCTTATCAGCTTGGTCAACGTCATCAGTGGCGTTGCGACGCTCGTTGGCTCGCTCGTGTCATCGCGCGTGTGCGATCACGTGCCTGTCGGCAGGGGAGTGGTTGCTATCCTCGCGTTTACGGCGTTGGGATATGCCCCGCTTCTGTTCTCAAGCGCCTATCCGTCGGTTGTGCTCAGCTCTGTGCTTACGAGCCTGCCCATGCCGCTTTTTGGTGCCCTCGTCAACGGCTTCACGTTCTCAAAGACGCCCGTCGATCGGCAAGGTCGCACGCGTGCTGCCGTGATGACAGCCATCATGTTCTTTGGAAGCGGCTCAGGTGCCTTGGCGGGCGAGCTGCTACCGCGTATCGGCTTCACGGGCTTTGTAGTGTTCATGATGGCGCTTGCGCTGTGCTCCGTGGTGCTTGCCGCCCTCAACCCACGTATCCGCACCATTCCCGCATCACCTGAATGGGGATCCGTAGAGCTGTAGGCTAGCTGTCCCGCCGTTCCTTGAGGGATTCTCGCCACGTCGCTCGACGATACCAGCGCAGAATTCGTCGTCCCATCACCGCAACGATGCGTCCCGTGCTCTTGCGGACCTCGTTCAACGAACAACACTTGTCCGCCAACGAGACAACCCAGCCCTCGACGGAACGGGGAGGGGTTGAGCAGACGGGAAACATGTGGTGTCGTATGGCCTCAACCTGCGACTCGTCTGCGCCAAACTCCTCCTTGGCGATGCTGGCGCTCATGCGAGGATGGCTGAACGCCTTCTTGTGCGAAGGGCTGTAGAATACGGAAGGCTCCGTCATGCCGATATCGTGGAGTAAGGCCGCACGAACCACCGTAGTGTGGCTTACCGGCAGGCCATGCTCTTCAAGCCAATCGGCAATGAGCAACGCGTAGCCAGCGGTCTCCATACTATGGAGGGCGATGTTTCTGCTCTTGGTGTGGTGCGGGACCTTCTTCGCGAGCGCAAAACGCTCAGAAGTGACGATGTCACCTCCGAGCGCCATGATGTCTTGTAAGAGCCGGTCTTTCACAGAACACTACCGCTTCCCGCGTTACATCAACGGGGAGGCCAGCCTGAGGATGGCATACCACAGGCGCATATGAGCTGCCGGGTCGCGGTACTGCTCGGTGACCTCGCGGCTTTGGTCAAACATCCACTCAAAGTCTGCCTTGGTGTCTGCCACGGCATCGCAGCCATAGTAGAGGCAGCCGTTCTCAAAGTGGTGGTAGAGGCTACGGTAGTCCATGTTGATGGTGCCGCACGTCGCAAGGGTGTCATCCGCAACGCTCATCTTGCAGTGGCAGAAACCAGGGGTGTACTCAAAGATGCGTACGCCACCGCGGACGAGGTTGTAGTAGTACGACCTCGTAAGCCCGTAGACCATCTTCTTGTCGGGGATTCCCGGGGTGATGATGCGCACGTCAACGCCACGCTTGGCGGCAAGGCTCAGGGCGTGCTCCATCTCGTCGGTGATGATGAGATACGGAGTCACGAACCATGCATACTCCTTTGCGTATTCGGCAACGGAGATGTAGACGTCCTCGCCAACGGGAGCGTCATCCATGGGATTGTCCGCATAGGGCTGCACGAAGCCCTGCGCATCGGGATTTGGGAGGACCTTGGGCAGGTACTGCCTGAACAATGTGTCATCGATGTCGCCCTCTGCCGAAGCGTTCCACATCTCAAGGAATGCGGTGGTCAGGCTTTGCACTGCCGGGCCGACAAGCTTCACGCCGGTATCCTTCCAGTGCCCAAAGGGATGTGTGAGGTTGAAGTACTCGTTGGCAATGTTGTAGCCGCCGGTGAAGCCCACGTGTCCGTCGATCACCGTGATCTTGCGGTGGTCGCGGTTGTTGAGGAAGAGGTTGAGGCCCGGCATGAAGGGATTGAAGACCTTCGCCTTGATGCCCTTGGCCTCAAGGCGCTTCACGAAGTCGGTGTTGACGAATCCGATGGAGCCCATGTCATCGTAGAAGACGCGCACCTCCACGCCAGCCTTCACGCGCTCCTCGAGAATGTCCTGAATGGCGTGCCAGCTCTCCGCGTCCTCGATGGCGTGATACTCCATGAAGATGAAATGCTTCGCAAGGCGCAGCTCCTCCTTCTGTGCCTCGATGCCCTTGGCCGCATCGTCGTAATACGTGATGGCCGTGTCATCAAAGAGCGGGTACATGGAGGTCTCGGTCAGGTAGTGCGAGATGTTTGCCACGCGCCTGTCTGTTGCCTCGAGGCGCGCAGTAGCTGCAGAGTCGTCAGGCAGCAGAGGAAAGAGTCGGTCGTCAACTTCCTTGTAGCGCTTGCGCATGCGGTGCGTCGAGCGGTTGAGGCCTGCAAGCAGGTAGAACGTGGCGCCGAAGATGGGCAGCGCCATGATGATAATGATCCAAGTCATCTTCATAGCGGACGGCGTGCGGTCGTTATAGAGGAAGATGACCATCATCGCCCCCAACACGCGCATGCCGATAGCAAACCATTCGGCCTGCTGGGCAAACTTGAAGTTGATGATCAGGATGACTATCAGCTGCAGAACGATTGCTATGCCGGCAAAAACAAGACGCTTGACGCCGTTCTTGACGTCGGCATTTTTCTCGAGCGTGGTGTTGTTGTCCATGGGTATCTCCCTGTATTGCGTTGCGCCCGTTTGACACGTAACGAATATTAAGCCATTAATTATAGGTCTCTGTCGCCAGTTGGAGGACTAGTGCTTGTCAGCAATTGTGGCTGTCTTGGGCCAACGTTATGGTATGCTCTTCAATCGTTGTGTCGTACTGTTCACATAGAAGGGGCCTTCCGTGGGCATTCTCAACATTCTGCTTCTCATCGTCTGGGCAATCTCTGGCATCCTCACCATCATCCTGGTGCTCATGCACTCTGGCAAGGGCACGGGCGTCTCTGACATGATTGCCTCCTCCATGTACAACTCCACCGTCAGCTCGGGCGTGTTGGAGA
The DNA here is from genome assembly GCA_900314645.1 of uncultured Actinomycetes bacterium. Classification (GTDB taxonomy): domain Bacteria; phylum Actinomycetota; class Coriobacteriia; order Coriobacteriales; family Atopobiaceae; genus UBA1367. The sequence goes on from OMWB01000003.1 coordinate 216,136, forward strand.
AGAACCTTGACCGCCTGACGGTCATCACGTCTGTGGTGTTTGGCGTCACCATCCTCATCATGACGCTCACCTTCCCGCTGGGCACCGTGTAAAGCGAGACGCACAACCAATGATTGCCAAGGGGCGCCTTCGGGCGCCCCTCTTTCTTTAGGTCTGTGAGTTCGGCCGAATCACATCAGGGGTTTTCCCTTGTAACAGATTGGGCATCGTATTGCCAACGGCGAAAAGCCACGTCGTTTTGGTGCTATCCTATGCCCTTAGTTTGTGTGAGCCATGGCGCATTCCCTTACAGCACGCGATTGAGGCCTCTTATCGGTAGGGGCGTCTTGTTGTGTGTACGCACGTTTGCGTCATGGGAAGAACTTCGGGAAGGCAGGGTAGGAGATGGACTCTAAGACCTTGCGTTACATCATCAAGCGTATCTTGATGGCAATCGTAACGCTCTGGGCGGTCATCACCATCACGTTCTTCGTGATGAAGGCTGTCCCAGGAGACCCCTTCGCGTCTGAGAAGGCGGTCACGCCTGCGGCAAAGGCCGCGCTCGAGGCCAAGTATGGCCTCGACAAGCCCCTGATGGAGCAGTACAAGAACTACCTCATCGGCGCGCTTCGTTTTGACTTTGGTCCGTCGCTCAAGCAGCGCGGTCGTGACGTCACCACCATCATTCTTGACGGCATGAAGACCTCGGCAAAGATCGGCCTTATCGCGTTGGTGCTTGCCACGGTTACCGGCATCCTCTTGGGGTCAGTGGCAGCGCTTCGGCGCAACACCATCTTCGACCGCATCATCATGGTCATCACGACGGCCTTCGTGTCGATGCCGTCGTTCATCATGGGCTCGCTCTTGCTCATTCTCTTCTCGGTCACGCTGCACTGGCTGCCCGCAAACGGCGCGGCCAAGGGCGGCCTCATCCTGCCGGTCATCACGCTGTCGCTCTATCCCATGAGCTACATCACGCGTCTGACCCGCTCTTCCATGCTGGACGTGCTGGGGCAGGACTACATTCGCACCGCTAAGGCCAAGGGCGTCTCCGAGCGCAACGTCATTCTGAAGCACGCGCTCAAGAACTCCCTCATCCCAGTCATCACCTATTTCGGCCCCGAGCTCGCCTACATCGTCACGGGCTCGCTGGTCGTGGAGCAGATCTTCGCCGTGCCGGGCATCGGCCGCGCCTTCGTCAACTCCATCACCGGCCGTGACTACACCCTCATCATGGGCACCACGGTGGTGCTGGCGTCGCTCATCGTCATCATGAACCTCGTGAGCGACATCATGTACAAGATCGTCGACCCGCGCATCACGCTCGAGTAGGGGAGGTGCAGCAATGACTAAGAATCCGCTTTCCATGCAGCTTGACGTCGACGACTTCCTCCCCGCGAGCGAAGAGGACAAGGCCTATATGGTCCAGATGCGTCCGTCGTCCACCTTCTTCAAGGACGGCTGCAAGCGCCTGTACAAGAACAAGGTCGCCTTCGTCAGCATGTGCGTGATCATCCTCATCACGCTTGCCTCGATCCTTCTGCCTATGGTCTGGCCGTACTCCTACGAGCAGCAGCTCGGCGTCCAGCCCGGCAAGCCCGTTGACGCTTCCTACAACAACCTTGCTCCCATGGAGTACAGCCGCGCCGAGGAGGCGCGCATGGAGCAGGGCGAGAGCGTCTTCCCGCACCTCTTCGGCACCGACGCCGCCGGCCGCGACTACTTCATCCGCGTGGTGTACGGTACCCGCATCTCCCTAGCCGTCGGCTTCTTCGCCTCCATCATCGTCCTTTTGGTAGGCATGACCTTAGGCTCGATAGCAGGCTTCATGGGCGGGCGCGTCGACATGTTCATCATGCGCGTCGTCGACATCATCTACTCGCTGCCCGACATGCTGATGGTCATTCTGCTGGCCGCCGTCATGCGCGAGACTATCGGCACCGCCCTTGAGGGCACGGTCCTGCAGGCCATCGGCTCCAACATCATCTCGCTCTTCGTCATCTTCGCGCTTCTGTACTGGTGCTCTATGGCCCGCCTCATCCGCGGCCAGATTCTGTCGCTGCGCGAGCAGGAGTACGTGCTTGCCGCCCAGGCCACCGGCGCCGGCGCCAAGTGGATCATCACCAAGCACCTCATCCCCAACTGCATCTCCGTCGTTATCATCTCGACGGCCCTGCAGATCCCGTCCGCCATCTTCACCGAGTCGTTCCTGTCGTTCCTCGGCCTGGGCGTCAACGCTCCTATGCCGTCGCTCGGCAGTCTTGCTTCCGACGCCCTGAACGGCATCACCACCTATCCGTACCGACTCGTCATTCCGGCCATCGTCATCTCGCTCATCGTGCTGGGCCTCAACCTGTTTGGTGACGGCCTGCGCGACGCGTTTGACCCCAAGCTCAACCAGTAAGAGAGGAGGCACCACATGGCACTTCTTGAAGTTAGGGACCTTCGTACGTCGTTCTTTACCGACGCCGGTGAGGTCAAGGCAGTCAACGGCGTCTCCTTCGACCTGGACCGCGGCAAGGTTCTGGGCATCGTGGGCGAGTCCGGCTCCGGCAAGTCGGTGACGGTCTACTCCATCATGCAGATCCTGGCTCCCGCGGGAAAGATCGTGGGCGGCTCGGTCAAGCTCGACGGGCAAGAGCTCGTCGGCGCGGGCGAAAAGGTCATGCGCGAGGTTCGCGGCAACAAGATCTCGATCATCTTCCAGGACCCGATGACCTCGCTCAACCCCACCTACACCATCGGGCACCAGCTCATCGAGGCCATCATGCTGCACACTGACCGCAACAAGCAGCAGGCCTGGGACCGCGCGGTTGAGATGCTGCGTCTGGTCAACATCAACGAGCCCGAGAAGCGCATGAAGCAGTACCCGCACGAGCATTCCGGCGGCATGCGTCAGCGCATCATGATCGCCATGGCGCTCGCGTGCGAGCCCGACATCCTGGTTGCCGACGAGCCCACCACGGCCCTCGACGTGACCATTCAGGCGCAGATCCTCGAGCTGATGCAGTCGCTCCAGAAGGAGCTGGGTATGGCCATCATCATGATCACGCACGACCTGGGCGTGGTTGCCCAGATGTGCGACGAGATCGTGGTCATGTACGCTGGCAGCTACTGCGAGCGCGGCACGGCCGACGAGATCTTCTACGACCCGCGCCACGAGTACACCAAGGGCCTTCTGCGCTCCATTCCTACGCTCGACACCATGGGCCAGAAGCTGCATCCCATTACCGGTACCCCTATCGACCTGCTCAACCTGCCCAAGGGCTGCCCGTTTGCCCCGCGTTGCGACAACGCTATGAAGATCTGCATCCGTCAGGCCGCCGAGTCTATGGACATCACCGAGACCCACAAGGCCTCGTGCTGGATGAACGTCAAGGCGCAGTTCGACGCCCAGCAGGCGCTCGCCAACGCCGAGTCTGCCGTTGAGGCCGCCAAGACTGCCGCCGCCGAGGAAGGGGGCGAGGCCTAATGGCCGAGATCATCACCACCGAGACCCCGCTGGTCGACGTCCGTCACCTCAAGGAGTATTTCCCCATCAACACGGGCTTCTTCAAGACCACGCCCCTGAAGGCGGTTGACGACGTCAGCTTTACCATTCAGCGCGGCGAGACGCTCGGCCTGGTCGGCGAGTCTGGCTGCGGCAAGACCACCGTTGGCCGTACGGTCCTGCACCTCTACGAGCCCACCGACGGCGAGGTCATCTACGACGGCAAGCCCATCCGCACCAAGGAGGACCTGCGCGAGTACCGCACCAAGTCCACCATGGTTTTCCAGGACCCGTACTCGTCGCTCAACCCGCGCATGACGGTGTCCGACATCATCGGTGAGCCTCTTGACGTGCATCACCTGTACAGCAGCAAGGAAGAGCGCGAGCAGCGCATCCTCGAGCTGATGGACCGCGTGGGCCTCAACTCCGAGCACGCGAGCCGCTACGCGCACGAGTTCTCCGGCGGTCAGCGCCAGCGCATCGGCATCGCCCGCGCCCTGGCCGTGAACCCCGAGTTCATCGTCTGCGACGAGCCCGTCTCCGCCCTTGACGTGTCCATTCAGGCGCAGGTCATCAACATGTTTGGCGAGCTGCAGGAGGAGATGGGCCTGACCTACCTCTTCATCGCCCACGACCTGCTGGTGGTGCGCCACATCTCCAACCGCATCGCGGTCATGTACCTGGGCAAGATGGTCGAGCTCGCCTCCGCGGACGAGATCTACGACCACCCGCTGCACCCGTACACCAAGTCGCTCATCTCGGCCGTGCCCATTCCTGACCCGAAGATCGCACGTGCCAACAAGCGCATCCCGCTGCAGGGCGACATCCCCAGCCCGTTGAACGCGCCCTCTGGCTGCCCGTTCCGCACGCGCTGCCCCTACGCGCAGGCCAGCTGCGCCGAGTCGATGCCCGAGTTCAAGGAGGTCTCGAAGGACCACTTCGTGGCTTGTCACCGCGTCGCGGAGATCAACTCCTAGGGTGCCTGCGCTAGAGACGAAGAGACCTGAATGACGGAGGTTGTTGTCACGCAGAGACGGCAGCCTCCGTCTTTGTTGTCTTCAGGACGGCATTTTGGGTAGCCACCGCCACATTTGATGAGCTACATACGTTTTTTCGTTTGCAGATGACGTGTCATTTACACATGGTTTTGAAGTGATGACTAGCTAGTGCTACTATCTCGACCTAGCTTGCGTTTTTCTGTCAGTTTTTCGAAGGGAGAAACCACAATGTCCAACCTTACTCGTAGGGATCTGCTGCGCGCCTTTGGCGTTGCGAGTGCCACCAGCATGCTGGCCGCCTGTGGTGGCGGCAGCAGCGATGGCGGCAGCGAGGGTGGCGCCGACGAGGGCGCCGCTCAGGCCATCGCCGTCTGCTTGGCTTCCGAGCCCGACAACATCGATCCCTGCTTCAACTCCGCAGTTGACGGCGCCACGATGATCGTGCACCTCTTCTCCGGCCTTGCAAAGTGGGAGCAGGATGGCGACAAGTTCGTCATCGTCCCCGACTGCGCTGCTGAGCTGCCCGAGCCCGTCGAGAACGCTGACGGCACCGTTACCTACACCTACACCCTGAAGGACGGCCTGAAGTGGTCTGACGGCCAGGACCTCACCGCCAAGGACTTCGCGTTCTCCTGGCAGCGCGCCGGCAACGTTGCCACCGGCGGCGACTACTACTACATGTTCGAGAACGTCAAGGGCTACTCCGAGGAGGACGAGGCCGCCGTGCTCGACGTCCAGGCCACCGATGACAAGACCCTCGTCGTGACCCTGAACAACTACGTTGCCTACTGGAACGAGCTGCTCGCCTTCCCCGTGTTCTTCCCCGTGCGCGAGGATGTCGTTGCCAACGAGTCCTGGGCAACCGACCCCGCGACCTACATCTCCAACGGCGCCTTCACCATGACCGGCTGGGATCACAACTCGGTCATCACCGTCGAGAAGAACCCCAACTACCACGATGCCGACGCCATCACCATGGACAAGATCGACTTCTATCTGTCCGATGACGCCAACAACATGGTCTCCAACTTCAAGAACGGCACCTGGCAGCTCATCGACGACGTTCCCACCAACGAGATGGCTACCCTCCAGTCCGAGTACCCCGACGAGTACAAGGTCGACGGCCAGATCGGCACCTACTATGTGTGCTGGAACGTTAACGAGAACATCCTTCCCGCCAACAGCACCCTCACTGGTGACGAGGCCGAGGCTGCCAAGGCCGAGATTCGCCAGGCTGTCGGCCTGCTCTATGACCGCAACTACATCGTCGAGGAGATCGGCCAGGCTGGCCAGGTCCCCGCTTCCTCCTTCGTCGCCATGGGCATGAAGGACCCCGATGGCTCCGAGTTCTATGAGAACGCTGGCCACAACGCCGACTTCGTTGGTTACTACAACACCTCCGCCGACGCCCTCGAGTCCAACTTCACGGCCGCCATCGAGACCCTGAAGAAGTACTACACCTACGATGAGGCCACCGGTATGTTCACCGACTTCCCGACCCTCACCTACCTGTACAACACCTCCGAGGGCCACAAGGCCATCGGCGAGTACCTCCAGAGCGCCATGGCTCAGGTGGGCATCACGATGAACCTTGAGAACCAGGAGTGGGCAACCTTCCTGAACACCCGTAAGGCTGGCGACTACTCCATCGCTCGTAACGGCTGGGTTGCCGACTACACCGACCCGATCTGCTTCCTCGACATGTGGACCACCGCTTCCGGCAACAACGACGTCCAGTTCGGCCGTGGCGAGCATGCCAACTGCAAGCTCTACAGCCTCGATATCACCGACCTCGGCTATGACACCAAGGTTGACGGTGGCACCTGGGCCGAGACCTACGACGTGCTGATCTCCACCATCAAGTCCGAGACCGACAACGAGAAGCGCTACGCTCTCATGCACCGCGCCGAGGACATCCTGATGAGCACCGGCTGCATCTGCCCGATTTACTACTACACCGACATCTACATGATCAGCAAGAACGTCCAGGGCTTCTTCAGCATTCCTCTGGGCTACAAGTTCTTCCACTACACCACCATCGCGTAGTAGAAGCGCACAAGCTGCCTGATTGCCCGCCCCGTGGTTCGCGCCCGGGGCGGGCATTTTGTTGATTGCGGATGGGGGATACTGCCTTTTCCGCATCTCCAAAATTCTCGCTTGCATCGTGAGGGGAGTCTGCTAATATATCCCTTGCGCTAAGCAATGTCGGAGTGGCGGAATTGGCAGACGCGCTAGCTTGAGGTGCTAGTGCCTAATCAACGGGCGTGCGGGTTCAAGTCCCGCCTCCGACACCACGAAAGAACGAGCGGGCCTTCGGGTCCGCTCTTTTCGTATTGCGAGCAAGTCACGACCTGAAGGGGTGGCCATGGCGACGGGTGCGGGTGATTGGGTCTCACGCGAGGAGCACGAGCGCGTGGTTGACGAGCTCCGTCGTGCCAACCGTCGTCTCTCCGGCACGCTCCACATCGTGCTCGACACGCTCGACTCACAGAACGTGGCCACGCTCTTCTCTCGGGTCCTTGAAGAAATAACCGAGACGATGGACGCCTGGGGCACGCTGGTCTACCTCGCCGAGCCTGATGGCTACCATCTGCGCGGCGTGAGCGAGAGCCTGGGCGGCGTCAGCGTCTCGCGCTTCTTCTCGTTCAATCGCACCCTGGAGCTGCTTACGACACGCGCGACGAAGACGTTGCGCCTGCGTGTGCAGCCGCCTGACAAGAATGCGCTTCGTCGAGGGCGCCTGAGCGTGCGCGATGTCCTCGATGAGGGCACGGGAGAGCTTCATTCCCCGGGCATTGAGGCGCTTCCGCCCTTCACAAGCTACTATGCCGTGCCCGTTTGGTTTGGCAACCATGTGGTGGCGCTCATTGAGGTGGGCTGGCGTCAGGTCCACCCGCTCGTGCAACAAGACGCCGACCTGCTCGACGCGGTGGCGGAATACCTGTCCGTGCAGTTGGTGGGCGCGTTCTCTGCCATGCGCACCCAGCGCGAGGGCAGGCTTCGTGACGCATCTTCGCAAATCCGTGAGGAGCTCCTCTCGCACGATGAGCTCACAACGAATGCGGTCGACGCGGCCTTTGGACGAGCCGCCCATGAGCTCTCGGCCATCGCGGCACCCGTGCACGAGAACGTCCACCAAAAGACGGTGGTGGCCGACCTCCCCAGGGGAGGAACGCAGTGCATACCGGTGACGCTCTCGTCGCTTGCTCCCGCAACGGATTCTCCCGAGGACGCCGTCTCGGTGGTGGTGCTTCCCGAGGGATCCGACCTTTCCATTTGGCTTGATGAGCACGAGGAACCTTGCATTGGCGCGCTTCTTGACGCTGGCAAGGTGGCGGGGAAGCGTCGGGCCTGCCTGTTTCTGCGCGATGTGGGCGAGGAACCCTTTGATGACCTCGAGCTGGCCTTTCTGCGTGGGGTCGCGCGCGATCTGGTCGGTGCGGCCCGAGGCGAGGAAGCACGGACGAAGGACCGTCGCATCTCCCAGGCGCTGCAGACCGGCATGCGCAACGAGCTTCAGCACGTTGACGGCATCACGGCTGAGGGACGCTACTCGTCGGCCACCGCGGCCGCCTTCGTGGGCGGAGACTTCTATGACCTCATCCGCCTTCCTGGGCGGCGCGCCTGCGTGATCATGGGCGATGTCTCGGGTAAGGGTGTCGAGGCCGCATCCGTCTCGGCCGCGGTGAAGACGGCCTTGGGTGCGTACTCTTGGGAAGGCATGCGTCCGGCCCATATGGTGCGGCTGCTCAACGACTTCCTGCTGGGCTTTGCCCGTCTCGAAACCTTCGCCACGCTCTTCGTGGGCATAGTGGACTTGGGGCGCCGCACGCTCACGTACTGCTCCGCTGGGCACCCGCCCGCGATTCTGGTGCGGTCAAAGCGTCGTGAGCTGCAGATGCTTGAGGTGCAGTCAGGCGTGGTGGGGGCCTTCCGCGAGATGACCTACAAGAACGGCACCGTCACGCTCTCGGCAGGCGACATCCTGCTGCTCTATACCGACGGTACGACCGAGGCGCGTGCGCGCGACGGCAGGTTCTTTGGCGAGGACGGCCTTCGTGATGCCGTGGCGCGTCATGCGGGTGCGGGCGTGCCAGGCATCTGCGACGCACTGCTGGGAGAGCTCGACCTCTTCACCGACCGTACGCTGGAAGACGATGTCGCGCTGGTTGCCCTGCGCTTTGATGAGGTTGGTTAGAGGCCGTCAAGTGCCGCAGCTGGCCCGCTCGTGCCCGTTATGAGGGCATCAAGGGCCTCTTGGACGTTCTCCCGTTAGGTCCCGGCCTTTTTGGGAACAAAAGCCATATGGCTGGGTCAACAAACATAGCGTTGGTTCCTGTCGAGGGAGACCTTGACGTCACGTCGGTCGCGTCGTTGCGACAGACGCTCAATGCGCTCATCGACGGAGGGTGCAAGCGCATCGTGCTCAACCTCGCAGCCACCTCCTATATGGACTCTGCCGGGATGGGTTTGGTGGTTGCGTCAGTCAGGCGCATGCGTGCGCGCGGGGGCCTGCTCTCGCTCACCAACGTCTCTCCCGAGGTCATGCGGGCCCTCTCCATTGCGCGCCTGGTCGACTTCATCCCGGTCTCGAGCGCGGGCAGCCGTCCCGAGACCCCCGAGCTCGATCCATCCGCGTTGCCGCGGTGGCGTACCGTGTTGCGCATCGACCCAAAGAACCTCACGGCGACACGCAGGCACGTGAGCGAGCTCATAGATCGGATGCCCATCTCGGGTGATGATGCGTTTGACCTAGGTCTTGCCGTGGGGGAGGCCATGGGTAACGCCGTTGACCATGCAGGCGGATGCTCGCTGGTGGACGTTGCGTGCTACGCCGATCGAGCGGTTGTCGAGGTGAGTGACTGCGGTGACGGATTCACGCCCGCCGATGCCAAGCAGCCTGTCGACGATACCGCGGAGCGCGGTCGCGGCATCGCGCTCATGCGGCTTCTGACGGACGCGGTGACCATTGCCCCCAAACCGAGTGGCACGGGCATGGTAGTGCGCATCGTGAAGCTTCTCCGCGCTTAGTTCAATCTTTTTTGAGCCATCTACCTGCGGTCTTCAAAATACTTCCGCGATTTGCAAAAAAGTGCTTGCATCCGCGCGTGGGTTAGTGCAAAATACTCCTTGCGTTCGCGGGCTTAGCGCAGTTGGTAGCGCGCCACCTTGCCAAGGTGGAGGTCGCGGGTTCGAACCCCGTAGCCCGCTCCATGCATTACCCGGGCCGGTTGAAAGATCGGCCTTTTTCATAACGGCGACGTGGCCAAGTGGTAAGGCAGAGGCCTGCAAAGCCTTTATCTCCAGTTCGAATCTGGACGTCGCCTCCAAGAACCTTCAAGGCCAGGGAAAGCTCCCTGGCCTTGTTTGTTTTGTGCCGTGCGGTGTTGGTGAGGAAGATGAGCCATGGCCTGGAAGACGTCGCCTGAGACAGAGATGCCCGCCCTGCGCGAGGTGTACCTTGACTACGGCGCCGCGACACCCATGGATCCGCTGGTCATCGAGGCAATGCTTCCGTACCTCTCCGAGCGGTTCGAGAACCCCTCCGCACCCTATGCCCGTGCGCGCGCCGCGCGCGCCGCGCTTGAGGAGGCCCGGGCCCAGCTCGCGCACCTCATCGGTGCCAAACCAGGCAACGTGGTCCTCACCGCTGGTGCGACCGAGGCCAACAACCTCGCGCTCTCGGCGGTTGACGGGCCCATCCTTACCGATGCCATCGAGCACGAGAGCGTGCTTGCCTGCGCTGAGGCGCATGGGTGCATCGCCGTGGGCGTTGGGCCAGATGGCCTCGTAGACCCTGCCGCTGTCCGTGCCAACCTTACACCGCAGGTGGAGCTCGTCTCCATCGAGCTCGCCAACGGAGAGATCGGCACCATCCAGCCCATTCGGCAGATTGCGGGTATCGTCGCGGACGAGCGTGCCCGTCGCCTGCGTGCGGGCGAGCGCACGCCGCTTCTGCTTCACACCGATGCCTCGCAGGCTGCGACCTCAATGGCCATCAACGTGAGCTCGCTCAAGTGCGACCTCCTCACGCTCTCTGCCGCCAAGGTGTACGGTCCCAAGCAGGTGGGACTCCTGTGGGTTGCCGATGGCGTGGCGCTGCGTCCGCTCGTACGTGGGGGAGGGCAGGAGTCTGGCCTTCGTTCCGGAACCGAGAACGTGGCTGGGGCCATCGCCTTTGCGCGGGCGCTTCGGCTGGCTGACGAGCGTCGCAAGACGGACTCAAAACGGCTGGCCGCGCTTCGTGACGGCCTTCAGAGGGCTCTTTTGGAAGCGTTCCCATGGATGTTGGTCTCTGGTCCCAAGAGCCCCGCAAAACGGCTCTCAGGGCTTCTCAGCATGTCTTTCCCAGGTCTTGAGGCCCGGCGTCTCGTGCTTTTGCTTGAGCGTCTGGGTATCAGCGTGGGGACGGGCAGCGCGTGCGCGGCAAGCCGCATGCGCGTGAGCCACGTGCTGCGCGCCATCGGCCTCTCTGACGAGGAGGCGGCAGGCAGCCTGCGCATCACACTGGGGCACCCCACCACCGAGGAAGACCTGACTTATGCGGTGTGGGCGTTGAGCGACGCGGTTCGGCGCGAGTGCGCGCGTGTGGGCATCGATCCTAGGACAGGGGAGCACGCATGAGCGAGCTAGTCTACGTTGGTATGAGCGGCGGCGTGGATTCCGCGCTGGCGGCCGCCCTGCTGCTTGAGCAGGGCTACGACGTGCGTGGCATCTACATGCGGAACTGGTCACGCGACCTGCCGGGCTTCAAATGCCCCTGGGCGGAGGAGCTCGCGGACGCGGAGCGTGTTGCTGTGACGCTGGGCATCGACCTTGACGTGTGGGACTGCGAGGCCGAGTACAAGGCAACCGTGGTCGACTATCTCGTAGACTCCTATGCGCGTGGCTACACGCCCAACCCCGATGTCATGTGCAACCAGACGGTGAAGTTCGGCACCTTTGCCGAGCGTGCCTTTGCCTGCGGGGCAGACCTCATCGCCACAGGACACTATGCACAGGTGGCGCACGGCAAGGACGGTGCGCCGGCACAGCTTCTGAGGTCGCGCGACGCCCATAAGGACCAGACCTACTTCTTGTGGCGCGTGGGTGGGGACGTGTTTAACCGCACGCTCTTCCCCGTGGGTGACATCACCGACAAGGCCGAGGTCAGACGCATGTGCGCAGAGCGTGGCTTGGGCATTGAGAACAAGCCCGATTCCGATGGCATCTGCTTCATCGGCCCGGTGGGCCTCCGCACCTTCCTGCTGGACACGCTCGAGCGGCGTGCTGGCGATGTCGTGGAATGGGAGACGGGCGCGGTGCTGGGCCACCACGACGGCGCGTTCCTCTTTACGGTGGGGCAGCGTCGTGGCCTTGACCTCGGTGGAGGTCCCGCGCGCTACGTGGTCTCAACCGACACGGAGCGCAACGTGGTTTACGTGACAGCCGACCCACAGTGCCCCGCCCTCTGGACGCGCGAGCTGGTGCTTGAGGACTGCCGCTGGGTCTCGGGCGAGCCCGTTGCCGCTGGCACCTATCTGGTGCGTACACGCCATACCGGTACTCTGGTCAGAGCCCATGTGGAACCGGGGTCGGACGCGACGTGTCTGGTGACATATGACGAGCCCATGCGCACCGTGGCTCCTGGCCAGAGCGCCGTGATATACGATGAGTGCCAGTGCTTTGGTGGAGGCATCATCACCAAGGCGTAAGGCCCCCTACGTGCTTGCAGACGTTTTCCGCAGGTACGGTGCTTGACTTCAGAGAGTACAATTTACTCTGCGTGACCGAAAGGCCAAAAGAGGTCATGTACCACCAGTACCTGGAAGGCGTTAGGCAATGGCAGAGCAGCAGACGCAAGCGGAAGAAGCTAAGCATGCACCGATGGACCTGCATGTAGACCATAGGCTCCGTCTTAAGGCACGTATCGTCTCGGCTGTATTCACAGCGCTCGCGCTCCTGCTTCCACTGTGCGTCATCATGATGATTACGGGTGTGTTCGTCGCTACCTATCGTGACGTTCTGCAAGAGGTAGGCATCGTTGAGGCACTGACCGACGCTGGCGGAAATACCTCACGCGATCATATGCAATGGATGCGCCTCTTTGACGAGAATGCGCAGACCACATCTGACCTCATGGCTGAGGCGCTCAAGGAGCTCGATACGCCCGAAGGCTATGTGGGTCCCCGCGTGTTCACTGACGGTATCGTCATCGAGCTTCGGGACGGCGAGCCATACTACCCCAGCGATTACCCCGAGGATGCACTGCGGTTGACCAGGGAGGAGTTCGAGTCCGTTCGCTCGGGCAGCACGTTTCTCCACAAGGAGTGGTTTGCGCAGCTCGTGCAGGCCGACTCTAAGTCAACGCCAAATGAAGAGGACGCGAATGCCGCATACGTCACGGTCGGCGAGGTTGGCGATAACGTTTTCTACGTAGGCTATACGCCGTACTACGAGTACGCCAGGTACCTAGCGCAACACGACCTTGACGACGAGTACTGCCATATTGTGGAGCTCGCTCGCCAGCGTGGCGTGCTGATTGTGCAGAAGGATGACCCCACGCTCAAGCTGCAGACCCCCTCTGCGTTCTTTCCCGAGATGACCCATGCAACTGACATCGGCCTAACCAAAGCCATGGTTGACCAACAGGACGCCATCCTCACCAGCAATGGGAGTATCTACATCTGCACCTACAGCGAGATTAAGGGGACGGACCTGCTCGCCATTTTCGTCCACCCCAGCCTCTCTCCCTTTATTCATGGAGCCATGCGCTCGTTGTTCGTCGTGCTTGTGATTGCGCTCATCGTGGCCATGCTGGTGGTGTACGTTGCTTCGGTGCGCTCCTATGTCCAGAAGTGGCCCATCAACGAGCTTCAAGAGGGCCAGTATCAACCTCGTACGATGGCCACGCGCCTGCTGGCGGCCGGCATTGCGGGGGCACTCCTAGTCTATTCCACTGCCTCGTTCGTACATCTCATTGGCACGCTGCACACCGAGTCGATGGCCGATGGCGTCGTGCTCGACGCCATCATGAATGAGACTATCGTGAGCAACGAGCGCGGGTCGAAGCTGGCCGTTGAGGAACAAGAGTCTTTCTACGTCTACGCTGCCGAGCGCATGGCGCGGCTTATCCAGCAGTACCCCGAGTTGGGCTCTTCGGAGAAGCTTGCGGCGTATGCTGACATTTTGGGCGTCAACTACGTCATGCTGTTTGACGGGGAGGGAAACGAGACGGCCTGCAGCGGCTCGTACGTGGGCTTCTCGCTCGGACAGGGTCAAGGAGAGAACTCCGAGGACTTCAGGCGCCTGCTTAACGGCGTGCCCAGTGTTTGCCATGAAGCCTCGTATGACGAGATGACGGGAGAGCGGCTGCGGTTTGTCGGCGTTACGTTGCCCGTTTCCGGCTCGGTGACCAACGGTGCCCTCGTCATGGCAGTGCCACCCGAGAAGATAGAGCGCGCCAAGAGCAAGTATGGCATCGATGAGCAGCTCAGTCTGCTCGCGGCTGAGGGCGAGACCTTTCTGGTTGCCACCGCGCCCCAAGAGGGGGAAGACCCGCTGGCTGCCGGGGTGATTACCTATGCGAGCAGGGATGACCTCAAGGGCAAACGCGTGACGGACTGCGGGCTGCTCGAAGAGAGCCTGCGCGACGGATATATGGACTTCTCCGTGGTGAATGAAGAAGGCTGCTTTGTCATGACCAAGGGCGATGGCACCTTCATCTATTACCTTGCTATCAGCAACGCCGAGCTCTTTGGGGGTAGGGTGCTGTACGCTTGCATCGCTACGGTACTGTTCCTCGTGGTCTACAGGGTGACGCGAGGCATCATGATGGGCAACTATCAGGCGGACTTTGATCGCCGCGTAGTGGTCGATCAGGCAATCATTGACGAGCTCAAACTTCACGCGGTGGAGTCTCCAGAAGAGAAGAAGCCTCAGAAGGGGTCGCACCATCCCATCAGGCGTCGCTTGGAGCAGATGTGGCGGCGTTTCGTGTCGCGTTGGAAGGCCATGGTGCCCGAGGATCGCACGCGTGCCGTACTGGTCACAGCTCTCTTCGTCACCGTACTTTTGGTGTACCTGCATGAGTCAAACAGTACGATGACGTATACGAACGGCGACGAAGGCCTCCTGCCCTTCATCCTCCATGGCAACTGGATGCGTGGCGTCAACCTCTTTGCACTTTGCGGCATCTTGCTGGTGTGTGCGGGTTCCTTCGCCGTGATTGTGCTCATCGGGCGCCTGGTGGATCTCTCCTGCACCTTCCTGAACAGCCGAGACAAGACCATCGCAACGCTTGCGGGGAGCTTCCTTCAGTATCTGGTCGTGGGCTTTGCGGCCTACGTCTCGTTTGGGTATCTGGGCTTCCCCACCAACACGATTCTGGGCTCTCTGGGGCTTGGCGGCCTTGCCCTGACGTTGGGTTCTAGAGACCTGGTGTCGGACATCATCGCGGGGGTCTCCATCGTGTTTGAGGGTGGGTTCAAGATCGGGGACGTCATCGAGGTGGGCGGCTTCAAAGGAACAGTGGAAGAGATCGGGGTCCGTTCAACCACGCTCCTGGGCGAAGGCGGCAACGTCAAGGTGTTCAACAACCGCGACGTGAAGAACGTGCTCAATCTTTCGCGCTATAACTCGACGTGCTCGGTTGACGTCAAGGTGGCGTCCGAGGAGCTTGAGCATGTGGAGTCCGTGCTCGCCACAGAACTGCCGCTCATCGGCGAGCGTTATCCGGACCTGATGTTAGGTGCCCCCCGCTGTGGCGGTATCAAGGGTATGACGGGAGGTGCGGTGACGCTGGGCATCAGCGTCGAGTGCCTTGAGAAGAACGCAGCCAAGGTCGGTCCGATACTCAATCGCGAGGTCTATGCGCTCTTCCAACGTGCCGGCATCAAGCTGTTGTAACGTCCGTCCCTAGTGGCACCGACTCGCTGCTAGGGATGCACGTGCTCTGAAGCCTTATCCTAGCAGCGTGTCTCCAAGGTTCGAGACAGCCTCATCTGTCTCGCGCTGGTCCTTCTCGCGCTTCCATGGCAGCGTGAAGTGGAACCGTTCTGGCTGTTTTCTCATGTGGTGCGGCGTGCCGATGAAGACCTGCTCGTCAAGCAGGGCGCGACAGATGATGATGAGCGCAAGGTAGTAGAGCGCCATGTATGCCATGTGCACGTACGGGTACTGCTGTTTCATGAAGTAGAACGCGAGCGCACAGTCTGAGACCACGAGCAAGATCGCACCGAGCTTGAGGTTGCCTGTCTGGTTCAGCCCGCACATGAGGGTGAGCAGCAGAATGGGCGCATATACGGGCGCGCCGATGCGTGCCGAAAGTGGGAAGCCCTGCGTCAGCGAGGTGGCGCCTGCGGCCAGCATCAACGAGATGAGGACCCACCACACCCATGTGGTTCTTCGAAGGGGCCGCTTCTGGAGGAAGAACCGGATGAGGTTGAGGTGCGCAAGCGCAAACAGGACGACGCCCGGCAAGAACCAGAAGTTGATGGCGAGATCGCCGGCCATACAGAGCGCCAGCGCGAGGAAGATGCTCCAGAAGTCATCGCTGCCTTCCTGCCTACAGCAGAAGCAGTAGAGAAGGACGCCGACTCCCGCAAGTGCTTTCCAGAGGAGCCTGAACTGCGGCATGCCCGCAAACAGCCAGTACGCGACCTCGCTTTCTGCGAGTGAGAGCATGACGAGCGAGCTGAACACAAAGCGCCAGCGCCAGGGCTCCTCGCTGCCCCTGCGGTTGATGCTCGCGACGATCGCCCGCATTCCAATGAGTAGCAGGCCGGCGATCAAGACGTCTTGAGCAATGGTGATTCGCCATCCACCACGCATGTGGTCAAGGCCGAGCAGCCAGGCAAAATCTGATGCATCAATGTACTTGGTCGTCTCGTCGAAGACCGCATCATCGCCTGGGGTGATGAGCTCGCCGTCTTGTGTCTCGATCAGCGTTCCCGTCGTGCCGGGAGCGCAGTCGAATGGCATGATGCTGCAGTCGTATGTGGTTGAGAGGGCAACGGATGCTGGAAGGATGAAGACGAGACCCGTATTGTCTTGGGAGCCGTTGCCCTTCCAGGTTATGCGGTAGCTGCTGTCTGAGGGGATCGCAATCACCGAGAAAGGTTCCTCAAGACGGTCGTTCTCAAAGACCTCAAGAGCGAGATGGATCTGGCGGTCATGTGCGGCATCGAGCTGCTCAATCACGTGTCCTCTGGTGATCTGGTACCACTGCTCGCCGTATGCAGTGTTCTCCACCAGGTAGTCCGCATTGCCAAAGAGAATCACGTAGGTGAACTGGTCACTTCTGTTAAACAGCTCATCGGGCGTCAGGGGGACGGTCATCCACATCATGTAGAGGTCCTCGATATGCTCGTGGAACAAGCGAGCGCCCACTGACCCAGAATTGCTCCACGCATCTATATCGTCATCTCCGGTGACAAAACCCGTCGCAAGGCGGCCAATGAAGTCGATGAGCTGGTTCTCCAGCTCCCGCTTGTCAGGGTCATCGTCCTTCATGGTTACCGTGATGCTTCGAAGCGAGCGCAGGACGTTCTGCGGAGATCTGTCTTCGAGCAGGCTGAGGATAGCTGCCTCGGGGACTTTCTCGTATTCCTCAGGGCTATCGACAATCTGCAAGAACAGGCCCATCGCCAAGCGAAGCGCTAGGTTGAGCTTTGCGTTGTAGTTAGTACTGCTGTCATAGACATTCACGAACCCATCTTTGACTAGCTCGTACTTTCTTCCAAAGTCAGTGTCGGTCTCCGCGCCGGGAAGGATGAGGTCAGTGCCATAGCGCCCAAAGCCCCATTCGGCGGGCGCCATCTGGGGAACCATGTCCATGGGACCAACGATGTTGTAGATGTTCTCGTAGCCCTCTGATGTGGGTTCCAGCGTGGTTCGCGGCGTGGCAAAGGTATAGGCAAAGATGTCCTTCTTGGCTATGGTCCCCGCGTCGTCCAGATTCGCGGCGGTCAGGTTGGTGATGGCTCCCGCGCGGCTGAAGCCCGTGATCCAGACCTTGACGCGGCCCGTGATGTGATTGGAGCCAATGTAGCCATAGATGCGGTCGGTGACCATGCGAGCGGCGCTGTCAAAGCCCTGGTGACGTAGGCCCGAGCCAATGGTCATGTTGGAGAGCCATTCCTTCTTGTAGTTTCCGCCACAGACACCGACGGCAATGAGGGTGAAGGGCTTGCCATCGGTTCCGATGAGCCGCTTGCTGCCCATGGCCGTCGCGACGGTGTAGAGCGAGGGAGTCTTGTCGTAGTCATCGGCCCTGAGCGAGGTGAAGCCGCAGTCGGTGAGGTACTGGAGGAGGTATTTGTCCGGGTCCAGTACGAGGTTGCTGCTATAGGGGATGGGCCGATTGGAGCAAATGGCCATGTGGATGGACATCTGGGCAAGCGTGTGGTTATAGGTGGTGGACGGCTTAAGGAATGGCGCGTCGCTGTACTGAGAGTAGTAGTCCAGAATCATTTGGGATGAGCGAAGGCTGATGCCCGACCGGACGCTGATCTCGCTTGACTCCTCCGCCTCGATGGCGGCTTCATCCTCTGGCGAGATGGTCTCCTCGCTGGGCTCGTCGGGCTCGCTGGAGGAAAGGACGTCTTCGGGCTCGCTGACGTTTGGACTCAGGGAGCTGAGAGGTCCTTGGCCGCCCTGATCGGTGATCTCGTCGATGGGGGTCGTTTCCGCAAGCGCCGTAGTTGGTCCCAAGCTGCCACGCGCTCCGAGGGGCACGAGCCCGCACGTGAGCAGCAGAGAAAGGGCGATGGTGACAAGCTTGCGATACGTGTTATGGGCGCTCTCAGAGGTCAAAGTGCACCTCCCATTCGTACGAGCTGATGACGTACAAGGCAACAGAAGCCGAGGGGTGGCTGCGGGTGCCAAGCACATATGTTAGACCAGGGCCCGAGTTCATCCGATGTGAAGACTCAAAGAGCCAAAAAAGATGTTGCAAAGCGGAAGGAGTTCGTCTATAGTTTCCTTTGCTGCGCAAGCGGCACCCCAGACTAAGGGCGTTTAGCTCAGGGGGAGAGCGCTTCCCTGACACGGAAGAGGTCACAAGTTCAAATCTTGTAACGCCCACCAGAATCACCGCAGGTAGGAAGCCTAGTTTCCTACCTGTTTTTATATGCCGAAAATGGCCTCGTGTAATAAATTGTAAGGTCACCCGAATTTTTAATTGCAGAATTGATGTTTTGAGGACGTAAAAATCACCCATCTTCACCCAAAATAACCGTCAGACACCCGAATTTCTCTATGCACATACACGGCCATAGCCGACGCTTTTATGCACATGATGAAGGCCTCACGCCAATCTGATGCGTGAGGCCTTCATCATGTGTAATCCCTGTGCGCACGTCCTAACAACGGCGGCGACGCCTGGCTCCGTGCACCTTGTTGGAGTGGAGAGATTCGTAGGCATTCTGGATTGCCTCGCCAAAGACGTCTGCCGCGTCATCCAGGACCTCGTTGGTCGGCATCAGGTAGTGCTGCTGGTCGACGCTGCCAGGGTCGACGTGCCCGTGGTAGTCGGCTATGACGGAGTCCTCCACCCCGTTCTGCCGCATGATGGTCGAGTTCGTGTGACGCAAACGTCCCAACGGGATGTAAGGCAGCTCCTCTAGCTTGCCACCCTCCTTGAAGCTTCCCTCCCAGCGACGGCGTACCGTAGAGAGGGACATGCGACGCCCGCCCTTGGATCGTGCCACGGGACCGCTCTCGCGAGCGATGCGATGGAGACGGTCCGCGAAGACCGGGGCCAACGGACATATGCGGTGGCTCTCGGTCGTCTTCGTGTCCGTCTCGCCGTCGATGGCAGAGACGGAGCTGTCAACCGTAAGACGTGCCCACCAGTGAATCACGTTGCCGTCCTCGTCCCACTCTTCAGGCTCGAACTCGATGTTCTCCCAATCCATGGCGATGGCCTCGCCACGACGGAGCCCAGCCCCGGCGGCACAGAGGTAGAGTCCGTAGTAGTCCTCTCCCTTCAACAGGTCGAGCGCCTTCGCGACCATCTGCGCGTTCCAGATGGTGATGCGCTTCTTCGTGCGGCGGCCACGCTCTCGCGGATAGCGGAACGGTGCCTTGTAGGGCTTCTCGTTGAAGAGTCCGTCATACCATGCAGCGTTGTTGACCGCACGGAAGGTCTTCACGGCCGTCGGGGCAACGCCTGGGGCAAGGCCGAGGATCCAGCGCTGCACCTCGTCATGGTCACGCTCCACGAGGTCATCGTCCTTCCACTCCTGGGGAACGTGCTTCCACATCTGCTTGTGAGTCTCGAGCGTCTGGTTTGCGAGGTCACTCCTGTCACGCAGGAACCGCTCGTCGAAGTAGCGACCGAGCGTGTACCCGGTGTTCATGCAGGGTGCGGCACCAATCTCCTCATAGATTTGATCGAGCATGGCATCGGCATCAGCCTCGGTGCCAGTCACATGGCGATGAATCTGCCGGAGGGTCCCGTCGGCCTTGTATCCATGGGACACCATGACGTCCCACAGGTTAGGGCCTATCTGCTTCTTGTAGCCAGTATTTGGTCTTCCTGCCCTTTTGACGTAAGATGGCATAAGGTGCCTTCCTTTCGCTGAGGTCGGTTACCTTTGACCCCGCGCACTGCCGCCAAGCCTGCTCGGGGTCTTCTTCTTTTGTGTGTCGGTCGTCGCCTATCCTCCCTTCGGCTGCTCATAGGTGACAGTCACCCTGAAGCCGTCCTTGTCACTCGTGCTGCTCAGTTCCAGCGTGTCGGTCAGGCACATCAGGAAGTTGCCGTCGACCCGGTAGAGCCTTGCCGCGTCATAGAGGGTTTTCGCCTTGATGGTCCTCTCCCCGCGTTCGTACTTGCCAAGCGACTGCGCGCTGATTCCGAGTGCCCTTGCTGCCTCCTCCTGCTTCATCCCGCGAAGCTCTCGGACCTTGGCAAGACGTTTTCCCACCTGGATATCAAATTCGTTAGAGTCAGCCTTGTTCCGGCTGCCGGGTTTGTAGACCGTGGTGGATAAGGGTGGACGGGGCTCGTCGTCCTCATCGTCCTCGTCATACACGCCGAACCCAATGCCCCATCCCGCATCGAGCGGCGATGCCTCGCCCTCGGTAGTACGCCTGTCGAGCATCTGAAGCGTCCTGTGCTGTATGGCCTTGGCTTCCTCGTCTGAGATCTCTGGGTCATCGACCGAACGAAGGTAATCCCTCATCATCTCGGTGAACTCGTCCAGCTCGGTCAGTCCGACGCGGTTTCTGACGATCTGGGGCAGAACAAAGGGCTGTGCGCTCTTTTCCATGCTCTCTTCAAAGGTAGGTTCTCTCTTGACAGTAACGGGAAGTGTGCGTGTGATGTCCTCGATCACCAGACTGCGAACGCTTCTCTCCTGCTTTCTCGCCTGGACTGTTTTGGCAACAGCAACGCCGGTAGCAGCGGCGGC
>OMWB01000049.1 GCA_900314645.1 uncultured Actinomycetes bacterium
TTTTGCCAGATGGAGATGAAGTTGATGTCCGAGCGGCGGGTCAGGCGCAGTCTGTAGGAGAAGTCACACCGCGCTTCGGTGGACTTGTCCCACGACTTGCGTTTCTGCACCTCAAAGAGGTCTTTCTGGTTGGGGTGCGTCTCGACGCTCGGCAACGAGACATCGAGAGAACCCAGGTCGGCTGTCGGGAAGGTGATGTCGTTCAAGACCCCTTTCAAGTCGACCGAAGTTCTCCCGGTGCCATTGCTATCGTCGTCCATTACGGATTACCTTGCGGCGTTGGCGTTAGGATCCTCGCCGCCATCGCCATCATCGGTGCCAGGCGAAAGGTTGAGATTGGTGGACGGATTCAGGCTGTTGCTGCCATCTCCAGTTCCGTTATCCTTGCCGCCAGTGCCGTCATAAGGGGTCAAACCACCATCATGGGGGTTCCACGGGATGATCGTACCACCGCCATTGCCGCCGCCATCGTCCTCATTGATGACGCCGTCCTCAGTGACGATCTCACCATAGTAGAACGGAGCGGGGCACTCGTCGGTGGCCTCCACATTGAGGGTGGTGCTGGTCGTGCCGGTGGCACCCTGGCCCAGATCCTGGGCAACGGTGGACTTCACCTGCCACTTCTCGCTGCCGACAACACGGAACTGGCCGCGGACGGTCTCAACGAGATAGACACAGTCGTTGTTGTTGACGTAGGCGGACAGGGCCGAAGCCTCCACACCCACACTGGGATGGACGGCCACGAGCTTGTTGAGCTGCGTCTGGCTGGGGAACTCGCCCTGGGCCTCGCTGGTCAACTGCGACTTGTCGGTCAGGATGTCGATGAATTTCCAGGTGGCGTCGGCTGCAAGCACGAAGCTGCCCGTGTAGGCTGCGCTGGTCAGACGGCCGAGTGCGTCGTAGGTGAGCGAGGGCCAAGCCACGATCTGGTCTTTGCTGATGTAGTAGATGCGACGCTTGATGCCGGGGAGCTCGGGAGTTCCCTGGCACCAGGCGAGCGACTGTTGGATGGTTGAACAAACGGTCTTTGCCATTTTTCTAGTCGTTGTTAAGGGTTAAACATGATTGCCGGTCATCAGGCTGCCAGCTCGATGACCTTCATGCGGCGGTAGTCGATGCTCTCGAACTGCACGCCGAAGAACATGGTGGCGATGTACGAGAGGATGAAGGGCTCGTACTCCTTGACCATCACGCTCTCGACGTCGCTCATCTGGTCGAAGCCCACAAGCATGTTGCTCTTGGGAGTGACGTGGATGAACTGGCTGTCGGCCTTGTTGAACAGGGGCACGAGGTGGAGCTTGCCGTTGCTGCCTTCCACGGTGTCCTGGCCGTACTTGCTGTAGTAGTTGATGCCACCGTGGGTGAGCAGCATGGCCTCGTTGTACTTGTCGGCGAAGTCCTGCGAGCAGTACATGTTCAGGTCGAGCGAGCGCAGTCGCGGATCGAGCGAGAACAGGATCTGCTTGGCGATGTCCAGGGCGTTGGCCGTGGTGATCTCCTCATCCAGCTGCATGAAGTTCTTCTTCTCGACGCTGATGTTGCCGGCTGCGATCTCCTTGGTAGTGATTGTGTCAAAGCCGTCGAACAGGTCGTGCGTGGTGTCACCGTTGGCGTCACGCTCGGCGCTCCAGATCGCGTCGTTGAGGCTCTCAGAGAGGCTCTTGGCGATGAGCGTGAGCACGTGCAGCGCTGACGGGGCACGCATCTGGCCGTCGCCCTTGGTGGCGGCGAGATAGCCGAGGATGGTGGAGGCAGCAGAGTTGGGCTCGAACTTGGCGACTACCGAACCCATGAAAGTCTCGAGGGTGCGGTACTCCACCTTGAGGTTGAAGTCCATGGAGCGCGAAGGCTTGTAGGGGGCGAACTGAGCATTGCCGCTGACGGCGCCCACGTTCTCCTTGTAGCGGATGCCCGGGCGCGGGGTCATGTGCTGCAGGGTGTCGTTACAGCCGATGATGGGCATGTAGAGCAGTTCCTTGCGGTACTTGACGGCAGCGTCCTGAAGGGCTGACGTAGGGATGGAAATAACTTGTCCTGCCATAGTGGTATAGGATTAGGCTTTGTGTGTTTTACAATGGGTAGGATACTGTGTAGAATCAGGGAACGAGTGCATGGAGCCTCTTGGCGTCGTTCACTGTCTGCACGAACTCGTCGAATGGGGTCTGGGGTTCGTGCCTGGAGTTGTCGTCGATGACGGCATGGGAATCTTCGGCAGGGTTGGCCTGCAGGGCCTCCACCTGCGCGGTGAGGTCGGCGTTCTGGCGGTCACGGGCGGCCAGGGCATCCTCGATGGCCTGCATCTGCGCCTCGGTGAGCGTCACACCGTTCTCACCCACGGCAAAGCCCTCCACTTGGAGGA
>OMWB01000029.1 GCA_900314645.1 uncultured Actinomycetes bacterium
CGTCGATGTCGAGGAAGACCGACTTCGGGTACTTCTTGTCGGACCAGACGTAGCGCCACTTGCCGCTGACCTTGGTCCACGTGCCCTTCTGCGCGACGACCTTGAAGGTGACGCTCTTGGAGCCCGTGTAGTTGCCCTTGCCCTTGATGGTCACCGTGGCGGTCCCGGCCTTCACGTTGTTCTTGTACGCGAGCGTGTAGTCCGTGTTGAGCTTGAGCGTGCGGGCGCCCACCTTCACCGTCGGGGTCGGCTTCTTCGCGGTGCCGTCGTAGCGCTGGTTCGCGATCTTGGAGACCGTGGCCTTCGCGACGGACGCGGCGACGATCTTGAACGTGGCGCTCTTGGTGCCGGAGTAGTTCCCCTTGCCCTTGATGGTCACCGTCGCGGTGCCCTTGCTGACGTTGTTCTTGTAGGTGACGGTGTAGTCCGTGCCAGACTTCAGCGTCTTGGTGCCGTCCTTCACCGTGAGCGCGGGCTTGATGGCGCTTCCGGTGTAGGTCTTGTTCGCGATGGCCGCGACCGTCGCCTTCGAGATGGCCTTCGGGTTGATCTTGAACGTCGCGGACGTGGTGCCCGTGTAGTTGCCCTTGCCGGTGATGGTCACCGTAGCCGTGCCGACCTTGGTGTTGTTCTCGTACGCCACCATGTAGTCGGTGCCGGACTTCAGCGCCATCGTCCCGTCCTTGACCGTCAGCGTCGGCTTGATGGCGCTTCCGGTGTAGGTCTTGGCCGCGATGGCGGCCACGGTCGTCGCCGAGATCTCCCTGGGGGCTATCTCGAACGTGAGCGAGGCCTGCCCCTGGTACGGCGCGTGGGCCCACTGGTTGGCCGGCAGCACCTGCACGGTGGCCGTGCCGACGTCCACGTTGTCGCGGTAGACCAGCCTGCAGTCGGACTGGGCGGCCGTGCTCAGCTCCCTGCCGCTCGCCGGGTCGACGACCCTCACGGCCGGGCAGACGGGCCGGCCGGTGTAGGCCAGGTCCTGGCCCTCGACGAGCTCGACGACGCAGTCCGCGAGGTCCGGCGCGGAGTACGCGGCCACGATGGGCACCTCGATGGTGGCGAGGCCGTAGAACCTGCCCATGCCGAGCACGCTGACCGTGCAGGTGCCGACGCCGTTGTTGTTCGAGTAGGCGAGGTAGTAGTCGCGGCCCTCGACGAAGTCCGGGTCGTAGGTGAGCTTCGGCTTGACGGCGGAGCCCTCGTAGAGGTACTCGCCCTGCTCCAGGTCGTATCCGCGGAGGCCGAGCTTGGACACGTCCACGCGGTCGGCCGTGAGGAACAGGCCCATGGTGCCGCCGGACACCTCGCCCCTGCCCTCGATCACGACGCCCGTCAGGCGGTAGTCGCCCACCTCGCCCTCCGGGGTGTACCAGTCGACCACCTCGTAGTCCACGCCCTCCTCGAGGAGCACGCGCTGGTGGTAGTCGCCATCGTCCAGGTCCGCGTAGACTCGGAACTCGGGGTGCGGCACCTCGCCGCCATCGGAGAGGAAGACGGGGTAGTACCCGGCGTCCTCGTACAGCTCGTCGGTGTAGAGCGGCCGCTCGAACTGGACCTGGTCGTAGTCGTCAGGGTCGAGCCAGAGCTCGGACTGGGCCACGATCCTGAACGAGATGACGCGCTGCCCCTCGAAGCGCCCTATGCCCTCCATCACGACCATGCCCGTGCCGGGCGCGTCGTTGGAGAGGTAGGTGAGCTCGTAGTCCACGCCCTCAGTCAGCGGCTCGCTGTACGGGCCGAACAGCTGGTACAGGGACGCGAAGACCTCGGGCTCGACGGGCTCGCCGCGGTAGACGAGCGTCTCCTCGGGGAGGCGGACGACAACGCGGGAGTCCGTCGCACCGATGTCGAGCCTGTCGACGATCTGGAAGGCCTCCTCCTTGGTCCCCCCGTATTCGCCGACGCCCGTCACGCGCACCGTGCCCGTGCCGACGGCGTCGTTGTCGAAGGCCTCCACGCGGTAGTCGTGGCCCTCGAGCAGGCGGACCATCATGCCGTCGTCCCCCCTCACGGTCACGGCGACCCTCGGCGTGACGGGGCACTCCGAGAGGGCGAATCGCGTGCGGGGCATCATGACGGTGGCGTCGGCGATGGACTTCCCGACGATCCGGAAGGTCGCCGTCGCCTCGCCGGCGTAGTTGCCGACGCCCGTGACGACGACTGTCGCCGTTCCGAGCTCGACATTGTCGCGCCAGGACAGGACGTAGTCGGTGCCGAGGGCCAGCGTCTTTCCTTCCAGCGTCACCGCCGGCCTGGGCTCCTTCGGGGAGCCGTCGTAGGGCTGCGGGTCGATCGGGGAGACGGACGCGGAGGAGATGTCCCTAGGAGCAATGGTGAATTCAACGTCCTTCGAGCCAGTGTATGCGCCCTTGCCCTCAATGGTCACCGTACCCGTGCCCACGTTGACGTTGTTCTCGTATGTCACCGTGTAGTCAGTGTCTTCCACCAGCAAGCCGTCGAAGACCGTCACCGTCGGCTTCAGCTCCTCGCCGCTATAGACGAACGGCGCCCCACCAAGCACGACCTCCGCATTGGCGATGGTCGGCTCGCCAGCCACGTCCACGTCAGCCCATTCAGTGACGATGTCAGACGGGTCACCGTAGTCAAGAGCTGCGCGCACGTGAGCATGCGTCGAAGTAAGACGCTTCGTTATGGCCGGACCCGAGACAGTGATGGTCAGCGTATCGTCATCGACCACCGCAACCCTGAACTCCGTCTCCGTCAGATTGCGATCGAATTTACCGGTGTCCTCGTGCCAATCGCCGTCGCCCACCTTTACGACAACCTTATCCGCGGTACCCACGGCGGCTGCGGTGTTGAGATTGAGCGTCAGCGTCACAGTACCCGCAGGCGTCACCTCAACCTGGTCGTCATCAAACAGCATGCGGTAGTCTCGATAGCCCAGGAAGTAGTCGTGGTCCATGTGCCGCTCGTCGCCGTCGTCGTTCCACTGGGCCCTCAGATGGACGTTGTTCGCCCAGTGGGCCAGACGTGTCAGCCTAAACGCGCCATTACCCAGATCCTCGATCTTCGCGCCATTCGAATCGTAGCCCCACTCAAACGTGGCGCCCTCAACGACCTCATACTCATGCGGGGTGGCTTGCTTGAGGAAGCGCGCGTCGTAGTGGCGTACCTCGGGCGTGATATTCACCGCCTGGTTAACATCAAGCATACGGTCAATCGTCGCCGGCCAAATCGCGTCGAACTGGCTACTGCACATGGCGTTGACATCTCTGTCTGCGCACTCCTCGCCCTCGTCAAGCAGGTGGACAGCAACCCATGCCTCCCGCCAGAACCCGTCGAGGTCATCAGGCGTCTCCGTGAAGGTGACCGTGGCACGCGTCGGGTCATCCGGGTCAACCGTAAGGGTGCAGCCCTCTGCCTCTGGGTCAAGCGTCCACACGTACGTCAGGCCTTCCTGGGTGCTCATGGCATGCTCGCGATGATGCATGCCTTCTGCCTGAAGTTCCACCGAGCCACCAGGCAGCACCGTATTGGGTCCCAGATACCACACGTCCAGCTGATAGGCATCGGTGGTGACGTTCACCGTGAACTGATGCGTCCGCTGCTGGCCTGAGACGTCGGTGTAGGTCATCTCCAAGGTCGCGCTGCCATGGCCAAGCGCCCAATACTCCCACCAGAAGTCCTCGCTCGTAGGATCGTCGTCCGCAAAGCGCTTCTCAAGGCTGATGACGTCGTCGACGCCAGCCGCGGGATTCTCGGCGACGACACGCACGTCCGTCACCTCGAACTCCACGTGCTCCCCGTCAGGATGCTCGGGGTTGTTGACGAAGGCGTCGCGGAAGCGGTCAACCCTGCCCCACCAGTCGAAGAGGATGTCCTCGTCGGCCGGGAGGTCATAGTGCTCAAAGGCTTCACGTAGGTGGAACCAGAAGTCGCCGTCGGATTCCCAAAGCGTCATACCATTCAGTGAGGCACGCGCAATTACGCGCAGGTCGCGGACGCCTTGCGCTGCCATCTGAGCAGCGTTGCTCGTGATGGTAAGGCCGTCGGCGCTTACGGTGTAAAGACCGCTTTGAGGGGCAAACGTCTCGATGTACTCGCCATCGTCCCATGTGCCCACCACGTACGAAATCGTGACGCCGTCAAGCTCACGCAGATCGTCAGAGAGCTGGACCGTGTTGGACGCATCTTGGAGCGAGGTATAGCTCGTACCGTCATTGATGGCCCACACCGCAAGGTCATGGTCGCCGTCAAACCACAGGTTGTAGTCAAGATTGTCCAGACGCCAGTTGCGATGGTAGTCACGCATCTCGCCATGCTCTGTCCACGTGGCACGCACGTGGATGTCGGTACCCCAATCGCCTGCGCGCTTTATGGTGAAGGTGCCCGCAGGATACATGACGTCGTCTTCGCCTTCACCAAGGCTGCCGTTGTTCACCACCTGGTTGCCCGCCGCGTCTGTGATGAGCACGCAGTTGTCATCAAACCAGAAGCCAAACTCGGCGTCGTCAATGGTGGTGTAGCCATCCTGACCATAGACATAGTGACGCAGCTCGAGCACGACGTCCTGTGTGGAGCCAACCGGCTGGCGTGCGTCAATGTCCGCGGGATACGGCTCGATGAAGTCGTCGCTGATACGGTACGCCCACCTCATCGCATCGACGTCGTCCACATCGCCGTCACCCAGACGAACCTTGATGCATACAAAGCCGTTCACGCTGTCTTCGCCCTCGGGCACGTCATTGATGTGCAGCGTGACATGCTTCGGATCCGAGGCGTCCGTAGTCAGTGTGCCAAAGTCAGCGCCCTCATCGAACTCCCACGTATAGCTCAGGTTATCCGTGGTGTCAGCGTACTCGAAGTGGCCCTCGCCATCATCCTCCACAAACGTGGCCGTATGACGCCAGCCCTGCGCCCACACCTCTACGGTAGACCCGGGCAGCAGGCAGTCGCCCGTGTCAGGGGCACTCAGGTCGATATCGTATGTCGTACCAACGATGTGCAGGTCAACGGTATAGCTCTGCTCGGCGCCAGCAAGGTCGCGATAGGTCACCTTCAGCTCAACCTCGCCAAAGTCCTTGGCACGGTAATACCATCCGTCGTCGTTATCCACCACATGGAACTCCTGCAGGTGTTCCTCGCCAGAGACAACCTCGACGTTGGTCACCTCGTATTCGGTGTCCCATCCGTCGGGATGCTCGGCATCTCGCACCCATGCGTGCTGATACCTGTCGATTCTTCCGTCCCAGCCGGGAAGCAAATTGCGGTCATTCACAAACGAGTACTCAACCGAGGACTTGAGGACCTCAACCCAGCAGTCGGTCTCGCGCAGCTGGTCGTAGCCAGCCATGAGCTTTGCCACCACGCGAACATGGACCTCGTCCTCACCCACGGCATCAAGGATCTCTTGACCATTGAGGATCACGCAGTTGTTCTCGGCGTCAACGGTATACTGATCGCCCTCGGCAAACTCCTGCGACCAGTCGTCGTTCTCCCACGTGCCCACGGTATAGGCAATGGAGAGCCCAGAGGCACCCTCGATGCTGCGGGTATCCAGGGGCAGCGTCGCCGTGCTGTCGGCACCCTCAACAATGAGACGGTCCGGGGCATCATCAAACCAGATGTCGTAGTCCTGCTGGTCAAACCACCAGTCGCGATGCGCATGCGCTTCATTACCGTCGTCCATCCAAGTGGTTTCCACGTTGATGTCGGTATGCCATTCCCTCAGACGCGTGAAGGTAATCTCCTTGACGCCATCCCACCACACATGGCCGAATTCTTCTTCATCGTAGATGAGACCCTCGCCCTCAACGCTTACGGCGTTGTGGTCATAACGCAGGTCAAAGTGCACGTTGTGCGACTCGGTGATGTCCCTGTCAGCACCGCCAACCGAACGCACCAGCTGGCGCGGCTCTACAGTAAACGTCGCGCCAACGGGAGACCGGAAGGGGAAGTCGGCCGCAAAGGGGGTAATGGTGGAATAGGTGTTGCTCAGTGCAAGGTCCTCGCTGTCGTAGGCAACTGGCTCACCGTTGTAGAGCAGAGTCGCCTCGACGGTCACCCGGTGATCGCCCTCGCCCGCGGGGAGCTCGCCAAAGGTCAGCGTGGCGACAGTGCCGTCATCGGCAAGCGTGGCGTAATCGCTGCCTTCCGCAATACCCCACCGCACCGTAAGGCCACTCTCGATGTCATCCGTGTCGGTGTAGACGTCTTCGCCATCACCGTGCTGCCAGTGCCAGCCATAGGTCTCAAGCTGTACGGACTCGCCCGGAAGGCCCCAACGGTCACCTTCGCTCACGAAGACGTCAACAGAGAAGACGTCTCCGACAATGTGCACGGTAAACACGTAGCTCTGTTCCTCGCCGTAGACGTCACGATACATGACCTTAAAGTCCACGTCACCCGCATCCTTGGCACGGTAGTACCACCATGAATGGTTGCCATCGCTGTCCTTGTGGAACTCCTGCAGGTGCTCAATGCCCGAGATGGGCTCGACGTCGATCACTTCGTATTGGGTGTCCCATCCGTAGGGGTGATCGACGTCCTGAACCCAGACGCCATACCGATCGTTGATGGAGCCGTCCCAGCCGGGCAGCAGGTCGCGGTCATGTTCGAAGTCGTAATCCGCCCTGGCCTCACGGAACCAGTAGTAGCCCGCACCGGGGTTGTAGGGATGCGCCTGTATGGGCGTCCCGTCCGTGTTATGGCCGTTGTAGAGCCAGATATTCACGCGAAGCGGCACATCTTGATGATCCTTGAAGTAAGCGTCCCACAGATATGCGCCGTGAATCGTGATGGTCCTGTTCGCGTGATCAACCGTTACGGCATTCGGGTCATTGCTGAAATCAGGCTCATAGTAGCCTTCAAGTTCATTGCGCATGTGGAAGTGGCCCAGCTCAACGCCGCCGACAAAGTAGCCGGCAACGCCATCAACTTCTGGAGCGAGGCTCCACGTCAGCACGAGGTCTTCTTGATTGCTCAGGATGGGTGCATCGTCCGGAGAGAGGTAGATCTGCGGATCTTCGTCCGGATCCTCATCTTGCCCGCCACCGCTCGTGCTCTCGTTTCCTTGGGCGACCAGCTCTACCGCTGCATCCTCGGCTTCCGCGGCGGGCTCAGGATTTTCTTCAGCCTCAGCAGCGGGGGCAGCCGCCTCGTCATCAGCCTCCGCGAGAGCAGGCTCTTCCACGGCATCCTCGCTGGGAGCCGCCTCCTGCAGAGCATCCTCTTCGGCCTCAACAGACGCCGCAGGTTCCTCCTGCGGCTCTTCGGCAGGTGCAGCCTCGGTGTCCGGCTCCTCGTCTAGAAGCTGCACATCCTCCTCAAGGGCATCATCAGCGACAAGTTCAGTCGCCGCGAGCTCCTGCTCTTCCTCGGCAAAGGCAATCACGGCACCACGAAACACCGTGAGCGCCTGGACGCCCCAGCCACTCGTCACCATCGAGAGGGCGACTAGCACCGAGACGATCCCCCTCGCCACCTTCCGAGCCCTCCGCAGTCGCTTCATAACGCTCCCCTTTCGACATCCGGCGGTTCCCACCATACGGGCACAAAACAACGCGACATAATTAATTGTGCTTGACCACTGGGTAGTTGCCTTACAGAGCGCGAGAAAAACTCGGTAATGGAAACCAACTAGTAGGCAATTGGACGAGTGTGTGAAAGACGATTAACACTCTTTGCATCATCTTTTTTTCCATTCGGATTATGGCGTGCACATGAGTGGCCCCGCCGGTTGCATAGCAGCCGACGGGGCAACGAGGATTCGCTTGTGAAGCGCTCCGTTACTTAGTCTTGTCCCACTTGCCGTTCTTGTTGACGTGGTACTTGCCGATCCACTCGTTGACCGCCATCGTACCGTCTTCCTTCAGGTAGTAGTTGCCGACCCATTTCTTGGTGGCCATGGTGCCGTCACTGTTGAAGTAGTAGTACGCAGAGTCGATCTTCTTCCAGCCCGTCGCCATGGCGCCGCTCTTGTTGAAGTAATAGGTCTTGCCGCCAATCTTTTTGAAGGTGTTGCTCACCATAAACGGCACGGCACCCTTTGCAGCATCCATGTAGTACCAGCTGCCGCCACTCTTCTGCCAACCCTTCACAGCGGCACCATTAGAGCCAAAATACAGCCATCCAATTGCATACCCGTCGTTTGTTTCGTCATACACGCTGGCCTGGTACCAAGCGTTTGTAAGCATTGCACCGTTCTTCCCGAACGCGTAATACTTCCCGCCATCCTGGATCCAGCCGTCGTAGGCCATGCCGCCCCATTCCGGCCAGAAGTAATACCACGATCCAGAGATCTTCTTCCAACCAGTGGCAGCCACGCCACTTGAGTTGGTGTAGAACCAGTTTGTCCACGTTTCGGAGCCATAGGAATAGGTGAACTTCTGCCAGCCGGCCTTGTCGACCAATGCGCCGCTCTTGCTGAACACGTAGTTCTTGCCATCAATCAGGAAAGAGCCATTGTCGTACAGCCAGCCACCTTCTTTATCAAAGTAATACCACTTGCCGCTAATCTTCTGCCAGCCCTTCACCGGCTTGCCGTTCTTGCCGTAGTAGAACCAGTCGCTCCACCCGTCGTCGTATTTCTCCTCATACCACCCGGTCTTGGCAAGCGCCTGAGTTGGCAGCAGGGCAAACACGAACACCGCCGCCAGCAACGCCATGAGCACTACGCTCCACTTTTTTGTACGAGCCATAAGCGTCCTTTCAACGAAGGGTAACCGTAGCTCATACCTTATCTGCACATGACGCAACGAGCCGTGCCGCATCGACGAACGGCACCATAAACTATATACGTATGGCAGAACACGTGATTAACGGTGCGTCAGCCGCATCATGCGACCTTCCTGCCACCATCCCACTTACCATCGGTACCGACACGGTAGCCATCTGGCGTCACGGTGGACGTCAGCATCGCGCCGTCTGGGCCCACATAATAGTTGCCCACCCAGCCATTCACTTTCAGGGCGCCGGAGCTGGCAAACCAGTACCACTTCCCGTCGATCTGCTGCCAGCCGGTGGCCATGGCCCCGGACGGCTTCATCCAGTACTTGGCGCTGCCAACCTTCACCCAGCCCGTAGCCATCTTGCCGCTGGACTTGCTCAGCCAATACCAAGCACCCTCGTACTCGTACCAGCCGGTCAGCATTTCGCCAGATTTTGCAAAGCAATACCACGAGCCCGAAATCTTCTTCCAGCCCGTCGCCATGGCGCCGCTTGCATCCATCCAGTACGACTTGCCGTCAACCTTCTGCCAGCCCGTCGTCATTTTGCCAGCGCTGTCCATCCAGTACCAAAGGCCACCAGACTTGACCCATCCTGTTGCCATGGCTCCAGACGAGGCAAACCAGTACCACGAGCCGTCAATCTCGTGCCAACCAGTGGCCATCCACCCCTCGTCATCAAACCAATAGATAGCCCTGTCAATCTTCACGAATTGCGAGATGGGATAGCTGCCATCAGACCAGCGATACCGCCACCGCTGCCCAGACTTCTGCCACGAGCCCATGGTCTTCACAATAGAGAAGTTCGCCGAAACCGTGCCCCTATAGCCGCCGGTACCCGTAATGGTGACCAAGGCCTTGCCGGCCTTCACGTTGTTGCGATAGGTGACGGTGTAATCTCGTCCCTCGACCAGCGTGGTCTTACCCAGCACTACCTCAGGCGAAGGCGTCAGCGCAAAGCCCGTATAGAACTCCTGCGCCGCCAGGGTGACGCTCGCGCCTGACAGGTCAGGAAGGACGATCTCGAAGCTCCTCGTCACCTCGCCCTGGTAGTTGCCCTTCCCCTTGACGGTAATCTGGGCGGTTCCCACGGCAACGTTGTCCTTGTACGAGATGGTGTAGTCAGTCCCGATGACGAGCTTCTCGCCTTCCACCGTCACGTTGACTCTAGGTTTGATGGCCTTTCCGGTGTGCACGGCCGTAGCAGGCGGGGTGCTCACGTCAGAGTCTGTGATCAGGGCGGGGTTGATGGTAAACGTGGAGCTCGCGTAGCCCACGTACTCGCCCTTACCGGATATGGTCACAGTGGCGGTCCCGGCATTGACGTTGTTGGCATAGGCCACCGCGTAGTCCACGCCCTCCGTCAACGTCTGGTCATCCACCGTCAAGGTGACCGTCGGCTCGAAGGCTGCACCCGTGTAGGTAAAGGTATCCGCGCTCAGTATCACCGTCGCGCCATCAATCTTGTGGCCGGCAGCCGTCACCGCGGCAAGGGCATCGACCTCGCCGTAGCCCGTGCCTTCGTCAAAGCCAGGCTCATTAAGGTCTTCCGCTGACGAGTACAGAATTGAGACCGCTTGGTCTGCCGTCAGCCCCCCGTTAGCCGCAAACTCAAGCGCGAGCACACCGGCTACCTGCGGCGATGCCATGGATGTGCCGGACATCTTGCCATAACCGCCACTTGCCAGGGTGCTCATCACGTTGGTGCCAGGCGCCGAGATGTTCTTCGAGGTCTGGCCTGGAAGGTTGTAGTTTGAGGTGCTGCTGCGCTTCACTCCCGTGCCATCTTGCTGCAGGTTTATGACGCACACCACGTCGTCCGCATCGCCAGGATACACGCGGAAGGGAACTACGCCGGAGTTGCTATCCGAGTTCGCCGCGGCGGCAACCGTCACGATGCCGTACTCGTTACGGGCCTTTTCCACGGACTTCAGGAAGAGGTCATCCGTAAACGAGTACGTGTCAGAGACCGCACCGCCCAAGCTCAGGTTGATGACGCGCACGTTATGCTGAGCGGCGCGCTCCATCACCCAGTTATATGCCGTAATGAGATCCTTCGTATAGCTGTAGAGCCTGCCGTTCTTCACGCCAAACACGTTCACCAGCAAGAGCCCTGCGTTGTACGAGACACCCGCCGCACCCTTGCCGTTGTTCGCCACCGCTGAGACGATGCCCGCAACATGGGTGCCATGGTCCTGCGGCGTCGTGACCGTAGGTACCGACGCAGCATCGTGCGCGTCTAGAGTCCCCACCACATTGGCGGCTAAGTCCTCATGCTCCGCGTAGGGAAACTGGTCGAGCACGGCCACGGTAACGCTACCCTCGCTACGGGCGACGGACCACGCCCCGTATGCCTTGATACTCGCGAGCGACCACTGGCTTGATGCCTGGGACCCATACGGGTCGTTCACGTCGAGTAGCGCCTGAAGCGTCGGGGCTTCCTCTTCTTCCTCGGTAGGTTCTGACGCTGGCTGGTCCTCAGGCTCGTCTTGATCAGGCTCGTCGCCTTCGTCATCCGTCGGCAGTGCCTCTTCCTGCACTGGCTCGGCCTCGCCCTCTGTGGGCTCGGCTTCTTCCTGTGCCTCGTCTTCCGAAGCGGAATCCTCCGTCGGCTGCTCCTCTACCGTTGCATCAGGCTCTTCGCCCGTTACCTCCTCAGCGCCCTGGGGCTCTTCTTCTGGAACGGCACTGGGCTCCGCAGGTTCCTCCGCCACAGACGCTTCCACCAGCTCGTCACCAGACTCTGATTCTAGCGGCTCTACCTGCGGCTCATTTGAGGCGGCCAAGAGATTGAGCAAGTCTTGCTGATCGCCCAGCATCGCATGATACACGTAGTTGGGTTGGACGATATCAATGAGCTCATTTCCCAGCAGGGCGTTCACCGCGTCCTCCACGCTGAAGCCCTGGGCAACCTCGAGCGTCACGAGGCCCTCTGCCACCTCGTCTGGAGAGACGGCGCTCGTGGAAATCTCGTCGGTCTCGGCGATAAGCGCCTCAAGCTCCGCGGCCGTCACACCTTCCGCCAAGCTAACGAGCACCACGTCAGGCTCGTACTCCACCTCATCGGGAAGCACGAACGCGCCAGAGACGTCACCGTCATCCACGGGCTCAGAGACCACCTCGTCGACCTCCGCAAGCTGCGGATCATTGTCGTCGGCCGTTGACACGTTCGGTTCATCATCTTGGGCTGGCTGGCCATCGCCCTCGTCGGACGCGGTCCGCTCGCGCACCTCTACCACGGGGGCACTCGTTCGGGGAGCCGAGGCATCAACGTCACGCAAGCTGAGACGTGCCCCGCGCCAGCCAAGAATCATGGCCAGCACTAGGCACACCAGTACCAATATCCAGCGTTTAAGCGGGATGCGCGACATATTTAAACCCCTTTCCAGCGTCACATAGTATTACAGTTACGCGCCCCGCTGTCATCCCCGCCACAACCCAACCATGACCCTAAAACACTGTCTGAAGTCAAAAAAGCGGGCGCATCATCGATGCGCCCGCTATCAAGAGCTTTCTGTGTGAGCCTACACGCCCGTCACATAGCCAGGCAGGTAGAACTGCTCGACGCTCGAGAAGCTCGCGTTGCCCTTGAGGTCGGCATAGACCGTTGCCACGTACAGTGAGGTCTTCGGCTCAGCCGTGACGGTGGTGCCAGAGCACAGCACCAGGTAGTTGGTGCCCGACACCACCTGCGTGCCCAGCGTGGCGATGGGGCTCAGGGAGACGCCCGTCCACGCACCGGCAGCCTTGTTGAACGCGACGCCAGCCTCCTCGGGGAGCAGCGCGGCGTTAGACACGTCGGCGATCTGCCAGCCGCCCACGACCTCCGCGTTGGCTTCTTGGTCAGTTACCTGCAGGTTGGTGATGTCAATCTGCGCGATATTCGAGACCTTGGCGTTGCCGTCCAGGTCCTCATAGATCACGACCACATACCAGTTGGTGACAGGCTCGGCGGTCACGGTCTCGCCCTTGCAGAGGAACGCGTGGTTCTGGCCAGCCACAACCTGCGTGGCAAGCTCGGTAACGGGCTCGTAGCTCACACCGACCAGGCCCTCCATGCCCTTTGCAAAGAGTTCGGCCTGCTCGTCGGTCAAGGTCTTGGTCACCTCGGTCTGCACCGTCCAGCCGCCCAGAATCATCTGATTGCCCTCCGTGGTCTCGGTCGTCTCGCTCTCCTCGACGGGAGCCTCGGGCTCGGCCTCGGTTTGGGTTTTCCCGCCAGAGCATCCCGCCAGCACGATGGACAAGGCCAATGCGCCAGACAGGAACATGGTTGCCAGCTTCTTCATGTTGACCATCCTCTCTTTTGGACTGCCGCGTGCGCGACGCAGTCTTGCGTCTCATACTTGTGATACGAACAAGAGGTTACCAAAGTCTCAAAAAAGTGAAAGATGGCGCCCGTTTGCCTCCATCTCCACAAGATGAGCAAACGGGCGCCGACAAGGCACTGAATTGGGCGAGTGCTTAGATAACGCCCTGAGCCATCATGGCGTTAGCAACCTTGAGGAAGCCGGCGATGTTGGCGCCTGCGACGTAGTTGCCCTCCATGCCAAACTCCTTGGCCGCGTCGTCACATGCGTGGTAAATGCCGCGCATGATGCCCTCGAGCTTGGAGTCGACCTCTTCGAAGGTCCAGGAGATGTGGCCAGCGTTCTGACTCATCTCGAGGCCAGAGGTGGCGACGCCACCGGCGTTGGCAGCCTTGCCCGGGAAGAAGGCAACGCCGTTCTCCTGCAGGTACTTGGTCGCATCGAGCGTGGTGGGCATGTTAGCGCCCTCGCCCACGACCTTGCAGCCGTTGGCGACGAGCTTCTCAGCATCCTCGAGCAGCAGGGTGTTCTCGCGAGCGCACGGAAGGGCGATGTCGCACGGAACGCCCCAGACACCACGGCCGTCCTCGGCGTGCCACTCCGCGTTGGGACGATAGTCGGTGTACATGGCCAGGCTGACGCCCTTATCGTTGCCGGAACGCTTCTTGGCATAGATGGCCTCGAGCACGGAGACGTCGATGCCGTCGGCGTCGTAGACCCAGCCCTTGGTGTCGGAGCAGGCCACAACCTTGCCGCCGAGCTGCTCGGCCTTCTGGATGGCGTAGGTAGCCACGTTGCCGGAGCCGTGGACGACGACGGTCTTGCCCTCGAAGGAGTCATCGTGGCACTTGAGGTACTCGTCGACGTAGTAGACCAGGCCGTAGCCAGTGGCCTCGGTACGGGCCAGGGAGCCACCGAAGGTGAGGCCCTTGCCGGTGAGGACGCCAGTGAAGGTGTTGGTGAGGCGCTTGTACTGACCGAACATGTACGCAACCTCACGGCCACCCACGCCCAGGTCACCAGCGGGAACGTCGGTGTCCTCGCCGATGTGGCGATAGAGCTCGGTGATGAAGGACTGGCAGAAGCGCATGATCTCGTTGTTGGACTTGCCCTTGGGGTCGAAGTCAGAGCCGCCCTTGCCGCCGCCCATGGGGAGCGTGGTCAGGGAGTTCTTGAAGGTCTGCTCGAAGCCCAGGAACTTGAGCATGCCGAGGGTGACGGTCGGGTTGAAGCGCAGGCCACCCTTGTAGGGGCCGATGGCGGAGTTGAACTGCACGCGGTAGCCACGGTTCACCTGAACCTTGCCCTCATCGTCGATCCAAGGAACACGGAAGATGATGACGCGCTCGGGCTCGACGAGGCGCTCAAGCAGGGCGGCTTCCTCGTACTCGGGATGTGCATCGAGAGCGGGCTGGATGGTCTCGAGGACCTCGGTTGCCGCCTGGATGAACTGCGGCTGCTCAGGATACCTCTCCTTGAGCTCGGCAAGGATGCGCTCGGAATAGGTCATGATGGCTCCTTTCGATTTCTACTGCCGTCTGACTTCCACGGGACAGAATACCGCGCGTCGTGGCGACCACACGAATACTGAAATCAACTGTGAACGAATTGAAATGTGGCGGTTACGCTGCCACCACGCGACCGTCGCAGTCTCGCAATGGTTTAGAAATGCTTGCGCTGCTCACGTCGCTTCCCTCGAGCTAATGTTGACGGGTCACACTCGCATCAAACGCGAAGAGCACTCCACAAGCACGACAAGTGCGAGACATTTGGACCGCATCTAATCGCAAGATATGCTAAAGTAACAACGCTGTTTTGCAGCACGCGGGTGTAGTTCAATGGCAGAACTTCAGCCTTCCAAGCTGACCACGCGGGTTCGATTCCCGTCACCCGCTCCATAGAAGATCAAGGGTCCCACTAAGGGGCCCTTTTCTTTTGCGGCTGTTCGTGCGACAAACAGCGTGCACTTGCAATACCATAAACGGCAGTTCAGTGACGGGAAGGAGCATCATGAGCATCGCGTTCTTTGACATCGACGGCACCCTCGCGATCGGGCGTGACATACCCGCCTCCGCGGAGCAGGCCCTGGCACAGATGCGTGCCAACGGGCATCTCGTGTTCATCTGCACCGGACGCCCGCGTGCTTATGCCGAGAAGAACTTTGGCCAGTATGCCGACGGCTTTGTCTGCAACAACGGCCGCCTCGCCTTCATGGGTGAACGCACCCTGCACGACCGTGCCCTGACCACGGAGGAGGTGGAAGGCTTCATCAAGACGCTCGACTCCGTCGGATCCGGCTACGCCTTCCTTGAGGAGTGGCACGCATGGTACGGCGGAGACCCCGCCTACGAGCACATCGCCGCAGGTGTCTGGGAACCCAGCATGTTCTCTGTGGGAGTTGACCCAACGTCCATCCATGCCTTCAACTTTGACATCTACTTTGCCGATGCCGCGCACCGCCAGCGCATTGCCGACGCCCTCGGTGATGCCTGCCTGGTCAATCCTCACGGACCCCATCCCAGCGCTGACGTGACCGTGCTTGGCTGTGACAAGGGCGATGCCATCGAGAGCGTTGCTCAGGTGCTGGGCGTCAGGCTCGCGGACGTCTATGCGTTTGGCGATGGCGTGAACGACCAGCCCATGCTGCGCGCAGCGGGCCACGGCGTGGCCATGGGCAATGCCGTCGACGAGCTGAAGGCCATCGCGGAGTACGTGACCACCGACATCGACAAGGACGGCATCAAGAACGCGCTTGAGCACTACGGCCTAATCTAGCCGCCGCGTCCTTAGGGGGTAGCCCCCTTTGTCCGCCATAGGACAAAACGAAAAGAGGCCAAACCGAACACTCGGTTTGGCCTCGTCATTTCTCTGGTCGGGGCGACTGGATTCGAACCAGCGACCCTCTGCTCCCAAAGCAGATGCGCTACCAAGCTGCGCTACGCCCCGTTACCGAGGTACTAGTATACCTCAGGTCTAGCCCTATAGCGCCGAAGAGTCCACACCCTCCACCTCAGCAAAGAACGTGCGCAGTGTGGCAGCGATCTTCTCGACGCCGCCCACCTCAGAACTCTCGATGTTGAGCGGCAGAATGGGATCGTGCAGCGACATGCGCAGCAGGAACCAGCCGTTGACTGCGCCGGAGAAGTTTACGCGCACGCCTTCGTAGCTGGGCTTGACCACCTTCACGTCCACGGCATCGCCCGCAATCTGACCGGCAGCCTCTGTTGCCGCCTCACCAGCCCACGCCTCGCATGCCTCGAGCACCTCGGCACCCTTTGCGCGGAAGTCCTCAGCGGTGATGTGCATGCGCACCTCGCGGGACTCCGCCGGCTCCTCAAGGCCTGCGACCAGCTCGGAGATGCCCTTGCCCTCGCGCTTCAGGCGCGCGGCGGCACAGACGATGAGGGTTCCCAGATAGGCGCCATCGTCCAGGGAGTAGTTGTCGAGGAAGGCGGCATGGCCAGACGTCTCGATGGCCAGCTGACAGTCGACGCCCTCGGCGTTGAGCTCAATCATCTTGTTGATGACGTTACGATACCCGCGGCGATACCGCAGGTGGTGCAGACCCAGGTTACCCTCAAGGAAGCGCGTCAGCTCGTCGCTCGTCACCGAGTCCGTGACCACCGTCGTCCCGGGATGGTTCTGCGCGACCAGCGTTGCGGCCAGCGCGACAATGGCGTTACGGTTGATCTCGCGCGCGTTCTCGTCCACCGCAGACGAGCGGTCGACGTCCGTGTCAAAGATGATGCCCAAGTCTGCTCCCGAGGCTTTGACCGCCTGCGTAATGGACTCCATGGCCTCGGCGTTCTCGGGGTTGGGCACGTGGTTGGGGAAGTTCCCGTCGGGCTCAAGGAACTGGCTAGCGCTTACGTCTGCACCGAGGGGTGCAAGCACCTTGGTCGCATAGAAGCCGCCCGCGCCGTTACCTGCGTCAACCACGATGGAGAGGCCAGCAAGCGGGTCGACCTCGCCCAGCTGCTCGCAAATGAGCGAGCGCAGGTGCGCGGCATAGAGGTCGACGAGGTCAAACTGCTGTGCCGCAGCCGGACTGTCAACCGCCAGCAGCTCGGGCTCGGAAGCCTCGGCAAGATCGGTGATCTCCACGATGTCAGAGCTCTCCACTCCCCCGTCAGCCGTAAAGAACTTGAGGCCGTTGCGGTTCCACGGGAGGTGGCTCGCCGTGACCATGATGGAGGCATCTGCGGAGACCTCGTCAAACACGCAGCTCATGAACATGGCAGGCGTTGTGGAAATGCCACAGTCGATGACGGTGACACCGTGGGAGAGCAGTTCCTCGGCAACCGTCGCGACGATTGCGGGACCGGAAAGGCGCGAGTCGCGGCCAAGAGCAACGATCAGCTGGTCACAAGCCTTACCGGAACGCGCAAGAAGCCAGCGCAGGAAACCCTTGGTGATGCTTCGCGCAGCCTCAGGAGTGAGGTTGACCTCCTCACCCGGTACGCCCTCAAGCGCGACGCCGCGGATGTCGCTGCCGTTACGCAGCGCCTTCAAGCCCTTACCAAGACCCATTTCATGCTCCTTGTCGACTTGTACGAAGAACGGCAGAGCGCAGCGTCTCAACTTGCCTGCGTCGGGCCATCCCTCATGGTCTCCTGCCACCTGTTTGTGTCAGATTTTACTCCATGCACCGCCCGCCCAAGCGCGCTCCAGCTTGCTTCATGCCTGTCCTATACTTTGAACGAACGCGCGAAAGGAGCCCGCATGGCTGTGCACGGTCTTGGTCATACGCTTGTCATCGCAAATCCCGTTGCCCACAGCGGCAAGGGAGCGCAGGCGACACAACTAGTACGACGGTTCTTTGAGTCCTTCTCAAACGCAACCACAAGCTTTGACCTTGAAACAACGCGGTCGATTGGTGATGCCGTAGAGATCGCTGCCCATGCGGGCGGTATGGACACGGTCATCGCCCTTGGCGGAGATGGCATCATTCACGAGGTGGTCAACGGCCTCATGGCTATTGACGATCGCGACCGTCCCACCCTGGGAATCATCCCCATGGGAACGGGTAACGACTTCGCGCGATCTATCCATCAGACCTTTAACGATCCCGAGGCCTCTTTGCGCGAGCTTCTCAATGGCACGGTTCGTACGATTGACCTCGGCCTCGTCTCCTCTGACCTGTTCCCCGAGGGCCCTGTGCCAGGTTCAGAGGGCACGTTCTTTATGGAGACGCTGTCCTTCGGCATGGATGCCGCTATCGCAATTGACACGACGCATCGCCGAGCTGCGGGCACCACTACTGAAGGCTCCGCCCTGTTCATGACCTCGACGCTCAAGGTCGCACTTGCCGGAGCGGCGGGATATCCCTGCCACGTCAGCATCGACGGTGAGGAGCTCGACCTGCACTCCGTCATGTTTGCCGTGCAGAATGGCCCGACCTACGGAGGCGGATTCCGCATCTGCCCATCCGCATCCCCGTTCGATGGCGTGCTCGACATCTGCTATAACACCTACCGCCCCAACCTACCGCACCTGCTCGCGCTGCTGGTTCTTGCGCGCTTCGGCAAGCACACGCACTCAAGGGCCGTACGTTTCCGCCAGGCTCAGACCATAACGCTGGACTTCGGTGACGCCATGCCGCCCTGCCAAGTTGATGGCGAGGAGCTGAAGGGATCCCGCTTTAAGGTCAGGGCTGTTCCCCAGGCGTTGAACGTCATCTTCCCAAACTAGAATCGCCAATTCTGCGGACAAAGGGGGTAGCCCCCTAAGGACGTGGCGCGTCCTTAGGGGGCTACCCCCTTTGTCCGCAGCTGAATCGGAGTCAAAAAAGGAGCCCCTGTTGCCAGGGGCTCCTCCGAGTCGGTGACGCGAAAGCTTACTTGGCGGCAGCCTGGAGGGCAGCACGAACCTCGTTGGAGGTCTTGAGCTTCATGATCTTCTCGATCAGAGCGTCGGCCTCTTCCTTGGTCCACTGGGAGATGATGCGGCGAGCGCGCAGGATCGACGGAGCGGACACGGAGAACTCACCAAGGCCGAAGCCGATGAGGACCGGAATGAACAGCGGGTCAGCTGCGGCCTCGCCGCACATACCGACCATGATGCCAGCCTTGTTGCCCTCGGCGATGATGCGCTGGAGGGAGCGCAGGACGGCCGGCTGATACGGGTTGTACAGATAGGCGACCTTGTCCTGGCCACGGTCGGCGCACATGGTGTAGCCGATGAGGTCGTTGGTGCCGATGGAGAAGAAGTCGCACTCGGCCGCGAGGTCGTCGGCGATGAGGGAGGCAGCGGGGGTCTCGACCATGGTGCCGACCTCGATGTCGGGGTTGTAGGCAACGCCGCGAGCGTCGAGCTCAGCCTTGCACTCCTCGACAAGCTCCTTGACGCGACGAATCTCGTCGATGCAGGTCACCAGCGGGACCATGATCTTGACATCGCCGAATGCGGAGGCACGCAGGAGGGCGCGGAGCTGGACCTTGTACTCCTCCGGGTTGTTGAGGCAGTAACGAATGGCGCGATAGCCCAGGAACGGGTTCTCTTCCTTGGGGAGATCCATGTACGGAATCTCCTTGTCGCCGCCCACGTCGAGCGTACGGATGATGACCGGCTTGTCCTTCATGAGCAGGGCGACCTTCTGGTAAGCAGCGAACTGCTCTTCCTCAGACGGAAGCTCGGTGGCATCCATGAACAGGAACTCGGAGCGGAACAGGCCAACGCCCTCGGCGTCGTGCTCGATGGCGCCAGTGGCATCGCTCGGGTTGCCGATGTTGGCAACGAGCAGCTTCTCGATGCCGTCAGCGGTCTTGGTGGGAACGCCGCGGAAGGCCTCGAGGGCGGCCTTGTCCTGGGCCAGCTTCTTGGCGGCCTCACGGTAGGTCTCGAGCTGGTCGGCAGTCGGGGAAACGATGACCTTGCCCTTGCCACCGTCGACGATGCACATGTCGCCGGACTTGATGATGGAGGTGACGCCCTCGACGGAGAGGACGGCCGGAATCTCGAGAGCGCGGCAGATAATGGCAGCGTGGGAGGTGCGGCCACCAGTCTCGGTGACGATAGCGGCGACATGCTCCTTGTCGATGTCGGCGGTCATGGAAGGCGTGAGCTCGCTCACGACGACGATGGAGTTCTCGGGCAGCGAGGAGAGGTCAACGAGCTCCTGGCCAAGCAGGAAGGCAAGCAGGCCAGTGCGGACGTCGGCGATGTCAGCGGCGCGCTCACGGAAGAGCTCGTCCTCCATGGCGGAGAACATGTCGTAGTACATGTCATAGGCAGCCTTGACAGCCTGCTCGGCGCACACGCCGGTGTCGATGTCGCCACTGATGGCCTCGATCAGGCCGTCGTCCTCAGCGAACTCGATGTGGGCGCCCATGATGCCAGCCTCAGCGACGAGGCCGCGAGCCTGCATGGACTCGATCTGCTTATTGGTCATCTCGACGAAGCGGGCACGCGCCGCCTCATAGCGAGCCTTCTCAGCGGCCACGTCCGCAACGGGCTTGGGAGTGAAGGAAAGATCGGGCTCGATCGCGACACGCGCGACACCAATGCCAATACCGTCAGAAGCGTTTACGCCTTCGTACATGTGAATCCTCCTCTATCAAAAATGCTTACCACACGCTTCAAAAGGGCGCCGCTAGAAGCGGCGCCCAAGGGAGCCAAACCTATGTAGCTTACTTGCCTGCGTCGCGCTCTTCGATGATCTTGTCGAGGCGCTCGACCACGCGGTCGATGGTGGCGCGCTTAGCGATGCCCTTGCTGGCGGCGGTAGCGGTGCCGCATGCAGAGGCGAAGCGAAGGGCGGTCTCGTAATCAACGCCCGCGTCGGTCTTGGCGATGAAGCCAGCGACCATGGAGTCGCCTGCGCCGGTGGCGTTGACGAGCTTGATGCGGGCCGTCGGGCAGCAGTGAATCTCGCCGTACTCGTCATACAGCAGCGAGCCGTGACCACCGCAGGAGACGATGACGTTCGCGGCACCGCGCTCGTGCAGCTCCTTCGCAAAGGGGATACACTCTTCCGGAGTCTCCGGGTTGGCGCCAAAGATGCGGCCGACCTCGTGGTTGTTCGGCTTGATCATGAACGGGTGCGCAGAGAGCGACTCCATCAGCAGCGAGCCGGGGGCGTCGACCACGAAGCGGATGCCGCGGCCGGCCATGCGGCGCATGATGATGTCGTACATGTTCTCGGGCAGCGACGAAGGAATCGAGCCAGTCAGCACCAGGGTGTCGCCAGGCTTGATGCCGTCGAGACGCTCGAGCAGCTCGTCGACCTTCTTTTCAGGGATCTTCGGGCCCATGCCGTTGACGATCGTCATCACGATGCCGTTAAGCTTGACGTTAATGCGGGTGAAGCCACGATCGAGCTTCACAAAGCTGCATGTAACGCCCTTCTC
The DNA here is from genome assembly GCA_900314645.1 of uncultured Actinomycetes bacterium. GTDB lineage: Bacteria > Actinomycetota > Coriobacteriia > Coriobacteriales > Atopobiaceae > UBA1367. The sequence continues at coordinate 21,349 of OMWB01000029.1, forward strand.
CTGAAGACGGCTGATGAGGTAATCACCTGTGAAGCCCGCAGCGATGCCAAAGGCAACGTTGCTGACTCCCAACTCGTTCAGCAGCGTGGAGACGTTAATGCCGTTTCCACCGCAGTGGATTTCCTCGCTGGATGAACGGTTGGTGAAACCCATGTCCAAGGTCAGGGGGTGCATGACGTAGTCAATTGCCGGGTTCAGTGTCACGGTGTAAATCAACGTAGGCTCCTCTCAACCAACAGTGCTTCAGATTATGACCAAACAGGGTCAGTGAATGGGCAAAAACGCCAACCGAGACGGCCAACGTACCCGTAATATCGGCCATGTGGGCAAACGCAAGTGTTTGACAAACCGTGAACGGCGGCATTGATTCCGTCGGAGAGATGCGTAGGGAAATTTGTATTGTATACAATTTAATTTTAGGCTATATTATCAGTGGTAAGTTTGCCAGCGAAAGGAGTACGCATGTCTCAGACGATTTATGACTTCACCGTCAAGGCACAGGATGGCACCGAGAAGAGCCTCGCCGATTACAAGGGAAAGGTGCTGCTTGTAGTCAACACCGCAACCGGATGCGGCTTCACGCCGCAGTACGTTGGCCTGCAGGAGCTGTACGACAAGTACAAGGACCAGGGCTTCGAGATTCTCGACTTCCCCTGCAACCAGTTTGGCAATCAGGCTCCGGGCTCCGATGACGAAATTCACGAGTTCTGCGTCGGTCGATTCTCCATGACCTTCCCCCAGTTCTCCAAGATCGACGTCAACGGCGAGAACGAGGATCCGCTGTACACGTGGCTCAAGTCCCAGAAGGGCGGCATTGGTGGCAAGAAGATCAAGTGGAACTTCACCAAGTTCCTCGTTGACCGCGAGGGCAACGTGGTGGCCCGCTTCGCGCCAACCAAGGAGCCGAAGGACATCGACGCAAGCGTTGCCAAGCTGATATAATCAACAGGTTCTTGTATAAAGAAGTGAAGGAGTACGGATGGCCCGTGAAGAGCTGAAGCTCGAGAACCAACTATGCTTTCCGCTTTACGCGTGCTCTCGCGCCATAACGCGAGCGTATGGTCCCCTTCTTGAGAAGGCCGATCTCACCTACACGCAGTACATCACCATGATGGCGCTGTGGGAATACGGTCCGACTAGCGTCAAGGATCTGGGGTGTCGTTTGCTTCTTGATTCGGGCACCCTCACTCCCCTTTTGAAGAAGCTTGAGGCTCGCGGGCTCATCAAGCGCGAACGCGACCCCAAAGATGAGCGCAGGCTCGTGGTGTCACTGACGGACGAGGGCCGTGCGCTGGAAGACGTGGTTGCTGACGTGCCTGCACAGATGGCGTGCCATGTTGCGCTCTCTCCCGAGGAGGGCATGCAGCTTGGCGCGCTTCTCGGCAAGATCATTACGGGGTTTGTTGAGGATCCCGCCTAACTGTTTTGCGCATGTTGACGCCGGGGAGCCCCTCTTTGTCAACAGTGGCCTAATGTGTGCCACTGTTGACAAAGAGGGGCTCCCCGGCGTCAACATGCGCACCCGAGGTCACCTAACAAAAAAACGCCTCCGAGTGGAGGCGTCTGAGAATTCGTGGTGGACCGGCAGGGGTTCGAACCCTGGACCTTGGGATTAAGAGTCCCCTGCTCTACCAGCTGAGCTACCGGTCCATATTCAGTTAATGGGGTGGGTACAGGGGCTCGAACCCTGGACCTCCTGAGCCACAGTCAGGCGCTCTGCCAACTGAGCTACACCCACCATGTTGGCCACTGCGTTGCGCAGCTAGTACATAATAGCGTAAACCACACCCAATGCAAGCGACTTTTTTGAAATTGGGGATGTTCCAAGAAGACACAGGTCAGATGGGGTGCTCTAAAGCATGCCAACGTACCACGCAACCAACGGTTCTCCACAGAGCAGGGTTATCAGGCACGACAGTGCAATGGAAGGCCCAAAGGGAAACGGCTTTGTGCTGCCGAGTGCCTGCCGCATCCCTCCCCCAAAGAGTGGGCTCGACACGATACCCAAGACGCACGCCACAAACACCAAGAGAACGCTCTGTTGCCAACCAACGTAGGCTGCTGCCGTCACAAAGAGCTTGAGGTCGCCCCCACCCATCGAGGCGCTGCCCAGCCACCAGTCACAGACGATCACAACGACAGCAAGCGCAACACCCACGCCAAGCGCGCTGATGGCGTAGAACCATAATTCCCTGAGGCCTATGGCTCCCAAGGCACAGCATGTGGCAAGGTATGCCACGCGGATGGCAAGCGCCGTCGCAATGCAGGCATTGGGGATGCGATATGCGTCGAGGTCCGTCAGCGAGAGCATGAGCAGCACAGCGACGAAGCTACACAGCTCCACGAGCTCAAGACCGACACCATAGCGCACAGCGAGTGCGACAAATGCCACGGCGAGCAACGCTGCAGACAGCGTGACGCGCAGGCCTCCCTCGTGCTCAGCATCGGCCCCTCGCAGGCGAAGAGACCAAAGACCAATGGCGGCACCCACGGCTAAACCGAGGACGCCAGACAAGATGACAGTCACGACTGCTTCCGTCGAGCATACGAGGGCAAGCTATCCGTTAGGTCGTCACTCGTCGGGATCTTGTTGAAGATGGTCTTGATCAAGAGCTGCCGAAGCCGAAGGTCTATCGGCGTGGCGCTCGTGTTGCCGTCGTTGTCCCACGTGATGCCGCAAACTAGGAAGTCACCGTAGATGGGTGTCATGCCCAGCAGACGGTTGAGCGGCTTTCCTGCCTCCTTACCTTCAGGGTCATGAATGACGCAGAAGCCCAGCATGCGTACCGTCATCCATTCATACTGGTCGGTGCCCAGCACGGGCGTGAGCGCCTCGACGCTCGCGTCAACGTCAACTTCCTGCGGGTCATTACCCGGACGATACAAAAGCATCCTCATGAGAATCCCCCTGTCGCAAAGGGCAACGCCGCAAGGCGGCGTATGATGTCAGCCAGACAGATTATGCCCCTTTGACCTTTCCCAAGAAAGGACACGCCATGCCAGAGTTTCCAGCCAACACCCCGAAGAGCATTGCAGATGCCCTCAGCGCCCCCGCCGACGGGCTCATCGAGCATGTCACCGCCGAGCATCCGCGTTGGGAGGGAAACATCTTCAAGGTGGTTCAACTCGACGTCGACCAACCAGATGGGACGCCCGGCGTACGCGACATCGTCTGGCATCACGGTGGTGCCGGCGTTGCGGCCGTCCGCGACGGAAAGCTCTGCTTGGTGCGACAGTGGCGCGTAGCACTTGACCGCATGACGCTCGAGATTCCGGCGGGAAAGATCGATCCTGGCGAGGACCCAGCCATCTGTGCGGCACGCGAGCTGGCCGAGGAGACGGGCCTCGTGGCGGAGCGCCTTGATTACGTGGCCTCATCCGCCGGCGCGCCTGGCTTTACCAACGAGCGCACGCGTGTGTTCCTTGCCCACGGGCTCTCCACGCATCCCGCCCATCCGGACTCGGATGAGTTTGTTGACGTCCTTTGGGTACCCCTACAGGACGTCATTGACGCGTCGCGCCTAGGCGTAATCATGGATGCGAAGACGATTATTGGCGCATATGCCGCGCTCGCCGCAGGAATGTAGGCGGATAATTTGTCATTTGCACAATGTGGTATTCTTCCCATATGTCTGTACGTCCCCAAATTTGAGGAGATGGTCCTTAATGGCAGCACGTATCGGAGCACTTGAAGCTGGCGGAACCAAGATGGTCCTCGCGGTCGGTACCGCAGACGGTCACATCGAAGAGGAAGTCTCGATGCCGACAGTCGAGCCTGAGCGCGTCGTCCCCGAAATGGCCAAGTGGTTCGCCGACAAGAAGGTCGACGCCATCGGCATCGGTGCCTTCGGCCCCACGGTCGTCAACCCCAACAACCCTGACTTTGGCAAGATTTGCTTCACCCCCAAGCCCGGCTGGAGCTACTACGACTTCCTGGGCAACATGAAGGCTGGCTGCGACGTACCCATGGGCTATGACACCGACGTCAACGTCGCGTGCCTCGGCGAGGCTACGTTTGGCTGCGCCAAGGGCCTCGACTCCGTGTGCTACTTCACCGTGGGCACCGGCATCGGCGCTGGCGTCATGGTGGGCGGCCAGCTGCTGCACGGCATGCTGCACCCCGAGGCCGGCCACATCCTGCTGAACAAGCTTCCCTATGACCCCGGCAACAGCGTCTGCCCCAAGCACACGAGCTGCTTCGAGGGTCTCGCCTCTGGCCCCTCCATCGAGGCTCGCTGGGGCGCCAAGGCCATCGACCTCGCTGACCGCGACGAGGTTTGGGAGCTCGAGGCCGACTACATCGCCCAGGCCATCGAGATTTACGTTACCTGCTACTCCCCCGAGAAGGTCATCATCGGCGGCGGCGTTGCCCATCAGGAGCAGATCTTCCCGATGATCCGCAAGAAGTTCCTCACCTACCTCAACGGCTATCTCTCCACCAAGGAGCTGGACGACATCGACAACTACATCGTGCCCAACAGCCTGAACGAGAAGCAGGGCATCCTTGGTTGCCTGGAGCTTGGCCGCCGCGCACTTGAGGCATAAGGCGCCCTGAATTGAGCTGCAAGTGCTACTATGTAACAGCACCTGCGCTAGTAGCTCAGTAGGATAGAGCACCGGACTTCTAATCCGATGGTCGGGGGTTCGAATCCCTCCTGGCGCACCCAACATATCAGCAGGTCAGACATTGTTTTTGTGTCTGACCTGCTTTTCTTTTTGATGTTCTAAAACACGCAAGTATGCAAATGGTATGCAAACCCCCCGAAAAGGGGCCGTTTCCGTGTGTGGGATGATGCCCCACAAGCACGACATGTACGGCACTTGTACCAGTCGTGCCGCACGTCAAAAGGGCGCGGGCAGAGCCGCGCCAACGTCGAGAGGGGTATCACATGCCGCGCAAGTCGAAACAAAAGGGCAAAACAAAGTTGGAGCGGTGTTGCATCTGCGGCGTAGAAATGGAGTTGCTGCCTCGTGACAGTGATGGCAACATTCGGTACAACTACAAGCGCCCAGACGGGACTACCGGCAATTATCCGCCGGCCGAAACCGTGCTGTTATCCCCCACTGGTAGGGTGACAACCTGTTGTTTTCCGTGTTGGATTGAGTACGACCTACCAGCGTGTGCGGCTGTCAAGCGCAACAATATAGCCGGCATGGCTGACGTTATTCAGCGTTTGGAGCGTGATGGGCGCTCCGTTTACGTAATTGAACGGGCGGCGCAAGTTCTGGCGGTGATGGCGCATCATGAACGGTCTTAGCCTGAAACCTTACAGCGATTCGTCCCCGAAGTGGAACGCTATGGAAATGCTTGGCGATTCCGCGCAACTGCTCCGAGGCGTGGCCGGTATCGTCGTGGCGTTGGATGCTGACGGCCTAGACAACGTATACATGGACGATTCGCTGCAACTCCTACAAGAAATCATGTTGTGCGCGTCTGACGCGATAGAGGGCGCGGCGGCGATTCTGCATCGGGACGTGACCGACAGTGAATGAATACGTCACATTAGAGCTGCAAGACGATGCGGAATGGGTTCTAGGTTTTGCCACAGCCGTAAACGGGCGCTTTCTCCTATCCACAGAGGCACACAAGGAGTTCGCGCGGACAGAGCTAAAAAAGGCTCGGCGCTTACTGTACGGCGCGGATGATTCAATTGGCGAGGTTATAGGCCACATTGACGCGGCTTCGCGTCGTGGGATTAGCTTAGGGTTGGCGGCAGACTACGCGGACACGCTACGAGAATTGTTCTCGGCAATGGTGAGCATTGTTCGACTTCCCGTGCGCCAATACCATAACGACGAATACCTTTATCACCGTCATGAGGCTATCAGAGCGTTAGCACCTTTGGCGCTACAGAATGCCGAGGTGATACATTCCCAGATAATGAGTGCTATAGAAGCTGATAGCAGTCAAGAGTCAGAGTAACCACAGAGGCAAGAGATACCAGAGGGGGGCGTGCCACATACGGCGCGCCCCCCTCCCATTTCTCTGGCGGGCGTGTGGGCTGAGGGACGGCCAAGGGCCTCCCAGATCTGGCGGGCCTCCGCGCCTGTGGGCGTGCGGCCTCTGTGCCTAGCCGGACAACGGCCTCTGGGCTGTATTTGTCAATGAGAAAGTCGACACTTTGCCATGTCGAAGACCGACAGATTGACAGCGACCATGCGGACCGGTTTACGAGGGGCCGCAGCCGTCAT